>JBBAPK010000032.1:0-21679 GCA_040400875.1 Burkholderiaceae bacterium | reverse complement strand
GTGCCGTTGGCACCAATTCCTGAACCCGAAACCTATGCCATGTTGCTGGCGGGCCTGGGTTTGATGGGCGCAGTGGTCAAACGCCGCAAAGCCAGGCTGGCTTGAGCACTGAACGCGAATGAAAACGGGAGCCTAGGCTCCCGTTTTGCGTTGTGGTGGCTGGCGATGTCAAGGCGCCGCATCGCTGGCCATCATCTTCGGCAGCAGCACGCTGCGGATCGACGCGGCCAGCTGCTGCTTGAGCCGGGGCGCGAAGGTGATGGCGTAGATCAGCCGCAGTGAAGCCAGGAAGTGCACATTGCGCTGGAAAAACTCGAGCTCGTCGGCCGTCTTGTGCGCGAAGTAGTGCTGAATAAAGTGGTCGTACAAGCGCACGCCTTCATCGCTGGGCAGCTTGGTGGCCATCTCGCAGATCCCGAGTTCGGGCACGCCGTAGATGGTCGCCATCAGCCCGATGTCGAACAGGTAATGGCCGCGGGACACATCGCCCATGTCGATGACCACCGGCTCGCCGGCGCGGATCATGATGTTGCTGGTGTGCAAGTCGCAGTGGATGCAGGTGTCGGCGTCGGGAATGGATTCGAGCTTGCGGTGCAAGAAGGCGATCTCGTCGGCCGACATGAAAAAGCTCATCTGGTCGATGTAGCCCCTGAAGCTTTCCTTGATGTCGGGAAACACCTTGGGGTCGGCCACGGTCGCGTGAAAGTTCATGGCGATCTGCGCGAGGGTCTGGGCGTGTTGCTCGATGTGGGCCAGATCGTTTTTGATGACCGCGCTGAACAGCGTGGCGTCGAGCATTTCGTAGACCACACCCGTGCGATTGCCGCAAGCCACCACGTCATACGAGATGGCCGTGGGTATGCCCGACACAAAGGCGGCTTTCGCGAACTCTTTTTCCTTCTCGGCGATCTCGGGCGCGATGCTTTCGCGGTAGAGCTTGACGATGGTTTCCTCGTCCAGCCGAAAGCACTCGCCGCACACGCCCTCGGACAAAAATTCCAGCCCCTCGATGGAAATCTGCCGCAGCTTGGGCTTGCACTGCACCAGCCGGGACAGTCCAGTGACGTCAAGCACCTCTTGAATGCCGCGCGACACGTTGGTCAGCACCATGGTGCCGCCAAGCGTGGCGAGTTGCTTTTGCGCTCGCAGCACCTCGCGCAGTCCGGCGCTGGAGATGAAGGTGCAGGCGTCGAGGTCCAGCACGAGTTGTTGAACGCCATCGAGCTTGAGCTCTTGTTCAAGCGCCTTGGCAGTCGTGCCATCGAGCCTGCCCGTCAACTGGAGCTTCAGCTGGTCGCCTGCGCGCGTTGAGTTGATTTGCATGACCTGTTTCGCTCCGTTGGGGTGGCTTGAAAAATCGGTTCGCGCGGTGGTGTCCTGGCCATCGCCCTTTGCAGCAGTGTCGTGCCATCAAACGCCCTGAGAATAATCTGCCTTGAGCAGCCGAAACCCCGGCGCAAACGCTCACCAGCCGCGTTCGCGGCGTCACCAGCGCCCCTTTGCATGAAGACGAATTTCAACCTTGCCTCAGCTGTTTACCGCCACAGTCTGATCACCCCCGATGCACTCGCGCTCGCCTGCCAAGGGCGCACGTTGACCTATGGCGAGCTCGCCGAGCGCTCTGCGCGAATCGGGGCTTGCCTTGCCAGTCGCGCCACCCCCACGACCCACGGCGCTCAGCCACCTCGCGTTGGAATCCTCGCCTCGCGCGGCATCGAAGCCTGTGTCGCGACGCTGGGCGCGTGCTGGTCAGGGGCGACTTATGTGCCGCTCGGTCTGAAGCTGCCGCAAGAGCGGCTGTTGAACCTGTTCGAGCAGTGCGATTTCTCGGCCATCGTCACCGACGACGCGGGCGCGATGCTGCTCAGTGAGCGACTGCTGGCGCGCTGTCCTGCGCTGGTCGTCCACGCCGGAACCAAGCCGATCGAAGCCCGTTCGGGCCGCGTTGAAGTCATCGACATGGCGTCGCTTGACCGGGTCACGGCCTCGCAGCCGGCGCCGATGGCCGAATCGGACACTGGCTACATCATCTTCACCTCGGGCACGACCGGCGCCCCCAAGGGCGTGATGATCAGTCTGGCGGCGGTTCGCCATTACGTCGAGGCGGTGGTCGAAAGATTCAGCCTCACGAGCAGCGACCGCGCGCTTGAGGCCTGCGAGCTGGGCTTCGACTTGTCGGTGCACAACATGTTTTCCACCTGGCAGGCGGGTGCGTCTTTGCACATCCTGCCGGCCACCATGGTGATGGGTGCGGTCAAGTTTGCGCGCGAGTCGCGCCTGACGCTGTGGACCTCGGTGCCATCGCTGGCCGGCATGCTGCGCCAGATCAAGGCCTTGGCGCCCGCCAGCCTGCCCGACCTGCGCTTGACGATCTTTGGCGGCGAGCCGGTGCCCGAAGGCATCGTCAAGGCCTGGCAGGCTGCAGCACCGCACAGCGCCATCGCTGCGCTTTACGGCCCCACCGAGGCGACGGTCTTTTGCACCGCGCAGCCCGTCACCACACCGCTGCCGCTGTCGCCCGGGCGTGACGTCATTGCCATCGGTGTGCCGTTTGCGAACCACGAACTCATGGTCATCGATGAACACGACCAGCCGCTGCCCGACGGCTCGCCCGGCGAGCTGGTCATCTGCGGCGTCCAGCTGGCCCAGGGTTATCTGGGCGCGCCCGAGCTGACTGCAGCGCGTTTTCCGGTCGTCAACGGCAAGCGCTGGTATCGATCGGGCGATCTCGGCATGCGCGATGCATCGGGCGTGTTTCATTGCCTGGGGCGCATCGACAACCAGATCAAGGTGCTGGGCCACCGCGTCGAGCTCGAGGAAATCGATGCGCACTTGCGCGAGGTCAGTGGCCACGCGTTGGCCAGCGCGGTCGCCTGGCCGATGGACAACGGTGTGGCCGGCGGCATCGTCACCTTCGTTGGCGCGGCAGTGGTCGATGAGGCGGCTGTGGTCAGTGCGCTCAGGTTGCGCCTGCCTGCCTATATGCTGCCCAGCCGCGTGATCGCGCTCGAAGACATGCCCATCAACGCCAGTGGCAAGGTTGACAGGCGGGCGCTGCGCGGCTGGCTCGAAGCACAAGCGGCATGACGCCATCAGCAGCGCTCACCAGCAGATCATCCGACACCAGCCGCCTGCGGCGCTTTCTGGCCATCGATGAGCGCGAGGCCTGGGTCGCTCGTGCGCAAACGTCGCTTGGGCAACAGGCCATTGCGCTGATCGCGCTGGTGGCCATCGCCGCCCATCTCGGCGTGTGGCAAGCGGTGCTCGCAGTGGCTGCGGCGATGTCGGCCGTGATCTGGACCCACTCACGCGCAGCCATTTTGTTTTCAGCCACCTGGCTGATGGCCTTTGCAGAAACAGGGCTGGGCGGCAACGACACGCTCGATCGGATCACCGCCGTGCTGCATCAGGAGCAGCTGCCCGATGCGGCCGCGCTTCCGCTGGCCATCGGCTGGTTGCTGCTGGTGCTGCTGGGCTCGGCCGCGGCGCTGCAGTGGGTGCGGTTGCAGCCGCAGTCGATGCTGGCGCGGCGGCCGCTGATCACACTGCTGGCGCTCGAAGCGTTGCTGTGCTGCGTGGCCAGCCTGAGCGGCGTTGCCGGCTTGCCGCGCGCGATGCTGTGGTCGGCGGTGTTCGTGCTCACGCCTTACATCTGGTTCTTGCCTTACGCGATCGTCGATCAGCGATCCCGCGACCCCAACCCGGCGCTCACGCAACTGGGCACGCTGCGACCGTTTTGGAGCCCGAGCTATCTGCCCTTCGGCAAGGGTGCGGCCTTCTTGCGAAAGTCACTTTCGAAGACCCCCGCAGAGCTGGCCGTCACCCAGCTCAAGGCGGTGAAGCTTTTGCTGTGGGCCAACGCGCTGTTTGCCTTGCGCGATGCATTGATTTGGCTGTTCAACGACACGCTGCAGATTCCCCGGCTCGGTGACGCCATCGATGCGTTCGTGGCGGGTCAGCCTTATGCGCTGCCCATCGCTTGGGCTGCGCTCATTTTGTCGATGGTCAAGCTGTCGCTGCAGATCGCCATGTGGGCGCATCTGTTCATTGGCATCGCGCGGCTGGCGGGCTATCGATTGCCGCGCGGCTCGTGGCGCCCGCTGGAGTCGCGCACGCTGATGGACTACTTCAACCGCTTTCACTATTACTTCAAGGAGCTGCTGGTTGATTTCTTCTTTGTGCCGACCTTCTTCAAGGTGTTTCGCAACCACCAGCGGCTTCGCATGTTTTTTGCCACCTTCATGGCTGCCGGCGTGGGCAATGCCTTGTGGCACTTTGTGCGTGACATCGACCTGATCAGCACGCTGGGGCCCGGTGCGGCTGTGGAAACCTTCAGCAGCTACCTCGTTTACAGCGCCGTGCTGGCCACGGGTGTGGGGCTGTCACAGCTGCGTGCCAATCTGGGCCACCGGCCGTCATCGACGCTGGCCGGGCGGATTTATTCTTTCTTTTGTGTGTGGTCGTTCGTGACCTGTCTGCACATCTTTGGCGATGCCTCGCGCGATCACACGCTGGGCGAGCGCACGTCTTTTCTGTTCAGTCTTTTTGGATTCATCTGATGCAAACCCAAGCCAAGAGCAAGCTGCGCGAGTACCTTCGATCCACGCTGGACAAGCATGGAGACCCGCACGACTTCGCAGACGACGAGTCGCTTTTTCTGAGCGGCCGGCTCGATTCGTTTTCGATGATGAATCTGGTGGTTTATCTCGAGACAGAACTCTCGGTTGATTTTTCGGCGCTGGACTTCGACGTGAACCTGGTGGACTCGGTGAACGACATCGAGGCGCTGGTGGATTCAATCGCGTCGCGCTGAGCGTCTACATTCGCTCCGTTCGGCAGGGTGAATTTGTTGGGTTTGTCAACCCCGTGTCACCTTGAAAGAGCATCGTTGCGTTACCAACTACCGGAACTTGCCATGAGCACAGCAAACCCAGCCCAGCCCATCAATCCGCTTGAATCGGGCAATCCCACAGGAATGTGGGGTCCTGTGGTCTTTGTCACGTTGCTCACGCTTGGCGCGGGCTACGTCATTTACTCGCTGATGGCTGACATTGGCGATGCACAGGCGGTGCCCTGGATGTTGCTGATACTGGCGCTGTTTGCCGCACTGGGCTTTGAGTTCGTCAACGGTTTTCACGACACTGCCAACGCGGTCGCCACCGTCATCTACACCCACTCGATGCCCGCGCATGCGGCGGTGGTGTGGTCGGGCTTCTTCAACTTTCTGGGGGTCATGGCCGCCAGCGGCGCGGTGGCCTGGGGCATTGTTTCGCTGCTGCCGGTCGAGCTGATCTTGCAGGTCAATTCGTCTGCCGGTCTGGCCATGGTGTTTGCCTTGCTGCTGGCCGCGATCATCTGGAACCTGGGCACGTGGTGGCTGGGTCTGCCGTCGTCAAGCTCGCACACGCTGATCGGCTCGATCGTGGGTGTGGGTCTGGCCAACCAGTTGCTGGCCGGGGGCGCGGCCACCAGTGGCGTTGATCTGGGCAAGGTCAAGGAAATTGGTCTGGCGCTGCTGATCTCGCCGGTCTTCGGCTTCGTGGCCGCCGCACTGCTTTACCTGGCCATGCGCGCGCTCATTCGCAGCCAAGCGCTGTACGAGCCGCCCAAGGGCAATGCGCCGCCACCGTTCTGGATTCGCGCTTTGCTGATCGGCACGTGCACCGGTGTGAGCTTTGCCCACGGCTCGAATGACGGGCAAAAGGGCATGGGCCTGATCATGCTGATTCTGGTGGGCATCGTGCCCACCGCCTTTGCGCTGAACCGCACGCCTGATGCTGCCAAGCTGGACCAATTCCGCACGGCCTCGGTTCAGATGGAAGCCGTGCTCAAGGTCTACGCCAAGCCCGGCCTGACGGTTTCAGACCCCCGTGAAGCCGTCAAGGAAGCCGTGCGCGAGAAGACCTACACCGATGTCACCACCGTGGCCCTGAGCGGCATGGCCACCAGCATGCTCAAGGACGTCGAGAGCTACAAGACCCTGAAGGAGGTACCCACGGCGATGGTGTCGAACCTGCGCAACGACATGTACCTGATCGGCGAGGCGCTCAAGCTCATCGACAAGAAAAAGCAGCTCAAGGTGACCGACGACGAACTGAAGGCGGTGGAGGCGTATCACAAGGCGGTCGATGACGTCACTCGCTTCATCCCGCTGTGGGTCAAGGTGGGCGTGGCCATCGCGCTCGGTCTGGGCACCATGGTCGGCTGGAAGCGCATCGTGAAAACTGTGGGCGAGAAGATCGGTAAGACCCACCTCACCTACGGGCAGGGCGCAGCGGCCGAGTCGGTGGCCGCCGTCACCATCGGTTTGGCCGACGTGCTCGGGCTGCCGGTGTCGACCACCCATGTGCTGTCCTCGGGCGTGGCCGGCACCATGGCGGCGAGCGGCTCGGGTCTGAACAAGGACACGGTTCGCAGCATCGCGTTGGCCTGGGTGCTGACGCTGCCGGCCTCGGTGCTGCTGTCGGGCTTGCTGTTCTGGTTTTTCAAGAGTGTGTTCTGACCGGCCGCCCGACGCTCTCAGGCGTTGTCGGGCGGTTTGACCCATCCCACGGTCTGGCACAGCAGCAGTTGCTGGTCGGCCTCCAGGCCCATGGCTTTCGACAGGGCCTGATGGTCGAACCAGGCGCGTGTGACCGTGGCCAATCCACGGGCAGCGCAAAAGAGGTAGACGTTTTGCGCCATGGCCCCGGCCGTGGTGAAGGCATAGCGCTCCCGATGGGCTGCGGGCACCAGTTGCATCCGGGAGTGGCTGGCCACATAGATCAGGTCGAGCGGGGCACTGTCGACGAAGTCCTGATAGCCGGTGACGCAGCGCACGTCGCTGGCCACCTCCAGTTTCAGCGCGTGTCCGACAGGCTCGTAGCAAAACAGTCCTTGCGGCATCGCCACATGGAGCTGGACCTCTTGCGAGTTCAGCGCACTGGGCGTTGTGCGCCCACCGATGTCGGGTCGGTTGATTCCGGCCGCCGCCCACAGCAAATCGGACAGCGTTGCGTTGTCGAGGGCCGTCGGCAAGAACTCGCGCTTCGATTCGCGGTGCTGCAAGGCCTCCATCAGCGACATGCCGCCGCTGCACCGGGGGGCGGGCAGGGCGATGGCCGCCGTCTCGGGAACGGGGTGCGGCTTGAGCTGGCCGGATATGCCCAGAGCCAGTTTGGTCAGGGTGTTCATGGCGATGGCGGCGCAAGGCCGGTGAGTGCGGATGAGCCCCAGATTAGTGGTGCGGCCATCGATGCCCTTGAGGTTGCTCAAGCACGGCGATGGACATCGTGTTTGACGGGCGAAACGATTACAGTAATTAAGGCGTAAGCGTCAGTTTTCCCCGTCGCTTTGCGCTCACCCCCCCATGACAGCCGATACGCCGTGGTGTGCGTCGGCTCCACCCACTGAAAGCGATCTCCATGAATTCAGCGACCCATGCGTCTGACGTGAACATCCGGCGGCGCCAACAGCATCGGCGTCTGGTAAGAGCCGCCGCGATGGGCGCGTGGTTGGCCGCAGCCTGTGTCGCGCCTGCCATGGCACAGACCACTGCAGTTGCGGCCGAGTCCGTTGCACCCACCGCAGCCATCGAAGAACCCGGCTGGACGTTTGAAGTGACGCCCTATGCCTGGCTGGCCGGCATCAAGGGCGATGTCAAAGCGGGAAGGTTGCCGCAGACGAGCGTCGACATGAACTTTTCAGAAGTCTTCAAGGTGCTTGACTTCGCGGTGATGGGCAGCCTTGAAGCGCGCAAACAGCGCTGGAGTTTCCTGCTCGATGCCCAGTACCTCAAGGCCAGCGACTCGGCGACATCCAGCACCACCGGGTCTTTGGGCGTGACACGCAAGGCCAGCGCCGACATCACCATCAAGGAAACCGTCGTGGCGGCTGCCGTCACCTACCGGCTGTCGCAAGGCCCAACGCTGGTCGACGCCGTGGGCGGCTTGCGCTACGTGAACATCAACGCCGATGCCACCATCGGCGCCAGCCTGTTCGCGTCAGGCGGACAAGGTGTGGTGGGGACCGTCTCGCGCAGCGCCGAAAAATCGTGGACCGACGCCTATGCCGGGGTGCGGGTGCAGCAGCCGATTGCCGAGGGCTGGTCGCTCGTGGGCTACCTTGATGCCGGTGGCGGCGGGTCGGACTTCACGTGGCAGGCGATTGCCGGTGCCAATTACCAGTTCTCGAAGTCGATAACGGGCAAGTTCGGATACCGCGTTCTCAAGATCGACTACGACAAAGACCAGTTCATCTACGACGCCAGGACCCAGGGCATCTATCTCGGGCTCGGCTTCGCGTTTTGATCCGGTGCGGCCCAGCCCGCTCGGTGGCTGCCTTCGCCGCGATCGTGATCGCGGCAGGACCGACGCCGCATCTCGTTGGTTACATCACTTCGGGAACAGCAGCGTCACCGTGAAGCGCAGTCCCCAGTCGGGGCCGCCCGCGGGTCGCTCGGCATAAAAGCGCGTGCCTATCGCGAAACTCACGGGCTGGCCACTGAGCCGGGTGAGTTGGCTCAGCTGCACATTGATCGGTACCGTCCACTGGCTTTCTTGCCAGTTGTAGGTCGACTCCGTGTTCACGCTGTAGGTGGTGGCCTGTTTGGTGGTGAACGACAGGAAGGGTTGCAGGAAGGTGTTGCTGATGTCGCTTCGGCTGTCGCTGCCGGCCACCGACCAGATGTGGTTGGCCAGCATCCCATAGGTCCAGCCGCTGTCTTGCTTGAGCATCACGACTGTCGGGCCGAGTCCCCACTTCTCGCCGCCGAGCCTGTCGTTGGTGGCCGTGGGCAGCAGCAGCACCGGACCGGCGCCCCAGATCCAGCCCCCCGCGGTCGGCGCCTTGGGCGAAAAGAAAAAGCTCTGCGTGATGTCACCCAGACCGGATTCATCGCTCAGACCTGGCTGCGGTGCCTTGGCCTCGATGAACGGGGCGATCGTGCGCGAGATGAGCGACCAGTCCGAATTCAGCGAGAAGGGGATCACCGGCTGGATGACGAAGTTGTACTGGTCCGCGTTGTTTGACCCGATCCCGGTGTCCCAGTCCAGCTTGATCGGCACGCTGATGAGATTGGCAATCGGGTTGGCAAGCTTTTTCGCCAACTCGACGCTCTCGTCTGCGCGGGCGGGGCCCATCACGAAACACGAGCAGATCGCGACAAGCCAGAGTGCGTTTGTGGCAGCCGGTTGCTGCTGTGAGCCGCGTGCTTCCATGCCTGCTCAGCGGTCGAGCTTGGTGATCTTGGAGCCTTGCACACCCACGCCTGCCATCAGACCTTTCTGGTCGAAGATCATGGCGTAGACGTCGGACTTGGCGGTCAACGTGCTCAGGTCCTTGCCCGCTCCGGCATCGACGACCACGATGGTCGGGCCGACACCGATCTGGAAGTTCTTGCTCTCGCGGAATTCCTTGAGCACCTTGTCGCTCATGAAAAACAGCGTGTAGCCAAACGACTGCACACCGGCTTGCATGCCCACCGAAACCGCGGCGGTGTTGTAACTGTCGACCACCTTGTCGTTGACCAGCAGCACGCCGTTGCCGCCTTGTCCGCCGACGATGAAGCCGGCTTTGGTCACGTTGGGAAAGACCAGGATCGCCTTGGCGTCCTTGCCAACAGAGCGCGCGACGGGTGAGCCCTCGTACAGGGATTTCAGCGCGGCCCGGGATTCCTGCTCAAGGCTGGGCTCGGCGGCTTGGACCACCAGCGGACAAACGAGGCCGATGACTGCCAGCAGTATGGCAGCCAAGGTGCCGCTTATCGTGGCCTGAATTGAAAGGCGAGGTGTCATGACGAGAGTTCCTTGTGCGGTCGGATGACGACGCGAGCGATGGCTCGCGTCGCCGTCGATCACTTCTTGAAGTTGCCTGCGGCCACGAAGGCGCGAGCGTCCTTGGCCCACAGATCGACCGCTGGCTTGATGTGTGCAAGCGTCAGCTTGTCTTTCATGGACTTGATGTCTTGGCCGGCGCTTTCGCGCATGCCAGCACCCATCACCTTGCCCGTGGTCGCATCCTGCACTTCGTACTCGATGGCCAGGGTGGCCTTCTTCGTGGTCTGACCCGCTGTCAGCACGAAGGCGACTGGCAGGTACTGGTAAGGCTTGAGCCCCATGTCCTTGCCAGCCGCAGCGGTGATCGCCACGCGCATCTTCAGCGTGCGTGGTCCGGGCTTGTCGACCAGGGTCACGACATCCGCAAGCTCCCGCCTGAGGGCTTCGTCCATGTAGGCACTGATCTCCTTGAGCGTGGCCACCGACATCTGGTCGGTGCCGACGGGCTCAGGAAACAGCGCCGTCTTTTCGATCATCAGCGCGTCGTAGTTGGCGGCGGTGACTTCGGGTTCAAGCCAGCGTTTGACCTTCTGGCCAGACGGCGATTTCGCCTCGGTCATCTTCGGGTAGGCGTCGCCCAGAAAACCGGAGTAAACCGTCTGGTCCGCAGCCCAAGCCGCGCCGCTGGCGAGCAGCAGACTCAGGGACAGGCCAGACAAGCGCATCGATAGCTTCATGTGAGTTTTCCTTTGCATTGGAAGTGGGGTGTCGAGCGAGTTTTCAGCCGCCGGTCGAATCGGGTGGGTTGTCCACCGACATCGGATCTTTTGCCGGAGCAGGGGCTGCAGCCTTGGCGGGCTTGGTGCCGGGCATCAGCTCGAAGTCCATGGCAAAGCGCGTGAGCGTGCTGCGCAGCTGATCGAACGGCTTGCGATCGCCCTCGAACTTGGCCTTGCCCTCAGCCAACAGCTTGTCGAAGGTGGTGGTGCTGCCCATGACTTTTTCAAGGTCGCTGCGGTTGACGGTGATCGTCAGGTCAGGCTTTTCGGCCTTGCTGCCCTTGATGTTGGTCAGCGCCGAGTTGCTCATTTCCACCGCAAAGAACTCGCCGTTGTCCGGGGTGACCAGATTGATCACGAACTTCATGCCAGCAGCTTTCTTGCTGTCCATGCTGATGCCCAGAAAGTTCAGCCACAGCTCGGTGGACATGCCTCGAATCATGTCCGGCCCGCTGGACTTGGGTGGCGAGCCCTGCGGAATGCCATGGCGCAGCTCATAAGCCGCGCCCAGGAAGCTGTTGCGAACGCTTGGGCTTTCCTTTTGGTAGCCAAATTGCTCGAACGAGTCCGCCAGCAAATCCTTGGCTGCGGTGTTGGTTGGCTCGGCATAGACCAGCTTGTTGAGCAGTTCCATCGCCTCGCGGTACTTGCCCTGGTCATTGAGTTGCTTGCCCTTGGCAAGGATCTTCTTCGAGCCACCCATCATCTCCACATACAGCGGCGCAGAGTCGCGTGGTGACAGGGGCATCAGCGTCGCCGGGTTGGCGTCCCAGTAGCCGAGGTACCTGTTGATGACGGCCCGGCTGTTGTGTTCCTCAGAGCCGTGGTAGCTGTGCGCGGCCCATTGCTGTTTGAGGCTGTCAGGCTGCTTGTAGACGTTTTGCACTTCGTTGATGGTCACGCCCTGGTTGGCCAGGTGCAGCACCTCGTTGTTCAGGTGTGCATAGGCATCACGCTGGGTGCGCATGATGTCCTGGATGCGATCGGTGCCGAAACGCGGCCAGGAATGCGAGGCAAACATGTACTCGGCTTGCGACCCGTAGCGGTAAAGCGCGGTGTTGATGTGCTTGGACCACGCCAGCGCATCACGCACGAGCGCGCCGCGCAGGGTGTAGATGTTGTGGATGGTGCCGGTGATGTTTTCTGCCGCCCAGAACGCCTTCAGGTCCGGAAACCAGGTGTTCATCTCTGAGGGAGCTTCGGTGCCCGGCGTGTTCTGGAATTCCATGCGCACGCCGTCGACGGTGATTTCCTCGTAGTCCTTAGACACATACCTCGAAGGCTCGATCAAACCCAGATTTCCCGAGGCGGTGTTTTTGCCGATCGACTGGTCGACGTGGCCGAAGGGGCTGCGTGGCAGCAGGACGCCGTACTGGAAGAACATTCGCCGCGTCATGGCATTGCCGGCCAGCACGTTTTCGGCCACCGCGTGCTCCATGAAGCCAGCCGGTGCGATCACCGGCACCTTGCCGCTGCGCACATCGGCTTCGTCCACCACACCGCGCACCCCACCGAAGTGGTCGGCATGCGAGTGAGAGAACACCACCCCGACCACCGGGCGCTTGCCCAACTGCTCGTTGATGAAGTCGAGCGCCGCCTTGGCGGTTTCCCTGGAGGTCAGCGGGTCGAAGACGATCCAGCCGGTGTTGCCCTTGATGAAGCTGATGTTGGCGAGGTCATAGCCGCGCACCTGGTAGATCTTGCCCGGAACGACTTCATACAGGCCGTAGGCCATGTTCAGGATGGCCTGACGCTGCAGCGACGGATGCACGCTGTCGAAATCCTTGCCCATCAGCAAAAAGTCGTAGCTGCCCATGTCCCAGGCCACGTTGCCTGCGTCGGCCATGATCTTGGTGTACTTGGGCGCGGCGATGAAACCTTTCTTGGCTTCTTCAAAATCGCGCTTGTCTTCGAAGGGCAGCGACTTTCTCAAGCCGTTTTGCAACTCGATGGTGAACTTCGAAGGCATCTTGCCCTTTGAATCAAAGTGCTTGCCCTCTTTGGCGCCCGGGTCTGACACCGCCGCTCCGCCACCGGCAGCCAAGGCTTGCGTGGAGAAGCCGATCACGCCCATGAGGGCAACAGCAGCCAGCGCGCTTCGCGGCGTGCCGGTATTCATTCGAGTGGTTTTATTCATTGGAAGATGGAGTGGGTTGTGAACTTGAACGCCCGGCTGCTTTTCGTGGGCCGGAGCGGCTAAGACTTCAAGCCAAAATCAATCAAACTGATTCGATATGGTTTGGTTTCGACACAAGTGTTATACCCGAATTCCGTGGCGTATCGGTCGGGGTTTGCACCGCAGGTTCCAAGGGTCGAACCGGCGCGGCCATGCGGTCGAGCGCGGCGGTGGTGGTCTGGTTGAGGGCCCGCACGCCTGCGGCCATCTGCGCACACGCGCCATCACTTGACGGTGTAGCCGCGCGCTTTCATGCAGGCCGAATGGGCGCGGTAGAAGGTGTCGATGGTGGCTTGCTTGCTGCTTTGGGCGCTGGCCTGCTGGGCTTGTTGTGCCTGCTGCTGCTGGGCCTGCTGCGTTTGCTTGTTTTTCTGCGCGCGCGCACCGCCCGCCACCACACCCACGCCGGCGCCCTTGGCCGCACCATCGCCGCCGTCGACGATCGCGCCGACTGCCGCTCCCCGCAGGGCACCGGCCACCCGCTCGCCTCCGGGGGCCGCTGGCGCGGGTGCGGGAGAGGCCGGTGGTGGGGCCGTGGCCACCGCAGCCGGATCGATGCCGGTGTTGCCCTTGGCCCAGAGGTAGCACTCGCCGTCGTCGCTTTGCTGCTGCGCCGGGCTTTGGCCCTTGGCCGGGTACGCGATCGGCGTGGCCTGCGCCTGACTCAGGCCGCATGCGGCGGTCAGCAGAGTGGCGATTCGCAGGGTGTTGATGGTGTGTACGTTCATGGGGCTAGACCCTTGTCGCCGGTTCCAGTTGCGCAGAGCGATTCACAGCCTGCTCAGCGATCGAGCTTGGTGATCTTCGAGCCCTGCACACCCACGCCTGCCATCAGACCTTTCTGGTCGAAGATCACGGCGTAGACGTCGGACTTGGCGGTCAGCGTGGTCAGGTCTTTGCCCGCCCCGGCATCGACGACCACGACGGACGGGCCGACGCCAACCTGAAAGTTCTTGCTTTCGCGGAATTCCTTGAGCACCTTGTCGCTCATGAAGAACAGCACATAGCCAAACGACTGCACACCGGCTTGCAGGCCCACCGAGACGGCGGCGGTGTTGTAGTTGTCGACCACCTTGTCGTTGACCAGCAGCACGCCGTTGCCGCCTTGTCCGCCGAGGATGAAGCCCGCCTTGGTGACGCTGGGGAAGACCAAGACCCCCTTGGCATCCTTGCCCAGTGAGCGCGCGCCCGGCGAGCCCTCGTACAGCGACTTCAGCGCGGCTCTGGATTCCTGCTCGACGCTGGTCTCGGCGGCTTGTGCCACGAGCGGGCAGACGAAGCCGACAACGGCCAGCAGCGTGGCGGCCAAGATGCCGCTCATCGAGGACTGGATTGAAATGCGAGGTGTCATGACGAGAGCTCCTTGCGTGAACTGGTGTGGGCACGAACGATGGTTCGCGTTGCCGACGGTCACTTCTTGAAACTGCCTGCGGCGATGAATGCGCGCGCGTCCTTGGCCCAGACATCCACTGCGGGCTTGACGTTTTCCAGCGTCAGCTTTTCCTTCATCGACTTGATGTCCTGACCGGCGCTTTCGCGCATGCCGGCGCCGATCACCTTGCCTGTGCTGCTGTCCTGAACCTCATATTCCACGGCCAGCGTGGCTTTCTTCGTCGTCTGGCCCAGCGTCACCACGAAGGCGATCGGCATGTACTGGTAGGGCTTGAGCCCCATGTCCTTGGCGGCTGCCGCGGTGATGGCGGGGCGCAGTTTCAAAGTCCTGGGCCCGGGTTCATTGACGAGGGTGATGACGTCGGCGAGCTCTCGCTTGAGCGACTCATCCATGTAGGCCCTGATCTCGTTGAGCGTGGCCATGCTCGCCTGTTCGGTGCCCTGAGGCTCTGGATAGAGGACCGTCGGCTGGAGCATCAGCGAGTCGTAGTTGGCTGCCACGACTTCGGGTGCCAGCCAGCGCTTGACCTTCTGCTTGGAGGGCGACTGCACGTCTACCAGCCTGGGGTAGGCATCGCCTAGAAAGCCCGAAGGGGCTGCATCGTCTGCAGCCATCGCCGTGCCTGCGAAAAGCAACACCCCCGCAGACACGCCTGTCGCCAGCCACTTGGAAATTCGCATCGCCGTTCTCCCGGTCCGCATCAGGCAACCGCTGCCTGACTCGCTGAGCGCGAGGGTATTGACGCTGCAGGTCGCTGGATAGTGGACCTTGGTCCAAGTTGCTCCTGATCGATGCCTGCCTGATTCCTGTCAAGGTCGCTTGCGGATCGGTTCGATATGTTCTGCACCGGGTGGGCCATGAGCAAGGAGTAGCTGCATGTCGATGAACATGTCATGGTTGCCGAGGGTCGATGGCTCGGCAGGCGCGTGTGCGGGGGATCTTCGGAACTGGCCCGCTGCCAGTGGCTCGCGCGAAATGCCAGCCTTGTGCGCAAAGGCCCAACCGCCATCTGCCGGCCCGAGCAGCGAAATGACCCGGGCGCTTCGTGTGTCCATGCTCGGCGGGTTGTCGTGTTCGCTCGCCCACGAACTCAGCCAGCCCCTGTCGGCCATTCTGAGCAATGCCCAGGCGGCGTTGCGCCTGATGGCCCACGAGCAGCCCGACCTTGCGCAGGTGCGCGACATCCTGGCCGACATCGTTGAGGATGACCGCCGTGCCGGCCACATCATTCATGGCCTGAGGCTGCTGCTGACCGGGGGCGAGATGCACTGCGGGCCCCTTGATCTGAACGAAAAGGTGCTCGGCGCGCTCAGCCTGGTTCGCAGCGAACTGCTGACCAAAGAAGTGAGCCTCAACGTCGAACTCGCGCGGGATCTGCCGCGCGTCAGCGGCGACGGGGTGCAACTGCAGCAAGTGCTGCTGAACCTGGTCATGAATGCCTGTGAATCGATGATCGGCGAGGCGCCGGAACATCGGCAGCTCTGGGTGGCCACGGGGTATCGCCCCGATGGTCGCGCCGAAGTGGCCGTGATCGATCGCGGTTGCGGCATTGCCGTCGGCGCTCTCGAGAGCATCTTCGAGCCCTTCTTCACCACCAGGAAGGAAGGCCTCGGCCTGGGACTGGCCCTTTGTCGACAGATCGTCTCGGCCCACGGCGGACGCCTGTGGGCCGAGCACAACGCCGGGCGCGGCAGCCGCTTTCGCTTCACTGTGCCGACCGTGGCGGGAGGCTGCGCTTGAACGCTGCACACGCCGAACCCATGGTGTTCGTCATCGATGACGACGAGGCCGTGCGCAAGTCGACCGCGCGCTTGCTGCAGTCGGTGGGGCTGCCGGTGTCGGTCTGCGCGTCGGCGCGTGAGTACCTGGACCAATACGACGGCGAAAGGGGTGGCTGTCTGATCCTCGACATGGTGATGCCAGGCCTGGGCGGGCTGAGCTTGCAGCATGCTCTGGGTTCAAGGGGTGACGCACCGCCCATCATCTTTGTCACCAAGTGCGCTGATGTGACGAACACCTTGCTGGCGATGAAGCACGGCGCGCTGGACCTGCTGACCAAGCCGGTTGACGCAGTCGCGCTGCTCGAAGCGGTGCGCCGCGCGCTGGCGAAAGACCTCGCCGACCGCGCCGCGCGTGCCCAGGTGCTGGCGGTGCGCAGGAAACTCGCCACCCTGACGCCTCGAGAGTCTCAGGTGCTGAGCTACGTGGTGGCCGGCAAGCTCAACAAGCAGACCGCCTATGACCTGGGCACCGTCGAAAAGACGATCAAGGTCCATCGCGCCCACGTGATGGAAAAGATGCAGGCACGCTCGCTGGCCCACCTTGTGCAGCTGGCCTCGATGGCGGGCATTTCTGCCTCGATGCAAGGCTGAATTGCCGGCGTGTTCGCGCGTGAGCAGCGGTGGTGATTGGCCCAAGGGCCAATTCCCGTTCCGGCATGCGGCTGCTACTTTCACCCCATGCCTGCCAAATGTCCGCTCATAGCCGTTGTCGACGATGAAGACTGCGTGCGCAGATCCATCGTCAGGCTGCTGCGCAGTGCCGCCATGACGACGCAGGCCTACGCGTGTGGCGACGACTTTTTGCAGGATGCCGCCGCCTTGCAAGCCGACTGTGTGGTGCTCGATCTGCACATGCCGCGCGTGAGCGGCTTTGACGTTCAGGCGCTGCTCAAGCGCCAGGGCCGTCGTGTGCCGGTGGTGGCCATCACCGGCCACGACTCGCCGCAAACCCGTGCGCTGGCGCTGGCCGGTGGTGCCTGCGCCTACCTTCGCAAGCCGGTCGATGAGGCGTTGCTGCTCGGCGCCATTGCCAACGCCCTGGTGCAGCGTGAGGTGAACCGCACAGGAGCGGCGACATGAAGGCCGCCAGCCGCGCGGTCACCCGGTGCCGAGGTCATGTCAGTGCCATGGCGCTGGGCGCTTGGCTGGGCACAGCCTGCGTTGCGCCCGTGATGGCCCAGACCCCGACCGAAGCCGACGCGTTCGAGCCCGCGACGGCCATGCCGCCGATCGAGGAACCCGGCTGGAACTACGAGCTCACGCCTTACCTGTGGCTGGCCGGGATGAAGGGCGATGTCCAGGCCGGACGACTGCCGAAGACGAGCGTCGACATGAGCTTTTCAGACGTCTTCAAGGTGCTGGACTTTGCCGCGATGGCCACCCTGGAAGTCCGCAAGCAGCGCTGGGGCTGGCTGTTCGACGCGATCTACATCAAGGTCAGCGACTCGGCGAGTTCGAGCACCACCGGGCCGCTGGGCGTGGCGCGGTCGGCCAACGCAGACGTCACGCTGAAGGAGACCCTCCTGGGCGCGGCTGCTGCCTACCGGGTGTCCGACGGTCCGACGCTGGTCGATCTGATCGGCGGCGTGCGCTACACCAGGATCGACGCGAGCGCGACCATCGGTGCCAGCCTGTTCGCGCCTGACGGGCAAAGCGTGGCGGGAACGACCTCGCGCAGTGGAGACAAGTCGTGGGCCGACGCCCACCTCGGCGTGCGGGTGCAGCAGCCGGTCGCCGAGCGCTGGACGCTCGTGGGCTACCTCGATGCCGGCGGCGGCGAGCACGACTACACCTGGCAGGCGCTCGCCGGGGCGAGCTACCAGTTCTCGAAATCGCTTTCGGGCAAGTTCGGCTACCGCTATCTCAAGGTGGATTACCGCAAGGACGACTTCGTCTACGACCTGGCGACCAAAGGCGCCTACCTCGGTGTGGGCATTGCCTTTTGAGTCTTCAGGTGTCGGCCCGTTCAAGTGATCAAGAGCCACGAGACCCCGCATGGAGCCTGCCGTGACCCCGACCGAGACGAAGACAGCCAACGAACTGGCCGCGCAGCGCACCGAGTTGGCGTCCGCACGCAATCTGATGGCCGCCGATCGCACGCTGATGGCATGGGTGCGCACATCGATGTCGATGCTCAGCTTCGGCTTCACCATCTACAAGATCCTGCAGGGATTCGAGGGCACCCACATGCTCAAGCTGGTGACCTCGCCCGAGCAGCGCAAATTCGGCCAGGACAAGCAAGACACGCTGACCGCCCAGTGCCGCAGCTGCAAGGTTCGCAACTGGTGTAACGGCGGTTGCCCCAAGGATCGCTTCGCGCTGTCACGCGACGGCGAGCCGGGCCAGAACTACCTGTGCCCGGGGCTGGAGCTGTTCTTCATGCACACCGGCCCGACCTTCAATGTGATGGCGCAACTGCTGCGTCAGGGTCATGCACCTGCCGAGGTGATGGAGACCGTCGCCGCGCTCGACGCCAGACGCGGGCCGTACCAGCCTTGCCCCTGCGGCAGCGGCAAGAAATTCCGCTTTTGCCATGGGGACGCCGGCAGGACGCGCACCGCCGCTGCGGATCCGGCGCATGTGCCCGGCCGCGCCCCCATCACACCACCGATCCCACCCGCCGACCGCGAGGCCGGCCACCGTGAGCAACGAGCTGTTCTCGCATCAGGACATGCTGCCGACGCTGCTGGCCGCAGCCGGCGAGCCCGACATCGTGGCCAAGCTCAAGGCGGGCCACGCCGCGGGCAGCAAGACGTTCAAGGTCCATCTCGACGGCTACAACCTCCTGCCCTGCCTCAAGGGCGAGCAGCAGAAAAGTCCCCGCCCGGGCTTTCTCTACTGGGGCGACGAGGGCGACCTGATGGCGCTGCGCTACGGCCACTGGAAGGTGCACTTCGGATTGCAGGAGCACGAGGGTTTCGCGGCCTGGGAGCGAGATCTCGTCAAGACGAAGCTGCCCTTGCTGGTCAACCTGCGCTCCGATCCGTTCGAGGAGGCCCACGTCTCGGGTGACCTGTTCTATGCCAAGTGGCGCGCAGACCGGCTCTTCATGCTGCTGCCGGCGGGTGCGCTGGTGGCCGAGTACCTGAAGACGATGGTCGAGTTCCCGCCCCGGCAGAGCCCGGAGAGCTGGACCCCCGGCGCCATGCTGGACAAGCTGTGCAAGAACGCCGAGGCCCTGAACGCCGCGGCCCACCCGGGCTGACACCGGCGCGTTGCCGGCCCATCTCGGCGACTTCGAGCCGGACATGGTCGCGAACGCCGCCGGTCCGGATCCCAAGCGCACGTCGGTGACGGCGCTTGCGTGCGCTGCCGTCGAGCCGATGCCCGAGTTGTCAGCGCTCGGCGGTCCGCTGCACCGGCTCGGGGTGCGTCTGGGGCTGGTGCGTGGCGACATCCATACCGTGCGGCTTGGTTTGGCGATCGGCGCCTTGCTGTAGATCGTGTTGCTGGCGCTGGGTTTGATCGAAGGGGTGGTCGAGCGACTTTTTTCCATGTCGGTGCTGGGTGGGCACGTGCGACTGCTGCTGGCCACGCCGCTGTTTTTTCTGTGCGAGACGTGGGTGAGCCATAGCATGGCCGCCTTCGCGCGCGAGATCGCGAGCGCGGGCGTGGTGCCGGAATCGACCATGGCTGCATTCAAGGCGGAGATCGAGCGCAGCAACCGCTGGAAGGACTCGTGGGTGCCCGATGTCGTGTGCGCTCTCGTCGCTGCACCGATCGGTGCGCTGGCACCCCACATCGGCCTGCTCGGCGCCACCGGCGTCCCGGACGGGATGGCCCAACTGGAACTGACGTGGACCGCCCAGTGGTACTGGGGCGTGTGCCTGCCGGTGTTTCGTTTCCTGATGCTGCGCTGGCTGTGGCGATTGGGCTGGTGGTGTCACTTTCTGTGGCGCGTGTCGCGGCTGAAGCTGCGCCTGGTGCCGACCCATCCCGATGGCGTGGCCGGGTTGGGCTATCTGGAGGTGGTGCATGCCGAATTCGCTCCGCTGATCCTTGCGCTGTCGGCCGTGCAGTCGGCCTCGATCGCCGAGGAAATACACCGCGGCTCGATGTCGTTCGAGGCCGCCTATCCGGCGCTTGCTGTCGTTTTCATCCTCGTAGCGGTGCTGTTCATCGGGCCGCTGTGCGTCTTCGTTCCGAAGCTGTGGACCTGCAGGACGCAGGGTCTGGCGGACTACATGTCGTTCTCGTCGCACTACGTCAACTCGTTCGACAACAAGTGGATGCGGCCGGCGCCCGAGTGCGAACCACTGCTGGGCACAGCCGACCTGCAGTCGCTGGCTGATTTGCAAAACAGCATCGGCCGCGTGCGCGAGATGCGCCTGATCCCCGTGGGCCAGGAACTGCTCATCGGCATGCTGGCGAGCGCGGCACTGCCCATGTTGCCGCTGGCCTTGCTGCGCTACCCGATTGCAGAACTGGCGGGGAAGTTTTTCGCCCGCTTGTCCGGGCTGTGATTCCCCCAGAAAGCTTGCTCGAACCGGCCGCACGGTTTCTGAATCGTGCGATCGCCGTGTCATGGTTTTCGCACCAATTGATGGGATGATCCCACCGCAGCAGGGTGGGCGAGGCGCTTTGAGGCGCCGGAGTGCGCCTGCCAAGCCAGTGTGGTTTCAAGGATGGCGATGAACCGACTCGATGACCTGGGGACATTCATGCGGGTGCCGACATGGCGGTGAGCAAGGTGCTGTGGCGCGTGTTTCGCTGGATCGGTTGGTTGCTGGGTTTGAGCCTGCTTGCATTGGCGGCTTGGTTGTTCAGCCTCGAGCCGTCCAACGACCGCGATTGGCAAACCGATGCGGCCGTGCTGGCCACTGCCACCATCGAAGGCGACATGGTCACCGTGCACAACATGCGCAACTTCGACTACCGCAGCGAGTTCGACTACACGCCGGCTTACTACGACAAGCGCTACGACCTTCGCAAGATCGAAGGTGTGGATCTGGTGGCGGTGTACTGGATGGGCCCGCACATCGCGCACGTTTTTCTCAGTTTTGCCTTTTCCGATGGTGAACACGTGGCGATTTCGATCGAAAGCCGAAAGGAAAAAGGCGAGGCCTACTCCACCTTCAAGGGATTTTTTCGCCAATATGAGTTGAACTACGTGGTGGGCGACGAGCGCGATTTGATCCGCCTGCGCAGCAACTACCGGCGTGATCCGCCGGAAGATGTCTACGTCTACCGCACCGCCATGCCCAAGGAAGGCGCCAAGCAGCTTTTCCTTGAGTACATGCGCGAGATCAACGCGCTGAAAGACCAGCCTGTTTTCTACAACACGCTCAGCAGCAATTGCACCACCAGCATTTGGCAGCTCAGCCGCATCAATCCGGGCCATCTGCCGTTCAGCTGGAAGATCCTGGCCAGCGGTCATGTGCCCGAGTACCTCTACGAACACGGCGCCATCGGCCCGGCTGGCGAACCCTTTGCTGACATCCAGTGGCGTGCCCACGTCAATGCGCGCGCTCAGGCGGCCGATCAGAGTGCCGACTTCTCCAGGCTCATTCGTGCCGAGCCGGTGGGCAGTGCGGCGAGCGCGGCCTCGCCATGAAGGAGCGAAAGATGTGGATCAGATGCGCCGCGAGCCGGGCGATGGTGGCCTCGGCCGCCATGGTTGCAGGGCTGAGCGCGGTGGCGCTGCCAGCGCAGGCTGCTGAATCGGCCAAGCCGCAGGCCGCCGCCAAGCGAGCGAAGATCTGCCTGGTGCTGTCGGGTGGCGGTGCTCGCGGTGCGGCCCACGTGGGCGCGCTCACGGTGATCTGGGCGGACTCGTCAGGCCGGTTCGCAGCGTC
>JBBAPK010000031.1:0-36190 GCA_040400875.1 Burkholderiaceae bacterium | reverse complement strand
CATGGCTCCATCTTCTCAAGAGTTGGAGCCTCCTCAAAAACCGGGGCGGTTCAGGCCACCGGCCCGGCCCAAGCGTCCTGCCGTTGTCGCCCGCTTAGCTCGAACGTTGAGCGTCTCAGTAGTGATATCGAAGCTGTGCGAGCAGAAGAGAACCGCCCTCAATCTTGTAGACCATTCGGTGCTCGTCATTGATACGCCGAGACCAATAGCCAGACAGAGCGTGCTTGAGCTGCTCAGGTTTCCCAACCCCAGAAAATGGTTCACGCTTCACTTCAGCAATCAGCTTGTTGATACGCTCAACCATCTTCTTGTCTTGCTTGTGCCAGTAAAGGTAATCTTCCCACGCCTCGTCAGCAAAGATTAACTTCACTCGGTCAACTTCCGTTCTACGCCTTTGCCGGCGCCCAGTTGCGCGGTAGCAGAAAGCAGGCGTTTGGCATTGGCGGGGTTGCGCAGCAAGTAGGCCGTCTCTTCAAGCGCTTGGTAGTCTTCCAACGAGAGCATCACAACCGCCTGTTCACCGTTGCGCGTAATGATCAATGCCTCGTGGTCTTCGCAAACCCGATCCATTGTTCGAGCAAGGTTTGCGCGCGCTGAAGAGTAGGTAATGGCATCCATGGAAAATCTCCGAGTAAGTACGTCTTATTGTACAACTCAAGGGGGCGCGGTCCATGGCGAGCAGGCACGCCCAACCCATCAATCGAGAGGACGTCACCCGGCAATCCGAGCGCTGCCGCTCATCTCAAACGCAGGGCGACAGCTTTGTGAGTTGACCGGCCGCTGAACTTGCAAGCTGCAAACAACGCAGCGCCACCCCGATCAGGCCGGTGGGGTGCTTTGCGCAGCGAAATCAAGGAGGAGGTCGGGCGCAGCCCGGCCGGGGGACATTCGCGAAGCAGAGTTCCCCGTCGGCCTGATCGCGCGCCCGCACCTGCCTGAACTACACAATCTGCGCATGAACGACCTGTTCGACACCCCCGCCACCGACCCCACCGATGCGGTCACCCTGGCCCACTACGCCGAACGCGCCTGCCTCGCGTACACGCAGCTGTCTCCTGAGAACACGATAGGCAGCAAAAAGCACTCCTGGCTTCCTCCCGGCGGTAAACCGAACGAAGCTAGGAGCTCGCTATGAAGTCCCCGCGCGTCATTTCCGACCCAGAGATCCTTGGTGGAACGCCTGTTTTCATCGGGACACGTGTACCCGTTCGTGTCATCTTTGAGCACCTGGAAGCAGGCGATTCGCTCGAAGTCTTCCTTGTGGACTTCCCATCGTCCTGCCGTCGCCGCCCGCTTAGCTCGAACGTTAGGCGTCACGAACCGATCGCCTCTTGCACCTCTCGGTTGTTGTAAATACAATAACCTGTGCCGATTGGCTACGATCCCCACAAGCGCGTCACAACTCTCCCTGAGCGATCACTCGACTTCGACGACGCGAGGTTCGTCTTTGAAGGAAGATTCTTCGAGACCCAAGACCTCCGCAAAGACTACGGCGAGAGGCGGATGATCTGCTTCGGGATGCTGCGCGACCGAATGGTCGTCATCGGCTACACACCGCGTGGCGAGGATCGCCATGTTTTCAGCATGAGGAAAGCCAATGAACGCAAGCAAGCGACCATCGCCCCGCTCCTTGGGCTCTGATCTGGCCAAGGTAGCGGCCCACGTGATTCAGCTCGAAGAGTACGACGAGTTGCCGGAGCTGACCGAAGACATGCTGGAGCGTGGTCAGGTCAACAAGGGCGGGCGCCCTCGATCGGAGAATCCGAAGAAGTTAATTTCGATTCGTCTCCCCGAAAATGTCATCGAGAAGTGGCGAGCCACAGGTCCTGGGTGGCAAACGCGCATGGCTGAGAAGTTGGTCAGAGCGACGCCGAAGTGACGCCTAACCCGTTGTCCGCTCAACTCTGCGGTTGGGCGACAGCTGTGTGAGTTGACCGGCCGCTGCACGGGCAAGTGCGAATTTCCGCTGATGGCCGCAATCGGACCAAGGCGACATCACTGTTGCGCCTAGCTGTCTTGCTGGCTGCGAGGAGCGAGCTGGCACCCCGATCAGGCCGACGGGGCACTCTGCTGCGCGAATGTCCCCCGGCCGGGCTGCGCCCGACCTCCTCCTTTATTTCGCTTCGCAAAGCACCCCGTCGGCCTGATCGCGCGCCCGCACCTGCCTGAACTACACAATCTCCCCATGAACGACCTGTTCGACACCGCTCCCACCATCGACCCCACCGACGCGGTCACCCTGGCCCACTACGCCGAACGCGCTTACCTCGAGTACGCGCTGAGCGTGGTCAAGGGCCGTGCGCTGCCCGATGTGTGCGACGGCCAAAAGCCGGTGCAGCGGCGCATCCTGTATGCGATGGACCGCATGGGGCTGAGCTTCACCACCGCAGGCGGGCCGCGGCCGGTGAAAAGTGCGCGGGTGGTGGGTGATGTGCTCGGGCGCTTTCACCCGCACGGCGACACCGCCGCCTATGACGCGCTGGTGCGCATGGCGCAGGATTTTTCGCAGCGCTATCCGCTGATCGACGGGCAGGGCAATTTCGGCTCGCGCGATGGCGACGGCGCCGCGGCCATGCGCTACACCGAGGCGCGGCTCGCACCCATCTCGCGGCTGCTGCTCGACGAGATCGACGAAGGCACGGTCGACTTCATCCCCAACTACGACGGCTCGACGCAAGAGCCGCGGCAGCTGCCGAGCCGGCTGCCCTTCGTGCTGCTCAATGGGGCGAGCGGCATCGCAGTCGGCCTGGCCACCGAGATCCCCAGCCACAACCTGCGCGAGGTGGCGCTGGCGGCCATTGCGCTGATCCGCAACGATCAACTCAACGACGATGAATTCGCCGCGCTGATCCCCGGCCCCGACTACCCCGGCGGCGGCCAGATCATCAGCAGCGTCGAAGACATCCGCGCGGCTTACGCCACCGGGCGCGGCAGCCTGAAGGTGCGCGCGCGCTGGAAGATCGAAGAGCTCGCGCGCGGCCAGTGGCAGCTGGTGGTCACCGAGCTGCCGCCGGGCACCAGCTCGCAGCGCGTGCTCGAGGAGATCGAGGAGCTCACCAACCCCAAGGTCAAGGCCGGCAAGAAAGCGCTCAGCGCCGATCAGGTGCAGCTCAAGGCGTCGGTGCTGGCTGTGCTCGATGCGGTGCGCGACGAATCGAGCAAGGACGCGCCGGTGCGATTGGTCTTCGAGCCCAAGTCCAGCCGCATCGAGCAGTCCGATCTGATCACGCAGCTGCTGGCGCACACCAGCCTGGAATGCTCGGCGCCGATCAACCTGACGATGGTGGGCGCTGACGGGCGGCCCACGCAAAAGACGCTGCGCCAGATGCTCGCCGAGTGGGTCGGCTTCCGGCTGCAAACGGTGCAGCGCCGCTCGCAGCACCGGCTGGCCAAGGTGCTCGACCGCGTACACGTGCTCGAAGGCCGTCAGCTCGTGCTGCTCAACATCGACGAGGTGATCCGCATCATCCGCAATGCCGACGAGCCCAAGTCCGCGTTGATGGAGCGCTTCAAGCTGAGCGAGCGGCAGGCCGACGACATCCTCGAAATCCGCTTGCGCCAGCTCGCGCGGCTTGAGGCGATCAAGATCGAGCAGGAACTGGCCGAGCTGCGCACCGATCAGGGCAAGCTCGAAGACATCCTCGCCAACCCCGGCACGCTCAAGCGCCTGGTCATCAAGGAAATCGAAGCCGACGTGAAGCAGTTCGGCTCGCTCGACAAAGACCCGCGCCGCACGCTGATCCAGGCCGAGAAAAAGGCCGTGGTCGAGATCAAGGTGATCGACGAGCCTGTGACGGTGGTGGTCAGCGCCAAAGGTTGGGTGCGCGCGCTCAAAGGCCACGAGATCGATCCGGTGGGCCTGCAGTTCAAGGCAGGTGACAGCCTGCTGGCCACCTTTGCCTGCCGCAGCGTCGACGTGCTGCTGGTGTTCGGCAGCGCGCTCAATGGCAGCGGGCGAACCTATTCCACGCCGGTCAGTCTGCTGCCGGGCGGGCGCGGTGACGGTCAGCCCATCACCACCTTGATCGATCTTGAGTCGGGCACGCAGCCGGCGCACTACTTTGCCGGCCACACCGCTCAGGTTCTTTTGCTGACCAACAGCGGCGGCTATGGGCTGCTCGCCAAGGTGGGCGATCTGGTGGCTCGCCAGCGCGGCGGCAAGGCCTTTCTCACGCTCGAAGCCGGCGAGCAGCCGTTGCCGCCGGCACTGGCATCGGCCGGCAGCCTCGACGATCAGGTGGCCTGCCTGTCGGCGAACGGTCGCTTGCTGGTGTTCCCGTTGTCCGACCTGAAGCTGCAGCCCAACGGCGGGCGCGGCTTGACGTTGATGGATCTCGAGCCGCCCGACGCGCTGGCCAGCGCGGCGGTGTTCTCGCAGGCGCTGCGCATCGAAGGCACCGGCCGCGGCGGCAAGGCGCGCGATGAACTGCTCAAGGGCGCCTCGCTCGCGGTCTATCTCAGCAAGCGCGCCCGCAAGGGCAAGCCGCAAGACGCGATTCCGAAGGCGCTGAGGTTGGCGGCGGGCTGAGGCTCAGGGCCTGCCAAAGGCGACCCTGGCTGCGCCCAGCCCCAGCGCGGCAAACAGCGCCAGGCTCCAGTACGCGTAGGGCACGCCGAGCATGGCCACGGCCGCATCGGCGCAGCTGGCATAGACCTGAAGCAGCCACGGCAGCACGCTGTCAAGCCCGAGCGCGCTCATCACCTTGTCGGCAAATGTCAGGTTGCACGAGGCCGACTTCGCGGCCACCAGCTCCTGGTACAGCGCTGCAGCCGCACCGATGAGGGCCAGCAGCAGCGCCAGAGCACCCGCACCGCGGCGCGCCAGCGGCACCGGCAGCGCCGCGCCGATCAGGCACAGCGCGGCAATCGCCAGATAGATCACCCGCTGCAAGACGCACCAGGGGCAAGGCGGCATGTCGAACACATGCTGCGACACCAGCGCGGCGGCGACGCCCGCCACCGACAGCGCGGCGATCGCCAGCAGCCAGCGCGCAGCCGTCGGGCTCGACCTCACGCTGCAGCCACCTGCGCGATCAGCTCGATCTCGACACACGCGCCCAGCGGAATCTGCGCCACGCCAAAGGCGCTGCGCGCGTGCAGCCCACGCTCGCCGAACACCTCGCCAATCAGCTCGGAGCAGCCGTTGGTCACCAGGTGCTGCTCGGTGTAGTTGCCGGTGCTGTTGACCAAGCTCATCACCTTCACGATGCGCTCGATGCGGTTGAGATCGCCCACCGCCGCGTGCAGCGTGCCCAGCAGATCAATGGCCACGGCGCGCGCGGCGTCGCGGCCGGCGGCGGTGTCCATGTTCAGCCCGAGCTGGCCGACCCAGACCTTGCCGTCGCGCTTGGCGATGTGGCCTGACAGGAACACCAGGTTGCCGGTTTGCACGAACGGCACATAGGCCGCGGCCGGCGTGGCCACCGGGGGCAGCTCGATGCCCAGTGCTTTGAGGCGGTCGTAGACGCAAGCAGATGCGGTCATGGGGGAAATCCGTAAGCGGGAAGAGGGCGGCACACGGGGGCGCCGAGACGCTGAAATCCTACACTCCGCCGCATGTCCAGGCCGCCCCATTCACCGTCGTGAACACCGCCTGGCGTTTGGCATGCCTGGGGCTGGCCTGGCCGCTCGGTGCGGCAGTGCAACTGCAAGAGCACAGCTTGCAGGCTCAGAGTGTCTATGGGCTGATCGCGCTGGTCGGCGCGCTGGCTGTGCTGCTGGCCTTGCGGTTCCACCGGTGCTGGCCGGCTGCCGTGCTGGGCTTGGCGCTGATGGCGTTCGGCCTGACCGGTGCGCGTGCTTCGATGCGCGATGGTCAACTGCTGGCCGCCAACCTCGAAGGCCGCGCGGTGCAGGTCACCGGCGTGGTGGCCAGCTTGCCGCAGCGCGGTGCCAACGGCCAGCGCTTTCGCTTCGATGTCGAGCAGGCGGTGCTCGACGGCCAAGCCGTGACGCTGCCGCCGCGCATCCATCTCGGGTGGTACCAAGGCTTTCAGGGCGATGCTGCCCCCAGCGCACTGCAGCGCGAATTGCGTGCCGGCCAGCGCTGGCAGTTCACGGCGCGGCTGAGCCGGCCTCATGGGCTGCTGAATCCCCACGGCTTCGATCTGGAACTGCAGTCGTTCGAGCAGGGTGTGGGCGCCAGTGGTTCGGTGCGCGATTCGCCGATGCCCCAGCTGATCGAACGCGCTGCGGCGCATCCGGTGGAGCGCTGGCGTCAGCACGTGCGCGATGCGATTGAGGCCAAGGTGAGCGATGCGCGAGCCGCCGGTGTGCTCGCTGCGCTGGCGGTGGGTGATCAGTCGGCGATCGACCGTGACGACTGGGATCTGTTTCGCCGCACCGGCATCGCCCACTTGGTGAGCATCAGCGGTTTGCACGTGACGATGTTCGCCTGGTGCGCGGGCGCGCTGATCGGCGCCGTTTGGCGGCGCGGTGCGCGTGCGCCGCTGTGGCTGCCCGCGCCCACCGCCGCGCTGTGGGGCGGTTTCGCGGCCGCCGCCGGCTACGCGGTGCTGTCGGGCTGGGGCGTGCCGGCGCAGCGCACCGTGTGGATGCTGGGCGTGGTGGTGCTCTTGCGCAGCGCGGGCCTGCGCTGGCCGTGGCCGCTGGTGCTGCTGGCCGCGGCCAGCGTGGTCACGATGCTCGATCCGTGGGCCTTGCAGCAGCCCGGGTTCTGGCTGTCGTTCACCGCGGTGGGCGTGCTGATGGTTTCGCAAAAGCAAGCGGTGGCGCAGCCGCCCGCCGACGCCACCACAGGCTGGCCGAGGTGGTTCACCTCGCTGCGCCGGGTGATGGCCGATGGCGTGCGCACCCAGGTGGTGGCCATCGTGGCGCTCACGCCGCTCACGCTGGTGTTTTTTCAGCAGATTTCGCTGGTGGGTCTGGCGGCCAATCTGATCGCCATCCCCCTGGTCACCTTGGTGATCACGCCCTTGGCGCTGCTGGGGGCGGTGGCATCGCCGCTGTGGAGCGTGGGCGCTTGGCTGGTGTCGATGCTGGGGGGTTTTCTGGGCTGGCTGGCGCAGTCGCCGGCGGTGGTGTGGTCGGCGGGCGTGGCGCCGTGGTGGGCGCAGCTCGCAGGCTTGCTTGCCGCGGTGCTGCTGGTCACGCCGCTGCCGTGGCGGGTTCGCGTGAGCGCTGTGGCCCTGGTGCTGCCGCTGCTGCTGCCGCCGAGAGGTCTGCCGGCCGCAGGGCAGTTCGAGCTGGTCGCCGCCGACGTGGGGCAGGGCACGGCCGTCATCGTGCGCACCGCGAACCACCTGCTGGTCTACGACAGCGGCCCGCGCTACTCGCCCGATTCGGAAGCTGGCTCTCGCGTGCTGCTGCCGCTGCTGCGTGCGCGCGGCGACCAGCGCATCGACCGGCTGCTGCTCAGCCACCGCGACACCGACCACATCGGCGGGGCGCAGGCGCTGTTCACGCAACTGCCGGTGGGCGATGTGTTGAGCTCGCTCGAGCCTGAGCACCCGCTGCTGCTCGAAGCACAAGCGCGCCAGCTGGCCACGCCGCGCTGCGAAGCCGGCCAGCGCTGGGAGTGGGACGGCGTGCGCTTCGAGGTGCTCTACCCGCAGCCAGAGGGCTACGACGTGGCGGGCAAGCCCAACACCGTGTCGTGCGTGCTGAAGGTGCAAGGCGCGGCGGCCAGCGCGCTGCTCACCGGTGACATCGAGCGCGATCAGGAAATCCGCCTGCTGCGCGAGCAGCCCGATGCGTTGCGCAGCGATGTGCTGCTGGTGCCGCACCACGGCAGCAAGACGTCGTCAACGGCGGCCTTTGTGGATGCGGTGGCGCCGCAGATCGCGGTGTTTCAGGTCGGTCACCGAAACCGTTACGGACACCCCGCCGCCGAGGTGCTGCAGCGTTATCGCGAGCGTGGCATCGCGGTGGTCGACAGCCCGCGCTGCGGCGCGTGGTCATGGCGCAGCGATGCGCCAAGCGGTCCAACGAATCGTGGCCAATGCGTGCGTGAAAGCGCGCGCCGCTACTGGCACTGGCGCGACCCGGGGCCGCCCTGATCGACCTGAGGCGAGGGCTGAGTGGCTCGAAATTTGCCGAACACGGGTGCATCAGGAGCCAGCAGTTTGAAGTCAGCGTGATTCCGCACGACTGAGCCTGCGCCGCATCAAATGGCCGCTTGCTGCAGGCGACCTGTCTCGTCAATCGACTGTGGCCTGTCGCCAATCTGACAGCGTGGTCATCAAGTTCATCGGGTCCAGCGGCGAAGGGACCAGCCCTAGGCGCAGATAAAAGGCACGGTGAGCTGATGCTGAAGCGCACGCCGGCGCAGCCAATCGCCAAGTCAGGGCACGCCGCTGTCGAACCCGGACAGCATATGTGTTGCCGTCAGAGGGTGCGGGGCCGAGAGCATCGCCGAGCGTCGATCCGGCCGTGGCCCAGGGCGGCGGCGTACGCATCGTGCGCCGCAATCGCTCGTTGGGTTCCGGGGGGGCATCCAGCATGGCCACGAATCGGGCATAGGCCGCTGGGCTGACCACGAAGACCGTGCGGTCGAGCAGTTCTTCTTCTGCAGCGCGCCGTGCTGCGCCGAGGATGAAATCGGTGCGCGTCTTGCCGCTGGACTGGGCGGCCCGGTCGATCAGCCCCCGCTCGGCCGCAGGCATGCGCAGATTCAAGGTCTCGCGCGGTGCGCACTTTGGGGGTGTCGCGGCAACGGGTTTCATGAGGCGTGCTGAATGGGCTGGAATCCCTCGAGTCTAGGTTGGCGTAACGCTGGTGTCATTACTGTCCCAGCCCTCGCCCATCCCCCATGTGGGGGGGTTCTTATGGGGGGGCCGTCGGGCCTGCAAAACACCCCTTGAGCGGGATGCGCGTTCGCTCTCCAGACGGAACACTGAGGTCATCGGCCCCGTTGGCCGATGCGCGATCGATTCAACGCAAGCCGGTGGCGTCCACCAAACGCAGCTGGCAGCCGTTGATCAGCGCAGACCTGCACACGTTCAGGAGCCCGCCATGACATTGCCTAACTTTGCCTCGCCACACCCGGTGCATGATCCCGACACCCGTCGCGTTGAATCCCACGCCCTCGCTACGGCCTTGCCTGCCGGCCCCGGCTGGTTTGAATCCAGCTGGGAGCTGCGCAGCGGCCTTGAGGTGATCGAAGGACCCGGCACGGTTTCCGAGGCGACAGCACCGCGCTGATTCGCTCAGAACTGTCTGCTGATGTCGACCCATCCGCGAGTGGTGCGCGAGTAGTCCAGGCTGAGCGTCACCCCGAGCCGGCTGCGTCCGGCGTTCTGGCTGCCGTGATCGTCCGCCGCGACCTGGCCGGTGACACTTGCGCCTGACTGCACATCGACCAGCAAGTCCGAGGTGCCGCAGCTTCAGGCCGCTTTCACGGTTGGGACGAACCGCCGGCGCGGGCTGCGGAATTTGCTGCAGCAGCGAGCCCGCATTGGGCACGCTGGAGGCCGACTGCGCTGCTGCGCCCAGCGGCACCGCCAGCAGCAGCCAGGCGGCTCGGGCCAGGGCAGGGCGGTTCATGTGATGGCGCTTCATGCTCATGGGGTCACCTCGCTGCTCACGGCGTCATCGGGCAGCCGCACGCCCAAACCCACCGCACGCCATCCGGGATCCCTGCGAGGGGATGCCAAGCCGATGCCGTTTTCATCCCTGATGATGGGCAGCGTGCTGGTCACCTGCGTGGTCACGGCCGAGACCTCATCGGGCAGCCGTGCCGGGTTGAGCGTCAGGGCCGTGGCGTTGCCTGCGGCTTGCACGAACACGTAGTCGCTGGCTGTCAGGCCGCCGCCGGTGATGTCGTAGTAGCCCGGATAGCTGCTGCTCAGCGCGCTGGTCGTCCAGCTGATGCAGCCGCAGGTGGCCGAGGCCAGCGTGTCATCGCCCATCCAGCCTGTGATCGTGCCGCTCAGCCCTATGGGCGTTTGTCCGTTGAAGAAGCTGGCCGCGTTGGCCCGGTAGGTCAGCGTGGCCGGCGTCACCTGCACCGTGTTGTTGGCGCTGGTGTCGTAGGAAATGATGTAGCCCTGCTGGTCGGAGTACAGACCGCCATCGGCGGTGACAGTGCGGCTGCCCACGTGGCTGCTGCTCAGCGTGCCGGTCACATCGCCATAGATCCTGGCAGTGTCGGCATCGTCCAGCGAGTAGCTGACCACTGTGCCGCCGTTGTAGACCGTGGTGGCGTCATAGACCTTGGTCGCACCTTCGCCGTAGTCCACCGTGACAGTCAGCGCCGTCATGAAGCTGCGCAGCAGCGGCGCGGTGTGGCCCTCGTAGACCACCCAGGTGTTGTCGAAGTCCCAGCCGTCGTAACTCGCCGCCGAGGTCATCTGCGCCTGCGTCAGCCCTACACCGCCAGCCGAGCTGGTTTGCCCGGTGCTGGTGATGTTCCAGTAGCTGTTGGTGACGATGCCGTCGTTGATGCCCACCAGACCGCCGACGTAGGTGGTGCCGCTGACGCTGCCCGTCGCGTAGCTGTTGGTGATGGTGCCCAAGCTGATCCCCACCAGAGCGCCGACGAGGTCCGGACCCGCGACCGAGGCATCGGTGAGGCCCACATCGCTGATGGCCGAGCCTGCGCCCGCGTAGCCGAACAGCCCCACGAAGTCCTTGTCGAGCCGGTTGATGGTCAGGTGGCCGATGGTGTGGCCCTGCCCATCGAAGCTGCCGGTGAAGCGGCTTGCATAGTCAATGCCTATCGGCGCAAACCCGGCTGCGCTGCCACCCCACATGCCGCTCTTGTCGGCCAGTTCAGCCGCCAGATCGATGTTGTTCGCCAGCGTGTAGTGCGCTGTGAGGTCCATGCCCATCAGCTGCAACTGGTGCGCGTTGCTGATGGTGGTGCTGTATTCCATGCGCAGAAAAGGCCGCGTCGAGCCGTCGACCACGTACCAGGTGTTGGTGAAGTCCCAGTTGGGGTTCGCGTTGCCGTTTTCGGGGGTGGCGCTGGTGTAGTTGGCCACATCCGTCAGCCCGACGTTGCGGATTTCCGAGCCTGCGTCCGCGTAGCCAAACAGCCCCAAGTAGTCCGGGGCCCGGTTGATCGTGAGGTGGTCAATCGTGTGGCCCAGGCCGTTGAAGTTGCCAGTGAAGCGGCTTGGCTCAGTGCCTATCGGCGCAAACCCCGCGCCGGCGTTCCAGAGCGCGGTGTCTGACGCATCGATGTCCGCGCCCAGCACGTAGTGCCCTGACAGGTTGATGCCCTGCAGGTCGGTGCCCGTGGTGCTGCCCGAGAGGCCCAGGTCGGTGATCACCTTCCACCCCTGCACGGTGCCATCGCTGCCCTGCTTGGTGCTGAAGTGGTCACCGGCCGGCAGGCTGACCGGCGCGTTGATGTTGTAGCGGCTGGTGTTGTTGAGGGCCACCGCACCCTGGCCGTACTCGAAGGCCAGGCTGGCCGTGCCGCTGCCGTTGAGCGCGGCGTTGATGTTGATGTTGTTGTACGCGCTCAGCGTGAGCGTGTTGGCGCTCCAGCTGACCGATGAGTTGACGTTGATGTCGCCCGCGTCGTTGCCGTTGAGGTTGTCGGTCGCGATGGTGACGCTGGTGCTGCCCAGACTCGTCGACAGCGTGTCGGCCCCGATGCCGCTGCTGGTGAGCGCCGCACTGCCAGCGGCCACCGTGAAGTCGGTCGGGTCGATCAGCCACGTGCCGGTTTGGCCCCGTGGTGCGGCCGTGGTGATGCGCGTGCCATCGGCCACCTGCACATGCGCTGCCGAGGTCTCGATGAACCCGCCATTGCCGCCACTCGGAGCACTGGCGTCCAGCGTGCCGGCCACGTGGGTGGTGCCTGCGGCCATGCCGCCCAGCAGCACGATGCGGCCTTCGCTTTGTTCGACTGTGCGCGCTTCGATCACGCCGGTGTTGTTGACCACGCTGGCCAGCACCGAGTTGCGCGCACCGGCGCTCATGAGCACCTGGCCGCCGTCGGCTTGCAGCAGCCCGCCGTTGTCGGCCAACGCGTCGAGCAAGTTGTCGTCCACGCGCAGGTTGACCAGCCGGCTGCCTTCAAACTGCAGCGTGGTGGCATTGCCCGCAGCGAGTGCGACTGTGCCCAGCTGCGCGCTGATGGTGCCGGTGTTGCTCACATGGTGGCCCAGCAGCACCACGCTGCCGCCCTCAGATGCGCTGATGTGGCCCTGGTTGATGACGCCGGCGGTGCTGTCGCCTGCAAAGCGGTGGGTGCTGCCGGACAGGCTGTCGTCCGACACGTCCAGCGTGCTGGCCACCAGGCCACCCACGTTGACTTGCGCACCGCGCCCGAACAGCAAGCCGTTGGGGTTGATCAGCCAGACCTGACCGTTGGCGTTGAGGCGGCCGAGGATCTGGCTGCCGTTGGTGTCGAGGATGCGGTTGACTGCGATTGACTTCGCCGTGGGCTGCACGAAGTTGACCGTTTCGGACTTGCCGATGTTGAAGCTTTGCCAGCTCAACGACAACGCAGCCGAGTTTTGCTTGACGGTGGTGGTGGCCCCGCTGTGGCTCACGCTGCCGCTGCCGGCGGTGACCTGGCCTCCGGCCGGTGCGGCCTGTGCCGGCGTACCGAGCAGCATCAGCCCGAGGCTGGCCGCACCAAGCACCGCGCTGGCCACACCCGAACCCACGCTAGAGGCCTTGCCCCGACCTCGTGTGGTCTCGGCCACCGCCACCCAAGCACCGATGGACTGGTTCCAGATCAGGCGGAAAACGTGGTTCAGCGAGCTGTTGGTTTTCATGCGGGCTCTCGTTCGTGAAAACGTGAGCTGGCCGCAGCCCCCCGTCATCAGTGGTTGGCAACCACCCGCACCAGGGTCTCAGAAACGAACACTGCTCACACAAAACGAGATTACATGATTTAACTAAGTTAGATTTGTTAAATAGTTTCCATTTTCTTCATCAGTTGTTGATTTTTCTCATCAATGGTTGTTTCGGCAGGGTGCGCTGGGTGCTTTGGGTCTACCGCGCTCGCCGCACGGCCGCGCCCAGCTCGATCACCGCCAGCGCGTAATAGCTAGACCAGTTGTAGCGGGTGATCGCGTAGAAATTGCCTGTGCCCGCCACGTGGCTGGGCGCGGCGCCTGCGTTTTGCAGCTCGACCAGTGCCAGCCGGGTGCTGCCTGCGGGCCCGCCGATGCGCGCGAGCTCAGCTTGTGAGCCGAACACCGCGCCGTGGTCGATGAACTCTTGTGCAGTGAAGCTGGGCAGGATGTCGGGTGCGAGCAGCTCGGCGCGTTGGGCGGCATCGGCTGGCGGGCTGACCTGAAGGTGGGTGATCAGCCCGCGCTGCCAGCCAAAGTCGGCCAGATAGCGCGCCACGCTGCCGATCACGTCTGCCGTGTTCGCGTGCAGGTCAATGTGGCCGTCGCCGTCGAAGTCGACCGCGTACTTGGTCACGCTGCTGGGCATGAACTGCGGCATGCCCATGGCGCCGGCGTAGCTGCCCTTGGCCGTCAGCGGATCGCGACCTTCGCGGTGGCTGAGCACCAGCCATTGCTCCAGCTCGTCTTTGAAGAAGGCGCTGCGGTCCTTGCGGCCGGGCGGAAAGTCAAACGCCAGCGTGGCCAGCGCGTCGATCACCCGAAAGCCCCCCATGTGCTGGCCATAGAGGGTTTCGACGCCGATGATGCCGATGACGATCTCGGCCGGCACGCCGTAGACATCTTCGGCCTGTTTCAGCCAGCGCTCGTTGGCCTGCCAGAAGGCCACGCCGGCGGCGATGCGTTGGGGCTCGATGAAGCGGTCACGGTAGGCCGCCCAGTTCTTGGCCGTGCCCGCAGGCGGCGGCATGATCAGCTTGGCCACCGTGGGCATGAAGCGCGACTGCGCGAGCGCTGAGCGCAGCTGGGCCACATCGAGATCCTGGCGCTGCGCCACCTCGTCGGCGAACTGCATCACATCGGCGCGCCGGCCGTAGATGACTTGATCGAGGTCAGTGTCGGAGCGCACCGCCGATTTGCGATGCTTGCTGGTGGCCTTGGGCTTGGCGGGCTTCTTGGGCTTGCTGGCTGGTGGCGCGGTGGTGATGGTTGCGCTGGCGTCGGCGGCGCTGGCTGGGCTGCTGCCCGCCATGCCCACAGCCAAACACGCTGCGAGCCACCAGGCTCGCACACAGGCACGCCGCGCGGCCTCGGTCGATGACAGTTTCATGGGCAAATTATCGAGCGCGCACCACGCTTGCAGCCTGTGCCAGCCGGCGGGCATGGGCGGTGAACTCGCGCGTCAGCTGGGGGTCGGGCCGCGTTTGTGCGTGGCGGCCGTAGCGTGCGGCGTCGATGGCGTCGAAGCCTTGGGCCAGCGGCTCGCCGGCGTCACCCAGCTGCGTGCGCACGCGCTGCGCGAGCGTGCGCGGCGAGTCGTGATCGGCGCTTGGCACGCCCAGCCGCAGCACAGCGGCGCGCAGTTGTGTCATTTGCCGCTTCCAGGGGTCGATCCGCTGACGCTCCCACCAGGCCCAGCCGGTGGCCGCCAGCGACAAGCCGCCACACGCGGCCACCATCAGCCAGGCCAGGTCTTCCCAGTCCGGCTGGCTGAAACCGATGCGCGAGAGCAAGTCGAGCTGGGTGCCGCGCGAGTAGTCCAGCACCCACTGGTTCCAGCGGTTGTTGACCGCCTCCCAGCTCTCGCGAAATTGCGCCAGCACTCGCGGGCCAACCAAGCCCATCGCGCCATCCATCAACCCGGGCGCGGCCACCAGGCGCCGGTTGCTCAGCACCCGCTCGGGGGCGACGGCGGTGGTGGGGTCGGCGCGCACCCAGCCAACGCCCTCGCGCCAGTACTCGGCCCAGGCGTGGGCGTTGCTGTGGCGCACCACGTGGAAGCCGTCGACGGGTGTGGCGTCGAAGCCCTGGTAGCCGGTGACCACGCGTGCGGGCACATCGAGCGCGCGCATCACCACCACGAAGGCGGCGGCAAAGTGTTCGCAAAACCCCAGCTTGCGATCAAGCCAGAACTCGTCGACCGCGCTGCGGGCATCGATCTCGCCGTAGGCGCCGGGCGTGAGCGTGTAGCTGTAGCCACCGGTGCGGATGTGTTCCATCAGCGCGGCGGCCAGCACATCGGCACCGGCTTCGGCGTAGCGCGGTTGTCGACGCATGGCCATGGCCCAGGCCAGCGTGCGCGGGTTGTAGCCCGCCGGCAGGTCGATGTAGTCCTGCAGCCCGATCAGCGGTACCAAGGGGCCGTGGCTGAAGTCGGTGTGGGCGACGCTGCGAAAGCGCACGCGCGAGTACAGCGGCTGATCGGCCAGCCACTGCAGGTCATCGGTTTGCGCGACCCGCACGCCATCGATCTGTGGCGCCACGCTGCTGGCTTCAAGCAGCGGAATGCTCTTGAGGCGCAGCGGCTCGAGCGTGACCTCGTAGCCGATGGCCTCGCCGCGCACCGCAAGGTCGGCACGGGGGGTGAGCACTGCCGGAAAACCCGGTGGCTGCACCGTCCACTCTGTGCCGTCGAAGTGCCCGAGCACCGGTCCGCGAAAGTAGGCTGCTTGCGCTGGCACCGGCGGGCCGTCAAAGCGCAGGCGCATGGCCACACCTTCGTTTTGAGCCAGCACCGCCACCGAGCCAAACGACATGGTGTTCGACAGGCCCATGCCCGACTGGTTGTCTTGCGGCACGCCCCACAGCGGGCTGATGCGCGGAAACAGCATGAACATCGCCACCATCAGCGGCGCGCCCAGCAAGGCGGTCTTGCCGGCCAGACCCATCACCAGCGACAAGGGTGGCTTGCCCACCGGCATGCTGGCCAGCACCAGCGCGCTCAGCAAGCCCCACACCGACACCAGCATGGCCAGCGCCACCAGCAGGCTTTGCGAATAAAGAAACTGCGTGAGGATCAGGAAAAAGCCCAGAAAGAAGACCACGAAGGCGTCGCGGCGGGCGCGCAGCTCGAGCGTCTTGATGGCCATGAGCGCCACCGCCATCGCCACGCCAGGCTCCTTGCCCAGCAGCGAGCCATAAGACCAGAAGGTCAGCCCGGTGGTCAGCACCAGCACGCCCACCAGGCTCCAGCGACCGGGCAGCGCCGCGCCCTTGAGCGCCAGCACTCCGCGTGTGAGCAGCACCGCAGCGGTGAGCACCGCGCACCACAGCGGCAGGTGGAACAGGTGCGGCAGCACCGTCCAGCCGATCAGGCCCAGCAAGAACAGCGTGTCGCGCGCGTCGCGCGTCAGGTGGCCCCAGCCCGGCCAGAGCCGCTTGGGTGCTGAACTTGAAGTTGAAGCGGCCTGGCCCGCCGGGCTGGCGCTGCTCATGCCGACCACAGCGCGAGCCGCTCCAGACCTTGCTGCCGGTGTTGATCACCCTGGCCCATGGGCAGCTCTTCGGCCGGCAGGCTCAAGCCCCAGGCCACGTCACGGCGGTCGGCCTCGACGATCCAGGCCGCGAGCCTGGACAGTCGCGCTTCGGCACCGCTGATGCCGCAGTCTTGCCACGACAGCCACAGCTGCTGCTGCGTGTGGGCGCTGTGATCGCGGCTGATCAGATCGCCGCCGCTGGCCAGCGTCTTGGCGGCTTGCTTCCAGGCGATGGCCTTGGGCGCGTCGCCACGGCGGTAGGGGCGCACGCCGTCGAATTCATCGGCCCCTGCGGTGCGCGAACGCAGCGGCCCGCCGGGCACGCCGAGCGCCGCAGGCAGCGCGCTGGCAGGACGCTCGGGCTGTGGATACACCAGCACCGACATGGCCGGGTGCCACACCGCCCAGGCGCGAAAAAGCCCCATCGGAAAGTGCGTCTGCACGCGCAGCGTGGGCAGCCTATGGCGCCCACGTGCGGGTGGCACGAAGCCGATCTGCAGCACCGCCTGACCTTGGCCTGGCACGTCGGTGTGGCTGGCGCTTGAGGCATCGGCCGACTGCAGCCGCAGCGCCACGCCGTAGCGATCGCCGCGGCCGGCCGAGAGCACGGCTTCGAGCACGGCGGTGTCGCCGGCAAACGCCGCCTGTACCGGTCGCAGTTGCAGCGTCAGCCCGCGCAGCGTGTTGTGCGTCATGTGCATTGACACCACGCCGCTGCCCGCCAGCAAGAAGGTCAGCAGGTAACCGAGATTGAGCTGGTAGTTGATGGACGCGACCAGCAGCACCACCAGCGTCAGGCAAAACAGCAGCCCGGCGGTGGTGGGCAGGATGTAGACGTTGCGGTGGGTGAGCAGCAGGCTGTCGCTGCGTGGCGAGCGCTGCTGCAGCCACGCTTCGATGCGCTGGGCGATGCGAGCGCGAGCGGTGGTCGTGCCTTTCACGGCAGCGGCGTGGCCTCGATCATGGCGCGCAGCTGCGCGGCACGGCTGCGCCCTGAAGCGGGCAGCGGCGTCAACCGGTGTGCTGCGGTCTGGACCAAGATGGCCTGGATGTCATCGGGCGCCACATGATTGCGGCCATCGAGCAGCGCATGGGCCTTGGCCGCACGCAGCACCGCGATGCCGGCGCGCGGGCTCAGGCCTTCGACAAACCACGCGCCAGAGCGGGTGGCCGCGATCAGCAACTGCAGGTAATCGAGCAGCGCGCCCGAGGCATGCACCGCGAGCACCTCGCGCTGCGCGGCCATCAACTCGTCCACGCTCATGACCGGGCGCAACTGTTGCAAGGCCTCGCGTCGGTCCTGGCCGGCGAGCAGCTCACGCTCGCTGGCGCGGTCGGGATAGCCCAGCGTGATGCACATCAAAAAGCGGTCGAGCTGCGACTCGGGCAGCGCGTAGGTGCCCAACTGGTCGCTGGGGTTTTGCGTGGCGATGACGAAAAACGGCTGGGGCAGAGCGCGCGTTTCGCCGTCGACGCTGACTTGCTGCTCTTCCATTGCCTCGAGCAGCGCGCTTTGCGTGCGCGGCCCGGCGCGGTTGATCTCGTCGGCGAGCAGCACCTGCGAAAACACCGGCCCGGGGTGGAACACGAAGGACTCGCGCGTGCGCTCGTACACGCTCACGCCCAGCAAGTCGGTGGGCATCAAGTCGGCAGTGAACTGCACCCGTGAAAACTGCAGCCCCAAAGAGATTGACAAGGCCTGCGCCAGCGTGGTCTTGCCCACGCCCGGAACGTCTTCGATCAGCAGGTGTCCACCGGCCAGAAGACAGGCCAGACAGTCACGGATTTGCGGTCGTTTGCCGACGATGATCGTGTTAATCTGATCGGCCAGACGGGTGAGTTTTTCACAGGGTGCGCTGCTCATCTTGTGGACGGTAACCCAATCGCTCCACCCAAATCCCCCAAAAAGACATGTCTTCACACCCGATGAGCCCATCGCGGGCTGCCCGACCATGATCGTGCCCATACCCATCAACCCCGACGAGATGGAAGGCCTGCTGGTGGCGTTGCAGCAGCCCGGTGCGCTGCTCGAGGCCTGCGTGCTCGCCGTGTGCGGGGCTGTCGCCTGGCTGGTCACCCGCGCATTCAGAGGTGCCGGCGCGGATGACGACTCCATCTGGTTCGGTCGGCGGCTGTACGACGGGGTGCTGTTTCCGGTGCTGCTGCTGGTGCTGGCTGCAACAGCGCGGGTGCTGCTGACGGGATTCGCCAAGCCGGCGGTGTTCAAGCTGGCCATACCGGTGCTGGTCTCGCTGGTGGTGGTGCGCCTGACAGTGCATGTGCTGCGCGCGAGCTTTCCCGATTCGCGGCTGATGCGCACCATCGAGCGCAGCTTCTCGTGGGCCGCCTGGTTGGCCGCCGTGCTGTGGGTGACCGGCGTGCTGCCACTGATGCTCGATGCGATGGAGGGTGTGAGCTGGACCATGGGCGACCACCCGATCACCTTGCGGCGTTTCGTCGAGGGACTGGTGACGGCCGGTCTGGTGATGGTGCTGGCGCTGTGGGTGTCTGCGGGGGTCGAGAAAAAGCTGCTGCGCGGCACCGGCAGCGACCTGTCGCTGCAGAAGATGGCGGCCAACCTGGTGCGCATGCTGCTGCTGTTTGTCGGCCTGCTGCTGGCGCTCAGTTCTGTGGGCATCGACCTGACCGCGCTCAGCGTGTTTGGCGGCGCCATCGGCGTGGGGCTGGGTTTCGGGCTGCAGAAGATCGCGGCCAACTACATCAGCGGCTTCGTGATCCTGGCCGAGCGCTCGCTGCGCATTGGCGACATGGTGCGCATCGACAACTTCGACGGACGCATCACCGACATCCGCACCCGCTACACGCTGATCCGCGCGCTCAACGGCCGCGAGGCCATCGTGCCCAACGAGATGCTGATCACGCAGCGGGTTGAAAACTCGTCGCTGGCCGATCTGAGCGTGCTGGTCACCACCAATGTGCAGGTGGCCTACGGCACCGACGTGAGGGCGCTCAAGCCGAAGATCGAGGCGGCGCTGACGCAGGTCACACGCGTGCTGGCCGATCCGCCGCCTGCGGTCCATCTGCTGGCGTTCGGTGACAACGGCATGGACCTGGCCGTCAATTTCTGGATCACCGACCCTGAAAACGGGCAGGGCAATGTGCGCTCCGAAGTCAACTTCGCGGTGCTGCGGGTGCTGAACGAGCAGGGCGTCGAGATTCCGTTCCCGCAGCGCGTGGTGCACGCCGTGCCCGTGGCCGTGTCGGTTGCGGCGACTGCGACTGCGACTGCGACTGGGCCGTGAACCCGCGCGGCGGCCGGCTCAGGCTTGTGGCAGCGCGGCCAGTTCTTCTTCGGTGAAGCCGGCCGCCAGCCGGGCGGTGGTGTTGAAGGGCGGCCGCAGGCGCGGCGCCTGGTAGCGCTCGGTGAGCCAGCGGTAATGCGCCACCGCGTCGAGCCCATCGCGCTCGCACAGCCAGCGGTACCAGCGGTTGCCAATGGCCACGTGGCCGATCTCGTCGCGCAGGATCACCTCGAGGATCTCGACTGCGCGGTCGTCGCCGGCGCGCTTGAACTTGTCTTGCAGCGGTGGCGTGGCGTCGAGTCCGCGCGCTTCCAGCGTGCGCGGCACCAGCGCCATGCGCGCGACCACATCGCCGGCGGTGCGTTGCGTCATCAGCCACAGCCCGGCGTGTGCGTCGAAGTCGCCGTAGTCATGCCCCAGCGTCAGCAAGTGCTCGCGCAGCAAGGTGAAATGCAGCGCCTCTTCGGCAGCCACGCCCAGCCAATCCAGGTAGAACGCCTCGGGCATCGCATCAAACCGCCACACCGCATCGAGCGCCAGATTGATGGCGTTGAACTCGATGTGCGCGATGGCGTGCAGCAGCGCGGCGCGGCCTTCCAGCGTGAACGGGGTGCGCGACGGCACGTCCTTGGGTGGCACCAGATCAGGCCGTTTGGGACGGCCCGGCGCCATCGAAGCGGCCAGCGCATCGACGGCCAGCACGGGAACAAGCGCATGGGCGTCTTTGGCATCCCACAGCGATCGCGTGAGCTGCGCCTTGCGCGCCGCATCCGGCAACTGCCACAGCTCGAACGCACGCTGGCGCAGCGACACCGGTGAATCGGCAGCGGGCACGGCTTCAGGGGCAAGGGGCATCCCTAGAATTATCGACTTCACCTCAGGAGCACCCTCGTGGCCGTTTACCGTCTTGGTGAAACCTTTCCAATCATGGCTGCGACCGCCTGGGTTGCCGACAGCGCCCAGGTCATCGGCGACGTGCATCTCGGCGATCAGGCCAGCGTGTGGTTTGGCGCCGTGCTGCGCGGCGACAACACGCGGCTGCACATCGGCTGCCGCACCAACATCCAGGAGGGCACCATCATTCACTCTGATGCGGGCTACCCGGTTCATCTGGGCGACGACGTGACGGTCGGCCACCAGGCCATGCTGCACGGCTGCACCGTGGGCGATGGCTCGCTGATCGGCATTCAGGCGGTGGTGCTCAATGGCGCGCGCATCGGCAAGCGCTGCCTGGTGGCTGCGGGCGCGGTGGTCACCGAAGGCAAGGAATTTCCCGACGGCTCGCTCATCATGGGCGCGCCCGCCAAGGTGGTGCGCGAGCTCACGCCCGAGCAGATCGAAGGTCTGGTGCGCAGCGCCGCCGCCTACGTGGCCAAGGCGCAGCGCTTCAAGACCGAGCTGGTGCGCTTGGACGGCGCATGAGCGAGCTGCACAAGTTCATCTTTGACGGCATGCCGGTGCGCGGCATGCTGGTGCGGCTCGACGACAGCTGGCGCGAGGTGCTGCAGCGCCGCGCGCTGGCCAACGACGCGTTTGCCCAGCCGGTGCGCGTGCTCATGGGCGAGATGGCGGCGGCCGCCACGCTGATGCAAGCCAGCATCAAGTTCGAAGGCGCGCTGGTGCTGCAGATCTTTGGCGACGGGCCGGTGAAGCTCGCGGTGGCCGAGGTGCAGTCGGATCTGGCGTTTCGCGTCACGGCCAAGGTGGTGGGCGAGGTGAGCGAGCAGGCCAGGCTCGAAGCGCTGGTCAATGTGCACGGCGTGGGCCGCTGCGCCATCACGCTCGACCCGAAAGACCGTTTCCCCGGTCAGCAGCCGTATCAGGGCGTGGTGTCGTTGCACGGCGATCAGCGCGAGCCGCTGCAGCACATCAGCGAAGTGCTCGAGCACTACATGCTGCAGTCCGAGCAGCTCGACACCCGGCTGATCCTCGCGGCCAACGACGAGGTGGCTGCGGGCCTGCTGATCCAGCGTCTGCCGGTTGAAGGGGCGGGCAATCTGGGCCGGCGCAACGAGGACGAGATCGGCATCAACGAGGCCTTCAACCGCATCGCCATGCTGGCCGCCACGCTGACGCGCGAAGAGCTGCTCACGCTCGATGCCGACACCGTGCTGCGGCGGCTGTTCTGGGAAGAGCCGCTGCGCCGCTTTCCGGTGCAACGCGGCTTTGAGGGCCCGCGATTCGAGTGCAACTGCTCGCGCGAGCGGGTGTCCAGCATGCTGGTGGGCCTGGGTCGCGACGAGGTCGACTCCATCGTCGCCGAGCAGACCCGCGTGGAGGTGGGCTGCGACTTTTGCGGCGTCAAGTACCGCTTCGATGCCGTGGACGTGGGCGAGGTTTTCACGCCGCCTGAGCAGCAGGCCCCGGGATCCGGCTCGCTCAACTGAGCCGCTTCGCCTATTTGGCGCTGGTGCTCAGCTGCACCAGGATCTCGTCGCGCTTGACCATGCCCAGGTCGTAACGGGCTTTTTCTTCGACCATCTCGAGCCCCTCGACCAGGTCGTTGACCTCGGCGGCGAGCTGCTCGTTGCGGCGCCTGGCTTCGTCGTTGGTGGCTTTTTGCTGCTCGAGCTTGGTTTGAAGCTCGAGCATGCGCGACACGCCCGACGAGCCGAACCACAGCTCGGCATGCACCAAAACGATCAGTGCGATGAGCGCGAAGCTGATGAAGCGCATGGCGCGAACCAGATTCAGCGCAGGTTGTAGAACGCCGAGCGGCCGGGGTAGCTGGCCACGTCGCCCAGGTCTTCCTCGATGCGAAGCAGCTGGTTGTACTTGGCCATGCGGTCGCTGCGGCTCATCGAGCCGGTCTTGATCTGCAGCGCGTTGGTGCCCACGGCGATGTCGGCGATGGTGGAGTCTTCGGTCTCGCCCGAGCGGTGACTGATCACCGCGGTGTAGTTGGCGCGCTTGGCCATCTCGATGGCGGCGAAGGTTTCGGTCAGCGTGCCGATCTGGTTGATCTTGATGAGGATGGAGTTGGCCACGCGCCGCTCGATGCCTTCTTTGAGGATCTTGGTGTTGGTCACGAACAGGTCGTCACCCACCAGTTGAACCTTGCTGCCCAGACGGTCGGTGAGGTGCTTCCAGCCGTCCCAGTCGCCTTCGTGCATGCCGTCTTCGATGCTGATGATGGGGTACTTGTCGACCCAGTTGGCCAGCATGTCGGTCCAGGCGGGTGCTGACAATTTCAGGCCGCCTTCGCCTTCGAGCACGTAGTGACCGTCCTTGTAGAACTCGCTGGCCGCGCAGTCCAGGCCGATGGCGATCTGCTCACCGGCGGTGTAGCCGGCCTTGTCGATGGCATCCAGGATCATCTGGATGGCCGCTTCGTGGCTGGCCACGCTGGGGGCAAAGCCGCCTTCGTCGCCCACTGCGGTGCTGATGCCCTTGTCGTGCAGGATCTTTTTGAGCGCGTGGAAGGTCTCGGCACCCCAGCGCACCGCTTCGCGAAAGCTCGGAGCGCCCACCGGAATGATCATCAGTTCTTGCAAGTCGAGCGAGTTGTTGGCGTGTGCGCCGCCGTTGATCACATTCATCATCGGCACGGGCAGTTGCATGGCGCCCGAGCCGCCGAAGTAGCGGTACAGCGGCAAGCCGCTTTCCTCGGCCGCCGCGCGCGCCACGGCCATGCTCACGGCCAGCGTGGCGTTGGCGCCCAGGCGGCACTTGTTGTCGGTGCCATCCAGATCGATCAGCGTGCGGTCCAAAAACGCCTGCTCGCTGGCATCCAGCCCGAGCACGGCTTCGCTGATTTCGGTGTTGACGTGCTGCACAGCGCGCATCACGCCCTTGCCCATGTAGCGCAGCGGATCGCCGTCGCGCAGCTCAATGGCCTCGCGCGAGCCGGTCGACGCGCCCGAGGGCACGGCAGCGCGGCCCATCACGCCCGACTCGAGCAGCACGTCGCATTCGACGGTGGGGTTGCCTCGGCTGTCCAGAATCTCGCGGCCGACGATGTCAACGATGGCACTCATGGGTTGTCCTTGATTTGAAAGATGTTTGAAAAATCTGGGTTCTTGGTGCGAGCGGGCGCCTGCCGCTTCAGCAGCCGAAATCGTTTTCGAGCAGCGGCTGCTGCTTGACCACCCGGTCGAGCGCGACCAGTTGCTCGAGCAGCGCGCGCATGTGCTTGAGCGGCACCGCATTGGGCCCGTCGCACAGCGCGTTCTTGGGGTCAGGGTGCGTTTCCATGAATACGCCGGCGATGCCCACGGCAATCGCAGCGCGTGCGAGCACGGGCACGAATTCGCGCACGCCGCCTGAACTGCTGCCCTGGCCACCGGGCAATTGCACGCTGTGGGTGGCGTCGAACACCACCGGAGCGTTCGTCTCGCGCATGATGGCCAGCGAGCGCATGTCGCTCACCAGGTTGTTGTAGCCGAAGCTCACGCCGCGTTCGCAGGCCATGAAGTTGTCTTCGGGCAGACCGGCTGCGCGTGCCGCAGCGCGGGCCTTGGCGATGACGTTGCTCATGTCGTGGGGCGCCATGAACTGCCCCTTCTTGATGTTCACCGGCTTGCCGCTGCGCGCGACCGCCTGGATGAAATCAGTCTGGCGGCTGAGCAGGGCGGGCGTTTGCAGCACATCCACCACCGCGCAGGCGGCGGCCACCTCGGCTTCGTTGTGAACGTCCGTGAGGATGTGCACTTGAAGTTCGCGCTTGACCTTGGCCAAGATCTCCAGCCCACGCTCGGCGCCCAGACCCCGAAAGCCGCTGTCGCTGGTGCGGTTGGCCTTGTCGTAGCTGCTCTTGAAGATGAACGGGATGCCCAGCGCGGCGGTCATTTCCTTGAGTGCACCGGCCACGTCCATTTGCAGCTGCTCGGACTCGACCACGCACGGGCCGGCGATCAGGAAAAACGGCTGGGCCAGGCCCACCTCATGTCCGCACAGCTTCATGCCTTGAGCCCTTGAGTGCGCGCGTTCTGGTGGGCCAGCGCGGCGGTGATGAACGAGTTGAACAGCGGGTGGCCGCTCCAGGGCATCGACTTGAACTCGGGGTGGAACTGCACGCCCATGAACCACGGGTGCACGCTGCGCGGCAGCTCGACGATCTCGGTCAGGCGCTCGCGCTGCGTCAGCGCCGAGATCACCAGACCCGCTGCCTCGAGCTGCTCAAGGTAGTTGACGTTGGCCTCGTAACGGTGGCGGTGCCGCTCGGTCACCACGTCGCCGTAGATCTCGTGCGCCAGCGTGCCGGGTTTCACGTCGGAGCTTTGTGCGCCCAGGCGCATCGTGCCGCCCAGATCGGAGCTGCTGCTGCGCTTTTGGATCGAGCCGTCGGCGTCTTGCCATTCCTCGATCAGCGCGATCACCGGGTGCGGCGTGTCGGTGTCGAACTCGGTGCTGTTGGCACCGGCCAGACCCGCCTTGTGGCGAGCGAACTCGATGGTGGCCACTTGCATGCCCAGGCAGATGCCGAGGTAGGGCACCTTGTGTTCGCGGGCGAACTTGGCGGTGAGGATCTTGCCCTCGACGCCGCGCTTGCCGAAGCCGCCAGGCACCAGCACCGCATCGAACGCTGCGAGTTGATGCACGTTCTTGTCGTCGAGCGTTTCCGAGTCGACGTACGAGATGTGGACCCGGGTATGGCTTTGCATGCCGGCGTGGCGCAAGGCTTCATTGAGCGACTTGTACGAATCCGACAGGTCGGTGTACTTGCCGCACATGGCGATGGTCAGTTCGCGCTGCGGATGCGCCACTTCATGGACCAGATCGTCCCAGCGCTTGAGGTTGGCCGGCGGTGTGTTGATGCGCAACTTGTCGCAGATCAGTCCGTCGAGACCTTGCTCGTGCAGGATGCGTGGCACCTTGTAAATGGTGTCGACGTCCCACATCGAGATCACGCCCCAGGTCGGCACGTTGGTGAACAGCGAAATCTTCTCGCGCTCTTCATTGGGAATGCGCCGGTCGGCGCGGCACAGCAGCACGTCGGCCTGGATGCCGATTTCGCGCAGCTTTTGCGCGGTGTGCTGCGTGGGCTTGGTCTTGAGTTCGCCGGCCGCGGCGATCCACGGCACATAGGTCAGGTGCACGAAAGCCGCGTTGTTGGGGCCCATGCGCAAGCTCATCTGGCGCACGGCTTCCAGGAAGGGCAGCGATTCGATGTCACCCACGGTGCCGCCGATCTCGACGATGGCCACATCGAATTCGCTCTCGCCGCCGTTGCCCACACCGGCGCCGCGCTTGACGAAATCCTGGATCTCGTTGGTCACGTGCGGGATCACCTGCACCGTCTTGCCGAGGTAGTCGCCGCGACGCTCTTTTTCGAGCACGCTCTTGTAAATCTGGCCGGTGGTGAAGTTGTTGGCCTTCTTCATCCGCGTGGTGATGAAGCGCTCGTAGTGGCCCAGATCGAGGTCGGTCTCGGCGCCGTCGTCGGTCACATAGACCTCGCCGTGCTGAAACGGCGACATCGTGCCGGGGTCGACGTTGAGGTAGGGATCGAGCTTGATGAGGGTGACGCGCAGGCCGCGCGACTCGAGGATTGCGGCGAGAGACGCCGCCGCAATGCCCTTGCCCAGCGAGGACACCACACCGCCGGTGACGAAGACGTACTTGGTCATTGCTTGCAGCACCCGAAGGGCCGTGGTGGGAAAGAAGAAGTATAGAAGCCGGGTCTTTGGCGAGCACCCTTCGGGCAGGCCTTCAAGGGCTCAGACGATCTTCTCGCCGGGGTGCGCGAATCCGGCACAAAAACCAGCCCCGAGTCGAGCTTGATGCCTACGCAACAGGTCATGAGGAGGTGCCTTTGTCTGTGGTGGGCTGCAGCGCCTTGAGGCGGTACAGCGCGTCGAGCGCTTGCTTCGCAGTCATGCTGTCCGGATCGATGTTCGCCAGCGCCAGGTCCACCGCCGATGGTTCGTGCACTGCAACGGCTTCAGGGCTTGCCGACGGCGCGAACAGGTCGATCTGGGCGGCGCCCGATTTTTGCTGGGATTCGAGCGATTCGAGCGCGGCTCTGGCCTGACGCAGCAGCGAAACCGGCATGCCGGCCAGGCGCGCCACCTGCACGCCGTAGCTGCGGCTGGCCGGACCGGGCTCGATCTGGTGCAAGAACACGATGTCGTCGCCGTTGCGGGTGTGGGTTTCGACCGCCGCCACGTGAACGTTGATCGCGCGATCGTGCTTTTGCACCAGCGCGGTCAGCTCGAAGTAGTGCGTGGCAAACAGCGTGAAGGCGTTGTTGCGCTCGTGCAGGTGGCTGGCAATCGCGCCGGCCAGCGCCAGCCCGTCGAAGGTCGATGTGCCGCGGCCGATCTCGTCCATCAGCACCAGCGACTGCGCGGTGGCGCCGTGCAGGATGGCTGCGGCTTCGGTCATCTCGACCATGAAGGTCGACTGCGCGTTGGCCAGATCGTCGGCCGCGCCGATGCGCGTGTGAATGGCATCCAGCGGCCCGAGCCGGCAGGCGGTGGCCGGCACGTGCGAGCCCATCGACGCCAGCAACGCGATCAGCGCCACCTGCCGCATGTAGGTGCTCTTGCCGCCCATGTTGGGCCCGGTGATCACCAGCATCTTGCGCGAGGCATCGAGCCGGCAGTCGTTGGCCATGAAGGGCCCGCCGCCGGTTTCAGCCAGCCGCGCTTCGACCACCGGGTGACGCCCGCCCACGATGTCGATGCACGGCTCGCGCACGAACTGCGGCCGGCACCAGCCCAGCGTGGTCGCGCGCTCGGCCAGTGCGGCCAGCGCATCCAGGCTGCCCAGCGCGCGCGCCAGGTCCGACAGCGCCGCCACCTGTGGCTGCATCGCATCGAGCACCTGCTCGAAGAGCGCTTTTTCGCGGGCCAGCGCGCGCTCTTGCGCCGACAGCGCCTTGTCCTCGAAGGCCTTGAGTTCGGGCGTGATGTAGCGCTCGGCGTTCTTCAGCGTCTGGCGACGTTGATAGTCCAGCGGCACCTTGTCGACCTGGCCTTGCGTGACCTCGATGTAAAAACCGTGCACCCGGTTGAACTGCACGCGCAGGTTGGCGATGCCGGTGCGGATGCGCTCGCGCGATTCCAGGTCCAGCAAGAAGGCGTCGCAGTTCTGGGCGATGGCGCGCAACTCGTCGAGCGCGGCATCGAAGCCGTCGGCGATCACACCGCCATCGCGCAGCATCACCGCGGGCTCTTCGGCGATGGCGCGGGTCAGCAGCGATTCGATGGCCGCATCGGGGTTGAGCGCGGCACTCAGCCGGTCGATCAATTCGCAAACACCGGCGGGCAGGGCGCCGCGCAGCGCCGGCAGCGCGCGCAAGGTGGCGCGCAAGCCGGTGAGTTCACGCGGGCGCACCTGACGCAAGGCCACGCGCGCTGTGATGCGCTCCACATCGCACACGCCGCGCAGCGCCTGGCGCAGCGGCTCGGCACCGTGGGCGATGAGCGCGTCGATCGCGTCGTGGCGCTCGCTGGCCACCGCACGGTCACGCGGCGGGCGCGTGGTCCACACGCGCAGCGCGCGGCTGCCCATGCCGGTGCGGCAGGTGTCGATCAGCGACAGCAGCGTGGGTGCGTCCTCGCCACGCAGCGTTTGCGTGAGCTCAAGGTTGCGGTGCGTGGTGGGTGGCAGGTCGATCAATTCGCTGGCGCGCTCGACCTGCAAATGCCGCACATGCGCGAGGGCCTGGCCCTGGGTGTGTTCGGCGTAGCTCAGCAGCGCGGCGGCTGCGGCGTGCGCCGTCGTCAGCTCGCTCGCATTGAAACCGGCCAGGCTGGCCACGCGCAGTTGCTCGCACAGCTTGCGTGCGCCAAGAGCCGCATCGAACTGCCATTCGGGCCGGTTCGTGATGGCGCAGCGGGTGGCTGCCAAGGCAGGCGGCACGTGGTTGCGATCGACCAGCACCTCGGCCGCATTCAAGCGCGCCAGCCAGCCGGCCAGCTCCTGATCAGAACATTCGCTCAGGCCCAGCTCGCCGCTGCTCAGGCCCAGCCACGCCAACCCGTGCGTCGTGTGGCCGCGCTGGGTGTGGCTGGCCAGCGCGAGCAGCAGCGCGTCGGCCTTGTCCGACATCAGCTCGGTGTCGGTCAGCGTGCCGGGCGTGACCACGCGCACCACCTTGCGCTCGACCGGGCCCTTGGCCGTGGCCACGTCGCCCACCTGCTCGCAAATCGCCACCGCCTCGCCGAGCTTGATCAGTCGCGCCAGATAGCCCTCGGCCGACACCACCGGCACACCGGCCATCACCACCGGCTCGCCGCCGCTGCTGCCGCGCGTGGTCAGCGTGATGTCGAGCAGCCGGTTGGCGCGCCGCGCATCGTCGAAGAACAACTCATAGAAGTCGCCCATCCGGTAGAACAAGAGCGTGTCCGGATGGTCGGCCTTGATGCGCATCCACTGCGCGATCATGGGCGTGTGAGCCGCAGTGCTGGCTGGTGTCAGGCTGGACGGCGGGGGCGCTTCGGTCATCGGTGGCGCGAGGCGATGCGACTCAGCGCATCGATTGAATGAAGCTGTGGACCAGACGCAGCGCACGTCGCCCGCTGTTGGTGGCGGCTTCCTGCGGTGCCTTGGCGATGAAGTCGGCAATCTCGCTTTTCAACTCGGCGCTCAGGCTGGCATTGGGTCTAAATCCCATCGACCAGTCGGGAAAGAGCCGTTCTTCGGCCTCGCCGTCGAGCATGCGCAGGCAGCTGTGGTGGCGCGGGTCTTTTTCGATGCGCTCGTAGACCACATCGATCGCCGCCGAATCGCCCTCGAGCAGCTGGATGAAATTGCCACCTTGGTACAGCAGCACACCAGTGACTTCATCGCGTGCGTTGTTGACGCGCGATACGCGCAGCACTTCCATCAGGTCAGCGTCTGACATCACACGGGTCGCGGTGCTGAGGTAGACGATTCTTCGCATGCGTGGGGTCTTTCGACTTGTTTGTTGGGCGGCGACGCCGTAGAGAATACGGGGGTTCGGCGGCGTGCGGGAACACATTTTGTATAGAGTGCAGACCGGCGGCGGCCAAGCTCAATGAATCATCCGGGGTGCCCCATGCGACATGCAAAGAAGTGGTTGGCTTTTGTGGCTTTGTGCGTGGCGGCAAGCGTGCCCCAGGCCGCTCCGGTCTTCGATCGCGACGAGGACGAGGTCATAGCCCGCAGCCTGACCGCCATGTTGCGCGCAGCGCGCACGATAGTTTCGCGCAACCAGGCGCTCATCAACGACCCCACCCTGGGCGACAAGGGGCTCACCGGCAAGAAGGTGCTGGCCGATGCGCTGGTCGTCTACAAGGAAACCACCCAGATCGATCCCAAGACCATCATCGGCGGCACCAAGCACGGCCGGCTGTTCAAGGCGCAGCAAGATGCGGTGGTCGAAGTCATCGACGCCAATCAAGACACCATCAACCAAAAGGGCGTGGCCTTCAAGGGCTTCATCCCGTCCACCTTCGGGCGCCTGCTCACCGAGGCTTTTGCCCGGCGCGTGTCGGATGTGGCGGTCATGAAGGTCACCGCGCCCGAGGCGCTCATTCGCAATCGCAAGTCACGCCCCGACGATTGGGAGTCCAAGGTCATCCGCGACAAGCTGATGGCAGCTGATTGGCCCAAGGGCCAGATGGTCACCGAGATGTCGCCCGCCATGGGCCGCACCGCGATGCGCTTTGCCTCGCCCGAGTACTACGCGGCCTCATGTCTGAGCTGCCACGGCGGCCCCAAGGGTCAGGTCGATATCACCGGCTACCCGAAGGAGGGCGGCAATGAGGGCGACCTTGGCGGCGTGATCAGCGTGACGCTGTTCAATTGATGAGCTTTCTGGCCCGGGCTGAAGCGCCCGCACTGCGCATGCTCGAAACACTCAGCATTCGAGCCAGGATGCTGCTGCTGTCGTGCCTGCTCATCGCAGGCATGCTGGGCATCACGTTCTACCTGACGACCACCATGTCGTCGAACGCGAAACTCGTCTTGTTGAACGCCCAGCGGGCAAACGAGATCGCGCTGGCCAACGCCATTCAAAAGAATTTTGGCGAATACCGCTACTGGCTGTCCGACCTCGCGGTGAGCCTGCTGAATCAGTCCGAAGCCAACGCCACCGAGGCGCGTCGTCGGCTTGAAGCCGGACTCCAGGCGCTCGAGAAAAGCCAGCCCGAGTTGGCCAAGAGGCTGCAAAGTGCGGTCTCGGGCTTCGAGGTCGCTGGCTTGATGGCGGTGGACGCCTACACCGACGACAAGCGCGTCATCGGCAACACGTATTTTGCCGAGGCACGCCAGCACGGTTTGGTGTTCGAAGAAAACTTGGCTCTTCTCGTTGACGATCTTCTCATGCAGGCGCAAAGCACGCGCGAGGAGGTTCTGGAACGCACCGAGGAAAGCACGCAGCTGGCCACCATCATCGTGACGCTGGCTGTCTTGCTGGGCATGCTGGCCACCTGGGTGGTGCTGCGCTCCATCCTGATGCCGCTCAACCGGGTGGTCACCGCCATCGATGGCCTGACCGCCGGCCACATCGACACGCCGATTCCACCGGCCTCGCGCGACGAGATCGGCGCGATGGCCAAGACTCTGGCGCTGTTTCGCGAAGGCATGATCGACCGCGACAAGCAGCGCGATCTGCTCGAGCGGCGCCAGCACGATCTCGAAGCTGCCATGGCCCAGGCCGAGGCGGCCAATCTGGCCAAGTCGTCTTTCCTGGCCAACATGAGCCACGAGCTGCGCACCCCGCTCAACGCCATCATCGGCTATAGCGAAATCCTGCAGGAAATGTCGCAAGACGATGGGCTCGACGACTACGTGGCCGATCTGGCCAAGATCCAGTCGGCAGGGCGCCACCTGCTCAGTCTGATCAGCGACATCCTCGACCTGTCCAAGATCGAGGCCGGCAAGATGGACATCTACTTCGAGGACTTCGAGCTGCCCGCGCTGGTCGACGAAATCCGCGCCATCGTCAAGCCGCTGATCGAGAAAAACAGCAACGTGCTCGAGATCGTCTGCCCGAGCGACATCGGGTCGATGCATTCCGACCGCACCAAGCTCAAGCAAAACTTGCTCAACTTGCTGAGCAATGCGTCCAAGTTCACCTCTGGCGGCACGGTCAGCCTGACGATAGAGCGCGACCGGGCGCAGGCCGATGAACCGCTGACTTTCCGGGTGCGTGACAGCGGCATCGGCATGACGCCCGAGCAGCTCGCCAAGCTGTTCGCCCCGTTTGCCCAGGCCGATGCGTCCACCACCAAACGTTATGGCGGCACCGGCCTGGGGTTGGCCATCACGCGCCACTTCTGCGAAATCCTCGGCGGCTCCATCGATGTGGAGAGCACCGCGGGCGTGGGCTCGGTGTTCATCATGGTGCTGCCCGGCAAGAAGCTGGCGGCCTCGACCTCGCCTGCAGTGACAGGCGTTGCCCAGGCCTTGGCCGACCAAGCGCACGCCAGCAACGCACCGCTGGTGATGGTGGTCGATGACGACCCGGCCTCGCGCCAGCTGCTGTGCATGGCCTTGAACAAGGAAGGCTGGCGTGTGGTCGAGGCCGCCGGTGGCGAGGCGGCCATCGAGATGGCGCGAGCGCTGCGCCCCGCAGCGATCACGCTCGACATCATGATGCCGCGCATGGACGGCTGGTCGGTGCTCACCGCGCTGAAGTCTGACCCCGAGCTGTCGGACATTCCGGTGGTGGTGGTGACCTGCACTTCGGATCGGGGCCTGGCGCTGTCGCTCGGCGCCAGCGATTTCATGACCAAGCCCGTGGACCGATCGCGTCTGGGTCTGGTGTTGAACAAGCTGCTCGACGAGGCGGCCACCGTGCTTGTCGTCGATGACGACGCCATGAGCCGCGATCTCACCAAGGCCCACATCCAGCAATTGAACGTCGAGGTGTTTGAAGCCGCCAATGGCCGCGAGGCCCTGGACTGGCTGGGCGCCAACCCGCTGCCGTCATTGATCCTGCTTGATTTGATGATGCCCGAGATGGACGGCTTCATGGTGCTGGAGCAACTCGCTGCCCATGCCTTGTGGCGCGACATCCCGGTGGTGGTCATCACCGCCAAGGACCTCTCGGCGCAAGAGCGTGAATGGCTTGGCAAGCATGCCCACTCGGTGATTGGCAAGGGATCGGCCAACGCCAAGGGCGTGGCCGCCGAGATTCGTCAGGCGCTGCGCCAGCGTCCCCTGGTTGAATTGATGATCTGACGGCTCGCTTGGCGGGTTTTTCAAAAGGCTGTTGAAACGTGAAACTGCTCTTGGTTGAAGACAACGAAATGAACCGCGACATGCTGTCGCGCCGCTTGCTGCGCCGCGGCTATGAGATCGTGATGGCCGTCGATGGCGGCCAGGGCGTCGAGATGGCCGGCTCTGAGCTGCCCGCTTTGATCCTGATGGACATGAGCTTGCCGGTGATCGACGGCTGGGAAGCCACCCGGCGCATCAAGGCCGCCGAGGCCACGCGCCACATCCCCATCATTGGCCTGACCGCCCACGCCATGGCCGGCGACCGTGAAAAAGCCATCGAGGCGGGCTGCGACGACTACGACACCAAGCCCGTCGAGCTCGATCGCCTCATCGCCAAGATCGAAGCGCTGCTGCCCGGCAAGCCCGCCTGATTGCCGGCCACCCCATGACCCAGACCCCACCGTCTTTCGACGCAGCGCTCCAAGACGCTACCGCCTTGCAAGTGGCTGCCATGTGCCAGGCCCTGCGAACGCCCGGCGCCGAGATGGCCGCCGTGGTCGGCCAGGTGTGTGAGCAAGCGCAGCTGCGTGGCCTGGACGATGCGGCCGACGATCTCGCGCGCATCCGCAAGGCCTGCGCGCGGCTGTGCGCGCTGATCGAGGAATTCGCCGACGCGCCGCGCGCAGCCCGTGACAACCCCGCGCAGTGGCTGGCCACTCAGGGCCATTGGCGCCACGACCTGCGCACGCCGCTCAATGCAGTCAAGGGTTATGGCGACATGCTCATCGACGACTGGAGCGCTGGCCCGGGCCAGCCGCTGCAAGACGATCTGCGCACGACCCTGCGGCTGGCCGACCAGCTGTTGGCATTGATCGCCACACCCCAGGAAACGCCATGAACCCCGCACAAGCCCGCGTGCTCGTCGTCGACGACGTCGACGACAACCGCGACATCCTCGTGCGGCGCCTGCGGCGTCTGGGCGTGGTCCACATCGAGCAGGCGGTCAACGGCCGCGAGGCGCTGGCCGCCATTTCGCAACATGAGTTCGATCTCGTGCTGCTCGACATCATGATGCCCGAGGTCGATGGTTTCGAGGTGCTGCGCCAGCTCAGCGAAGCTGGCAAGCTCACCGATCTGCCGGTAATCGTCATCTCCGCGCTCAACGACATGGACCCGGTGGTGCGTTGCATCGAGATGGGTGCCGAAGACTTCGTGCTCAAGCCCTTCAACGCCACCTTGCTGCGCGCACGCATCCTGGCCACGCTTGAAAAGAAGATGCTGCGAGACGGCATGCGCCAAGAACTGCAGCGCAAGCAAATCGAGCTCAATGACGCGCGCGCGCTGCAGCTCGCGCTGGTGCCGCCCGACTACCGTGGCAGCCACCACGGCCACGACATCTCGATCGACATCGTGCTCGAGCCGGCCAAGGAAGTCGGCGGCGATCTGGTCGACTACTTTTTGGTTGGCGATGACATGCTGGTCATGCTGATTGGCGACGTGTCGGGCAAGGGCGCTGCCGCCGGTCTCATGATGGCGCGCACCCAGGCGCTGTTTCGCGGTTTGCTGTCGCGACCCGATGTGCTCGAGGTCTTTGGCCAGCCCGAGCGTGCCGCCGGGATGGTGCATGCCATCCTCAGCCGTGGCAACGACAGCTGCATGTTCGTGACCATGTTGCTGGCCACGCTCAACCTGCGCAGCGGCAAGCTGTCCTACGTGCGCGCCGGTCACGTCGAGCCCTTTCTCATCCGTGCCGATGGCGCGGTCGGGCGTCTGGCGTGCAGCGGTGGCTTGCCGTTCGGTCTGATGGACGAAGACTTCAGCTACGAGTCGACCACCGTTCAACTCAAAACCAACGATCAGCTGCTCGTCGTCACCGACGGTGTGACCGAGGCCATGGCGCCCGGCGAGGACATGTTCGGTGATGACCGCGTCACCGAATTTCTGGTGGCGCACACACGCATGCCGCTGTTGCCAGGTCTGGTGGGCGCGGTGCGCAAGTTCGAAGGTGGTCTGGCCGCATTTGACGATCTGGCGGCCATCCACCTGCGCTTCGAAGCGCCCGACCGCCCGCGCTGAGCCGCCAGCCGGCGCAGCGTTTCAGCGAGTGCCGGTTTCGCGCCGCTGGCGGCTTCGTTCCCAGGCCTGCAGGTTGCGTTGCCACGCGCTCAGGCGCGGGTCCTCGCTGCCGCTGCCGGGGCCCGAAAAAGTAGCCATCAGCTGGTCGAGCAAGATGTCCTGATCGGCGCTCATGCGCAGCGGAAAAACCGGCTGCACCATGATCACCAGATCGCCACGCACGCCGCGCCGCTGCACCGGAAAGCCCTGCTGCTCGAGCCGATACGCCAGCTGCTCGCGGTTGAGCGCCAGCGGCTGCAGGCCGGCCAGCGTGGGCACTTGCACCGTGCGGTTGGCGATCCAGGCAAAGCCGTCGACCGGCATCTCGCAGCGCACCGTGCCGTCGGGCTCGAGCGTGAACAAGTCGTGGTCGATCAGCTCGATGCGCAGCTGCAGCTCGACCGCCATGTCGCCAGATCGGATGCGACGCGGGCTCACGGTGAGCCGGTCGCCGCTGCGCACGCCTTGGGGAATGCGCGCTTTGACCTGATAGCGGCGGTTGTCGAGCTTGCCGGTGCCGTCACACACCTGACAGTCCAGCCGGAAGCGGCCCAGCCCGCCGCACGGCTCGCAATCCACCTTGGTGTTCAACCAGCCGAACCAGCTGGCTTGGCCGACCTGGCCGCTGCCTTCGCACGGCTCACACGCCGGCTCAGGCATCTGGTAGCCCACGCCCATGCAGCTGGTGCAGGTGTCGGTCAGCTTGCCCTGCAGCACCTTGGTGCAGCCGGTGGCGGCTTCTTCCAGCGTGAGCCTGAGCTTGCGATGGATGGTGCGGCGCTCGCCGAGGTCTTCATCTTCGGGCGGCCGATCGCCGGGCGGTTCGGTGTGCGCGCGTGCGTCTTCGGCAGCTGGCTCAGGCGCCCTCGAGGCGGGCGTCTCATCGTGCGTTGGCACACCGTGCGTCGTGCCCAGGGCTTGCCTGACGATGCGAAACGCATCGTTGATGCGCTGCATGCGCACCAGCGCGCCATCACTCGGGTTGCGATCGGGGTGCCAGTGCGACACCAGCCGCCGCCAGGCCGCCTTCACCTCATGCGCCGTGGCGCCGGGCTCCAGGCCCAGTTCGGCAAAGGCGTTTCGTGTGTCCAAGCTCACTTCCGGGCAGCTGGCCGCAGCGGCGCCTTGGTGCGCGCGACCCAGGTCTTGTAGGCGCTGGGCGTCAGCTCGCGCTTGAGCAACTGAACCACCTGACCCGGTGACAGCCCGTGGCTGCGCAGCACAGCGGCAAAGGGCGGCCGGTCATCCCAGGCGACGGCGATCACCTCTTGAATCTGCTCGGGGCTGAGTCGGGGGACGGGTTTGGCCATGGGCCGGCATTGTCAGGCCACACCCCCTCACCCTGGCCCTCTCCCTCAGGGAGAGGGAACTTGTATATGCCTCTCCCTCAGGGAGAGGGGATTTCAATAGCCATCTCCCGCCACGCGGGAGCTGGTGTCTTGGCTCCCTCTCCCGCTGCGCGGGAGAGGGCAGGGGAGAGGGG
>JBBAPK010000030.1:0-36822 GCA_040400875.1 Burkholderiaceae bacterium | reverse complement strand
GGATGATTTCGTAGTCCAAGCCCGGCGGCAGGCTCGCCAGTAGCGAGCTCAACATGGCCCGCGTGTGCTCCAAGTGGTTGAACAGCGGAACGATGAAGCTGATTTCCACAGTGCTCCCTTGGTGCTTGAGTTCGTGGTTTGGCTTGCGCTGGGGCGGCGCGGCGTTCGCGGCTGGTGGGGCTAGCATCCCACTAGGGCGCCACGTGCTGAGGGAACCGCCGAAGGATCAAGTCCACGGCCGCAGCCACTGTGCATCCCGCCCACTCGACCACTATATCGGGTTGGTGAGGCGCCTCGTACGGGCTGTCGATGCCCGTCATGTTGGGCAACTGGCCGCTGCGGGCCTTTTTGTACAGGCCCTTGGGGTCGCGGGCTTCGCATTCGGCCAGGGGTGTGTTGACGAACACTTCAATGAAGTTGGCTGTGCCGATCAGGTCGCGCGCTAGCTGGCGGTCTTGCCTGAAGGGCGATATGAAGGCGGTGATCACGATCACGCCAGCGTCAAGCATCAGCTTGGCCACCTCGGCCACGCGGCGGATGTTTTCAACCCGGCCAGCATCTGAAAACCCGATGTCGCGGTTGATGCCTTGCCTGATGTTATCGCCATCCAGGATGTAGGTGCGCTTGCCCTGGCTGTGCAGCGCCACCTCCAGCGCATTGGCAATGGTCGACTTGCCCGCGCCCGACAAGCCTGTGAACCAGATCACCTTGCCCGCATGGCCCGCGAGCTTTTCGCGGTCGCTGCGTGTGACTGAGAAGGTTTGGTCGTGCAGGTTGTTCATGGGTTCGAAGATCGGTGTTGGCTGTTGCGTCAGCCTTGGTGGTGCGAGGCGAGCGTGAACTGCTTCAGCGCCTCTTGGGCTAGGGTGTTGATGCTCTTGCCTTCGGCCTGGGCCACGATGGCCAGCCTTTCGTGCAACTCAGGCGTGATGCGCAGGTTGAACTTGCCCGAGTAGTTGCGCCGGGGCTCGATGCCTTTTTCTCGGCACACATCCAGAAAGACTCGCAACGACTTCTTGAACTCTGCGCGCAGTTCCTTGGGGTTTTTGCCGTAGAAATCAGCGCCCCCGCTAAGACCAAGAATCTCGCCGCGAAACATGTCCAGATCGGCGTCGTAGTCGATCTTGGACTGGTACCCGTCTACCGTCATCATGTTCATGGAACTGCTCCGTGTTGCTCCAGCCACTTGCGAATGCTGGCGATCGCACCCTTGTCAGTGTTGGGTGAAGGGTGCGGCCGATGAAATACCCGCACTTCGCCGAACAGCACCACTGCCACACGGCTGCCTTCGCGTTCACTGACCTCTGCGCCCAACTCACCAAAAAGCGACTCGATGTCCTTCCACTGAATGTTGCCGCTGGTGGGGTGGGCAAAGACAAGCTCAAGGGTTCGCTGATGCCTGCGCTTCATGGCCCATATGGTACTGATATTTGGTACTTAAAAACTCAACGAATAGGCTTCCTGAAAAACAAAAACACGCCAAGCTCGCCGCTGTGGTTGGTGAACTCAGTGATGAACGAAGCCACCCCGGCGGTTTGCAGCATGAATGCCAGCTCGCTGAGGTTGTATGGGTTCATCAGCATTTCGGGGTCGGCCGGCGGCACGGGGCGCTCGCCCAGCACCACACGCATCAAGGCCGGGGCTCGGCCTTCGATCTTGGTGGTGGGCTCCGGGGGGGGCGGTGGCGCTGGGGGCTGCCCGTGGCTGTCTGGGTGATAGGCCTTGGCGTAGGTGATCTGGATGGCCCCGATGCCGTTATCGGCCAGCAGCTCGATCAGCCGCGCAAACAGGCGCCGCCCGCGGGGCACGTCGATGTGCTGAAAGGTGATGCACGAGTGCACCAGATCAAAGCTGCCGGTCACGGCCGAGAGAGTGTCGTCAGACGGCAGCAGCTCGACGTTGGCCAGGCCGTGCAGATCGCAGTTGCGCCGGGCTTCGGCCAGCATGTCGGGCGACACATCAACGCCCACCACCGCAGCCACCCTTTCGGCCAGCGGCACCGCTACACGGCCCACGCCGCAGCCGAAATCAAGCGCGCGGGCCGGCTCAAAGGCTGGGTCGATCAGGCGGCGGCAGGTGTCGAGCACGTAGCCCGCATGCCAGCGGCCGGTGTCAAAGAACGACTGCTTGGCCTCGTCGTTGAGTTTGCCGGAGCGAAACCGGTCGTCGGTGATGACGGCGAAGTAGGGGTCTTGCTGTCCCCACTTCACCCATTCGATGTCGGTGCTCATGGATTGATCTGCACCTGCACAGCGCTGTTTACTTGGTCACCTGGATCACGTTGAGCACGGGGAACACCACCGAGAACACCATGTTCAGGAACTTCTGCAACTCGGCGCTTGGGGCGTTGCTGATGAACAGCACGTCTTTGTTGTTCATGGCGAAGCTTTGCATCACGAAGAAACTGCTGGGGTTCTTGAGGTCGATGCGGTAGACCACGGGCACCAGGCCGTCGGGCGTGGTGGCCACGGGCTGGTTGGGCCAGTCGAGCGCGTTGGGCTGCTCCATGCGAAAGATGAACACGCCCTTGGGGTCAGAGCGGCTGTCGACCAGCCCGCCCGAGCGGGCCAGCGCTTGCGCCAGCGTGATGCCCTGGGCCTCGAAGTTGACTTCGTCGTTCTTGCCGGTCGAGCCCAGCGCGGTGAAGCTCAGCGGCTGGAAGATGGCGGTGACCACATCGCCGGCGCGCAGCGGCACGTTTTGCTTGGGGTCGCGGATCACCAGGTCGAGCGGCATTGAATAGAAGTCGCTGCCGCGCGTGACCTGCAGCGTCATCTTGTTGATGGGCTGGCGCACGCCACCGGCGGCGGCCAGCGCGTCAAGCAGGCGCTCGCCGCTGGCGGTGAGCGGCATGCGCAGGCTGTTGGCCACCTCGCCCACCACAGTGACCTTCGACGACGTGTTCTGCACCACGCGCACCATGGCCTCGGGCTGGTTGGCCTTGCCCTTGAGCCGATTGACGATCAGGTCCTCAAGCGCCATGGGCGTCATGCCGGCAGCGTGGATGCGACCGGCAAACGGCACGCTGATGAAGCCTTGGTGGTCGACCACTTGCGCCGGCAAAGTGACTGCGCGCGCTGAGCTGGGTGCGCCAGTGGGTTCCAGTCCGCTGCCAAACAGGGCAGCGGGCGGCGCCTCCCAGATGTTGATCTCGATGGCATCGCCCGTGCCGATGCCAAAGGCAGGGCTGGCTGCAGAGCCCAGGCTGTCAGAAAACAGCTGCTGCGTGCGCAGGGACTTCAGCCGCCTTGCAACAGCGTCATCCACATCGACGACCTGCACCGCCTGCCCACCCGGCCTGTCAGCGACATCGGCCACTTCCTTGCGGCTCGGGCCGACGGTGGGCATCTGGCTGCAACCTGCCAGCAGCACGGCGGCAAGGCTCATCAGGGCAAGGCGAACACGCAGGCTTTGGGTCATTCTTGGGGGTACGCTGATTGATGGGCGAGTCTATCTGGCCGGTGGGTGCGACTTTCGGTCGAGACAGGCAATCGTCGATACAGACGCAACCGAGCACCCCAATCGTGTACATCATGGCAATATACGAACATGATGGATCTCAACCAGATCACGGGGTTCGATTGGGACAAGGGCAACGCTCGCAAAAACGAGAAGCACGGCGTGTCCTCGGCCGAGGCCGAGCAGGTGTTTTTCAACGCTCCGCTGCTACTGCTTGACGATACCGCACACAGCCAGAAGGAAGCCCGGTTGCACGCGCTGGGCAAGACCGATGACGGGCGATTGCTGCACATCACTTTCACCCTGCGTCAGTCGGGTTGTCTGATCCGCGTGATTTCAGCGAGAGACATGCATCGAAAGGAGCGAAGCTTTTATGACCAAGCCGACTAAACCCATCCCGAAGTTCGCGTCTGAAGCGCAGGAGCGCGCGTATTGGGAAACGCACGACTCGACCGAGCACCTTGACTGGTCAAAGGCCAAAAAGGTCACGTTGCCGAACCTGAAGCCTTCGACCAAGACGATCTCGCTTCGGCTGCCTCAGCATTTGCTTGACTCCATCAAGGTCGCAGCCAACTCGCGTGACGTGCCGTACCAGTCGCTGATCAAGGTCTGGTTGCAGGAAAAGCTGCACAGCCTTTGACCACGCCCGTGACTGCACCCCTCCTCGACGTCACCCGCCTGGTGGAGCGCGCGCTGCGTGGCAAGCTGCCGACGGGCGTGGACCGCGTGGCGCTGGCTTACGTGGCGCACTACCGCGATCGCGCTCGGGCATTGGTGCGGTTTGCCGGGCGGTGGGTGGTGCTGGGGCGGGGCGATTCGCGGCGGCTGTTTGATGCGCTGCTGGCGCCTGCCGACGGCTTTGCGCGCCGCGTGCTGTGGTGGGTGGGCCGCGCTTTCGTGTTGTCGTGGGGCTTGCCGCGTGGGGCGGTGCTGATCAACGCGGGGCACAGCGGGCTGCACGAGCCGGATTACGCGGCCACGGTGCGGCGCTTCGATTTGCGGCCGCTGTTCTTTTTGCACGACCTGATCCCCATCACCCACGCCGAATACGTGCGCCCAGGCGATGCTGACAAGCACCGTCTGCGGCTCGAAACGATGCTGTCGGTGGGCCACGCGCTGGTGCTCAATTCGCAACACACGCAGCGTGAGCTGGTCGCCCACGCCGCTTCGCTGGGGCTGCCGGTGCCGCCGTTGGTGGTGGCGCCGCTGGCCCCGCCCGAGCTGCCGCCGCCGGCCCAGGCGCGCCCGCTGCGCAGCCCGTACTTCGTGGTGCTGGGCACGATCGAGCCGCGCAAGAACCACCTGCTGCTGCTGCACGTGTGGCGCACGCTGGTGAGCGAGTTGGGCCACGCCACGCCGCGCCTGGTGGTGATCGGCCAGAAGGGCTGGGAGTGCGAGCAGGTGGTGGATCTGCTCGAGCGTTGCGATGCGCTGCGAGGCGCGGTGATCGAGCGCCAGCGCTGCTCAGACGCCGAGCTGTCGACCTGGCTGGGCCATGCGCAAGCGCTGCTGTTCCCCTCGTTCGCCGAGGGCTTCGGCATCCCCATGGTCGAAGCACTGGCGATGGGCACACCGGTGGTGGCCAGCCATCTGCCTGTCTTTCACGAAATTGCTGGCGCAGTGCCCGACTACCTCGACCCCATCGACGGCGCCGGCTGGCGCGAGTTGATCCTGGATTACGCCCGACCCGACAGCCCCCAACGCGCCGCGCAGATCGAGCGCATGGCGGGGTTTCAGGCCCCCACGTGGCAGGCGCACTTTGAGCGGGTGGAGGCGCTGCTCGCCACCCAGAATATAACCAACTAGGTTACTATTTGAGCCATGGAGAAGGGCTCGCCCCACTGCAAACTGACCGTCATCGACGACCTGCTATTCGTGTCGTTCAAGGAGTTGTAAACATGAAATGTCCAGCCTGTGGCGGCGCCGAGCTGCTTCGTGACACACGCGATGTGCCGTACGTCTACAAGGGTGAGTCCACTGAAATCCCTGCGCTCGAGGGCGACTTCTGCCCAGCGTGCACCGAGGTGGTGCTGGACGCCTCTGAGTCAGATCGGTACGGCGCAGCCGTGAAGGCGTTCATCAAGCAGGTGAACGCGGCCATCGTTGACCCCGGCTTCGTCGCCGGCGTGCGCAAGAAGCTGGCGCTCGATCAGCGTGAGGCTGCCGAAATCTTCGGCGGCGGGGTGAACGCGTTCTCGCGCTATGAAACCGGCAAGACCAAGCCGCCGCTGGCCTTGGTCAAACTCCTCAAGGTACTCGACCGCCATCCTGAGTTGCTTGACGAGTTGAGGTGATGGGGGAGTGCAAAGTGCGGGGCCGCCTCATTTGACTCGGCGCTTCCTCTTCCTTCAAGGCCCCGCCTCGCCATTCTTCGGGCGGTTGGCTGATCGCCTCAGCGCGCTCGGGCACGGCGTGTTCCGCCTCAACTTCTGTGCGGGTGATCGGGCCTACTGGGGTGCGCGGCCGGCGTGGGGCCATCGCAGCGGCGAGCAGGGGCTGGGCGAGCGGATCAAGACGATCTACCGGCAGCACGGCATCACCGACCAGATTCTGTTTGGCGACCGGCGTCCGGTGCACCGCGCGGCGGTGGGGCAGGGCGCGGCGTGTGGCGTGCGCACCCATGTGTTTGAGGAAGGCTACTTTCGGCCGTGGTGGATCACGCTCGAGCGTGACGGGGTCAATGCGCATTCGCGGCTGCCGCGTGACGCTGCGTGGTTTGCCGACACCGGCCGGCGCCTCGCCGAGCCTGCGCAGCCGGTGCGCTTTGACTCGCCGTTTCGGGTGAGGGCGGCGCACGATGTGGCGTATCACGTGGCCGGGTTGCTCAACCCGGTGCTGTTTGCGGGCTACCGCACGCACGCGCCAATTGCCGCGCCGCTGGAATACGCTGGCTATATGCGGCGCTTTGCCAAGCTGGGGCTGATCGGCCAGCGTGAGCGATCCCGGGCGCAGGCGCTGGTGGCGTCGGGTCGGCCTTTTTACCTGCTGCCGCTGCAACTCAACACCGACGTGCAGATCCGCGAGCACTCGGGCTTTGCGCACATGGGCGAGGTGATCGAGCAGGCGATGGAATCGTTTGCACGGCATGCGCCAGGCGATGCGTGCCTGGTCATCAAGAACCATCCGCTGGACATGGGGCTGATGAACTTCGCGCGCATCGTGCGGGCCTGTGAGCAGCGATTTGGGTTGCAGGGGCGCACGGTCTACCTCGAAGACGGCGACCTGACGGCGCTGGCGCGCCACGCGCGCGGCGTGGTCACGGTCAACAGCACGGTCGGTCTGGTGGCGCTGGAGCACGGCACACCCACGCTGGCGCTGGCCGGGGCGATCTACCACCTGCCGGGGCTGACGTTCCAGGGCGCGATCGACGACTTCTGGCGAACGCCCGAGCCGCCCGATGCGACGCTGTTTGCGTGCTTCCGGCGCGTGGTGATGCACGCCACGCAGATCAACGGCGGCCTGTATTGCCGCGAGGGCATCGGGCTGGCTGTCGACAATACGATCTGCGCCTTGTTGGCCGAGCGTTCCCCGCTGGAGTCCTTGTCATGAGTCGATGCGTGTTGACGACTTGCCATTGAATGAAAAGATTCATACAGTTGACCTGTGGATTCAACTGAAACATTAATTTCATTCAAGACTTTGGTGGCGACCTTGCCCCGGGGTGAACCCCTGAGCACCGCTGGCTTGCAGGCGCGCGGCCTCAGTGCGTTTCGCGCCTCGGCGCTGGCGCGCAGCGGCTGGCTGGTGCACTTGGCGCGTGGCGTCTACATGCTGCCGGGCGACACGCTCACGCGCGACGGCTGCCTGGCTTTCCTGGCGGCGCAGATGCCAGGCCTTCACGTGGGCAGCAAGACGGCGCTGGCTTGGCGGGGCGTGCGCCAGAACATCGCGTTCCGAGAGCATCTCAGCCTGTGGGGCGACACGCCCCGGCGCCTGCCCGAGTGGTTCACCCAGGTTTTCGCGGCGAGTTACCAGGCCACGCAACTGTTCGATGGCACCTTGCCCGACGGCTTCGGCTTGCAGCCACTGCCGGCGGGCGATCCGCGGGTGCTGGTGTCGGTCCCCGAGCGGGCCATGCTGGAACTGCTCAGCGATGTCGGCAAGGCACAGTCGCTGGCCGAGGCACGCGAACTGGTTGAAGGCCTGAGCAGCCTGCGCGAGCGGGTTCTTGATGAATTGCTGAGCCACACGACGCGCATCAAGGTCGTGCGCATGGCGGCCATGCTCGCATCCGGCATGAGGCTGCCATGGGCTGCGCTGGCAAGCCAACACAGCGAGCGCATCGGTGGCGGCGCGCGCTGGGTCGCCGTCGGCCGCACCGGCGAGCGCATCGATCTGAAGCGGGCATGAACCAGAACTACATCGACACCGTCCGGCTTCTGCTGGCCATCGCCCCGGCGGTCTTTGCGTCCGGCCGGTTCGCGATGAAAGGCGGCACCGCGCTGAATCTCTTCGTGCAGGAGATGCCACGCTTGTCGGTAGACATAGACCTTGTGTTCGTCGACCATCGTCTGGAGCGCGAGGCGGCATTGCAAGTCATTGCCTCGGAGCTGGCTGTGGTGCAGGCAAAGCTCACGCGCCAGGGACACCGCGCCCACCTGCCCGCCACCGCACGGGGCGATGACGTCAAGCTCGTGGTCAGTAACGGTGCGGTGCAGGTCAAGGTCGAGGTGAACGCCGTGTTCCGTGGCACTGCGCTTCCAGTCGAACATCACACGCTCGTCGACAACGCCCAGAACCTGTTCACGACGGACCTCGCCGTTCCGGTCCTGGCGACGGCAGAGCTCTACGGCAGCAAGCTTGTCGCGGCGATGGACCGTCAACATCCGCGCGACATCTTCGACGTGATGCACATGCTGCAGCGCTTCGGCTGGCAGCCTGCGTTCATCGACTGCTTCGTGGTCTATCTGGCCGGTCACAACCGTCCGGTCCACGAAGTGCTGTTCCCGAAGACCAAACCTCTCGAGCCCGCGTTCTCGAACGAGTTCGCCGGCATGACCCGCGAGGCGATTGAGCTGGGCACGCTGGTGCAGTGGCAAGCGCGCCTACTCCACGAACTGCCGCAGCAGTTGACTCCGTCGCATCGAGACTTTCTTCTTTCGATGGTGCGGGGCGACCCCGCCTGGAATCTGATGCCGATGCCGCACCTGCGCGAGCTGCCTGCGGTCCAATGGAAACTGATGAACCTGTCCCAGCTGAAAAAGAATAACGGCACGAGCTTCGCTGCTCAGCATCAATTGTTGGCGCAGCGTCTGGAGTCCTTGTCATGAGTCGATGCGTGCTGATCACGGGAGCCACCGGCGGCATCGGCGGCGCGTTGGCCCAGGCGTATGCCGAACCCGGCGTCACGCTGATCCTGCAAGGGCGCAAGGCCGATCGGTTGGGTGAATTGGCCGCGCAGTGCGAATCGCTTGGCGCGCGAGTGCTCACGCAGACGCTCGATGTGCGCGACCGCGTGGCGTTGACCGAGTGGCTGCGCGCGGTGAGCGCGACCGAGGCGCCCGATCTGGTGATCGTCAACGCCGGCGTCAACACCAATATCGGCCCCGACGGCCGCGGCGAGCCGTGGGACGAGGTCGAAGCGCTGATTCAGGTCAACGTGCTGGCCGCCATGGCCACGGTCGATGCGGTGCTGCCCGCGATGCGCGCGCGCGGCGACGGACAGATCGCTCTGATCAGCTCGCTGGCCGCGTGGTTTGGCCTGCCGGTCACGCCGAGTTATTGCGCGAGCAAGGCGGCGGTCAAGGCCTACGGCGAGGCGCTGCGCGGCTGGTTGGCCCCCGAAGGCATCCGCGTGAACGTGGTGATGCCGGGCTATGTCGACTCGGCCATGTGCAGCGCGATGCCGGGGCCGAAGCCGCTGCTGTGGTCGCCCGAGCGCGCGGCGCGCACGATCCGCCGCCGGCTGGCGCGCAACAGCGCGCGCATCACGTTTCCGTTTCCGCTCGACTGGGGCAGCTGGTGGCTGACGGTGCTGCCGGCGGCCATTTCCACCCGCATCGTGGGCTGGATTGGCTACCGTGACTGACGCGTCGGCGGTGTGGCTGGCGTTCGCGTGCGCCCTGGCGCTGTCGGCCGGCATCGAGCGCGCGATGACGCCGCAGCCGCCGTGGCGCAGGCCATGGGGCAGTTGGGCCATCCATGCAGGCGTGTTCGGGCTGGCGCACGGCGCGCTGGTGCTGCTGCTGGGTCAACCGTGGTTTGCCGCTGCGGTGGTGTGCGCGCTGATGCTGGTGGCGGTGGTGGTCAACAACGCCAAGATGCGCGCGCTGCGTGAGCCCTTCGTGTTCGCCGATTACGAGTACTTCACCGACGCCATCCGCCACCCGCGGCTGTTCGTGCCGTTTCTGGGCTGGGGCAATGCGCTGGCGATCGCGGCGGGCGTGGTGGTGGCGGTGGCGCTGGGGTTGCAGGTGGAATCGGCGCCGGGGCAGCGCTGGGTGCTGTCGGGGCAGCTCGGTGCGGTGCTCGGGCTGATCGCCACAGCCGCGCTGTGCTTGGCCGCGGGTGCGCGTCAGGCGGTGCGCCTGAGCTTCGATCCGCAGCGTGATCTGGCCGGACTGGGGCTGGTGGCCAGCTTTTGGCACGGTGCCATGGCGGCACGCCAGCCGCCGCCGGTGCTGGCTTCGCCGTTTGATGAGTCAGTGGTGGCTCAGTCATTGAGCCACCCATCGAGCCCATCGCCGATGCTGCCGCATCTGGTGGCGGTGCAAAGCGAGTCGTTCTTCGATCCGCGTGCCGTGTGCCCGGGCATCCGGCGCGACGTGCTGGCTGAGTTCGACAGCGCGGCCGCATCGTCCCTGATGCACGGCGCGCTGCAGGTGCCGGCCTGGGGCGCGAACACCGTTCGCAGCGAGTTCGCGTTTGTCTCGGGGCTGGACGACGCGCTGCTGGGCGCCCACCGCTTCAACCCGTACCACGCGGTGGCCGCGGGTTGGCCGGTGCCCACGCTGGCGAGTTTTCTCAAGCACCGGGGCTATCGCACGGTGTGCATCCATCCGTACCCGGCCAGCTTCTACCGGCGCGATCGCGTCTATCCGCTGCTGGGGTTTGACGAGTTCATCGACATCCGGTCGTTTACCGACGCCGATCGCTGCGGGCCGTTCGTGGGTGACGCTGCGGTGGCCGCCAAGATCGCCGCCATCGTCGAGTCATCGAGCGAGCCGGTGTTCGTGTTCGCCATCACGATGGAAAACCACGGCCCGCTGCACCTCGAGAAAGTGGTGCCCACGGATGTGGCCGAGCTGTACTGCGATGCACCGCCGCCCGGTTGCGACGACCTCACGATTTACCTGCGCCACCTGCGCAACGCCGACCGCATGATCGGCGCGCTGCGGCAAAGCCTGGGCCGCAGCGATCGCCCGGCCAGTCTGTGCTGGTTTGGCGACCACGTGCCCAGCATGCCGGACGTGTACGACACGATTGGTGTGCCGGACGGTACGAGCCGTTTTTTAATCTGGCACAGCACGCAATCCGGTTTGGGTGATGTCAGGCCGATGCGTGCACATCAACTCGCCGTCGCCTGGATGAGTCGACTGGGCTTGATGGACGCCCCATCGCTTTGACTGCATCTTGGGGCCCTGCCACCGGGTCAACCACGCAGCTACAGGCCTTTGCGGATCGACACCAGTTCGGCTTCCACCGAATCGACATTGATGAAGCCCAGCCGCGGATATTCGAGGTCGAGGATGACCGTGAAACTCGCCGCCATCAGCACCACGAACAAGATCGTGAGAAACCAGTCGCGCTTTTTTCGATGCCCATCAAATAGCCCGAAACCAGGCTGCCGACGATGGTCAACGTCGCGAGCAAAACCATGATCAGTCTGGGCGGATGCAACGCCTGTGACAGCCTCTGCGTGTCAGAAGCGTCGCCCATGGCAGAAATCGCGGGCAGGATGGCGGCCGCAATCAAAGTGTCCGGGTATGGCATGGCTTGAACCGACGCTTGGGCCGCGTTCCACATGTCAGTCTCGATCTTCGACCGCTCGGCAAAGCGCTCATTGAGCCTGTCCAGATCGATGGGCGGCTGGTACATCTCGATCCGAATGTCCAGATATCGCTTGAGAGCTTCCCGCAGCCTAGGCTGGTCCTGTGCAGAAAGCAGATCGATCGACTTGCTGACGGTTCCGATCGTCAGGCCTTCTTTGATGATCTCGGCTCTGCGCTGGTCATAACGACCGGAGGCGCCGCCGAACTGGATGGCGATGAGCAACGACAGAAGGCCAAAGATTGCCGCGGTGAAGTTCGATGCACCATCTGATTTTTCAATGCCACGGCTGCTGAGGTAGTGCCCCACCCGCCACCCGACTTCGACCATCAGCGCCAGCAAGATCAAGCCAGCAACTGCGAACAGGTTGTGGCTGATCAGGAACATTCTTGTGGCGTCACTCATCCTTGCTCCCTCAAAAATCTGAAGACGCAGGCGCCACGGCCGAACTCAGTGCGTGGCCTCGGGTGGCAGCAACTTCAGCTTGATCTCGGCCATGCGCAGCGCGCCGAACTTGCGCAGCAGTTTGAGGTGGTCGGGGCGCAGCTTGGTGTGCTTGACGGCCAGGGCGTCGAGGAACTCGTTGAGATCGTCGGGATAGGCCACGACTTCGGGCTTGGGTCTTTCCGGCAGCGGATCTTCGCCCCAGACCTCGATCTGGTAGTCGCCTTCGGCCCAGTCGTAAAGCGACTCGAACTCTGAATCCATCACCATCGCGTTGGGGTCTGACCCGGCTTCGAGCAGGATTTGCAGCATCTCGTAGTCCATGGTCAGTAGCGCGGCAAACAGGGGGCTGCTGCCCTTTTCGCTCAGCCGCTTGGGGTCGGCGCCAAGGGTCAGCATTTCGCGAATGACGTCGTAGCGCGGCGTGCCTTCGGCCGCGCAGATCTCGCCGATCACCTCTTCGAGCAAGGTGGTGTCGTCGTCAAGGTCGTCGTTGAGGTCCATGCCTTCGGCGACCATCTTGCGCATGGCCTCGATGTCACCGGCAACGGCCAGGGTCTTGAATTCGTCGTACTGGATTTCGGGTTCGGCAGACATGTCTAAGAGCTCCTCGGGTGATTCAAAACGCGCTCGGCGCGCGGGCGCGATGTTAGCGGTCGGGTGATGGGCCAGCCATCGCGTTTGTCCGGTGTGGTTCGAACGCGGTGCCTGCGACTTTTCCCATCAGCTTTCAAAGTTGCCGCAAGAAGCCTGTGATGGCCGACTCGAAGGCCGCTGGCTGCTCCAGCACGCTCAGGTGCGCGGCGTCTTCGATCAGCGCCCACTGCGCCCCGGCTATGGCATCGGCCACGGCTCTCGATTGCGCCAGCGGCACGCTGACATCGGCGCTGCTGGCGATCACGAGCGTGGGCACGCTGATGAGTGGCAGCCGCGCCGAGGTGTCGTGGTGCATCACCGCATGGCTGGTGCCCAGATAGCCGGCCACGGGGGTGCTGACCAGGCGACGGCGCCAGCGTGCCACCGCAGCAGCCTTGTCGGCGCGAAAGCCGTTGCTGAACCAGCGCTCCATGGTGGCATCGGCCACCGCGTCGATGCCTAGCGATTCGATGGACGCGATGCGCTGCTGCCACTGCGCGCGGGCCTCGGCGCTGTAGCCGGCGCCCGCGTTGGCGATCACCACGCCGCGCAGACGCTGCGGGCATCTAAGCGCCAACTCCTGAGCGACCATGCCGCCCAGCGACAGGCCGACCCACACCACCGGACCGCTTTGAAAGCGAGCGTCGATTTCGCCCAGCAGCCGCTCGGCGTCATCGGCCAGCTCGGCCATGGTGTAGGCGCCTTGCGGCGTGTCGGAGTCGCCGTGCCCGCGGTGGTCGTAGCAGATCACGCGGTGATCGCTCGACAGGGCGTTGGCCAACCGATCCCACAGGCTTGCGTCGCTGCCCAGCGAGTGGCTGAGCACGATGGTGTGCAGCGGCACGGCCACGTCTCGGGCTTCGCGAACGGTGTAGTGCAGGGCAGGGCAGCCGGTGCTGCGATACGAGCGGCCGGTGGCCGGCATCGCGGCTTCGGTGGCCGGCAGCGGAGGCGGCGGCTGGCCGATCTCGCGCAACAGCCGAGCTGCAATGCCCATGCCGGTGTTGGCTGCGGGCACGCCGGCGTAGATGGCGGTTTGCATCAGCACTTCTTTCACCTCGTCGGCGCTGAGCTGGGTCTCGGGGTCGCCCGAGCCTTCGACGCCCGGCACGCCGCCACCGGTGAGCGCGGCACGCAGATGCAGCTCGAATTCTTCCCAGCGACCGAGCGACGCGGTGATCGCCATCACGATGACGCGACGGGTCTTGATGTCGAGCCCCGGGCGGCCCCAGACCTCGTGCCAGGCGTAGCGGGTGATGAAGTTCTGGAATTCGGCGGTGAAGGCATTGGCACTGGCCACCGATTTGTCGACCCAGGCGTCGCCGAGCATGCGACGGCGATTGCCCATGCCGCGTTCAAGGTCGTGGTCGTAGGGGTCCATCGGGCTTTTCTCCGTTGAGTGAAGTCAAGATGATGGCTGAAAGTACATGAGTGGTGTCCCCGTGTTGAATCGCACGTGCTGTCAACACGGCGATAACCCTAGGTGGTGCGGCGTGGAGCCTGACTAGGATCGGGCAATGAACCAGTCGCATCATCAAAAGCGTTGCCTTTGGCTTGCGGTGGACGCGCTCATTGCGCGCGCCGTTTATCGCGCGCTGTTGCGTCGCATGGGCGTGGTGCTGTGCATGGGGGCACGGTTGCGCTGAGCGATGCGGCCCGCGCGTGTGGCGCTGTCGGCCCACCGCAAGTTGGCTCGGTAACATCCGGGGCTTCGTGTTCACCTACCGAGCCTCCCATGAGCCTTGACAAAGTCAGCCCCGGCAAAAAAGCCCCCGAGCAGTTCAACGTGATCATCGAGATCCCGATGAACGCCGACCCCGTGAAGTACGAAGTCGACAAGGACAGCGGCGCGCTGTTCGTCGATCGCTTCATGAGCACCGCGATGCACTACCCGTGCAACTACGGCTACGTGCCCCAGACCCTGTCTGGTGACGGTGATCCGGTGGATGTGCTGGTGATCACGCCGTTTCCTCTGGTGCCCGGCTGCGTGGTGACCTGCCGAGCGATCGGCATGCTCAACATGGAAGACGAAGCCGGCGTGGACGCCAAGCTGCTGGCCGTGCCCATCGACAAGCTGCTGCCGATCTACTCGAAGTGGCAAAGGCCCGAAGACCTGCATGAGCTGCAATTGCGCACCATCCAGCATTTCTTCGAGCACTACAAGGACCTCGAGCCCAACAAGTGGGTCAAGGTCACGGGCTGGTCGGGCCCCGAAGCGGCCCATGACGAGATCACCTCGGGCATCGTCAACTACAACAGGTCGGTCGCGCTCTGACGGCTCGTTTGGCCCGCGCCGCGGCGAGTTGTCGTGGCGCGGGGCTGAAGCAAGCGGAACCACGCATCGGGTTTCGTGCTCTACACCGACCTTCCACCCCGTCATGAGAGCCTTCCCGTGAATTCATCCTTGCGCGCATTCGCCTTTGTGGCCCTCGTGTTCCTGGTGTCGCCCTTTGCGGCGCAGCCCGCCATGGCGCAGTCGCTGCCGGCCGGCGTGAGTCGCGTGCAGTCGGTCGAAGGCATCGACGAATACCGGCTGGCCAATGGCCTGCAGGTGCTGCTGATCCCCGATGACTCCAAGCCCACGACCACGGTCAACCTGACGTATCACGTGGGCTCGCGCCACGAGAACTACGGCGAGACCGGCATGGCGCACCTGCTCGAGCACCTGCTGTTCAAGGGCTCGCCCAATCATCCCAAGGTGTGGGCCGAGTTCACGCGGCGCGGGCTGGCCGCCAATGGAAGCACCTGGTTCGATCGCACCAACTACACCGCGAGCTTCTCGGCCAACGACGACAACCTGCGCTGGTATCTGGGCTGGCAGGCCGATTCGATGATCCACAGCTACATCGCCCGCCGCGACCTCGACACCGAGATGACGGTGGTGCGCAACGAGATGGAAATGGGCGAGAACAGCCCTGACCGCATCCTGTTCTCGAAGACGCTGGCCACGATGTACCAGTGGCACAACTACGGCAAGGACACCATCGGTGCGCGCGCCGACGTGGAAAACGTCGACATTCCGCGCCTGCAGGAGTTCTATCGAAAGTACTACCAGCCCGACAACGCCACGCTGATCGTGTCGGGCAAGTTTCCCCGCGACAAGGTCTTGCCGTGGATCGCGCAGACCTACGGCGTGATCAAAAAGCCCACCCGCTTGCTGCCCAAGCTCTACACGCACGATGCGGTGCAAGATGGCGAACGCACGGTCACGCTGCGGCGAGCTGGCGGCGTGCCGGTGCTGTACTCGGCTTATCACGTGCCGCCGGGCTCGCACCCTGACTACGCCGCGGTGGAGATGCTCGGCCTGATCATGGGCGAGGCCCCGGCTGGCCGGCTGCACAAGCGCCTGACCGAAAAGGGGCTGGCGGCCACGACGTTCGCGTTTTCTGCAGGGCTGGCCGATCCGGGTTTTGCGCTTTTTGGCGCGCAACTCGGGCCGGCTCAGGATGTGGACGCCGCGCGTCGCGAGTTGCTCGCCACGTTGGAGTCGGTGGCCAGCGAGCCGATCACCGCCGAGGAACTCGAGCGAGCCAAAACCAAGTGGATCAAAGGTTGGGATCTGGCATTCACCAACCCTGAAACGGTGGGCATTTCCTTGAGTGAAAGCGTGGCGCAAGGCGATTGGCGGCTGTTCTTTTTGACCCGCGATCGGGTGCGTGATGTCACGCTTGACCAGGTGCAGCGCGTGGCTGTTCAGCGCTTGCTGGAATCGAACCGCACGCTGGGTGTCTATTTGCCATCGGACAAGCCGCAGCGCGCGCCCGAACCCGCGCGCGTGGACGTGGCCGCCGAGATGAAGACCTTCAAGCCGCAATCGGCCGCAGCTGCAGTCGAGGCCTTCGAAGCCACGCCGGCCAACATCGAGCAGCGCACCCAGCGCTTCGAGGTGGGTGGCGTGAAGGTGGCGCTCTTGCCCAAGGGCACCCGCGGTGCGGCGGTGCAGGCCACGCTGACGCTGCGCTTTGGCAATGAGAAGACCTTGTTCGGTCAGGGTGAGGTGGCCGAGGCGGTGGCCGAGTTGCTCGACAAGGGCAGCCAGACCCTGACGCGCCAGCAGGTGCAAGACCGGCTCGACGCCTTGCACACCGAAATGAGCATTGGCGGTGGCGCCGGTATCGTGTCGGTGAGCTTGAGTTCGCGTCGCGAAAATCTGGCTGATGCGATCGAGCTGGTGGGCGATCTGCTGCGCCACCCCAGTCTGCCCGCCGAGGCGCTGGAAGAAGTGCGCCGCCAGTCGCTGTCGGCCATTGAGCAGCAGCGCAAGGAGCCCCAGGCGGTGGTGGCCAATGCGCTGGCACGGCTGGGCAACCCGTATCCCCGAGGCGACTTGCGCTACGCCCGCACCTTCGACGAGATCGTGCAGGATGTGTCGGGCGTGACGCTGGAACAGGTGCGCGAGCACTATCGCCGCTTCTATGGCGCGTCGAGCGGCGAATTTGCGGCGGTCGGTGACATCGATGTGGCTGCGCTGAAGAAGGCGCTGCAGGCCGCCTTTGCCGACTGGAAGGGCGGTGAGCCCTTCACCCGCGTGCCCGACCCGCTGGTGGTGGTGCCGCCCGAGCGGCTGATGCTGTCCACGCCCGACAAGCAAAACGCGACCATGCGCGTCAAGCTGCCGCTGCCGCTGTCCGACAAAGACGCCGACTACGCCGCGCTAACGATGGCCAACTACCTGCTCGGATCGGGCGGCAGCTCCAGGCTGTGGAAGCGCATCCGCGAAGTCGAGGGCCTGTCGTATGACGTTCGCAGCTCGATCGGCTGGAACAACTTCGAAGCCCATTCGCAGTGGACGGCCAGCGCCATCTTTGCACCGCAGAACCAGCCCAAGGTGGAAGCCGCGTTCCGTGAGGAACTGGCCCGCGCATTGAAGGATGGCTTTACGGCGCAAGAACTTGCCGAAGGCCAGCGCGGCTTGCTGAGCTTCAGGCGGCTGTCGCGGGCCCAGGACGCGACAGTGGCTGGCGCGCTGGCTGGCAACCTCTACATCGGCCGCACGTTTGCAAGGGCTGCTGAGGTCGATGCGCAGCTGCAGGCGCTCACGCTGGAGCAGGTGAACGCGGCCTTGCGCCGGCATCTGAAACCCGAGAACTTCGTTTACGGGTTCGCTGGCGACTTCAAGAAGCCTTGAACGGGATGCGCTCGTTGAGCTCGTCCATGTAGTGGTCGATTCCTGCGCCTTCGCGCAGCAGGAATTCGGCCACCGCTTGCGCGAACTGCGGGTGGGCCAGCCAATGCGCGGATTGCGTTTGCACCGGCAGCAGGCCGCGGGCCATCTTGTGCTCGCCCTGCGCGCCGCCTTCAAATCGCCTGAAGCCGTGTGCGATGCACCACGCCAGCGGCTGGTAGTAGCAGGCCTCGAAATGCAGGCAGCTCACCGGTTCGGTGGCCCCCCAGTAGCGGCCGAACGCCGTGCCGTTGTCGGCATCGATGCCGATCAGAGAGGCTGCGATGCGAACCCCATCGCGGCGCGCGATGAACAGCAACCAGTGCTGCGGCATGGTCATGGCCATGCGAGCAAAGAAGTCCCGCGTCAGGTAAGGCGTGGAGCGATGCGCCTGGTAGGTCAGGGAGTAGCAGCGATGAAAGAAGTCCCAGTCTGCCTCTGAGATCTCGTGTGCGCGCAGGGTCTCGAACTCGACGCCGGCGTCCACCACCCGTCGGCGCTCCTGCTGGATCTTCTTGCGCTTTTCGCGTTGCAGGCTGGCCAGGAAGTCGGCGAAATCGACATAGGGCGTTGGCTCGCGCTGCGTCCAGTGGAACTGCACCGTGCTGCGCATCATCCAGCCGGCGGTGCGCGCGGCGTCGGCATCGTTGTCGTCCAGAAACAGCACGTGCGCAGACGACAGCCCGCCCTGAGTCGCGTACTGCTCCATGGCGCGCAACAGCGCCACGCGTGATGGCTGATCGTGCGCGAGCAAGCGCGGTCCGGGCACCGGCGTGAACGGCACCGCGTTCAGCAGCTTGGGGTAGTAGTCGAGGCCGTGGCGCTGATAGGCATCGGCCCAAGCCCAGTCGAACACGTATTCGCCGTACGAATGGTCCTTGACGTACAGCGCACAGGCAGCGACCAGTTCGTCATCGTCATGCAGCGACAGGAACTGCGCGCGCCAGCCGGTATCGGCGCAAGCGCTGCCCGAATCATGCAACGCGAGCAGGTATTCGTGGCGCATGAAGGGGTTGGCGTCGGGCTGCTGCGCGAGCAGCGCGTTCCACTGTTCGGCGTCGATGCCTGCGGGGTGGTCATGAACCCGGATGACATAATTCTTCAACGCTGTTTCACCCTGCGTCACCACCCCAAAAATGCCTTTTCAACCCGCGGTCAAAGTCGCTCTGGCGCAGATCAATCCGACCGTGGGCGACCTCGCCGGCAACGCCGCGAAGATCGTCGAGTTTGCCCGCCGTGCCCATGCTCAGGGCGCGCAACTGGTGATCACGCCCGAGTTGAGTTTGTGCGGTTACCCGCCGGAAGATCTGCTCTTGCGCCCGGCTTTCATGCAGGGCTGTCAGGCCGCGCTGGCCGACTGCGCCAAAGCGCTCGCGGACTTGCCTGGTTTGCATGTGGTGGTGGGGCATCCGCATCAATGGGGTGATCAGGCTGATGTTAGGACCAAGTCGCTGGCCGTGGCCGTGCGGCACAACGCGGCTTCGGTGCTCAGCGAGGGGCGCGTGATCGCCACCTATTGCAAGCGCGAACTGCCCAACTACCAGGTGTTTGACGAGCGGCGCTACTTTGCCTCGGGCCGCGACGCCGGACTGGGTGCGGTGGTATTCAGCGTGGGTGGCGTGCGCTTTGGGTTGGCGATTTGCGAAGACGCCTGGTTCGACGAGCCGGCCCGCGCCGCCAAGGCTGCCGGCGCGCAGGTGCTGTGCGTGCTGAACGCCTCGCCGTATCACCTGGGCAAGGTCGAAGAGCGCGAGGCCCGCATGGGTGAACGCGCCCGCGACGTTGGCATGCCGCTGTTGTATGCGCACCTGTGTGGCGCTCAGGACGAGGTGGTGTTCGACGGCGCCTCGTTTGCGCTCGACGCGACAGGCCGTGTCGCCGCGCGCGCTGCGATGTTCGAAGAAGCGCTGTTGATGCTTGAGGTGTCGGCCGGCGGAGTCGCCGGCGAGATCACCGAAGTGCCGTGTCTCGAGGCGCAGGCCTGGGGCGCGCTGGTTGCCGGGGTGCGCGACTACATTGGCAAGAACGGCTTTCCGGGCGTGCTGATCGGGCTGAGCGGTGGCGTTGATTCGGCCTTGGTGCTGGCGGTGGCCGTGGATGCGTTGGGCGCAGACAAGGTGCGCACGGTGATGATGCCGTCGCCTTACACCGCCGACATCTCGTGGATCGACGCGCGCGACATGGCCGAGCGTCTGGGTGTGCGCTATGACGAGATTTCCATCGCGCCCATGTTCGCGTCGTTCAGGCAGAACCTGGCCTGCGAGTTCGCTGGCTTGCCCGAGGACACGACCGAAGAAAACATCCAGGCGCGCATCCGCGGCACCTTGCTCATGGCCATGTCGAACAAGTTCGGCTCCATCGTGCTGACCACGGGCAACAAGAGCGAGATGGCCACCGGCTACTGTACGCTGTATGGCGACATGGCCGGCGGCTTTGCCGTCATCAAGGACGTGGCCAAGACGCTGGTCTATCGCCTTTGCCATTGGAAGAACGCGCAACCCAATGGTGGACTTGGCGAGGTGATCCCGACGCGCATCCTCACGCGCGCGCCCTCGGCCGAATTGCGTCCCGACCAGAAGGATCAAGACAGCCTGCCCGAATACGCTGTTCTCGACGAAGTGGTCGAGCGCTACATGGAAAACGACCAGAGCATCGACGACATCGTGGCTGCCGGTTTCGCGCGCGCCGACGTCGAGCGCGTCGCACGGCTGATCAAGATCAATGAGTACAAGCGGCGTCAGGCGCCAGTGGGCATTCGCATCACGCACCGAGCCTTTGGGCGCGACTGGCGCTATCCGATCACCTCGAAATTCCGCGCTTAAACTCTTTTCACGAAGCTGTCATCAGGAGATCGCCATGAAGCAAATCACCGCCATCATCAAACCATTCAAGCTCGAAGAAGTGCGCGAAGCACTGGCCGAGGTGGGCGTGACCGGCCTCACGGTGACCGAGGTCAAGGGCTTCGGGCGGCAAAAAGGCCACACCGAGCTGTATCGCGGCGCTGAGTACGTGGTCGACTTCTTGCCCAAGGTGAAAGTCGAGTTGGTGGTCAAGGACGGCGACGTTGACCGTTGCATCGAGGCGATCGTCAAGGCCGCCAGAACCGGCAAGATCGGCGACGGCAAGATCTTCGTGACTTCGGTGTCTCAGGTGGTTCGCATTCGCACTGGCGAGACCGACGAGGACGCCGTCTGACCCGCTGATCGATCCGATCCGACTACAAGCGCCCTCAGCGGCGCTTTTTCAGTGGTGGCGCATCGATGATTTGCGTGCCGCACAGCGCGTCGTGCCAGAACTGACGCTGCGGATGAAACAACGCCAGCAAGGCGTAGGCGACGATGCCGACCGTCACCGCAAGCAGCGCCTCCCAGCGCGACCAATGATTGATCTGGGCAATCACCACCGCTGGAACGAACCACGCACTGCTGGCCACGTAGCGCATCAGCGCTTTTCCTTGCGTCAGTGGCTGCCCGGACAGCGTCACGAGCCGGATGTTCCATGTCTGCATCGGCAGCGTCTGGCCTCTCGAGGACCAGAACCAGGTGAAGTACACCCCATAGATCGCGTAGGCGATGACCCGCAGTGCGGTGTCGCTTTGCAAAGGGTGGGTCTGGCCGGTGAGCGCGGTGAACAACGCTCCGATCGCACCGGGAACCAAGCCGATGCCGAACAGGATCATGCCTTCGTAGACAAAGCATGCCATGCGCCGCTTGAGACTGGGCAAGTTACCGGCAGACGCCGAACCGATGGCTGTTTCGGCGTTCATGGGCTTGAGGCGGGGGCAGGGGTGGGAGCCGGATCAGGAGCAGGAGCAGGAGCAGGAGCCGGAGCCGGAGCCGGAGCAGACGCAACCGATGTGATTGCCGCTGCACCTTGCGGTCCGCGCTGTGGCAAAAGCGTTGACGGGTTGACGAAGTTGGGCGACGCAGTGATCTTGGGCAAGCCGGCTTGCTGGTGCACCGGAGGCGCTGGGGCCTTCGACATCAAGGTGGTTGTGGCACCTGCGGGTGCTTGCACCACGGCTGGTGCGACAGCTCGGGCCTTGCGCCCTGGGTCGGTCTTGACCACCATGTTTGATTTGGACTGCGCACCAGGCTGGCTCGCGCTCTCGGCGCGCAAAGCTCGAGCGCGGCTTTTCGATTCGGCCGTGGCCTGAGGCGGCGGTGCACGCGAGGCGAGTTCTTTCTTCTGGTCGTCTGGCAACGCCTGATATGCATCCCAGCGGGCCTGGCGATTGGTCGGGGCCAGTTCTTTGGCCTGCTTGAACTGAAAGCGGGTCGTGCCGCGCTGCTCTGGTGTGAGCTTGGACCACTCGGTCATTCGCGCCTGAACGCGCTGTCGCTCGTCACTCGACATCGAAGGCATCTGCGCTGCCAGCTCAACCCACTTTTGCTTCTGGTCTGCGCCTATTGTGCTCCAGTCATCTTGCAGTGGCGCAAGCGCCGTACGCGTGGCAGATGGGAGCGACCCCCACTTGGGCCCTTGCTCCGCGGTTCGAGCTGTGGTGGCTGGCGCAGACGCTGACGAAGCAGCCGCCTGCGCATGCACCGCAACCCCCGTTGCCAGCATCACGTTCGCAATTGCAATCGCAAATGCACATCTGAGCACCTTGAAGAACGGCGCAGATCTTGACGAGGCGTTACATCGCATGCCCGCGCTGTTCAATCGGCAGAGGTTTTGAGGAACTCGACGAATCCGGGGTCGTTGTAGGCCTCGGGAGGCAGATCATCAGACAGCAAAGCCGCGTCAATTTCGGCTGCGGCCGAGATCTGAGCCTGCGAGTGCAGGTGCCCAATGAGAAAAAACCCAGCCGCCAAAGCCAGAACCTGCAGTACCGAGGCCACGGGTCTCCACCAAGAGCTTCCGAGCGCCAGACCCTTGCCCGAACCGTAGACCTCGACCTGAGTGGCCGGCCGAGGTGCTCGCGAGAGCGCCATGCCACGGGCAAACCGAAGCCGCTCGGTGACATCGTGAGGCAGTTTCTCGGCGCCTTCCGAGAGGCGATCTGCGAGCTTGAGACCCAGGCGCGACTCAAGAGCCGCGATACGGGCCAGCCTTTGGGAGGGGTTCTCAGTCATGGGACGATTCCTTTTGCCTTCAGGGCCTTGGCCAGCGCGTGCACCGCACGGGAGCAGTGAGTCTTCACGCTTCCTTCGGAACACCCCATGGCCGCAGCCGTCTCAGCCACATCGAGTTCCTCCCAGTAACGCAGGAGAAACGCTTCTCGTTGACGACCGGGCAATTCGCCGATCGCAGCTTCGATCATCGAGAGCACCTGTTCGCGCGAATGCGCGTCCGAGGCGCTCTCCGTGGCGGTGTTGCCCGCCAGGGCCTCGAGAGTCTCGAGAAAATCGTAATCCGCGTCGTCGGACGCTGACTCGAAATCGGAGAAATTCTTGAAAAGGCTGGCGCGCACTTTCTGGCGTCGGAACCAGTCCATGGTGGCGTTCGCAAGGATGCGCTGAAATAACGGCGGCCATTCGGCGCTGGGTCGGTCAGCGTAGTTTTCTGCGAGCTTGATCATGGCGTCCTGAACGATGTCCAGTGCGGCGTCTTCGTCACGCACGGAGTACACCGCACGCTTGAAAGCACGCTTTTCGACGCTTCTCAGAAAGTCGGAGAGTTCTTTTTCGAAGGCCAAGGAGGAAGAGCCTCTGAGCGGGCGATGCAAGCGATTTCGAAGTATCTCACCGCATCAGACGGTCAACATGCTGGATGGCCACGCGGCCTGCTGCGATGCCATAATCGCGGGCTTCACAAACGTTTGATCATTTCCGGCGCACTCGACCCGAGGGCGTCTTTCAGATGATCCAGCAGGTGCCACACCCGCCCCAAAAGGGCGCGGAGAGGCCCACCGATGGTTTTTCGTCAGAGAAATTCACAAAGGTTCACCATGGATATATCTGCCGACGAGATCAAGGGCGCCGAGACGGCGTCTTCTCAAGTCACTTCCGGCGTCGCCGCCGTCGAGCCCAACGGCTCCGAAATACTCGTTCGATGCCTCCAGCTTGAAAACGTCAAGTTTCTCTGGGGCTATCCGGGCGGCGCTGTCTTGTACATCTACGACGCGCTGTACAAGCAAAACACGATCGAGCACGTGCTGGTGCGCCATGAGCAGGCGGCCGTTCATGCAGCTGACGGCTATGCGCGCGCCTCGGGCGAGGTGGGCGTCGCGCTGGTGACCTCGGGTCCCGGCGTCACCAATGCCGTCACCGGCATCGCCACGGCCTACATGGACAGCATTCCGATGGTCATCATCACCGGTCAGGTTCCCACGCCTGCGATCGGGCTGGATGCCTTCCAGGAGTGCGACACGGTGGGCATCACCCGACCTATCGTCAAGCACAACTTCCTCGTCAAGGACGTGCGCGATCTGGCCTTGACCATCAAGAAGGCGTTTCACATTGCCCGCACTGGACGTCCGGGGCCGGTGGTGATCGACATCCCCAAGGATGTCTCGCTCAAGACCACAGCGTTTTCCTACCCCACCTCGATCGAGCTGCGCTCTTACAGCCCGGTTCGCAAGGGCCATGGCGGGCAAATCCGCAAGGCAGTGCAGCTGCTGATGGCGGCCAAACGTCCGTACATCTACAGCGGCGGTGGCGTGATCCTGGGCGAGGCTTCTGCCGAATTGCGTGAGCTGGTGGATCTGCTGGGCTACCCGTGCACCAACACCCTGATGGGCTTGGGTGCCTATCCCGCGAGCGATCCCAAGTTCCTCGGCATGCTGGGCATGCACGGCACCTTTGAGGCCAACATGACGATGCAGAACTGCGACGTGCTGTTGGCGGTGGGAGCGCGCTTCGACGACCGGGTGATCGGCAACCCGGCCCACTTTGCCTCGGTCGAACGCAAGATCGTTCACATCGACATCGACCCCTCATCGATTTCCAAGCGCGTCAAGGTCGACATTCCCATCGTGGGCGACGTGAAAGACGTGCTCCAGGAGCTCATCGCGCAGATCAGGGAGTCGCAGCTCAAGCCGGATTCGGCCATCCTGTCGGCGTGGTGGTCGCAAATCGCCGAATGGCGTGGCCGCGACTGTCTCAAGTACACGCCCAGCGACGAGGTGATCAAGCCGCAGTACGTGATCCAGAAGCTATGGGAACTGACCAAGGACAGCGACGCTTACATCACGTCTGACGTGGGCCAGCACCAGATGTGGGCCGCGCAGTACTACCGCTTCGACCAGCCGCGCCGCTGGATCAACTCAGGTGGTCTGGGCACGATGGGTGTGGGCCTGCCGTATGCCATGGGCATCAAGCTGGCCAAGCCGGAAGCCGACGTGTTTTGCGTGACGGGTGAAGGCTCGATCCAGATGTGCATCCAGGAGCTCTCCACCTGCTTGCAATACAGCACGGCAGTCAAGGTGGTGTCGCTCAACAACCGGTATCTGGGCATGGTCCGCCAGTGGCAGCAGCTGGATTACGGCGGCCGCTACTCGCACAGCTACATGGATGCGCTGCCTGATTTCGTGAAGCTTGCAGAAGCCTACGGTCACGTGGGTTTCAAGATCGAGCGGCCGGCCGATGTGGAAGGCGCTTTGCGCGAGGCAATCCGTCTCAAGGACCGCACCGTGTTTCTCGACATCCGCACCGACCAGGAAGAAAACGTTTGGCCGATGGTCAAGGCGGGCAAGGGCATCAGCGAGATGCTGCTGGGTTCCGAAGACCTGTGAGGCGCTGAACGCCACAGCGGCGCAGTCGTTACCGCGACTGCCAAACCTGTGTCGAACATCGCGCGCGTGGCGGAACTGAATACAACTTAACTCAGGCTGTTCTTGGGGTCGGCATACACCGCTGCCGTTCCTTGATGGCGCCGACAAGACACATGAAACACATCATTGCGCTGCTGCTTGAAAACGAACCCGGAGCGCTTTCGCGAGTGGTCGGCTTGTTCTCGGCCCGCGGCTACAACATCGAGAGCCTGACCGTCGCGACGACGGAAGATCCTTCTTTGTCGCGCATGACCATCGTGACCACGGGTTCTGACGACGTCATCGAGCAGATCACCAAGCACCTCAATCGACTGATCGAGGTGGTCAAGGTGGTCGATCTGACCGAAGGCGCCTACACCGAGCGAGAACTCATGCTGATCAAGGTGCGTGCGGTCGGCAAGGAGCGCGAAGAGATGACCCGCATGACCGACATCTTCCGCGGTCGGATCATCGATGTCACCGAGAAGAGCTACACCATCGAGTTGACCGGCGACTCGTCAAAGCTCGATGCCTTCATCGAAGCGATTGATCGGGCCGCCATTTTGGAAACTGTGCGTACCGGTACGAGCGGGATCGGTCGTGGAGAGCGCATCTTGCGTGTATGAACCCGCACCCACTACAAAACAACTGAACCAAGGAGAACCCCATGAATGTTTACTACGACAAAGACGCTGACCTGAGCCTCGTCAAGGGCAAGACTGTCACCATCTTGGGCTACGGCTCGCAAGGTCACGCCCACGCTCAAAATCTGAACGACAGCGGCGTCAACGTCACTGTCGGTCTGCGCAAGGGCGGCCCTTCGTGGGCCAAGGCCGAGAAGGCCGGGCTCAAGGTGCTCGAAGTGATTGAGGCCGCCAAGGCCGCCGACATCGTCATGATCTTGCTGCCCGATGAGCAGATCGCTGCGGTCTACAACGACGTGGCTGCCCACATGAAGCAAGGCGCATCGCTGGCCTTCGCACACGGCTTCAACATCCATTACGGTCAGGTGATTCCGCGCGCCGACCTCGATGTCTGGATGGTGGCGCCCAAGGCTCCTGGCCACACCGTTCGTTCGACCTACACCCAAGGCGGTGGCGTGCCACACCTGATCGCCGTCTACGCGGACCGCTCCGGCAAGGCGCGTGATCTGGCACTGAGCTACGCCTCGGCCAACGGTGGCGGCAAGGCCGGCATCATCGAAACCAGCTTCCGCGAAGAAACCGAAACCGACCTGTTCGGCGAGCAGACGGTGCTGTGTGGTGGTGCAGTCGAACTGATCAAGGCGGGTTTCGAAACCCTGACCGAAGCCGGCTACGCGCCTGAGATGGCCTACTTCGAGTGCCTGCACGAACTCAAGCTGATCGTCGACCTGATCTATGAAGGCGGCATCGCCAACATGAACTACTCGATCTCGAACAACGCCGAGTACGGCGAGTACGTCAGCGGTCCGAAGATCGTGACCGAGGACACCAAGAACGCCATGCGCAAGGCGCTCAAGGACATCCAGACGGGCGAATATGCCAAGAGCTTCATCCTTGAAAACCGCGCTGGTGCGCCAACGCTGCTGTCGCGTCGTCGATTGATGGCCGAGCATCCGATCGAGATCGTGGGCGAGCAGTTGCGCGCCATGATGCCGTGGATCAAGAAGAACCGCCTGGTTGACCAGTCGAAGAACTGATCTGTGCGTGCGTGGCCTGAGCGGCCGCAACGCATTTCCAAGCCGCGGGCATCTCCCGCGGTTTTTTCTTTCATCCCATAGGTAGACTGCGCTGCATGAATTACCCACATCCGATCCTTGCCAAAGAAGGTTGGCCCTTCATTGCGATCGCGCTTGGCTTGGTGGTCGCATCTGTGGTGCTCACGGGTTTCGGTTGGGTGACCTGGCTGTTGCTGATCGTTCTGGTTTTCGTGGTGCAGTTTTTCAGGGACCCACCCCGCGCCATTCCGCAGGGTGCGGATCTGGTGCTGTCACCGGCCGACGGGCGCATCGTCAAGATCGAAAAGGTCCGCGATCCGTATGCGGATCGCGACGCCTTGCTGATCAGCGTTTTCATGAATGTGTTCAACGTCCACAGCAACCGCTCCAGCGTGGATGGCGAGGTCACGAAGGTGACCTACTTTCCGGGGCAGTTCGTGAATGCCGACCTCGACAAGGCATCAACCGAAAACGAGCGCAATGCGGTGGTGATCGCCTCGGGTCGTCACACGATCACGCTGGTGCAGGTGGCGGGGCTGATTGCCAGACGCATCCTTTGCTACACGCAAGTCGGAGACAAACTCAGCCGCGGGCAGCGTTACGGATTCATCCGTTTTGGCTCTCGGGTCGATGTGTACCTGCCGGTCACCGCGACGGCCAATGTCGCGCCGGGTGACAAGGTCAGCGCCACCACCACCGTGATTGCGACGCTCGCAGCATGAACCACGCCGATGATCCCGCTGAACACGACTTGGACGAGGAGTTGCCGCGGCCTCGCCGCAAGGGTGTTTATGTGCTGCCCAATCTGTTCACTCTGGCTGCACTTTTTGGGGGCTTCTACGCCATCGTGATGGCCATGAACGGGCGTTTTGAGCAATCGGCCATCGGTATTTTTTGCGCCATGGTGCTCGACAGTCTGGACGGTCGCGTGGCGCGCATGACCAACACCCAAAGCACCTTTGGCGAGCACATGGACAGCCTGTCGGACATGGTGTCGTTTGGCGCGGCGCCCGCCCTCATCGTCTATGAGTGGGCTCTCACAGGCATGGGCAAGCTGGGTTGGTTGGCCGCGTTCATCTACTGCGCTTGCGGCGCGCTGCGACTGGCTCGCTTCAACACCAACATTTCCCTGGTGGACAAAAGCTTTTTTCAGGGCCTGCCCAGTCCGGCAGCCGCTGCCTTGGTCATGGGTTTTATCTGGGTCATCGATGACGCTGGATACAAAAACGTGGGTGCGCAGCAATCGTGGCTGACGTGGTCGGCGCTGGCGTTCACGCTGTTTTCAGGCTTGACCATGGTGACCAACCTGCCGTTCTACAGCTTCAAGGAGTTCAGCCTCAAGCGCACCGTTCCATTTGTGGTCACAGTGGCCATCGCCTTGGCCATCGCGCTGGTCATGGTGCATCCGCCCATCGTGCTGTTCGCGATCTTCTGTATCTACGCGGTCTCTGGTTACGGGGTGTATGGGTGGAAAAAAATGAAGGGCCGTCGTGCCAGCTTGATTGCGATGTCGACCGATGCGCCCGAGGAAGAAGGGCTTCACCGTTGATCGGCGCGTGCTAGATTCCGGTCATGTTGATAAACATTGGTTTTTTGCTGGCTCTATGCGCGCGGTGCTTCCGGGCCAGCTGACCGACTTCTTTTTCTACTCTGTCTTGCCGGCCCGTTTGCTCACGCAACGGGCCGTTTTCATTGCTTGCAACGTTCAATTTCAGGGGCATCACCATGGCTGACAAGCTCATCATCTTCGACACCACCTTGCGTGACGGCGAGCAGTCGCCCGGGGCCTCGATGACGCGCGACGAGAAGCTGCGCATCGCGCGCCAGCTCGAGCGCTTGAAGGTCGATGTGATCGAGGCCGGTTTTGCCGCCGCATCGAATGGAGACTTTGAGTCGATCAAGGCGATCGCGCAGGCGATCAAGGGCAGCACGGTGTGTTCGCTCGCGCGTGCCAACGACCGCGACATCTCTTTGGCTGCCGAAGCACTGAAAGGGGGCGCTTCGACACGCATCCACATCTTTTTGGCCACCAGTGCGCTGCACATGGAAAAAAAGCTGCGCATGACACCCGATCAGGTGTTTGAACAGGCCAGGCTTTCCATTCGTTTTGCGCGCAATCTGACGGGCGATATCGAGTTTTCGCCGGAAGACGGCTATCGCTCGGACCCTGACTTTCTTTGCCGCGTTCTCGAGGCGGTGATCGATGCGGGCGCCACCACCATCAACATTCCCGACACCGTGGGCTACGCCATTCCCGAGCTGTATGGCAACTTCATCCTCGACCTGCGCCAGCGCATTCCCAACTCCGACAAGGCCATCTGGTCGGTGCACTGCCACAACGATCTGGGGCTGGCAGCGGCCAACTCCTTGGCCGGCGTCAAGATCGGCGGCGCGCGCCAGATCGAGTGCACGATCAACGGCTTGGGCGAGCGCGCGGGTAATTGCGCTCTCGAAGAAGTCGTGATGGCAGTGAGAACCCGCCGCGATCACTTCGGGCTGGACCTGGACATCGACATATCCCAAATCGTGCCGGCGTCGCGCCTGGTGTCGCAGACCACGGGCTTTGTCGTCCAGCCCAACAAGGCGGTGGTGGGTGCCAATGCGTTTGCTCACGCGTCCGGCATCCACCAAGACGGCGTGCTCAAAGCGCGCGATACCTACGAAATCATGCGTGCCGAGGATGTGGGCTGGGCGACCAACAAGATCGTGCTGGGCAAGCTCTCGGGACGCAACGCATTCAAGCAACGGCTGCACGATCTGGGTATTAAGCTGGCGTCCGAGACCGAAGTGAACGCAGCATTTGCCAAATTCAAGGAGCTTGCCGACCGCAAGAGCGAGATATTCGACGAGGACATCACCGCCTTGGTGATGGACGAGTCGGTCACCGCGGAGCAGGAGCACTACCGCCTGCTTGCGTTGTCGCAGCATTCGGAGATGGGCGAGCGCCCGCATGCCGTGGTCGCCTTCGCGGCGGGTTCCGAAGAGCACCATGCCGAAAGTCACGGCAACGGCCCAGTGGACGCCAGCCTGAAGGCGATCGAATCCAAGATTCAATCAGGCGCAGAGTTGTTGCTCTATTCGGTCAATGCCATCACATCGGGAAGCACAGAGTCGCAAGGTGAGGTCACGGTGCGCCTGCAATTGGGCGGCCGAGTGGTCAATGGTGTGGGTGCCGATCCGGACATCGTGGTGGCCTCGGCCAAAGCCTACCTTTCGGCGCTCAACAAGCTGCACAGCAAGGGCGATCGGGTGGCTGCGCAGGGCTGACGGCACAGCGCCTGCATGACCCAATGTGGTACTTGAGAAAGATCACGTAAGTTTCTGATATTGCGTGTTTTTTTGGGATGCCATAAACTGCGGCAGCAGACGGAAACGAGGCGCTTGGTGACGGTATTTCCCAAAATCTTCTTGTGTGGGCTCGTGGCCGCCTCGGTGCTGTCGCTTGCGGTGCCTGCGGTGGCCGCGCAAGCGGCGGACAAACTTGCCAAGACGACGAAGCCAGTGAAGTCAGCGGAGTCGGTCAAGCCAGCGGTCAGTAAAAAGGCCGTGGCGTCCAAGCCCCAGCCGACCGCCGTCAAAAAGTCCAAGTCGAAGCCTCGCGTGTCGGCTCAACCGGCCGGCCGACCCTCAGGCGGTGCGCCCAAGATGGCTGCCGCAGTCAAACCCTCCATGGGTGAACTCGAGGGCCTTCGCGCCACGCCGGACAAGCTCGCCCTCAAGTCCAGCGTGGCGCTGGTCATGGACCAAGACACGAACGAGGTTCTTTTCAGCAAGAACTCGCAGGCGGTGCTTCCGATCGCGTCCATCACCAAACTGATGACGGCGGTGGTGGTCACCGATGCGCAGTTGTCCCTGGATGACGTTCTGACGGTGACCCAGGACGACGTCGACACCGAAAAAGGCAGCCGTTCGCGGCTTAGTGTGGGCTCTGAGTTGACCCGCGGCGAGATGCTCCATCTTGCATTGATGTCTTCCGAGAACCGGGCTGCTCACGCGCTGGGACGAAATTATCCGGGCGGCTTGCCCGCGTTTGTCAGCGCGATGAATGCCAAGGCGCAATTGCTCGGCATGACCGGCACCCGTTATGTCGAACCCACGGGGCTTTCAAGCCTCAATCAGTCCAGCGCTCATGATTTGGCTGTTTTGGTCAAGACGGCCCACACCTACGCGTTGATTCGTGAGCTTTCAACCTCGCCTGAATACCAGGTGGATATCGGAAGCCGCAAGCTGCAGTACCACAACACCAATCGCCTGGTCAGCAATCCGACCTGGGACATAGGCTTGCAGAAAACGGGATACATCAGCGAAGCGGGCCGGTGCCTCGTCATGCAGGCCAGTCTGGCCGGGCGCAAGTTGATCATGGTATTTCTGGATTCCAGCGGGTTGAACACGCGTTTGGCCGATGCCGAACGCGTGCGCCGCTGGGTCAACCAAACGACACCCAAACCGGTGTCTTGAGTGGCACCCGCGGTCGCGGGTCGACGGGATGTCGCTGCGGCAGCCACCTCATGTGCTGGCCGGACGGCGCAAAGAGTGCGTTTTGACCAAGGGGCTTTCAAAAGGCGTGTCTCGAAAGCCGAGCCGCGCGGAAATCTCCTCGGCGGTGGACCGCAGGTGCTTGAGCCAGCCGTCTTCCAGTCGGCCCGACGGAGCGGAAATCGACAATCCAGCGACCAGCACGCCCTGATCGTCGAAGATGCCCGCAGCCATGCAGTGCACCCCCACTTCAAGTTCTTCGTTGTCGCGCGCAGTACCGAGTGCCAGCACGGTGGACAGCTCTCTTTCCAAAGATGCCAAATCGGTGATGCTGTTGCGAGTGCCCCCAATCAGACCACTGCGGCTGGCGTAGGCGCGAACCCTTTGAACATCATCGTGCGCCAAAAACAGCTTGCCCACCGAAGTCAGGTGAAGCGGCGCCCTTCCGCCGATCGCACGCACCACCTGCATGCCGGAGCGTTCGCTGTAAGCGCGGTCGATGTAGACGATTTCATCGCCCTGTCGCATCGAAAAATTCACCGGCTGCTGGGTGAGCTTGTGCAATGCGCGCATCGGCTTGAGCGCAGCATCGCGCACGTCGAGCCTGGCTTTGACCAGATTGCCAAGCTCAAGCAAGCGCATGCCCAGGCGATAACTCCCGGCTTCCGGTCGCTCGACCAGTCGGCCGCAGGTCAGATCGTTCAAGATGCGATGCGCGGTCGATGGGTGCAGCCCGGTTTGCTCGCTGATGAGCTTCAACGACACCGGCCCCGGGTGCTGTGCCAGCACGTCCAGCACGGCAAACGTGCGCTCGAGCACCTGAACGGCTGGCGATTGGGGGGGGATGGTTTCCATGGGTGATGGTTTCTTTCTGTGGCGAACCATTTTGCATGGCGAAAAGTCATGGCTGGGGTTCAAGCGGTCCGCAGTTCGCAGCCGGGGTGCGCTCGTGCTCATTTGCCTTGTGGGGCTGAGCGGTCTGGCGGCGGCTGGCGAGTCCGTCGTCCCCCGCATCACGGCGCGGCTCACGGCACAGGACATCGGCCTAATCATCAATCTGAATGACCCGTACTCGGTGCAGGTCGGAAATTTCTACATCGAGGCTCGCAAGCTGCTGCCTTCGCAGGTGCTGCGTGTCGAGTTGCCGGTGCGTGCAGAACTCTCGGTGGACGAGTTTCAAGCGCTGGACAAACGCGTCAAGGAATTCTTCGGCCCCGACATCCAGGCCTTGGCCTTGGCTTGGAGCCAGCCATTTGCCGTGGATTGCAACTCAATCACCGGTGCACTCGCCATGGGTTTCGATCGAGCTTTGTGCGTCAAGAGTTGCGCTCCATCGCGCAAATCGAGTTACTTCAATGCCTACACGGCGCGTCCGTTTGCTGATCTGCAAATGCGACCTGCGATGCTGCTCGCGGGCAAAAGCGTCGAGATGGCACAAGAGATGATCCGCCGCGGCGTGGCCTCCGACCACACGCTGGGCTTGCGTGGATCGCCGCCGGTGAACGCGCATTACCTGATCACCTCCGATGCCGCGCGCAGCAGCCGTGCTGCGCTATTCCCTCCACCCGGTTTGTTGCGCGACTTTGGCGTCGAGGTGCACGTCGACAAATCCAACGTGCTTCAAGACGTGAACCGTTTGCTGATCTACGAGACGGGTCTGGCTCAGGTGGACAAACTCGACACCTTGAAATGGGTGCCCGGCGGGGTCGGAGATCACCTCACGTCGTATGGCGGGCGGCTTGACGACAAGGGCGGTCAGATGAGCGCCGTCGAGTGGATCACTTCGGGTGCCACGGGTTCGTACGGAACGGTCTCGGAACCGTGCTCGCACCCGCAGAAATTTCCGCACCCGCACATCCTGCTGCTTCACTATGTTCAGGGCGCGAGCCTGATGGAAGCCTATTGGAAGAGCGTGGTGTGGCCGCAGCAGGGCCTTTTCATAGGCGAGCCGCTGGCCGCGCCATTCGCCCCTCGTTGATTTGCTCCTGCAGTGGCCGCTTGACGATGGCTCTCAGTCATCGCGCCAGCTGCGTGCCGCGTGAATGCCCGACTGCACTGCGCCTTCAAGCGTGGCAGGGTAGGGGCCTTCGACGTAGTCGCCAGCGGCCATCAGCCGGTGTGCCATGCGTGCGGGTGGCCTTTTGATGTCTGGCGTGCAGCGAAACGTGGCGCGCTTTTCTGTCAAGACCTGCAGCGCTTGCAACTGCGACCCGAGGTGCGCGTGCAATTGCGAGCGTGCTTGACGCAGCGTGGCCTCGACGGTCGCGTCGTGGCCAGCGTCCACCCAAGGTTGTGCTGCGCTGATCACGAAGCTGAGCAGCCCGTGCTCGCCGCTGAGCCAACCGTGGTCGAACACAAACTGCGCCGGCCCCTGTGCGGGGCTTGAGTGCAGCAAGGTCATCGCCTGCGGCAAGCGTGTGCCGGTTGCCATCGCGTACACGGTGACGATGGGCTCGTAATGAAGTGCTGCAGCGCTGTCTGACCAGGCAGGCGCATGCGCCATGGCAAGACGCGCCGCCTCACGCGCGGTGCAGCCCATGACGACCGCATCGAAGCGCTCGCCGTCGACACGCCAGCCGTCGCCGTCGGGCTCGATGTGCATGACCCGCGCCGATGTCAGCACCTGCGCGCCTTGCTGCGCCAGCCAACGCGCGGCGTGCTCGGGAAGCAGTTCGCCAAGCGGCCTGCGCGGCAGCAGCAGGTCTGCCGATCCGGGACCGCAGAACATCGCATCGCGCAACACCCGCAGAAAGACTCGGGCGCTTGCGTGTTGCGAATCGGTATTGAGTGCAGCGACGCACAGCGGGTCGATCAGGTCGTGCCGCACCGCTTGCGGCAAGTCGCTGCACAGCTCGCCGACCGTCAGCGAGGGCGAGCAGGTGAAGCCCCCGCAGGCCCAGCGTGCTGCCATCCACAGCAGGCGTGCCTTGTCGCGCAAGCTCCAGCCTGCGTGGCTCAGGACCCCACGAGAAAAAGCCACCAGCGCGGGACCGGCCGGCAAGCGCAACCCGATGCCACTGCCATCGACCAGCGTCAGCGGGGTGCGCAAAAGGCAGGCCTCAGGCTCGCTGCCGATCAGTTGCATCAGGCGCAAACTTTCGCGGTAGGCGCCGATGAGGATGTGCTGGCCGTTATCAAAGGCTCGCCGATGGCCGTCCGACTCCAGCCACACAGTGCGTGCCCGACCGCCGAGTGAGGGCGCCATCTCGAACAGCGACACCTTGTCACCCAGTTGGGTCGCCTCGATGGCCGCTGCCAGTGCGGCCCAGCCACCACCCACCACGGCCACTCGAGCGCTGGCCGTGTGTCTCAATCAGCGCCCCGACCAGTTGGTGCGCATAGCAATCCACAGCTTGCGCAGCGGTGTCAGCGAGGTGCGCTGGTGCAGCACCTGAAAGCCGTCGGACTCGATTTCCCGCAGCAAGGTGCGGTAGATGTTGGCCATCATGAGGCCGGGTTTTTGTGCCGACCGGTCGACCGCCGGCAACAGGGCCATCGCTTCGTCATAAGCCCGATGAGCACGCTCGGCCTGGAACTCCATCAGCGCGTTGAAGCGATCGCTGTAGCCATACGGTGCCGAGCGCGCAAGCAACTCGCTGGCCTTCACGTCGAAGCGCTGCAACTCCGACACCGGCAGGTAGATGCGCCCGCGCCTTGCGTCGTCGCCCACGTCGCGGATGATGTTGGTCAGCTGCATGGCCAGGCCTAGCCGGTGCGCGTACTGAACCGTCTGTTCGCTGGTTCGACCAAAGATGCTGGCGGCCACTTCGCCGACCACGCCGGCCACCAAATGGCAGTAGCGCGTCAACCCCGCGAAGTCCAGAAAGCGCGTTTGTTCCAGGTCGATCTGGCAGCCGTCGATCACTGCCAGCAGATGAGACGCCTCGATGGAAAAGGCCTCGCGATGGGGCATCAACGCCCGCATCACCGGATGGTTGGGGTGGCCCGCATAGGCGCTTGCCACCTCTTGGCGCCACCAGGCGAGCTTGGCTGCAGCAACCCCCGCATCTGTGGTCTCGTCGACCACGTCGTCGACCTCGCGACAAAACGCATAGAAGGCCGTGATGGCAGCGCGTCGCTGCGGTGGCAGGAACAGGAATGCGTAATAAAAGCTCGAGCCGCTTTTGGCTGCCTTGTCCTGCACATAGGTTTCAGGTGTCATGCGATCTCGCGGGTCGGGGCTGTCTTGGGCGGGCGCATGCCAGCAGCGCGCCACAGCATCAAGGGAGCGTCCATTTTGACGATGCGCGGGCGCTGCCTCAGCGTGGCGTGATCCATGCGTTTGATTTTGTCGATGATGCGAAGCCCACCCTGCACCACCAGCCTGAGCTCCCACCCGCCGCGGCCTGCCACGCGGTGCACCAGTGGGGCTCCTTGCATCATCAGCGCGCGCGCCCAGGCGGTCACCTCTGCAATCAGTTGACGCACGGCGGCGCTGTCTTGGCGATCGAGCAACTGCTGTTGGGAAACGCCATGGGCGTCCATATCCACCTGCGGCACGTAGAGCCGGCCGCGCTCGGTGTCGATGCTCAGGTCCTGCCAGAAATTGATCAACTGCAAGGCGCTGCAAATGGCGTCTGATCTCCTCAGCGACGCGTTGTCGTTCACCCCGTAAAGATGCAGCAACAGGCGACCCACGGGATTGGCCGATCGGCGGCAGTAGTCGAGCAGTTCGGCGCGGTCGGTGTACCTCGTCTTGACCACGTCTTGCTCGAACGCGCTCAGCAAATCGTGCAGCAAGCTGACCGGCAGCTCGGTGCGCTCAATCGCGTCAGACAAAGGCACGAAGACGTGCGACCAGCGTTGTGATGGGCTGCGACGGTTTTCTATCGACACCAGATCGGCGCGGTAGCTTGCAAGGTCGGCCAGGCGCTGTGGGGCGGGCGCATCGCCTTCGTCGGCCAGGTCATCCGCCGTGCGAGCAAAGCCATAGATCGCCACGATAGAGGCACGCAGGCTTGACGGACAAAGCCAGGAGGCCACGGGGAAATTTTCGTAATGGTCAACGCTCACTGAAAGAATTGTCCATGAGACCGAGCGACGACACGGCGTCTGAGCGATGGGCGCGCAGCCCGCTGAACCGCGTGCCAAGGTCGAGCGCGCCATTCGGAGTCGGCAGCCGGCATGGTTAAACTCATCGGCTTTCCGCGGTGCGCGGAAATTCCGTTGAATGACAGCGCTTGTTCCTGTCGTTTGATTTGGCTCCGCGCGGGTGGCGAAATTGGTAGACGCACCAGGTTTAGGTCCTGACGGTAGCAA
>JBBAPK010000029.1:7870-37670 GCA_040400875.1 Burkholderiaceae bacterium | reverse complement strand
CCTGTTACCCATAGGCTGGAAAAGTCTGGCCTTTTTCATATCCCTTTCGGGCTTGTTTTCATTGGCGTGGACCACCTCGGTCATGATTCACATGACGACCGCGCTCAAGGCTGCCCGGTAAGCCAAACACCGTCACACCAGACCCGATGAGGGCGGGCCGTCAGCCGATGCGGCGCAGCAGCTTGGCCATCATGCGAAAGACGCGTCCGTAGGGTGGGTACATCAGCGGCACCCCGGACCAGCGGCTCTGGATGAAGATGGGCTTGTCCTTGCTGAAGGTCTTGAAGCCCACCTCGCCGTGGTGTGCGCCCATGCCACTGGCACCGACGCCGCCGAAGGGCAGGTCTTCCTGGGTGAAATGCATCATGCAATCGTTGACCGTGACGCCGCCCGATATGGTTTCGCGCAGCACGCGTTCGCGCGTGACGGCATCGCGCCCGAACCAGTACAGCGCCAACGGCCTGGGTTGCGCATTCACATGGGCCAGCGCCTCGTCAAGGTCGTCATAGACCATCACCGGCAGCAGCGGGCCGAAGATTTCCTGCTGCATGAGCTGCATGTCCCCATGGACGCCCAGCACCAGCGCGGGCGCCAGCATGCGCGGCAAACGCCCGCCCTCACCTGCCGACAAAGTCACCACCGTGGCCCCACGGCTGCGCGCGTCGTCCAGCAGGCCTTGCAGCCGGGCCAGATGCCGCTCGTTGATGATGCTGGTGAAGTCGGCGTTGTTCAGCGCATCGGGATACATGCGCTGCGTGCTGGCTTGAACGGCCGCCACGAATTCATCGATACGCAGCCTGGGCACGATCGCATAGTCGGGCGCCATGCAGGTCTGGCCCGCGTTGAACAGCTTGGTGGCCACCAAGGCATCGGCAGTGCGGGCCGCGTCGAAGTCGGCGCCCAGGATGGCCGGACACTTGCCGCCGAGCTCCAGCGTGACCGGTGTCAGATTGGCGGCAGCGGCCATCGCCACCTGACGGCCGACTTGCGTCGATCCGGTGAACAGCAGGTGATCAAAAGGCAGTTGGACAAATGCACGGCCCACATCGGCATCGCCCAGCACCACGCTGAACTCCTCGGCGCCAAAGGTCTGTGCCACGGCATCGTGCATGAGCTGCGAGGTGAGCGGCGTGAGCTCGGACGGCTTGATCATCACGCGGTTGCCCGCGGCGATCGCTGACACGACCGGTGCGATGGCCAGCTGATAGGGGTAGTTCCAGGGCGACACCACACCCACCACCCCCAGCGGCTGGGGCGTGATGCGGCAGCTCGCTGGTTGATATGGCAGTGACGTCGCCACGCGCCGACTGCGCATCCAGTGCCGCAACCGACGGCGGGTGTGCCGGATGCCGGCCAGCACCGTCATCACCTCGGCCAATTCGGTGATCGCTGCGGGTCGGTGTCCGAAATCCACCGAGATCGTCTCGGCCAGTTGCGGTGCGATGCGCTCGGTCATGGCGTACAGCCGATCGAGCCTGTCGATGCGGGTGCGGTGGCTGGGCATCATGTCCAGCGCGAACGCCGCGCGCTGACGGTCAAACTGTGAGTGCATGCATCACCTTGGGAAACCTGGGCCGGCGTGCGGCCCGCACGGCGCTCAGAAAACCGCGTGGTCGCCGCGCTCGGGCGCGATGGAACCGCTCACGAGACCGGCATAGAAATCAAACAGCGTCTCGGTGCCTGTCGAGGGCGTCGCTTGCGCATCGTAGAGGCCGGTGGCGGGGTCCAGAACCAGCATGGATTCGGTGGCGTAGTAGCGGCCGATGCGAGCGAGCTCGGCCTTGTCGGCCAGCGCAGGCACCAGCCGGCCGGCCGCACTCAGCACGGCGATGATGACGTCGAGCAGTTTCACCGGCACCTGCTTGAAGCGAGCCGGCTGGCCGAGCAGCGCGAACAGGCGCTCGCCTTGCTGCCGCGGGGTGATGGCCTCGCCCGGCCCGCCAATGGGCAGCACTCGGTTGCGGCGGCTCTCATCGTCAAGGCACTCGGCGATGTAGCAGCCCAAATCGCCGTCGCTGATGGGCTTGCACGCGGTCAGCGTGCCGTCGCCGAAGATCAGGAAAGGCTTGCCGCGCTTGACGCGATCGATCTGGCCGGACAGCGACTTGAAGAACGCGGTGGGTCGCACGATCGAATAGCTCAGGCCGGATTCGATGAGCGATTTTTCAAAGGCCAGCTTGGCGCGCTGAAAGGCCAGCAGCGGCTTTTGCACGCAGATGGCCGAGAGCAACACGAACTGGGTGACGCCGGCGGCCTTCGCCGCGGCCAGCGCGTGCTCGTGGGCCTGGTGATCGATGGCCCAGGCGTCCTTGGGCGCTCCGGTGCGCGAGGCCAGGCACGACACCAGCACATCGAATCGCTCGCCACAAAAACCATCGCGAGGCAGCGATGCCGCATCGCACACATCACCGAAGCGCAGCGTGGCGCCGCTCAGCAGTCGCTCACTGTCTTGCACCGTCATCGCGCCGCCGACACCCGCGCGCGCACGGATGAAGCACACCACCTCGTGGCCACGCTGCACCAGCGCGGCCACGGTGGCGCGACCGATGGTGCCGGTGGCACCGAGGACGAAGACGCGCCGGGGATGCGGCGATCGCGGCGATGCGTCGGGATCTGGCGTGACGGCCGTCGGTGCTTGTGTCATCGGTAGACGCCGGCTGGGGATCTAGGCGGTCAGCGCCATCGCCAGCGACTTTGCCGTGGCCGACGAGCCTATCGTCAGATGGAAGTCGACGGTGCCCGCGCGCATGACCAGACGCTTGCGCGACTCTTCCATCGCGACCACATCGACAGCGGTGGCCGGGATCTGCACACCCTGAGCCGGATCGCTGCGCTTGATGTCGGGCAGGTCGGTGCGTTTTTGCGAGCACACCACCGATGACTGCATCAAGGCCATCAGCAGCTGCCGCAGCCGTTCGTCATCGAGTTCGAGATCGATCACGCTGTCGGTCAATTGAAGCCTGATGGCAAATGCGCGGCCATCGACCGAGGGCCATGCCTTGACGATGCCTTTGAGTTGCTGCGGGTTGGGTCCGTCGATTTCCATGGCTGTTGCTGTCGTGTAAAAGGTTGGGGGGATTTCATGCTGCCACAAAGGCGGCAGCTTGCCGCCAAGGGCGAGCGCGCTGCGAACCGGGCCGTGTGGTTTGCCGGCGACCTTGGTGGATGAACCCGATTGGCAATCGCGTGGAGTGGGCTAAATTAGCCACATCAGATTTGCTGTGTGTGGGGCACACGGCTGCTGACAACCCATCACATCAAACCGCAGGGCGACCACTGCCTTGCAACCCTGGAGCGAACCATGAACGACAGCAACCACAACACCCCGGAACTCTCAGGCTTTGCCGCCTGGCTCGACGCCCGCATGGAGCGCATCTTCGCTCTGCTCGAGAGCCCGTACTGGTCGGTCAAGCACACCCAGTACTGAGTTGCGGTTGGCCTGCACCGATCATTTGGCGCCGCAGGCGAACCTGAGCAGCTCACCGGCCACCGTGCCCGGCGCCACCGGGCTCCAGACGCTGGCGTTCTTGTTCGAGTACACCGCCCGACCCAGACCCGACAAATCGGAATAGCGATCGAACTCGAGCCGGCGGTTGAGTTTGTCGGCGCAGTCGTATTCCAAGCGCTGGCGCGAAGACAGGTATTCCTCGCCGTCGTCAGTCTTGCGTGGCTTGGCGTGGTTGATCATGCTCCACATGGTGGCCATGTCACCGCTGCGCGAGAGCGATCCTGAGTCGGCCAGCACGGTCACCGTGCCATCGCTCCTGATGCGCACCCAATCGGCCCAAGCCGTGCCGGTCGCACACACCAGCAACACACCCATCACTGCGCGTTTCATCGAAAACCCCCTGGGTTGATTCACTCAAGCCACCGATGGTGGCAAGCGGTCGAGCGCCGCGGCCAGTCGGGCCACGGTGCCATCGATGTCATGCAGTTTGTCGAGCCCGAACAGGCCGATGCGAAAGCTCTGGAAATCAGCCCCCTCGTCGCATTGCAGCGGCACGCCAGCGGCGATCTGCAGGCCCTGCGCCATGAGCTTTTTGCCGGTCTGCATCTCGGCGTCTTCGGTGTAACTCACCACCACGCCCGGCGCCTGAAAGCCCTCGGCTGCCACGCTTTTGAAACCACGCGCGACCAGCAGTGAGCGCACGGCATCGCCCAGACGCTGCTGCTCGGCGCGAACCCGCGCGAAGCCATAGGTGCGGGTCTCCAGCATCACATCGCGCACCAGCGTGAGCGCATCGGTGGGCAGGGTCGCGTGGTAGGCGTGAGCACCGCCCTCGTAGGTCTCCATGATCTGCAGCCACTTGCGCAGGTCGCACGCGTAGCTGGTGCTTTGCGTGCTGTCGATGCGCTCGCGGGCCAGATCGCTCAGCATCACCAGGCCGGCACACGGCGAGCCGCTCCAGCCTTTTTGCGGCGCGCTCACCAGCACGTCGATGCCGCAGGCTTGCATGTCGACCCAGATCGTTCCCGAGGCAATGCAATCGAGCACGAACAGCCCGCCCACCTCGTGCACCGCATCGGCCACGGCGCGCAAATAGGCGTCGGGCAGGATCATGCCGGCCGAGGTTTCCACGTGCGGCGCGAACACCACCTCAGGGCGCTGTGCTCGGATGGTGGCCACCACCTCTTCGATGGGCACGGGGGCAAATGGCGAGTGCTTGCCAGGACCGGTGCGACGTGCCTTGAGCACGATGGATTCCGACGGGATGCCGCCCATGTCGAAGATCTGCGTCCAGCGGTAGCTGAACCAGCCGTTGCGGATGACCAGCACCTTGCGACCGGTGGCGAACTGGCGGGCCACGGCCTCCATGCCGAAGGTGCCACTGCCCGGAACAACCACCGCCGATCGGGCGTGATAGACCTCTTTCAGGGTGGCCGAGATGTCCTTCATCACCTGCTGAAAGCGCTTGGACATGTGGTTGAGCGCGCGGTCGGTGTAGACCACCGAGAACTCGAGCAGGCCGTCAGGATCGACAAGTGGCAACAGACCGGGCATGGACGCACTCCCTGGGTTGGATGGCTGAGCCACGCACCGTGAACAGCGGCAGCACTCAGGCCGCGATTTTGACCGCAAGGCCGAGTGGGAGTGCGAGTGCGAGTGCGCGCTCGGGCTTGGGCCTCAGCCGTGGGCTGCCGGGTGCGCGGTGCGTGGCTTGAACGGCTGCTGATACAGCCACACGCAGCGGCCATCCTTGCAGCGGTGAACCGCGTCGGGCTCGAGCTGCAGTGCCTCGAATTCAAGACTCGCCAGCCAGCTGCCGTGTGTCAGTTCGCGTGCGGCCTTGTCGACGGCGCGCGGCATGCTCTCGGGGCGCTGGAACAGGTAGACCATCTGGAAAGGCGACCAGTCGGCCTGCCAGATGTCACCACGGCGAACGCGTGCAAAGCCGCAGCGCCACTGGCACGCCAGACGCAGCGGCCAGCTCCACTCGATGCCGTCGATGCGCGTCTGCGGAAATTCGGAGTGCAGTTCGCGCAAGCCGTCGCCCAACCCGCAGCCGGCTTCGAGCACGCGGGCATCAGCGCGCAGCGGCGCCAGTCGGGCGAGGCCCTTGAGAGCACCACGCGGCGTCGGGAAAAATGGGGCATCGCGCCACGCCTTGACCGGATAGATGGCCGCCAGCAGCGCCAGCGGCAGCAACCAAGCCCAGGCCGGCAGTTCAGCCGCCGCCGTGCCGCTCAGTGCCAGCGACAGCGGAAAGCCGCCGGCCATGAAGGCACGGCGCCACACGGTCAAAGGCCAAGGCGAAATCACCGCTGGCAACCCGCCTGCGAGCACGCCCGCCAGCAGCGCGACCGACGCGCTCGCATCGGCCGATCGCAACACAGCAAAAACGGCCCACGCCAGTGCCCAGCTCAGCAGCGCCGGCAGGGGCCAGGGCCAGGCCTTCAAGGGCTTTCGGATCGGGCGCAGTGGCCGATCAGTATTCGCGCAGCTTGACGCGCAGCCGCGCGATCGACTGGCTGTGCAGCTGGCACACCCGCGACTCGGTGACCTTGAGCACCGCGGCGATTTCCTTGAGATTCATGTCGTGCTCGTAGTACATGCTCATGACGTACTGCTCGCGCTCGGGCAGCATCTTGATGCCGGCCACCAGCGCCTCGCGCATGCGGTTGTCTTGCAACTGCGCCAGCGGGTTGAACGATTCATCGGCCACGTGGCGGTCGAGAAAGTCCTGGTCGCCGTCGTCTCCAGACATGTCCTCGAGGTAGACCAGTTGCGTGCCGCGCACCTTGCCCAGCAGCTCCTGGTATTCGAGCAGCGTGATGCCCATCTCGCGGGCGATTTCGCTTTCAACCGGCGCGCGGCCCATGCGTTGCTCGAGCTTGTGCACCGCCGACTCGATGGTGCGCTGCTGCTTGCGCGTGCCGCGCGAGAGGTAATCGTTGCCACGCAGCTCGTCGAGCATGGCGCCGCGGATGCGCTGGGTGGCGAAGGTCTCGAACTGCACTCCCTGCGCCACGTCGAAGCGCGTGAGCGCATCGGCCAGGCCGATCATGCCCACCTGAATCAGGTCGTCGAGCTCGACGTTGGCCGGCAGCTTGGCGATCATCTGGTGGGCCAGTCTGCGCACCAGCGGGCTGTACTGCTTGAGCATCGACGAGTTGTCGAGCTGTCCTTTGGCGGTGTACGTGGACATGTTTTGGCTCCGGAAAGTCAGTTGAATGCGCTCTCGCGCATTTCCATCTGTGCGGGGTACCCACCGGCTGCAACGCCAGTGGCAATTTGAAGAGTGTCACGCACCCAGCGACGCAGCGCGGGCGAAACGGCAGCACGCGCATCGCCGGCCGGGTCGACCTGAATCCAGTCGTGCAGCACCGCACCCAGAAAGTCATCGGCGCAGGTAGCAATCTGAATGGCGATGCGCTCGGCACGCGGCGACTGGGGTGCTGCCACCAGCATCAGGTCGTGCACCATCAAACCGGCTCGCTGGGTCAGCAGCTTCAGGCTCGAGTAGGCGTGCTTGACGCTGATCGGATGGTCCTCGGCCAGCAGCAGCGGACGCGGGCGGCTCAGCAAATCGTTGTTCGTGAACAGCCGGCACAAGTCGCTCGCCGAGGCATGCACCAGCACCACATCGGCTGCAGGTGCGGCGCGCTCGAGCGCGTCGAGCAGCCCGGCGGTGGAGCCTCGTGAATTCACGTGGCGCAGCGGCAGTCCGCGGGCGGCCAGATACGACACCTCGCCCGACAGCGTCTCGATGCACGCGGCCAGATCGACGTCGGCCATCTCGCCGGGTTCGGGCGAGTTCTCGGCCGCGTCGACCACCAGCGTGTGGCAGCCTTGCTCGGCAAAACCGCTGCACAGCCGCTCGAGCATCACACCACCAAAGGCCAGATGCGGGTTGGACACCACCGGCACGAAGCACACCTGCGAGTGGGCAAACAAACGCCGCAAGCCATCGGCTTGGTCGAGAGGCCTGGAAGACACGGATTTCATGGGGATCATGGAAGCGCTTGCGTTCACAGGGCGGCTGCCAGTTCGTCGTGACGCACAGCCTTGCCAGGCGTGGGATGCGACTGGTTTTGCGGTGCGGCGAAGACCAGGTTCACTTCGCTGGAATCCATGCGGTAGGCGCTGCCCACGGTGGGGTGCAGCGAGCGGTGGATCAGCGCGTGTGACGACAGGCGGTGCCAGTCTTCAGGCACCCGCTGGCCGTTGGCCACGCCGAGCACGGTGAGCTTGTGGCGGATCAGCGCGTCGAGCGCCGGGCCGAGCTTGACGGCTTCGTCCATCTTTGACAGCACCACGCCGCGGCAGGCGCTGGCGCGGTAGGACACCAGCACGTCTTCGATCGTCTCGCCCTGCGCGGCCGAATTGACCACCAGCAGCTTGTGGATCGACTGGTGAGCCAGCATGTCGAGCAACTCACGGGTGCGCGTGTCGCGCTGGGCCATGCCGGCGGTGTCGATGAGCACCATCTTTTTGGCCGACAGCAAATCGAGCAGGTCTTCGAGCGAGGCGCGGTCGTGCGCGGTGTGCACCGGCACACCGAGGATGCGGCCGTAGGCGCGCAGCTGTTCGTGGGCGCCAACGCGGTAAGCGTCCAGCGTGATCAGGCCCAGGTGCGCGGCGCCGTAGCGCGTGGCGAAGGCCGCAGCGAGCTTGGCGGTGGTGGTGGTCTTGCCCACACCGGTGGCACCGACCAGCGCGAACACGCCGCCCTGGTCTTCGAGAGCGCTCTCGCGATCGGCGCTGTGCAAATTGCGCTCGAGCACATGGGCCGCCCAGGCCATCTCGTCGGTGACCTCAGGGCCCATGCCATCGGCCAAGCGACGAATCAGCGCAGGCGAAAAGCCGCAGTCGAGCAGCTTTTGCGTCAGCCGCGCCTGTGCGGGCTGGCGCTGCAGTTTTTCCATGAAGGCCAGCGCGCCAAAGCGCTCTTCGATCATGCCTTTCATGCTGCGCAGCTCGTTCATCATGTCTTGCTGGTCGCGGCGCGCCACGCCGGCATCGGCAGCGGCAGATGGTGCAGCGGCAGCCGGCACCCGGGCGCGGCTACGAACCTCTTCGCGCAGCACGGGCGGCTCATGGGCCAGCGTCAGGGGCGGTGGATCGACATACATCGCAGCCGCTTCGCTGTGCAGCGCGGTGAGCGCCGGCATGTTCTCGGGGGCTTTCGCCTTGGCTGGCGCAGCCTTGGGGCTTGCTGGCTTGTCGGTCATGCGCGATGCCAGCACGCCAGGCGCGCTGTCGGCTGCCAGAGCCGGGCGTGACGAAGCCGATTCGGCCTGCAGCGCGAGCTGCCGACGCTTGAGCATGCGCTCGCGCACATAGTCCTGAAACGACAAGGTGCTCATGTTCAGCCGCGCCACATCGTCGTCGACCGACGATTCGGCCAGCGCCTCGGTGGGCATGGGCATGGCCGCTGCGGTGCGCGACGCCAGCGACGCACGCTGACGCGCTGCGGCAGGCGCAGTCGCCCGGGTCTGAGCAGATGACGCCATGAGCGGTGCGGTCGCAGGGCCGCCATCGGTGGCCATGCGCTCGATCTGCTGCATGCTTTCGGGGGCCATCGCCACCACCTCGACGCCGTCGCCTGAGGGTCTGGTGGACAGCACGATGGCGTCTTCGCCCAGGGCCTGGCGAACCATGGCCAGAGCCTCTCGCGAACTGCGCGCGGTGAAACGTTTGACGTTCATGCTGTACCTCCAATGACCGACCCGATGCGGATCGAATGCGTTTCAGGAATTTCGCTGTGAGCCAGCACCCGCATGCGCGGTGCGGCTCGCTTGAGCAATCGGGCCATCGGCGCGCGGATCAGGTCGGGCACCAGCAGGCAAGCTGGCAATCCGAGGTCTTCCTGGCGCTTGGCCGATTCGGCGGCGTGCCGGCCGAGGTTGTCGGCCACGCCGGGATCGAGCGATGCGCCATGCGGCGAGGTGAGCGCCTGGGTGACCAGACGCTCGAGGTCGGGTTCGAGCGCGATGACGTCGAGCTCCTTGCTCGGGCCATAGATCTGCTGAACGATGGACGGTGCCAGGTGCACGCGGATGCGGCGGGCCAGCTCGGCCGGGTCGGTGACAGTCGATGCGTGTTCGGCCAGGCTCTCGACGATGGAGCGCATGTCGCGGATGTGCACGCCTTCTTCCAGCAAGAGCTGGAGCACTTTTTGCAGGGCGGGAATCGAAACCATCTTGGGCACCACATCCTCGATCATCTTGGGAGCCAGTTTGGTCACGTGTTCGACCAGTTGCTGGACCTCCACCCGACCCAACAGCTTGGCGGCGTGGAGTTGCATCAAGTGTGAAAGATGGGTGGCCACCACGGTCGAGCAATCAACCACGGTAAAGCCGCTCATTTGGGCTGTTTCACGCTGACGTTCCTCAATCCACACGGCTGGCAGGCCGAACGCCGGGTCGGTGGTGCGCGTGCCGATCAGGTTGGTGGAAGCGCCACCGGGGTTGATGGCCAGCCACATGCCTGGGAAGGCCTCGCCCTCGCCCACCACCGCGCCACGCAGCGTCAGGCGGTACATGCTGGGCTTGAGCTCGAGGTTGTCGCGGATGTGCACCGGCGGCGGCAGGAAGCCCACGTCCTGCGCGAACTTGCGCCGCACGCCCTTGATGCGCACCAGCAGATCGCCATCGCGCGCCTTGTCGACCAGCGAGATCAGCCGGTAGCCCACTTCCAGGCCCAGGGTGTCGATGGGCAGCAGGTCGTCCCAGCTGGCTTCGGCATTGGCTTCAGGCGTCGCCGCCAGCGACTTGGTCGGCGCGGCCTTGGCGCGGCGATCGCGCTCGCGCATCCACCAGGCTGCGTAGCCCAGCGCGCCTGCGATCAGCAGGAACACCACGTGCGGCATGCCAGGAATCAGGCCCAACGCGCCGATCACGCTGGCGGTGATGGCCAGCGAACGCGGCGAGTTGAACATCTGCGCGGCGATCTGGGTGCCCACGTCCTGGTCCTTGCCCACGCGCGAGACCACCATGGCTGCGGCCACCGAGATCAGCAGACCCGGAATCTGCGCGACCAGCGCATCGCCCACGGCCAGCACGATGTAGCTGTCGGCGGCCTCGCCAGCCGACAGGCCGTGCTGCGCCACGCCGATGATGAAGCCGCCGATGATGTTGATGAACAAGATCAGCAAGCCGGCCATCGCGTCGCCGCGCACGAACTTGCTGGCGCCGTCCATGGAGCCGAAGAACTCGGCTTCGTCGCCCACTTCGGCGCGGCGGCGCTTGGCTTCCTTCTCGTCGATCAGGCCAGCGTTGAGGTCGGCGTCGATGGCCATCTGCTTGCCGGGCATGGCGTCCAGGGTGAAGCGCGCGCCGACTTCGGCGATGCGCTCGGCGCCCTTGGTGACCACCACGAAGTTGATGACCACCAAGATGGCGAAGACGATCAGGCCGACGGCAAAGTTGCCACCGACCAGGAAGTGGCCGAACGACTCGATCACCGCGCCCGCAGCGCCGGGGCCGGTGTGGCCTTCCATGAGCACCACGCGGGTCGAAGCCACGTTGAGCGACAGGCGCAGCAAGGTGGTCAGCAAGATCACCGTGGGAAACGCTGCGAAGTCGAGCGGGCGCACCATGTACGAGGCCACCATCATCACCATCAGCGCCATCGCAATGTTGAAGGTGAACAGCACGTCGAGCAAGAAGGGCGGCAGCGGCAGCACCATCATCGACAGCACCATCACGATGAACACCGGCGCCATCAGCGCCTTGATGGCGCCGGCGTTGGGGCCGAACCAGCCCTTGATCTGCAATGCGAGGGGGTTCATTCAGCGTCCTTCGTTGAAGGCTTGAGGGTGTTGTGCGGGTCGAGTTCGGGCGGCACCGGCAATTCGGGCAACTCGCCCGGCATGGCAGCGCGTCCGCGCATCGCCGCGCGCATCTGGTAAACGTAGGCGAGCACCTGAGCCACGGCGGCAAACAGCGCGGCCGGGATCTCGCGGTCGAGTTCGGCGTGGGCGTAAAGCGCACGGGCGAGCACCGGGGCCTGCAGCACCGGCACCTGCGAGTCGCGCGCCAGGTCGCGAATGGCCATGGCGATCAGATCGGCGCCCTTGGCCACCACCCGCGGTGCGCCCATCAGGGTGTCGTCGTATTTCAGCGCCACCGCATAGTGAGTCGGGTTCATGACCACCAGGTCGGCGGTGGGCACCGCAGCCATCATGCGGCGGCGCGAGGCCTCGCGCATGAGCTGCTTCTGCCTGGACTTGACTTCCTGGCTGCCCTCGGACTCCTTGTGCTCTTGCTTTTGCTCCTGCACGCTCATCTTCAGCCTGTCGGCATGCAGGTACTTCTGCAGCGGCGCATCGACCAGCGCGAACAGCGCCAGCACGCCCAGCAGCAGCCACAGGCCTTGCTGAATCGACGAGCCCGTCTGCGCCAGCGCCGCAGGCAGCGGCATGGCCAGCAGTCCGCGGAACTCATCGACGTGGTACAGCAGGTAAAAGCAGCCCACCGTGCCCAGCAGCAGCGCCAGCACAGACGCCTTGAGCGCGTCAACCATTTGCTGCTTGGCAAACAGGCGGCCGAATCCGGAAATGATCTTGAACGGCGTGGCCTTGGGCGCCAGCGGCTTCAAGGTGAAGTTCCAGCCGCCCACTGCCAGGGCACTGGCCACACCGACGAGGGTCATCAACAAGCCCATGGGCGCCACCACGAACAGCAGCGACTGCGTGACCAGCGACAGCTGCTCGAACATCACCTTGGGTTCGCGCATCGCCTCGACACCGAAGTGCAAGCTGCGCTGCAAGCTGCGTTGCAGCCAGCCCGTCAGCGTGGGCAGCATCAAGGCGATGCCCATGCCGCCGACCGTCAGCGCCGCGAAGTGGCCCAGATCACGCGAGCGCGGGACGTTGCCGTCCTCGCGTGCCTTTTGCAGCTTCTTGGCTGAAGCTGGCAGCTGGCGATCTTGACTGTCTTGGTCGGCCATGGCGTTCGGGCGGGGGAATCAACTCGCAGGATCTGCGTGATTCGATTGTTCCCAGCCGGTGGCCGAACTTGAGCCGAAGAAGCGGGGTGAATCCCGCTCATTACCGATGTTCAGCGCTGGGCTACTGAAACATCCCCAGCATGCGCTCGAGCGCCGAGGTGAAGGGCATCTCCATGAGCGACAGCGTCAGCAGCACGCCGACCATCCCCACCGACAGCGTGATCGGAAAGCCGATCGAAAAGATGCTCATCTGCTGCGCCACGCGGGCGATGACACCGAGCACGAGGTTGGTGAACATCAGCATGGCGATCAGCGGCAGCGCGATCCACAGCCCCAAGCTGAACATCTCGGCGCCCCACAGTTCGGGGCGCGTCGCACGCAGGAAGGCAAAGGGCTCGGGACCCACCGGAAAGGCATGAAAGCTTTGCACCACCGCCGCGATGATCAGCAAGTGGCCGTTGATCACGATGAACAACCACGAGACGATCATGCCGAAGAAGCGGCTGAGCGCGGTGGTCTGCCCGCCCGAGGCGGGATCGAAGAAGCCGGCGAAGTTCAAGCCCATCTGCAAGCCGCCGATCTCGCCGGCGAACTCGACCGCCGCAAAGACGATGCGCACCGCAAAGGCCATCGACAGCCCGATGAGCACCTGCTGCACCACCAGCATGGCGGCCAGCGGTGAATCCAGCGGCACCACCGGCATCTCGGGCAGCGAAGCGCTGGCCGCCAGCGCGATCAGGAAAGACAGCGCCACGCGCACGCGCACGGGCACGCTGCGCTGGGCAAACACCGGCATCGCGCCCATCAGCGCGAGCACGCGCAAAAAGGGCCACAACAGCGGGCCGACCCAGCCCCAGATCTGCGCTTCGGTGAAATTAAGCACGCAAGCCCCGCGAAGACCGCAGGCTGCCTCAGCCCACCACGGTGGGGATGGCCTGCAGCATGCGTTGCAGGTACTCGACCAGCGTGGTGATCATCCACGGCCCGGTGATGGTGAGCACCGCCACCGCCGCCAGGATCTTGGGCACGAACGACAGCGTGGCCTCATTGAGCTGCGTGGCCGCCTGGAAGATGCTCACCAGCAAGCCCACCGCCAGCACCGTCAGCAGCAGCGGCGCCGACAGCATCAGCATCATGTGCAGCGCTTGCTGGCCAAAGGTGAATACCTGTTGTGAGTCCATGCCTGCTCCCCTACGCGAAGCTCGCCGCCAGCGAACCCAGCAAAAGATTCCAGCCGTCAGCCAGCACGAACAGCATCAGCTTGAAGGGCAGCGCCACCAGCACGGGACTCAGCATCATCATGCCCAGACTCATCAGCACGCTGGCCACGATCATGTCGATCACCAGAAAGGGGATGAAGATCAGAAAGCCGATCTGGAACGCGCTCTTGAGCTCGCTGGTCACGAATGCGGGCACCAGCACCTTGAACGGCACGTCCTCGGTCTTGATGGAAGGATCGAGCTTGGCCAGGCGCGCGAACAGCATCACATCGGCCTGGCGCGTTTGCTTCATCATGAATTCGCGCATCGGCACCTCGCCGCGCTTGAGCGCCTCATCGAATGCGATCTGGTTGGTGCTGAACGGCTCGTAGGCGTCCTTGTAGACGCGGTCTATGGTCGGGCTCATCACGAAAAAGGTGAGAAACAGGCTCAGGCCCACGATCACCTGATTGGGTGGCGCGGCCTGCGTGCCCAGTGCCTGACGCAACAAGCTGAGCACGATGACGATGCGGGTGAACCCCGTCATCAGCAGCAGCACCGCCGGCAGGAAGCTCAGCGCGGTGAAAAACAGCAGCGTCTGGATCGGCACCGAATAGCTGGCACCCTGGGCGCCCTGCCCGACGATCAACGGCAAGCTCGCACCGGTGCTTTGTGCCAGCGCGGGCGCAGCCACCGCCAGCAACGCAAGACCGAGCAAGCCGCACGCAGCGCGCACCGCACGACGCGGCGAGCCACCAGGGGCAAGACGTGAAGCGAGATCAGTTGGCACGTTCACTCCCGGAGCCGGCGGATGGGCCACGCAGGCGGCCGAGCATCTGGGCAAAGGAGCCGCCCGGTGCGCTGGCACCGGGGCCGCCGGAGCTGAGCGCGGCTGCGGCATCGGGTGGTGGCTCCATGGTGTGCAGCAAATTGATGTTGTGCGGCGTGACGCCCAGCACCAGCCAGCGACGCTGATCGCCCTGCCCCACCTCGACGGTGAGCAGCCGGTGCGTGTTCGACAGCGGCAGCGACGACACGCTGCGCATGCTGCCCGCGCCAGACGAGGAACCGCCCAGCGGCGAGCGCTTGAGCAGCCACAGCGCCAGCGGGATCATGACGACGATCGCTGCAAACCACAGCAGCGCCGACATGGGCATGGCCGAGTTCATCCGGCCCGGCTCAGACGACGCATGCGCTCGCTCGGCGTGACGATGTCGGTCAGCCGGATACCGAACTTGTCGTTGACCACCACCACCTCGCCCTGGGCGATCAGGTAGCCATTGACCAGCACGTCCATGGGCTCGCCGGCCATTGCCTCGAGCTCGACCACCGAGCCCTGCGCCAACTGCAAGATGTGCTTGATGGGAATGCGCGTGCGACCCAGTTCCACGGTGAGCTGCACCGGGATGTCGAGGATCATGTTGATGTCGTTGCCCGCCGAAGGCGCTCCTTCGTTGGAGAAGTTGGTGAACTTCGCCGGCGCGACGGAATCGACGGCGGTCTGCTCGCCAGCCTGCATGGCCTGACCGTCACTGGGTTTGGCCTCGGCCAGGGCAGCAGCCCACTCGGCGGCCATGGCGTCTTCTTCTGACTGCTTTTGCAGTGCGGCTTCATCAGACATTGCTTGCTCCCAACCAGCCCGTGGATGAGCTGGACAACAGTTGATCGACTTTCAGCGCGTAGCGCCCGTTGGAAATTCCGTAGTGGCAACCGAGCACCGGCACGCCAGACACCGTGGCCTCGATCTGCGGCTGCAAATCGAGCTCGATGAAATCACCCACCTTGAACGACAGCAACTGCTCGACCGTGGCCGGCGCGGTGGCCAGCTCGGCCACCAGTTCGACCTTGGCCGACTGGATCTGTTCTTTCATCAGGTTGACCCAGCGCCGATCGGGCTCGGCGCTGTCGCCTTGCATCGTCGAATACAGCACGTCACGAATCGGCTCGAGCGTTGAATACGGAATGCAAATGGAGATGATGCCCGTCGAATCGCCGACTTCCAGCGTGAACGACGTGGCCACCACGATCTCGCTGGGCGTGGCGATGTTGGCGAACTGCGGCTGCATCTCGGAGCGCACGTACTCCATGTCCACCGGATAGATGCCGACCCAGGCCTTCTTGTACTCGACGATGATCACCTCGACCAGCCGCATGATGATGCGCAGCTCGGTGGGCGAGAAGTCGCGTCCTTCGATGCGCGTGTGGTACTTGCCGGCGCCACCGAATAGCGAGTCGATCACCGCGAACACCAGCGCCGGGTCGCACACGATCAGCCCGTTGCCGCGCAGAGGCTTGATGTTGACCAGGTTGAAGTTGGTGGGCACCACGATCTCGCGCAAAAAGGCGCTGTACTTTTGCACCTTGATGCTGCCGATCGACACCTCGGGGCTCTTGCGGATGAAGTTGAACAGCCCGATGCGGATGTTGCGTGCAAAGCGCTCGCTGATGACCTCCATCGTCGGCATGCGACCGCGAACGATGCGCTCCTGACTGGAGATGTCGTAGTCGCGCACGCTGCCCTGAGGCGTGTCGTCCTTGTCGAGCTTCTGACTCTCGCCGGTGATGCCTTGCAGCAGTGCATCGACTTCGTCTTGGGACAGGATCTGCTGGCTCATGTTGGACGCCCGAGGGTCACTGAATGATGAAGCTGGAAAAATTGACGCTGACCACCGGATTGTGCTCAGGCTCCTTCTTCTTTTTCTTCTTCGCCTTGGCCTTGGGCTTGTCGGCGGCATCCTCTGCAGCCGCGTCTTCGTCTTCAGGCGCTTCGATGTTGATGCCCATCGGGCGCACCGCCTCGCGCATGATCTCGGCAGCCAGCTTTTCCTTGCCGCTGCGCTCGAGCAGTTCCTTGGATGTCTTGTGCGCCAGCACCATCAGCACGCCGTTGCGCACTGCGGGCATGTAGAGCTTGATCTCGTCGGCCGCCTTGGGGTCATCGACCTGCAGCGTGATGCCGATTTGCGCAAAGCGCTCGACATCGCGATCGGCCAGATTGATCACAAAGGGCTCGAGCGGCACGAACACCGGCGGGCCCTTGTGCTCGTCCTTGTGCTCGTCTTTCTTGGCATGGTCGCCGCCATGCCCCTTGGCGTCCCCATCGGCAGCCGCCTCGGCATCACCGTCCTCGGCTTCGGCCGCAGCCGCCGCATCGGCCTTCTTCTTCATCATGTACACAGCCGCACCGCCACCGGCCAGCACCACCAGCAACACGGCGGCGATGATGATGATCAGTTTCTTCTTGCCTTTCTTCGGCGCAGCGCCTTCGGCGGCGTCGGGAGCAGGGGCGGGGGCAGGGGCAGCAGCCATGAACAGTCCTTCAAAGGTGGCAGACCGACACTGTCATCACGCATGGGCGCAAATCGTCGGCTCACGGTTCATTATCAAAAACGCTTGAGGGCGGCGATGCCTTGATAAGGCATAGAAAGACGGCGGTATTGGCGGTTGCGATCGCCGATCGCTTGGGTTTTGTTCGCTTCCCGCGAGGGGGTTCTCTGGGCGAGAGCCCGCCGGTCTTGCTTGCTGCAGCGCTGGCTCCCTGCGGGAGAGCCCGCCGGGTTCCGCCCCGGCTGGCGGGTAACTTTCATTTGCTGGCCCAAATGAAAGTCACCAAAGCAAAGGGCCTGAACACCAGCCCATTTGGCCGGCTCGCTGCGGCTACAGGCGAACTGCCGAGTACGCCCCATAGGTAATGGCACCGGGGACCCGAGAGGATGGGGCGAGCTGGGCGGCTACAGGCTGCGCCTTGGCCGCGGCACCGGTGGCGCGACTGCATCCGGCTGCGGATGGCAGCGATTGGACGGCGCTTGGCCGCACCGAGCTTTGCATGCCCCCAAGCCGTGGACCCGCAGGGTCGAGGCGTAGCGAGCTTGAGCGGCTGAGCGTTAGCGAGGTAACCGACAAAGTAGTTCGGTGAGTGTTCTCGTGCCAGAGTCTCTGAAGTAGGCGTGTAGCCGAAGCGAGCCACTCAAATGGGCTGGTGTTCCAGGCCCTTTGCTTTGGTGACTTTCATTTGGGCCAGCAAATGAAAGTTACTCGGCAGCCGGGCCGAGACCCGGCGCGGTCCCCGCAGGGAGCCACCGCTGCAGCAAGCAAGACAGGCGGGCTCTCGCCCCAAGAGCAACCCGTAGGTCAGGCGTACACGTCCACCGCCCCATTGACGCGCCGCGCCACCACTGGCGCCACGTTCGGCACATCAGCCTCGCCGCGCTCGCGGCCGCCCGTCCACGAAGGGGCAGCGCCTTGGCCTGGAGAGGGTTGACGTTCGCGCGCATGGTCGGACACCCCGCCGCCGCTCAGCGTGAAGCCGGCGTCCTTCAGGGATGAAGCCAGTTCGGCCCAGCCGGCCTCGAGGGCCTGGCGGGTTTGGGCCAGGTCGGCGCCGAAGTCGACGCGGGCCTGGTCGCCGGTCATGGTGATCTGCACTGACACCGGGCCCATGTCGGCCGGGTTCAGGTGCAGCTCGGCCTGGCCGATGCCGTCACGCGCCAGCAGGCTGACCTGATAGCCCAGCGCCTGCTGGAAGCCGGGCTCGGCGAAGGGTGTCGGCACGTTGGCCTGCACGGGTGCAGGCATCTCGCTGCCGCGAGCTGCGGCGGCCGCGCCGGCTGTCGGCAAGGCGAAAACGCCCGACTGTGCGGCATCGAAAGCCGCCGGGGTGCGGCTGCGGTTCTCGTTCAGCGCGCCGCGACCGAGCACAGCCAGCGAGGCCTCGGCAGTAGCGGCTTCGCGAGCACCTGCTGCGCTGGACGCTGCCAGCAACAGACCTGTGGGCACCAGGGTGCTGAAGTCCTGACGGCTCGTGTCCTGCGGTGCGGCCGATGGGCTCAGCGGCGTGCCAGCGGCGGCGGTGTCGACTTGGGGCTGTGTCTGTGAAACAGGGTTGAACGCGTCGCCAAGCATCGTCTGCAGGCCGCTCGAAGCCGACACATCACGCCCATCGCGATCGGTTGACTTGGCCGACTCGGCGGGCTTGCCGTTGACTGTGGCGGATGCGGCTGATCCTGCGGCCACCATGGCGGGCTGCGCCGAGACAGCCGCTTGCGCGAGCGTCGGGTCGTTCGACGTGGCGGCCGCCGGCGCTGGCTGGGTCTGCGTCTGCGTGGGCAGCGCGGGGGTGTCAGGTGCAGCCGGTGCAGTGGCCGTCGTCGCCTGCAGCGCCGCTGATGCGGCCGATGCATCGCCGGTCACGGCGGTGTTGGCAGCCGGCAGCTGGGGCGCTTGCGCCAGCGACACCGTGGTCGGCGCGAACGGGACGACGGGCGCGGGCAGCGTCGCAGCATCGGAGCTGAAGGTCCGCGCGGTTTCGATTGGCTCGGCGTCGTGGGCATCGCTGGCTTCAGCCGACGACGACTCATCGTGTGCCTTGGCGTGGGCATCGGCCGACTTCCCGGCATCGCGTTCGCTGCGCACGGGCTTTTGCGTGGCGCTCGACTCAGCGGCCTCGTTCGTCGCCTGCGACGGGTGCGCGTGCTCGCTCGCGTTGGCGCTGGGGCGGGCGCTGGTGTTGGACTGTTTGGCGCTTGGCTGCGCGGGGGCATCGGGCGTCTTCGGTGCCACGGTGAACTTGCCCTGATTGACGGCGTTGTTCTGGCGCGCGATGGCCTGACGGGCGCTGGCCTGGTTGCTCGCCAGCATGCGCGAGAACTCGGTCGGCCCCGTTGCGGCGGGCGTGCCGGAGCTTGCCGGCGCGGGCGCGGCCGTGGAATTGCCCGCAGGGCTGTTGGCACGAAGCGAGGCGTTGGACAGGTTGGAAAGCGCGGTGGAGTTCGGGTTCATGTCGTGCTCTCTGTGGGGTCAAGGTGGGACCGCTGTGTGGCGGCCTTGATGCATCGTTGTCAGATCAAAAAGCGTCGGCGCGGTCGCTGTCGTGTTGCCGGTTCCAGGCCGCTCGCTGCGCGAACTCATCGGTGTTCTTCTGCTCGCGACGATCGGCCGACAGGCGCGCTTCGGCTTGGCGCCGCTCGATCAGCTTGCGCACCGAGGCCACGCGGATCTCGCCATCGCGCAGCTTCAGCTTGGCGTGGTCGAGCGCGGCCTGAGCGTGCACCACCACGCGCTGCTGCTGCTCCACGGCCTGCGTGAGGCGGTCCATGAAGCCGCGGTAGCAGTTGACCAGCTCCATGCGGCCATCGGTCTTGAACTGTTCGGCCCAGCGCTGCTCGTATTCGCCGCGGTAGACCACCAGCTGTTCGGCCTGTGCGGTGGCGCTGCGATGCGACATGGCCGCGCGCTGGCAAGCCACCGCCAGCTCATCGCGCTCGCGCTCGCACTGCGTGAGCAGCGTCATCACGGGTTGCAGAGGGTTCATGGTCACGCTCCTTGAAATCGATGCAATGGGTTCAGCCCGCCATCACGGCGCACAGCCGCTTGACGCTGTCACCCAACTTGGCCGGCTGGCGCATGTCTTGCTGCAGGAACTGCGTCATCGGCGCGTTGAGACGCACGGCGTTGTCGAGCTCGCTGTCGTGGCCCGGCGCATAGGCCCCGAGCTGGATCAGATCGCGTGCCTTCTGGTGCTTGGAGTGCAATTGCCGGAAGCGACGCGCAGCGTCCAGGTGGGGCTGCGGCGCCACATTGGTCATCACCCGCGAAATCGACCGCTCGACGTCGATGGCCGGAAAGTGCCCCGACTCGGCCAGCTCGCGCGACAGCACGATGTGGCCGTCGAGGATGCCTCGGGCGGCATCGGCGATGGGGTCTTGCTGGTCGTCGCCTTCGGTCAGCACGGTGTAGATGGCGGTGATCGAGCCACTGCCTGCGGTGCCATTGCCGCTGCGTTCGACGAGCTGCGGCAGCTTGGCAAAGCAGCTCGGCGGATAGCCCTTGGTGGCCGGCGGCTCGCCGATGGCCAGCGCGATCTCGCGCTGCGCCATGGCGTACCGCGTGAGCGAATCCATCAGCAGCAGCACGTGCTGGCCGCGGTCGCGAAAGTGTTCGGCAATCGCGGTGGCGTAGTTGGCGCCTTGCATGCGGGTGAGCGGCGGTGCGTCGGCCGGTGCGGCCACCACGATGGAGCGCGCCAGGCCGTCCTCGCCCAGGATGTCTTCGATGAATTCCTTGACCTCGCGGCCGCGTTCGCCGATCAGACCGACGACGATGATGTCGGCTTCGGTGTATCGCGCCATCATGCCCATGAGCACCGACTTGCCCACGCCGGTGCCGGCGAACAGGCCCAGGCGCTGTCCGCGACCGACGGTGAGCATGGCGTTGATCGAGCGCACGCCGGTGTCCAGCGGCTGGCGCACCGGTTCGCGGTCCATCGCGTTGATGGGGCGACGCACCAGCGGTTCCTCATGCACATCGACCAGCGGGCCACGGCGGTCCATCGGGCTGCCGTGCGAATCGACCACGCGACCGAGCAGGCCAATGCCCACGGGCAGGTGCAAGGTGCGGTCGATGCTGCGGCGCCACTGGTGGCGCACCGCGCCGAGTTTCATGGGCACCGTGGGCGAGGCCTTGGGGATCACCCGAGCGCCACTGGCCAGCCCGTGGATCTCGCCGGTGGGCATCAAATAAGTGCGGTCGCCCGAAAAGCCGACCACCTCGGCGCGCACCGGGGGCTGACCACTCATCAGCACCTCGCACACCGAGCCCACGGGCTCGCGCAGGCCGGCGGCCTCGAGCACCAGGCCGGCCACGCGCACCAAGATGCCCTGGGTTTCCAGCGGCACCGGATCGGCCGCAAAGATCTGCATGTCACTGAGGTAGCGCTGCCAGGCAGCGGGCATGTCCATGGGCACGGCGGTTTGTTTCACAGGGCGTCCTCTTCGTCGGCGTCTTGCGAACCGGTGGGCGCGCTCGCAGCGGCCCACGTCATTTCAGAGCCCAGCGAGGCTGCAGCGCGCCGCCAGCGGGTGACCACGCTGCCGTCCACGCTGGCGATGTCGCTGTCGACCAGACAGCCGCCGCGAACGACGCTGGCATCGCCGATCAGCCGCGCACCACGCGCTTGCAAGACCTCGCCGGCGCCTTGCGCGACCAGCGGCTGGTCATCCGGATGCACGCGCACGGTGACGTGGCGCGCCGTCAGCAGCAAGGTGTCAATGGCCTCCTGAGCCACCGCCACCACCGCTTCGGGGCGCAGTGCCAGCTCGCTGCGAACCACCTCACGCGCCAGCGTCAGCGCGCACTGGGTGACGGCTTGCGCCAGTTGCTGCTGCAAGCCGTCGAGCTGCGCGCCATGCGATTCGACCAGCCGGCCGAGCTGCGCGGTGATCTGCGTGGCAAAGCCCTGCTTGAAGCCTTCGAGCGCGGCCATGCCGTCGCGGTAGCCGTCTTGGTAGCCGCCTTGGCGCGCGGTGGTCAGCTGCTGCGCCAGGATCTCGGCTGCGGGCACCGGGTCTTCGGCCGGCGCGCCGGTGCCGGTGCGCATGGTCGAGCCCGACAGGGTCTCGGGACTCCAGCTGGAAAACGAACTGAGCTCCTCGCGCGGAATGAAGCGCGAATACACAGAGCCCTTCGCGCCGTCCTTGGGAGGCGGCACATTCTTGAAATTAGACGAAGTCATCATCGCTGCCGCTCGCGAGTTGGATCTGTCCTTCGTCAGCCAGGCGGCGGACGATCTTCAGCAGTTCTTTTTGCTCGTTTTCGACTTCGCTCACACGCACCGGGCCGCGTGAGTCGAGGTCTTCGCGCAGCGTTTCGGCCGCGCGGGTAGACATGTTGCGGAAGACCTTGTCGCGGATCTCCTGCGTGGCGCCCTTCAGGGCAATGATCAAAGACTCGCTTTGCACTTCCTTGAGCACCGTCTGGAAGGCCTTGTCCTCGAGCTTTTCGAGGTCCTCGAAGGTGAACATGTTGTCCATGATCTTTTGCGCCAGATCGCTGTCGGCTTCACGGATGTAGTCGAGCACCGAGGTCTCGATGCTGCCGCCCATCATGTTGATGATCTCGGCGGCTGGCTTCACGCCACCCAGCGAAGACTTGCGGGCGCGGTCGCCGCCAGCGAGCACGCGGCTCATCACTTCATTGAGGTCCTTGAGCGCGGCCGGCTGGATGCCGTCGAGCGTGGCGATGCGCACCAGCACCTCGTTGCGGTGGCGCTCGGTGCACATCTTCAGCACCGACGAGGCCTGGTCAAAGTCCAGGTGAACCAGGATGGCGGCGACGATCTGCGGATGCTCGTTGCGCAGCAACTCGGCCACCGATTGCGGATCCATCCACTTCAGCGCTTCCAGACCCGACACGTCGCTACCTTGCAAGATGCGATCGAGCAGCAGGTTGGCCTTTTCATCGCCCAGGGCGCGGCGCAGCACGGCTCTCACGTATTCGTCGTTGTCGGCCACCAGCATGTGCTGCTCAGCGGCGGTGGTGCAAAAGCTCTCCAGCACGTCATCGACGCGTTCGCGGGTAACGGTCTTCATCGACGCGATGGTCTCGCCCAGGCGCTGCACCTCCTTGGGCGAGAGGTGCTTGAACACCTCTGCGGCCTCGGCCTCACCCAGCGACATCAGCAAGATGGCAGCGTTCTCGAGGCCTTGGTCGTCGGCAGCACTCATGTCGGGCCCTGTGGAATGGATCGGTTGAAGTCGGCGTGGCGACGGCTGCCGTCAGGCCGGCTGGCCGTTGACCCAGCCGCGCACGATCTGCGCGACGGCCGCTGGGTTTTGCATGGCCAGGTTGCGTGCAGCGTCCAGGTCGCCTGAGCTCATCGGGCCTTCGAGCGCCCGGATGGCAGCCGATGGTGGTGGCAGGCCTGGCATTTGCTCGTCGCCGCCCACGCTGGCGTCGATGTTGCTGCCAGGCTCAGGCACCGGTGCCAGCGCGGCATTGAGCGCCGGGCGGATCATTCCGAAGAAGATCATCATGGCCACCAAAGACAGCCCGGCAGGCACTGCCAAGGCGCGCAGCATGTCGATCACCTCGGGCTGCTTCCACAGCGGCATCGACGCCTCTTCGGGCACCGGGCCGACCTTGAACGGCGCGTTGACCACCTTGACCGAGTCGCCGCGTTCCTTGTTGAAGCCGATGCTCTCTTGCACCAGCGCGGTCAGCTTGTCGAGCTCTTCAGGCGCCAGCGGCACCTGCGTGGTCTTGCCCTTGGGGTCGGTGACGCTGCGGTTGTTGACGACCACCGCGGCATTCAGGCGCTTGATGGAGCCGGTGGCATTGCGGGTCACGCGCACCGTCTTGTCCACCTCGAAGTTGGTAACCGCATCGCGGCGGCTGTTGGCGCCCAGGGTGCTGGTGGCGGTCGATGCGGCGGTGCCAGAAGCGGCGCTCAGCGGTGCTGCGGCAGCCACCGGAGGCTGGTTGCTGGCAGCGCCCGGCACACCCGAGGCACCCGGCGTGTTGCTGCCGCTCTGTTCGGTCGTTTGCTGGCTGCGCACCGTGGCCGGTCCGGCATCGGGGCCCTGATTCGGCTTGAACGCCTCTTCGGTCGATTCGGTCTGCGAGAAGTCGACGCTGGCCGTCACGTTGGCGCGCAGGTTCTCGCGGCCGACCACCGGCTCGAGCATCTCGGCGATGCGCTTGGCGTAACCCTGCTCGATTTGCGCCACGTACTGCAGCTGCTGCGCGTCGAGACCGGCCTGCGGGTTGCTGTCGGGGGCTGACGAGATCAGCGCGCCGGTCTGGTCGAGCACGCTGACCGCCTTGGGGTTCATTTCAGGCACGCTGCTCGACACCAAATGCACGATGCCGGCGACCTGAGCGCTTTCGAGCGTGCGCCCGGCGTGCAGCGTCAGCACCACCGAGGCGCTGGGTTTTTGCTGCTCGCGAAAGAAACCGTTTTGCGCAGGCAGCGCCAGATGCACACGAGCGCTTTCCACCGCGGCCAGCGAGCCGATCGAGCGGCTCAACTCGCCTTCGAGTCCGCGCTGAAAGGTCAGCCGCTCTTGAAACTGCGTCTGCCCGAAGCGCGCGTTGTCCATCAACTCGAAACCACCTGCCGAGGCCTTGGGCAAACCGGCCGAAGCCAGCTTCAGGCGTGCGTCATGCACCTTGCCTGCGGGCACCAGGATGGCCGCGCCGCCATCGGAGTGGCGATAGGGGATGTTCATCTGCGACAGCTGCGCAATGATGGCGCCGCCGTCCTTGTCGCTCAGGTTGGCGTAGAGCACCTTGTAGTCGCCCTCGGTGTTCCAGACCATGAATCCGACAACCACGGCCACCAGCGCGGCAGCGCCCACGCCCAGATTGAACTTGCTCTTGGCGGGCAGGGACGCCAGCCGAGAGGCAAAGCCGGTGTCAGTGGCTGGCGTGCCGGAAGCGTTCAATACGAGTGCGTTGTCCATCGTGCTCATTCACTGAAAGAGGAGCCGGAATGCACCGGCCGATGGAAACCATTATTCGAAGGACTTGGGGGCGTCCAAGGGGCGAACAATCCGACAAACGCCCTTCAGTTCGGCCTTTCGAGATCGCACCACACCGATACGATTGCTTTCATTGGACAGGGGGACCCGACATGAACGTCACACTCAAACCATTCGACTTTGCCCAGGCGGCGGCACGCGCCGGGCTCAACACCCAGGGCATGCCGCTTGGCAAGGTCAAGCCCAGCGAGGGTGACGGATTCCAGACGGCGCTCGCACAGGCGCTCAAGTCGGTGAGCAACACCCAGGCCGAAGTCGGCCGGCTGCAGCGCGAGGTGCAGTTCGACAACCCCAACGTCAGCATCGAAGAAACGATGGTGGCAGCGCAAAAAGCGCATATCGGCTTTCAGGCCACCTTGCAGGTGCGCAACAAGCTGGTTCAGGCCTACAGCGAAATCATGAACCTTCAGGTCTGATCGCCGTGCACCTGACGGATCACACCTTTTGGTCGATCTCTTTGCCGAGCAGGGGAATCACGCCGTATGGCGAAGGCTGCTTGGATGCCTGGTCGAGCTCGCGCGTTTGCCAGCTCAGCCATGGAAATCGCAAGGGCGCTTCGTTCTCGGTTGAAAAGCCGACATTGGCAGGCGTCGAGCGCGAAGACTCGGCCTGACTGTTGGTTTGGTTGGGGGCATTCAATGTCGTCGAGGTCGGGTAGACCCGCTCGATGCCACTGGTGCTCTGGACACTGTCAACGCTCATGATTCACTCCTTCTAGATTCAGGCGTAACTCGTCTCAAGGGTTTCGGCATCGCCGGGACGAACTTGACAGTCCCGCAACAAATAAACCGCTTATTTCGCGCAAATCTGCACGAACGTCGGCTGCCGACGACTAATCCAGCGCCATCAGTCGGCGCTTTTTCTGGGTCTGGTCGATGTAGCGCTGCAGCGTGCGCATGCTGTCATTGCTCGGGCGCACGAACTCGCAGCCCAGCTTCGATCCCTTGGCCTCGGCGGCCATCGAAGACATGTGCAACAGCTGCATCGGAATCGAAACATGAGTGTCGGCGTCAAGCTCCAGCTCGACGGCATTGACCTTCGCGCCAAGCTCGATGGGCGGCACGTTGTGGGGCACCAGCAGCGCACAGCCACCAATGCTCACATCGATCACCCGCAGCTCCAGATCAACGCCGGGCTGCGAGGGGTGGGTAAAGCGTGCAACGGGCTCGCTGCGCAAAAGCGGCCGCACGCGAAAGCAATCGCGGCGCTGAAAACGGAACATCTCGGCCGGAAAGCCGCAGCTGATCGCCGTGCTCGGGCCGTTGCGCACCAGCATCATGTCGTGCACGTCGAACTGCAGCTTGATGCTTTCAAGGTAGCCCACCACCATCGCCTCGCTGGATTCGACCAGCGTGTGCAGTTGCGGTGAATCAGAGTCGGCGCTGAAGGTCAGCACCCCTTTTTGGCTGTCTATCGTCCACAGCGTGCTCGACAGCGATGCACCCGAAGGCGTGCTGAAGTTGAGCACCGCAGCCGAATCGAGCAAACGCTTGAGCAGCGTCGACATCTCGACCGGCGAGCTGACGCGAAAGTCATCCAGGCTGTCTTGACCCATGGCCCAACCCGCCTCAGTGCATCGTGGTCGTGCGACCTGCGAGCAGTGCGTCAAGACCTTCAAGCCAGGGCTCGGCCAGCACGCGAACCTCGGCGTCGTTGACCAGGATGCGCTGCATGATGCGTGACTTCAGCTGCTTTTCGGTGGTGTCGAGCGAACGGTTGGCCGCAGCGTGCTTGAGCTGCGAGATCAGCAGCGCACAAGCACCTTCGAGCTTGACCACCGAGTCCCAGTTGCCCACGCGGGCGGCTTCGAGCATGTCCTGGCTGGCGCGCTCGATGGCTTCGTAGTAATCGAGCAGCGTGGTGCTCTTTGGGTTCTCGGTGTGAGTTGGGTTCATGGTTTGCTTCATGTGTTGCTTCATGGCGGCCTTCATGCGTTGACCAGTTTCAGTGGCGATGCCGCGAAGGCATTGGGCGCGATCTGCGACCATGCGCTGCTGATCGGCTCGATCAGCGCGGCGCATTCCAGCAGGCTCGCCTCGTCGTTGCGCGCATTGGCCTGGGCCAAGCGAAGCGACACGTAGGTGTAAAGGTTGTCGAGATCGGCGGCGATCTTGCCGCCTTCTTGCATGTTCAGCCCGCCTTGCAGGCCTTCGTCGATGATGCGCAGCGCGCGACCGATGGCACGTCCCTTGGCCTCGAACTGGCGCTCACGCAGGGCGCCGCGCGCTTGCGTCAGTGCCTCGTGGTAGCCGTCGAACAGCATCTGGATCAGCTTGTGCGGGCTGGCCCCCGAAACACCGGTTTCGGTGCCCACCGTGCGGTAGGCATTGGCGAGCATGGGTGCGGTTCTTACTGGCGAGTAGGTGGCTGCAAACATGGTGTGCGATCTCAGTAGTGGCTGCTGTACTGAATATCGGCGGACCCTCGTTTGACTTGAGCCGCTGAAGCTGCAAATTCAGCCGGCAAGCCAGGCCAAATCGCGCTTCAGAATCAGGTCGACTTGTTCCACTGCGTGACCTGCTGGGTCACGTAACCCGACAGCCCGGTGAGCGAGGCCATGCGCTTGTCCAGCGCGCCGTACTTCGCCTCGAGCGCCTTTTGTGTTTGTGCCAGCCGAACGTCCATCGCCTCTTGCGACTTCTGATTGCGCAGCAGCTTGTCCGACAGCGCCGTCGAGCGCGAACTGATCGATCCGCCCGTGGTGAGCATGCTGTAGGCCGTGTCGTAGAACTGTTTGCCGAAACCCTCGCCGCTGGTGCTGGTGGAGGGGTTGTCCACGAACAGCGCTTTCATCTGGCTGAGGTTGGCCAAGGCGTTGTCGACCTTGGTCGAATTGACCATCAGGCTACCGTCTCGCTGCAACTCGAACCCGGCGTCTGACATCCGTGCGAAGGACGAAGACGCCGTCGAGGTCGCGCCCAGCAGCGCGCGCATGCGCGTTTGCACGGCAACGATGGCGCTGTCGCCTTGCAGCGCGCCGGCCTTCTTAGTCGTCGAGTCGTATTTGGTGTCGGTGGCGATCAGGCTGTTGAGCGCGGTGTAGGCGGTGGCGAAACTCTGCAGCGTGGTTTTGATCGATGCGGTGTCGTTGCTCACGCTCACCGTGGCGGCGGCCGTTGTCACGGCGCTGGCCGTCAGCGACACGCCGTCCATCACATTGGCGAAGGTGTTGCTGCTCGACGTCACGCTCACGCCGTCGATGGTGGCCTTCGCGTCGGCGGCTGCCTTGGTCTGTGTGGCTCCCGTCACACCACTCGACGGGTCGTAGCCCATGGTCGCCACGCCGCCGCTGGCACCGCTCTTGGTGATGCGAAAACCGTTGGCCGCGCCAGAACTGGTCGAACGCACCACCAGGCGGGCGCCCGACGAGTCGGTGAGGATGGTGGCCGACACGCCGATGCCGGCCGCATTGATCTTGTCGCGCAGGGATTCGACCGTATCGGTTGAATCCACCGTGATGGAGGCCGACGATGGCGTGCTGGACGCCGTGAACGTGGTTTGTCCGGTGCCCCAGGTGCCCATCTGGATGTTCAGCGTTCCGGATCCCACCGATGCGGTCGACGAGGCGAACGTCTGCCCCGCCATCAGCGATTGCGAGCTGGCCAGCTGCTGCACCTCGACCGAATAGTTGGCCGCCAGCGCCGTGCTGCTCGACGTGACCGACACCGCCGTGCCGCTTGAGCTGGCGGTGGTCTGGTTCCAGAACGTGGTCGATGACAGCTTAGAGCTGAGGTCCTTCAAGGTGGACAGCGCACTGGTCACCTTGCCGACCTCGGAAATCTGCGTCTGGATCTTGGTCGCCGCGGCGGCGAGCTGGTCCTTGGGCCGCTGCTCGATGGCCATCAACTGGGTGATGATCGACTTGACGTCGAGCCCGCTGCCGATACCTGCTGAACTGATGGCGGCCATGGAAATCTCCTAGCGCAACAAGAAACGGCGCCGGCGGACCTTGAACGGACCCGGCGGCGCCAGTACGGACGCTTGAAAAGCTCCGCGTTGAAGGTTCTATCGGCCACGTGGCTCGCGACTTGAGCCGCGTGAACAGCCGGCGCCTCATGACACCAGCCTTCCAGTGACGCCCCGATCAACCCTTGAGCAGTGACAGCACCGACTGCGGCAGCTGATTGGCCTGCGCGACCATCGCCGTGCCGGCTTGCTGCAAGATCTGCGAGCGCGCCAGATTGGCCGTTTCCGCAGCAAAGTCGGCGTCCATGATGCGACCGCGAGCAGCGCTCTGGTTCTCGCCAGTGACCTGCAGGCTCGAGATCGCAAACTGGAATCGATTCATCATGGCGCCGTAGGTGGCGCGATCGGTCGTGACGGTGTCGAGTTTGGTGTCGATGGCGGCCAGTGCCGTCGATGCATTGCCGGCCGTGGTCAAGTCGCCGGTCACGGTGGTGACCGTCGAGGTGGTGATGGTCAGCGTGTCGCCGTTGTTGGCGCCCACCTGAAAGGTCTGTGCGCCGGCGCTGGCACCGACGATCGCGGTGCCGTTGAACTTGGTCTGCGCGGCAATGCGGGTGATTTCAGCGCTGAGCTGCTGGTATTCGGTGTCGAGGTTAGCGCGGTCGGACGTGCCGTTCGAGCCGTTTTGCGCTTGCACCGCCAGTTCACGCATGCGCTGCAGCACGTCGGTCACGGTGGACAACGCGCCTTCAGCGGTTTGCGCCAGCGAAATGCCGTCGTTGGCGTTGCGAATGGCCACGTTGATGCCGCGGATCTGCGCGTTCATGCGGTCGGCAATCGCCAGGCCGGCTGCGTCGTCCTTGGCGCTGTTGACGCGCAAGCCCGAAGACAGGCGCTGCATGGACGTCGCCAGCGAGCCCTGCGACTGCGACAGGTTGCGCTGCGCATTCAGCGAATTGATGTTGGTGTTGATGGTCTGGGCCATG
>JBBAPK010000029.1:0-7770 GCA_040400875.1 Burkholderiaceae bacterium | reverse complement strand
CAGGTTGCGCTGCGCATTCAGCGAATTGATGTTGGTGTTGATGGTCTGGGCCATGATGAGAACTCCTGAAAAATCCGATGACAAAGCCGGATCAAAGACCCGATGAATGCAGGCTTTTCACATGGGCGGCCTGTGTGAGTATTTTTTCGACAGGTCGGGGAGTCTCAATCGATGGATAAGCCACCTTTCACGGGTTCATTTCTCGCCACAACAACGAAAAAGCCGCCCCAAGGGGCGGCTTTTCGGCACCACGGATAGTTCCGTGACGACCTGGCTCAGCGAAGCAGTGACAGCACCTGGTTGGGCAACTGGTTGGCCTGCGCCACCATCGCCGTGCCGGCTTGCTGCAAGATCTGCGAGCGCGCCAGGTTGGCCGTTTCCGCAGCGAAGTCAGCGTCCACGATGCGACCGCGTGCCGCAGTCTGGTTCTCGCCGGTGATTTGCAAGTTGCTGATGGCGAAGTTGAAGCGGTTGATGTACGCGCCGTAGGTGGCGCGGCTGGCGGTGATCGTGTCGAGCGCCGTGTCGAGCGCCGCCACCGCCGTCGATGCCAGCGCGCTCGTCGTCAGGTTGCCGCCGACGGTGGTGACCGTCGAGGTGGTGATGGTCAGCGTGTCGCCGTTGTTGGCACCGACCTGGAAAATCTGCGCACCGGCGCTGGCACCCACGATGGCCGTGCCGTTGAACTTGGTCTGCGCGGCAATCCGGGTGATTTCAGCGCTGAGCTGCTGGTATTCCGTGTCGAGGTTGGCGCGGTCGGACGTGCCGTTTGAGCCGTTTTGCGCTTGCACCGCCAGTTCACGCATGCGCTGCAGCACGTCGGTCACGATGGACAGCGCGCCTTCAGCGGTTTGCGCCAGCGAAACGCCGTCGTTGGCATTGCGCACTGCGACGCTGATGCCCTTGACCTGGGCATTCATGCGGTCGGAAATCGCCAAGCCGGCAGCGTCGTCCTTGGCGGAGTTGATGCGCAGACCTGAAGACAGGCGCTGCATGGATGTGGCCAGCGAACTCTGCGAAGTACCGAGATTGCGCTGTGCGTTGATCGAATTGACGTTGGTGTTGATGGTCATTGGCATGATGTGATCTCCAGTCAGTTAAAAAATTCCCGGCCTAGCCGCCGGCGTGTGCTCAGACCTTTCGGCCCTTACCTGTACCCGTGCACGAGACGGTTTCGACCCGTCCACCGGCACCACCCGCACTAGTCAACCTGTGTCTTGCAGCAGCTTGCTGCTTGACCCTGGCCGGCTAACCGGACAACGAACTGTTTCCAGACCCGTTGAAACTTTTATCGGAGAGTCACTTGCACAACTTGAGTTTGTGTGGCGCAACTTTTCTTGAAGAAGTTCGCTCAAGTTTTTCGCGGCTTTGTCGATCGACCGGCCGCCGGCTGACGGAGCTTTTGCGGCGACACACAATGTGTGAGCCATGAACTCCCCCGCCCTTGCCAACGTCCACACCATCGCCTTGGTGATGATCGTGCGCAACGAAGCGCGCTGTCTGGCGCGTTGCCTGGACAGCGTGCGCGCCCATGTCGACGACATGCTGGTGCTCGACACCGGATCCACCGACGACACCGCAGCCATCGCCGAGCGCCACGGCGCACGCGTGGCGCATTTCGAGTGGGTCGATGATTTCTCGGCAGCACGCAACGCGGCGCTCGCGCTGGTGGACACGCCGTGGCGGCTGGTGCTCGATGCCGATGAATGGCTGGTCTCGGGCGCGCAAGATCTGGCCGCACTGCGCTCACAAGCGCCTGAATTCATCGGCTTGCTCAGCGTGGACAGCCTGGTGCGCGATGAATCGGGCGGCGTGCAGCACGCACCGAGCTGGCTGCCAAGGCTGCTACCGCGAGGCGTGAGCTACGACGGACGCATTCATGAGCAGCCGATGTCAGCGCTGCCGCGCCGGCGCCGCGATGTGCGCATCGGGCATGACGGTTACCTGCCAGAGCACCTGCAACCCAAGCAAGGGCGCAACCGCGCCTTGTTGACCTCGGCACTGGCTGAACACCCGGACGATGCGTATTGGCGCTACCAACTGGGCAAGGACTTCGAGGTGCATGGCGAGTTTGCGCAGGCGCTGCCGCACTATCAGGCGGCCTGGACGTGCGGGGAGTCCGGCGCCTCGTGGCGACACGATCTGCTGCTGCGCCTGTTGTTCACCTTGAAGAAGCTCGGCCACTTCGAGGCCGCGCTTGAATTGGCCGCAGCCGAGCAGCCGCACTGGCAGCATTCGCCCGACTATTTCTTCACCCTCGGCGATGTGCTGCTCGACGCCGCGCTGGCGCGGCCGGCCCAGGCTGCCGACTGGCTGCCCCTGATTGAACAAGCCTGGCTGCGCGCCATCGAGATAGGCGAACGAGCCGACCTGCCCGACACCGTGCGCGGCCGCGGTAGTTATCTGGCCGCGCACAACCTGGCGGCCTTTCACGACAGCATGGGCAACACCGCAGTGGCCGCCCTGTGGCGGCAACGCGCACAGCACGATCGCCCGTCGCAGTGAAATGCCACCGACTGGTGCCGCTTTTCCGGCCACCGCGCGCGGCCGATCACACTTAAGCTGAGGTTTCGAAACACTACCCGGTGCCGCGGCTTGCGGCGCGCGAGACCATGGCCCTCGACCTGCCCCATCCCACCGCACCCCGCGCTGGCAGCGCTGCCCACGACCGCGCCCACCGCAGCTGGCTGGCCGGTCAGTCCATGGCCACCCGGTCCGACTGGCCTCAAGCTGCCGAGAAGTTCGAGCAGGCCTTTCGGCTGCATGCTGACGAGGCCTACGGGCTGGCTGCTGCGCACGCGCTGATTCGCGCCGGCCAACCCGGCGCCGCCATCAAGCGCACCACAGCGCTGCGCAACCTCAACCCCGCCCTGGCGCTGGCTTACACCCTCGAATCTCACGCGCTGCTCGAGCTGTGCCGCCCCGGCGAGGCCGCCGAGTGCCTGCTGGCGCTGCCGCCCGAGTCGCAACGCGGCCGTGCGCACTGGCTGGCCCTGGGCCTGGCGCTGCAACGTGCTCAGCGCCATGACGAAGCGATCGGCGCGTTCATGCAGGCGCTGGCGTTGAAGATGGACGATGCGGTGCTTCACTTCTATCTGGGCATGTCGTTCAAGGACAAGGGCATGAAGTCGGAGGCGGCCGAATGCGTGCGCACCGCGCTGTTGATCGGACTGAAGGCCAGCGAACTGGCGGCGCGTGCGCAGCTGGTATTTCTCGAGCGCGAGGCCTGCCGATGGCAAGCCGCCGATGACGAGATGCAAAAGCTGGCGACCGCATTGCGCGCTGCGCCCGGGGACATCGCCGTCGAGACCGCGCCGTTCGTTCATGCGGTGCTCGGCGACGAAGCGCTCGATCTTCTCAAGGCTGCCAGGCTTTACGCGCTGTGCGCGGCCGCGCCCGTCATCGCGCTGCCGCGCCGCAACGCGCGCGCACACGATGGAAGGCTGCGCATCGCCTACCTGTCGGCCGACTTTCATCAGCACGCCACCAGCCAACTGATGGCGCAAATGCTCGAAAGCCATGACCGAAGCCGCTTTGAAGTCACGCTGATCTCGGCTGGGCCCAACGACGGCAGCCCGATGCGCCAGCGCATCGTCGCCAGCAGCGAGCACTTCGAGGACCTGAGCCGGCTCAAGCCTGCGGCCATCGCGCAGCGCATCCGCGATCTCAAGATCGACATCCTGATCGACGCCAAGGGCGCCACCAACGGCACGCTGATGCCGGTCACCGCACACCGCGCCGCGCCGCTGCAGGTGAGCTGGCTGGGCTTTCCGGGCACCAGCGGGGCGAGTTACGTCGACTACTTCATTGGCGACCGCGTGGTTTCGCCGCTGGAGTTGGCCGGCCATTACAGCGAAAAGATCGCGCAGATGCCGCATTGCTACCAGCCCAACGACTCGCAGCGGCTTCGGTCGCTGGCCAGCGACCGCGCCGAGTGGGACGCGCCGGCCGACAAACTGCTGCTGTGCGCCTTTCACCAGTCGTACAAGATTTCGGCCGAGGTGTTCGACCACTGGTGCAGCATCCTAGAGCGCGTGCCGAACGCCGTGCTGTGGCTTTTGCGCTGGAACACCAACGTGCAAGACACCTTGCTCGCCGAAGCCCGCTCGCGTGGCATCGCTGCCGAGCGGCTGCTGTTTGCGCCGCTGCTGCCGCACGACGAACACATGCGCCGCCTGGGCTGCGCCGACATCTACCTCGACGCGTGGCCGTGCAACGCCCACACCACCGCCGGCGAGGCGCTGTGGGTGGGGGTGCCGGTGGTCACGCTGACCGGCGAGATCTTCGCGCAGCGCGTGGCCGCCAGCCTGCTCGAAACCCTGGGCGTGCCGCAACTCATCTGCCATGACCGCGAACAGTATGTCGATGCCGTGATCGCGCTGGCCCACGACCCCGAGCGCCGTGCCGAGTTGCGCGCACAGATCGAAGCACAGCGCAGCACCAGCACGCTGTTCGATGGCGCGCGCTTTGCCCGCGACATCGAAGCGCTGTACGAGCGCATGTGGGCGCGCGCGGTGGCGGGATTGCCGCCGGAGCACCTGCCAGCCGTCATCGCCGACTGAGCTGAACCCCGCGGTGATTTGGCGATGAAAAACGCCTCTCATCCGAGCTTCAGTTTCGGCGCTTGTGGCCGAGCATCCACCCATCGGGCCACCGCTGGTGGCCCTTGCACCGAACACAAAGGTTCAAGCAATGAGCGCAATGTCTGACACGACGGGCCTGGCCTCGGGAGCGGCGGCATGAAGGCGGTCATCCTGGCCGGTGGACTGGGCACGCGGCTGGCCGAAGAAACCTCGGTGCGCCCCAAGCCCATGGTCGAGATCGGCGGCAAGCCGGTGCTGTGGCACATCCTCAAGCTTTACTCTCATCACGGCATCAACGACTTCATCATCTGCCTGGGCTACAAGGGCTACGTGATCAAGGAGTACTTTGCCAATTACTTCTTGCACATGTCTGACGTGACCTTCGACCTGGCGAAAAACCGCATGGAAGTGCGCCACCAGCACTGCGAGCCCTGGCGCGTGACGCTGGTCGACACCGGCGATCACACGCAAACCGGCGGACGGCTCAAGCGCGTGGCCGACTACCTGGACGACGGCACTTTTTGCATGACCTATGGCGACGGCGTGTCGAACGTCAATGTCAGCTCGCTGATCGAATTCCACAAAAAGCAAAAGCGCCTGGCCACCCTGACGGCCGTGCAGCCGGCCGGACGCTTCGGCGCCATTGACATCGTCGACAAGCACATCACGCGCTTCGAGGAAAAACCTCAAGGCGACGGCAGCTGGATCAACGGCGGCTTCTTCGTGCTCGAACCCGAAGCGCTGAAGTACATCGACTCGGACGCCACGGCCTGGGAGCGCGAGCCGCTCGAAGCGCTCGCACGCGACAAGCAGATCAGCGCCTTCACCCACGAGGGCTTCTGGCAGCCGATGGACACGCTGCGCGACAAGATCAAGCTCGACGACCTGTGGCAAGCCAACCAAGCCCCCTGGAAAGTGTGGTCCTGAGCGCCATGGGTACCGGCGATTTCGGCGGCGTCTATGCCGGCCGACGCGTGCTGGTGACCGGCCACACGGGCTTCAAGGGCTCGTGGCTGGCGCTGTGGCTGCAAACGCTGGGCGCGCAGATGGCCGGTCTGGCCTTGCCTGCCGATACCGATCCGGCGCACGGCGAGTTGCTGCAGCTCGAAGTCGATGAGGTGCTGACCGATCTGCGCGATGGCGCGGCGGTGCGCGCTGCCGTGCAACGCTTCGCGCCGGAGATCGTCTTCCACCTGGCAGCGCAGCCTTTGGTGCGGCGCAGCTACCGCGAGCCGCACCTGACCTTCGACACCAACGTGATGGGCCTGGTGAACCTGCTCGAAGCGGTGCGCGCCACCCCTTCGGTGCGCGCCATGGTCAACGCCACGACCGACAAGTGCTATGCCAACCGCAACGACAGTGCCGGCTACCGCGAGACCGATGCGCTGGGCGGACACGATCCTTACAGCGCATCGAAGGCCTGCGCCGAGATCGTCTCGGCGAGCTACCGCGCCAGCTTTCTGGCGGCCGACGACGGCCGCGGCCATGCGGTCGGCCTGGCCACCGCACGGGCCGGCAATGTGATTGGTGGCGGCGATGCATCGGAGGATCGGCTGATCCCCGACCTGGTTCGCGCGGCCTGCGCCGATCGCGTCACGCCCATCCGCTATCCGATGGCCACGCGCCCTTGGCAGCACGTGCTCGAGCCGCTGTCGGGCTATTTGCTTTTGGGCCAGCGCCTGCTCGCCGACCCCACGAGCGGCGCCGAGGCCTGGAACTTCGGCCCGCACGCCGCCGGCCACCTCAGCGTGCAAGACGTGGTGACGGGCTTTGCGGCGCACTGGCCGCGCGTGCGCTGCGAGCTTGACACGCGCAGCCAACTACACGAAGCCGCACTGCTGCACCTGGATTGCCGCAAGGCCCACGAGCAGCTCGGCTGGCAGCCGGTGTGGGATGCCGCCACGATGCTCGAGCGCACCGCGCACTGGTACCGCGCCTGGCACGAGCAGCGCGTGGTCGCCAGCCGCGACGACCTTCAGCAATACCGGGCCGACGCGCGCCGCGCCGGCCTCGCCTGGGCCCAGCCATGAACTTCACCGCCACGCCCTTGGCCGGGTTGTGGGTCGTCGAGACCGTACCGCGCGGCGACGCGCGCGGCCGACTGACCCGGCTGTCGTGCGAGCGCAGCTTGCAAACGATCCACCCCGGGTTGCACTTTCGGCAGGTGAACCTGTCGTACAGCGCGCAGCGTGGCATCGTGCGAGGCATGCACTTTCAGCGGCCCCCGGCGGCCGAGGTCAAGCTGGTGCGCTGCCTGCGCGGCCGGGTGTTCGACGTGGCCGTCGACCTGCGCGCGGGCTCGTCCACCTTCGGTCACTGGCACGGCATCGAACTGGCAGCGGACAACGAACGGCAGCTGCTCATCCCTGAGGGTTTTGCCCACGGGTTTCAAGCGCTCACCGACGATGTCGAACTGCTTTACCAGCACAGCGCCGACCACGAGGCGGCCTGCGAAGACGGCGTGCGCCACGACGACCCGGCGCTGGCCATCGCCTGGCCGCTGCCGGTGACGGTGTTGTCCGATCGCGACCGCAGCCACCGGCTGATCGACGCTCAATTTCAGGGAGTGCAGACATGAAGTGCCACCATTGCGCAGCGCCCTTGGCCGATGTGTTCATCGACCTCGGCGCAGCGCCCCCGTCCAACGCGTTCTTGCGCACCGAAGATCTGGCGCGGCCCGAGCTGCACTTCCCGCTCAAGGTCTACACCTGCGCCGAGTGCCAGCTGGTGCAAGTCGACGAAGTGCAGCGCCACGACGCGCTGTTCTCGGACGATTACGTCTACTTCTCGTCGTACTCGAGTTCGTGGCTGGCTCACGCACGGCGCTATGTCGATCAGGTGGTGGACCGGCTGGCGCTGGGCGCCGATTCGCTGGTGATGGAGATCGCCTCCAACGACGGCTACCTGCTGCAGTACGTCAAGGCACGCGGCATCGGCTGCGTGGGCATCGAGCCCACGGCGAGCACCGCTGCGGTCGCGCGCGGGCTGGGCATCGAGAGCATCGAGTCGTTCTTCGGCGCCGGCTTCGCGCGGCAGTTCGTCGCCGAGCGTCGGCAGGCCGATCTGGTGCTGGGCAACAACGTGCTCGCGCACGTGCCCGACATCAACGACTTTGTGGCGGGCCTGCGCGAGGTGCTCGCACCGGCCGGCACGATCACGGTGGAGTTTCCGCACCTGCTGCAGCTCG
>JBBAPK010000028.1:0-38300 GCA_040400875.1 Burkholderiaceae bacterium | reverse complement strand
TGGTTGCGTGAAAACTCTGCGGCCAGCGTGACCAGCGCCTTGTCCAGACGCGAGCCGTGCAACTCGGCCGGCACCGTCATTTGTCGGCGCTCAGCGCCGTGTCCGGGGTCGTCTTCGCAAGCCTCATCGACGGATATTGGCAAGCCGTCAGCGCAGGCCCCGACCGTATACTCATCGTTCATTTTTGTATGGATTCCCGGTGCATCGCCGGCATTGTCGACCCATGAATTTTCCCCGTCTCCTCTTGGTTCAGTCTCGCTGGTCCGCCACACTGGGAGCAGGCTGTCTGGCGCTGCTGGTCGCGCTGTCGGGTTGCGGCTCGAAGCCCACCAATGAATACGCCGACTGGGCGCCTGAAAAGCTCTTTTCGGAAGCCAAGGCCGAGCAAGAAGCCGGTAACTACGAAAAGGCCTCGAAGATGTTCGAGGCTCTCGAGGGCAAGGGCGCCGGAACCTTGATGTCGCAGCAGGCCCTGCTCGAAGGCGCCTATCTCCGGTACCTTCAAGGTGAGCGTGCCACCGCTCTTTCGACCATCGAGCGCTTCATCAAGTTGTACCCGTCCAGCCCGGCCATCGACTACGCTTTGTACCTGAAGGGTCTGATCAACTTCAACGACGACCTCGGCTTCATGGGCAAACTGTCCAGGCAAGACCTGTCAGAGCGCGACCAACTGGCTGCTCGCGAGTCGTTTCAATCCTTCAAGCAACTGGTCGAGCAGTATCCGGAGTCGCGCTACACCGCCGAGGCACAGGTGCGCATGGACTACATCTCGAACATGCTGGCCGCCTACGAGGTCCATGTGGCGCGTTACTACTATCGCCGCGGAGCCTACGTGGCATCGGCCAATCGGGCCCAGCAGGCCATTCAGGAATTCCAGCAATCACCCTCGACCGAAGAAGCCTTGTCCATCCTGTGGCACTGCTACGAGAAACTGGGTCTGGACCAGTTGCGCGATGACGCCGAGCGGGTGTTTCGAACCAACTACCCCGAAAGCGAACTGCTGACCGGCGATGGCCTCAGGGTTAAAAAACGCTCCTGGTGGCAGGTTTGGTGATCGCACGGCCCTGAGGACGTCGTGACACGCGCGGCTCAACGGGCTTGCGCGAGGTGGTTCAACCAGTCGAAGGCTTCCTGTTCGGTGTCTATCCGTGTCATCGCTGGCAAGGCCCCTCGCAGTCGACGTCCGTAGCTCATGGTGGCCATGCGCGGGTCGCACACCACCAGCAATCCCCGGTCAGTTTCGCTGCGAATCAAACGCCCGGCGCCCTGCTTGAGCGATACCGCCGCCTCTGCAAGAAAGTACTCGCCAAAGGCGCTGCGCCCCTGGCTTTCGATGCGCTTCACGCGCGCCTCGACCAACGGGTCGTTCGGCGGCGGAAAGGGCAGCTTGTCGATCAGCACACACTGCAACGCATCTCCAGGCACATCGATGCCCTCCCAAAACGTTTGCGAGCCCACCAGCACGGCGCGGGGCTGCGACAAGAACATCTGAAGCAGTTGCCGCTTGGGCAGTTGCCCCTGCACCAGCACCGCGATGTCGTCGCCGTTGGATTCAAAGTCCGAGCGCAGTTGCTCGCCCAGACATTGCAAGGCACGCAAGGTCGTGGTGAGCACGAAGGTGCGTCCACCCAGCGCGCGTGCGCAACCCGCAGCCAGCCGCCCGACCGCAGCCGTGTGGCCTGAATCGCTGGGTTTGGGAAAAGCCGTAGGCACATACAGACGCGCGTGCTCGACGTAGTTGAACGGGCTGCCCACACGCAGAGTGCGCACCCCCGCCAACCCTGCCGGCTCGGTGAACCACGACAAGCTGTCGTCTTCGCCCAGGGTGGCTGAGGTGAAGATCCAGGCCTTGGGCGCTGCTGCCATCTGCGCGGTCAGCGCCTCACGGATGTCGAGAGGCGATTCGACCAGTCGGCATTGATGGCTGGTCATCTCGATCCAGCGCACCTGCTGCGGCTGCGCGTCTTGAGCAAAGCGCGTGCTCATGTCGTGCAGATGAGCCATGCGATCGGCCAGTTTGGTAAAGTCGGGCGCCAACTCGCTGACGGTATCGAGCGCGGCATGGGCGGCTTGGCAGGCCACGCCGACCTCCTCCAAAGCCGCGCCAAAGGCCGGCATGGCCGAGCGCTCTTCCCAGCGCAATTTGAGCGACCCGCGACCCGATCTCGATGCCGCCTCCCCGCCGCACACCATGCGCAACTCACGCGCCGCATGGTCACAGGCTGCTGCCAGATCCTGCCAGGCGGCCAGCCCGCGCGCGTGTTGCAAACCCGCGCCAAGCATGTCGCGCGCCGCATCGATCAATTGGCCGCTGGTCAGCGTGATGCCCAAAAACGCCACGCCCGCCTCAGGTAACTGGTGGGCCTCGTCAAATACCGCCACCTCGACGCTGGGCAGCAGTTCGGCCACGCCCGACTCGCGCAGGCTCATGTCGGCAAAAAACAGGTGGTGATTGACGACCACCACGTCGGCAGCCATCGCGTCTCGGCGCGCCTTCATCACATAGCACTCGCGATAGCTGGGGCACTCGCTGCCCAGACAGTTTTCACGCGTCGAGGTGACCAGCGCGATGACGCTGCTGCGCTCGTCAAGGCCATCGATCTCAGCCAGATCTCCGGTGTGCGTGGACGGCGCCCATGCCTCGACGCGGCTGAGCGCACGCGCTGACCAGCGATCAGCAGGATCAGCCACATGGCGAGCCAGGCTCATGCGGTGGATGCAAAGGTAGCTGGAGCGGCCCTTGAGCAGCGCCACGCTGGTCGACAACTGCAGCGCGCTGCGCAAGCGAGGCAGATCGCGCAGGAAGAGCTGGTCCTGCAAGCTCTTGGTGGCGGTGCTGATCAAGGCGCGCGCACCCGACAGCAAGGTGGGCACCAGATAGGCGAAGGTCTTGCCCACGCCAGTGCCCGCTTCGGCCACCAGGGCGCGGCGCTCGTCAATGGCGCAAGCCACCTCGAGCGCCATGCGAATCTGGACCTCGCGCTCGGTGTAGTGGGGGTCGGCCTGCGAAAGGCTCCCAACGCCCGAGAACGCCTGCTTCACAGCAGCCTGAAGAGGCGTCAATTCAGAGGATTGTGAAAGCAATGAGGGGGTGCGCGAGGGCGGGCTGGAGGCTGCCGAGTCTATAGTCTGCGGTCATGTCTCCAAGCATCCCAGTGTCAGGCCATCGCCTGTCGGCGGCCACCGCCATCCACAGCGGCGACCGGGCCTATCAGCAGGACCAGGCCGCCTTCATTGCCCACAGGGACGTGGCCGGTTGCGCACTGGGTGTTCTGGCCGACGGCATGGGTGGCAAGAGCGGCGGGCGCAAGGCCTCGGACCAGGTGGTCCTGACGGCGCAGCAACTGTTCGAGCGTTTTTCGCCCAGCCGCGACAACCCCATGGAAGCGCTGAAGCAGCTGGTGCTGGAAGCCCACCTGATGATCAAGCTGACGGCCATCACGTCAGAAGAAGAGCCTCACAGCACGCTCGCAGCCTTCCTGGTCAGCCCCAACCTGGACTGCCATGTGGCCCATGCGGGCGACTCGCGTGTCTACCATTACCGTGGCGGGGGGCTGGTGATGCGAACGAGCGACCACTCTTACGTGCAGCGTCTCGTCGACGAAGGCCAGTTGAGCGAGGACGAAGCCCAAAGCCATCCCCAGTCGAATCTGCTGACAGGCTGCTTGGGCACGGTTCAGGAGCCGCCATTGGCCGTCACGCCAACCGAGCGGCTGCAACCCGGCGACTGCGTGATGTGCTGCAGCGACGGGCTGTGGCACTACTTCAACAGCAAGGAGATCGGTCAGATCTTGTCTTCGCTGCCTCCGAAAGAGGCCGCCCAGATACTGATCGACAAGGCCCGCCAGCGCGCCAAGGGCGGTGGTGACAACCTGTCACTGGTGCTGATGCGCGTCGAGCTGCCCGGCGCCTGAGCCAGGCCAGCGGTTCGCACCTTTGCTGTCAACCGGGCGCAGACGCGCCAGACGCCGCGGCGCCGGGCACCGGCAGCGGTTTCGCCGGGGGCTTGCTGGCATCGCGCTCGGCGTTCTTCTTCAAGACCGCTGCACGCCGCTCCTCGGCTTGCCTCACGCGCAGGGTCTGATAGTCCTCGCTGCCGGGCTGCGGTGCCTGGACCTTCGGTGTGATCGGCTTGTCGGTCTTCTGGATCAAAGGAGCCATCACCGACGAAGCAGCCGGCAGGGTCACGACGCCCGAAGCGCCAAGCTGGCTGGCGCTGGCCGCTTCAGCCGAGCGTATCTTGGGTCGCACCGAAGGAACGTCTGATCCTGATCCTGATGCCGCTGCTGCGTTGGCTGATGCCGCAGCGCTGGCAGACTCCGCCTTGGTGCGCACGCGCTCGGTGCGCTCAGCGGCTCGCTGCTTGCGCTCCTTGTCGTCAAGCGCCAAAGACTCCTTGCGCAGCGGCTCGACCACCGAGCGATGTTCCTTGCGCGCAGCGAGCACACAGTCGGTCACCGCGAAACGCTCCTGACACTCCAGCTCTTTTTGCGCCAGTTTGGTGTCGGCCTGCGACTTGGCCTTGTTGATGCGCTCGCGCTCGCTCGCATCCGAGGCCCATGCGGTGCCATGCGCCATGGCCATGGCCACCCACAGGGCCGAGGCTGTCATCAAGCTAGAGCGAAACCACGGGTTCATGTCAGCGAAGTCTCCACATCACGACGCGCCAGCGCCAAGAATTCGGCCGATCTCATTTCATGCAGCCGAGACACGGTGCGCGGAAACTCGTGGGCCAAGGGGCCTTCAGTGTAAAGAGCCTCGGCCTCGACCTCGGCCGACAGGATCAGCTTGACGCGGCGGTCGTACATCACATCGACCAGCCAGGTGAAACGCCGTGCCTCTGAGGCCAGCCGCGGCGACATCTGCGGCACGCCGGACACCAGCACGGCGTGAAAGCGCGCGGCCAGTTCGAGGTAGTCGTTTTGCGAGCGCGGACCGCCGCACAGTTCGCGAAAGTCGAACCACACGACACCGCCTGCGCGTCGGCGTGCCTTGAGCACGCGGTGCTCGATGTTCAGTTCGGGGCTCTCGTCCTTCGCCTCGGCCAGGCGCTCGAAGGCGGCGCTCATCGCCGCATCGGCGCGCTCGCCCGGCGGCGTCTGGTACATCTCGACCTGCTCGAGCGTGCGCTGCCGGTAATCGATGCCGTGATCGACGTTGATGACGTGCAGGCGGGCCTTCAGCAGCTCGATCGCCGGCAGGATGCGATCGCGATGCAGCCCGTTGGGGTACAGCCCATCGGGATGAAAGTTCGATGTGGTGACGATGCTCACGCCGTGTTCGAACAGCGACTCAAGCAAGCGGTACAGGATCATCGCGTCGGTGATGTCAGCGACATGAAACTCGTCGAAGCAGATCAGCCGAAAGCGTTTGGACATGCGCTCGCCCAGCACCTTGAGCGGGTCAACTGTGCCGTGCATGTCGGCGAGTTCGCGGTGCACCTCACGCATGAATTCATGAAAGTGCAAGCGCGTCTTGCGTTTGAGCGGCACCGCGTTGAAAAAGCAATCCATCAGAAAGCTCTTGCCGCGCCCCACCCCACCGTGCATGTAGACGCCCCGCGGAATTTCAGGGCGAGCCAGCAGTCGCACCAGCGCGTTGCCACGCCGGGCCTTGTAGGCGGCCCACTCGTTTTCGCAACGTTCCAGCGCATCGATGGCAGCCATCTGCGCAGCGTCTGCCGTGTAGCCGCGTTCGGCCAAGGTGCGTTGGTACAACTCGCGAACAGACATGGGTGGCTTCAGATGGAATAGAAAACGGGCAACGCAAGCCGCCCGTGTCTGTCTGGTCAAGCGGCCCGAGAAGGCCGCCGTCGGGTCAGAAGTTCAAGGTGCGCTTGTCAATCGCCAGCGCCGCTTCCTTGGTCGACTCGCTGAGCGATGGGTGCGCGTGGCAGATGCGCGCGATGTCTTCGGCGCTCGCCCTGAACTCCATCGCCACCACCGCCTCGGCAATCAGCTCTGACGCGAACGGACCGACGATGTGCACACCGAGGATCTCGTCGGTGGTGGCATCAGCCAGCATCTTGACCATGCCGGTGGTGTCACCCATGGCACGCGCACGGCCATTGGCCATGAAGGGGAAGGTGCCAGCTTTGTACTCACGGCCTTCGGCCTGGAGCTGCTGCTCGGTCTGACCGACCCAGGCAATCTCGGGCGAGGTGTAGATCACCCACGGCACGGTGTTGAAGTTGACGTGCGGGTGCTGACCGGCAATGCGCTCGGCCACGGCCACGCCTTCTTCTTCGGCCTTGTGCGCGAGCATCGGGCCGCGCACCACATCGCCCACCGCCCACACATTGGGCAAGTTGGTGTGGCAGTGGTCGTCCACCGTGATCGCACCGCGCTCGTCAAGCTTCAAGCCCACCGCCTCGGCGTTCAGGCCGATGGTGTTGGGCACACGGCCGATGGACACGATGAGCTTGTCGACTTCGAGCTTGACCGCCTCGCCATTGGCGTTGGCGTAAGTCACCGTCACCGCCGACTTGCCCGAGGTGACCTTGTCGATCTTCACGCCGAGCTCGATCTTCAGGCCCTGCTTGACGAAGCACTTGTGCGCTTCCTTGGCGATTTGCTGATCGACCGCGCCGAGGAAAGTCGGCAGACCTTCGAGCACCGTGACTTCAGAGCCCAGGCGGCGCCACACCGAACCCAACTCGAGCCCGATGACGCCCGAGCCGATCACGCCCAGACGCTTGGGCACAGCCCCGAGGCGCAGCGCGCCGTCGTTGGACAGGATCTTGTCTTCGTCGAACGCAGCACCCGGCAACTGCCGAGCGTTCGAGCCCGTGGCAAGGATGATGTGCTTGCCCGTGATGGACTCGCTGGTCGCACCGGTCACCGCGATCTCGTAGCCGCCCTCAGCCGCCTTCACGAACGAGCCGCGGCCGTGAAAGAAGGTCACCTTGTTTTTCTTGAACAGGTACAAGATGCCGTCGTTGTTCTGCTTGACCACGGTGTCCTTGCGGCCGAGCATCTTGGCCACGTCGATGCTCAGGTTGTCGAGACCGATGCCGTGATCGGCAAAGGAATGGCCCGCATGCTCGAAGTGCTCGCTCGACTGCAGCAAGGCCTTGCTCGGAATGCAGCCGACGTTGGTGCAGGTGCCGCCCGGTGCCGGTCCGCCCTTGTCGTTTTTCCACTCGTCGATGCACGCCGCGCTGAAGCCCAACTGCGCCGCGCGGATGGCGGCCACATAGCCGCCAGGTCCGCCACCGATCACCACCACATCAAATTGCTGACTCATGAACAAATTCCTCAGATGTCGAACAACAGACGCGATGGGTCTTCCAGCGCTTCTTTCATGGTGACCAGGCCCAGCACGGCTTCACGGCCGTCGATGATGCGGTGGTCATACGACATCGCGAGGTAGTTCATCGGGCGGATCACGATCTGCCCGTTCTCGACCACCGCGCGCTCCTTGGTGGCGTGCACGCCCAGGATGGCCGACTGCGGCGGGTTGATGATGGGCGTGGACAGCATCGAGCCAAAGGTGCCGCCGTTGCTGATCGAGAAGGTGCCACCGGTGAGGTCGTCAAGCGACAACTTGCCTTCGCCAGCCTTCTTACCGAACTCGGCGATCTTCTTTTCGATGTCGGCAAAGCTCATCTGGTCGACATTGCGCAAGATAGGCACCACCAGACCGCGTGGCGAACCCACGGCGATGCCGATGTCGAAATAGCCGTGGTAGACGATGTCATTGCCGTCCACGCTGGCGTTGATCACCGGGTACTTCTTGAGCGCGGCGACTGCGGCTTTCACGAAGAAGCTCATGAAGCCCAGCTTCACGCCGTGCTCTTTTTCGAACTTCTCCTGGAAGCGCTTGCGCATTTCCATCAACGGAGCCATGTTGACCTCGTTGAAGGTGGTCAGGATGGCGTTGGTGGCTTGCGATTGCAGCAAACGCTCGGCCACACGAGCGCGAAGACGCGACATCGGCACACGCTGCTCCGGGCGGTCGCCCAAATTGACAGTGGTCGGGGCGGCCACCGAGGGCAGCGGCCTGGCCACCGAAGCGGCCACAGGGGCGGAAACCGAAGCGACCGCTGGCGCTGGCGCAGGTGCCGCCAGTGCGCCGGTGACATCGCCCTTGAGCACGCGGCCGTCCTTGCCAGTGCCGGCCACCGAGCCGGCCGCCAGGTTGTTGTCGGCCATCAACTTGGCGGCTGCGGGCATGGCCACGCCAGCCGCCGAGGCCGCTGCCTTGGCAGCCGGTACAAGCGCAGCGTCGTCCGAGCTCAGGTCGACCGCCTTCTTGAACTGCTCGTGCTCGGCGGCCTTGGCTTCGGTGTCGATGAGCGCAATCACCTCTTCGCCGACGCAGCTGTCGCCATCGTTCTTGACATGTTTGGACATCACGCCAGCGGCCGGCGCCGGCACTTCGAGCACGACCTTGTCGGTCTCGATTTCAACGAGGATTTCGTCCATCTGGACGGCCTCGCCGGGTTTTTTCTTCCACACCAGCAGGGTAGCTTCCGCAACCGACTCAGACAGCTGCGGGACTTTGACTTCAACGATGGACATGGTGTTCTTTCTTGTCGTTCGAGTGGGGCTCAGCCGGGCTCACGGCCGAGCGCACGGATCACTTGGAGAGGAGGAATCCCTTGAGCTTGCCGAAAGCCTGATCGAGCAGTGACTTGAGCTGCTCCTGGTGCAGGTGCGAGTAGCCCACCGCTGGAGACGCCGAGGCCGGACGGCCGGCGTAGCCGAGCTTCTGGCCTTCGAGCATGTTCTCGTGGATGTAGTGCTGCACGAAGAACCACGCGCCCTGGTTTTGCGGCTCGTCCTGACACCAGACGATCTCGGTGGCGTTCGGAAACTTCTTCAACTCTGTCGCGAAGGCCTTGTGAGGAAACGGATACAGCTGCTCGACCAGCAAGATCGCCGTGTCGTTGTGCTTCTTGGCCTCGCGGCGCTTGAGCAAGTCGTAGGCGACCTTGCCTGAACAGCAGACCACGCGTTTGACTGCCGGCGCGTCGAGCTCGGCGTTGTTGGCACCGATCACCGTGCGGAATTCGCCACGGGTGAATTCAGTCAGCGGCGAGGACGCGTCCTTGGCACGCAGCAGCGACTTCGGCGTCATGATGACCAGCGGCTTGCGGAACTGGCGCACCATCTGCCGACGCAGCAGGTGGAAGATCTGGCTGGCCGAGGTCGGCTGCACGATCTGCATGTTGTTGTCAGCCGCGAGCTGCATGAAACGCTCGAGACGCGCCGACGAGTGCTCGGGGCCTTGGCCTTCGTAGCCGTGCGGCAGCATGAGCGTCAGGCCGTTGGCGCGGCCCCACTTCACTTCGCCCGAGGCGATGAACTGGTCGATCACCACTTGCGCGCCATTGGCGAAGTCGCCGAACTGCGCTTCCCAGATCACCAGGGTGTTGGGCTCGGCCGATGCATAGCCGTACTCAAATCCCAGCACGGCTTCTTCGGACAGCAGCGAGTCGATCACCACGAACGGAGCCTGTCCCTCTGCCACATGCTGCAGTGGCGTGTAGGTGCCGACGTCCCACTTCTCGCGGTTCTGGTCGTGCAGCACCGAGTGGCGGTGCGTGAAGGTACCGCGGCCGCAGTCTTCGCCCGACAGGCGAACCGGGTAGCCGCTGGCCACCAGCGAAGCAAAGGCCAGATGCTCGCCCATGCCCCAGTCGACGTTGATCTCGCCACGCCCCATGGCTGCGCGATCGGCCAGCACCTTCTCGACCAGCGAGTGGACCTTGTAGTCTTTCGGCAGCGTGGTGATGCGCTCGGCCAGACGCTTGATCTCAGACAAAGGCAGCGCAGTGTCGGCCGCATCGGTCCACTTCTTGCCCAGGAACGGCGCCCAGTCGACGGCGAACTTGCTCTTGTAGTTGGTGAGCACCGGGCTGTAGGCGTGCTTGCCTTCATCCATCGCCGAGCGGAACGCCTTGACCAGACCATCGGGCCCGTCTGCCGGGAGCACGGCTTGTGCCACCAGCTTGTCGGCGTACAGCTTGCGCGTGCCCGGATGCTGGGCGATCTTCTTGTACATCAGCGGCTGCGTGAGCGCCGGGGTGTCTTGCTCGTTGTGTCCGAGCTTGCGGAAGCACACGATGTCGACCACCACATCCTTGGAGAACTGCTGGCGGTAATCCAGCGCGATCTGCGTGGCCAGCACGACAGCTTCAGGATCGTCGCCATTCACGTGCAGCACCGGCGCTTCGATCATCTTCACGACGTCGGTGCAATAAAGCGTCGAGCGGGTGTCACGCGGGTCGCTGGTCGTGAAGCCGATCTGGTTGTTGATCACCACATGCACCGTGCCGCCGGTGAAGTAGCCGCGCGTTTGAGCCAGCGCCAGCGTTTCCATCACCACGCCCTGGCCAGCAAAGGCCGCATCGCCGTGCACAAGAATGGGCAGCACCGAATGGCCCGAGGCGTCGCCGCGTCGGTCGAGCCGCGCCTTGACCGAGCCTTCGACCACCGGGTTGACGATCTCGAGGTGTGACGGGTTGAACGCGAGACTCAGGTGCACCGGACCGCCGGGGGTGGTCACATCGCTGGAGAAGCCCTGGTGGTACTTGACGTCGCCAGATGGCAGGTTCTCGGGCGCGGTGTGATCGAACTCGGAGAACAGTTCGGCGGGGGTCTTGCACAGCGTGTTGACCAGCACGTTCAGACGGCCGCGGTGGGCCATGCCGATCACGATTTCCTGCACGCCCGCCACGCCGGCGCGCTGCACGAGCTCATCCATCGAAGCGATGAAACTCTCGCCGCCTTCGAGCGAGAAGCGCTTTTGGCCCACGTATTTGGTGTGCAGGTAGCGCTCCAGACCCTCGGCTGCGGTGAGCTGCTCGAGGACGTGCTTCTTTTGGTCGGGCGTGAAGTTGGGCTTGGAGCGGATCGACTCGAGCCGCATCTGCCACCAGCGCTTTTCGGCCGGGTCGGTGATGTGCATGTACTCGGCGCCGATGGAGCCGCAGTAGGTTTCGCGCAGCGCCTGCAAGATCTGCCGCAGCGTCATGTGCTCGGCGGTCGAGAAATAGGTGTTCGAGGCGCTGAACGTGATGTCCATGTCGGACTCGATCAGGTCGTAGAACGAGGGCTCGAGCTCGGGAATCTTCGGCCGTTCCTGCCGCTTGAGCGGGTCCAGATCGGCCCAACGCGAGCCGAGGAAGCGGTAGGCCGCGATCAGCGACTGCACATGAACTTGCTTGCGCGCGACGGCGAGGTCTGCACCGCTGGCCTTGGATCCGAAGGCGTTGGCCTTGGCACGCTGAGCGAACGACTCGACCACTGGCGCGTGCGCCATGTCGCGTTCGTTGGAACCATCGACCGCCGGCAGGTGCTGCAGCGCGTCGAAGTAGGAACGCCAGTTTTCGGGGACCGAGCCCGGGTTGTCGAGATAGGCCTCGTACATCTCTTCTACGTATGGCGCATTGCCACCGTACAGATGCGAGTTCGCCCTGTATTCCTGCATCATTTCGCTCACCTCGTGCACCGGTTTCCGGCGCGATAGTGGGTTGAAAACCTTCCGCGTCCCGGCTTCACCGGTTTGCGGACAAGCGACCCGCCTAGGCTGCAAAACAACTTAGGGGACGGGAAGGACCTGTTGAGATACCCCGTGACTCTAACACCCGGCACTCGGTGCGATGGGGCTTAAATGGGTGGTGTTGAAGCCCTTGATCGGCACCATGGGCTGAGGCAAGAGCAGCGATAAACGAGCCCTTCATGGCACGCCACCAGACCATACGCATCCACCCCGAAGCGCCGGCCAAGCCCACCTGGGGCGATGCCTGCAACGGCTGCGGCGTGTGCTGTGCAGCCGAGCCCTGCCCGGTCGGGGTGCTGGTGTCGGGGCGACGCAAGGGTTCATGTGCCGCACTCGAATGGCAAGACGCCGAACATCGATACGTGTGCGGCGTGGTCACCTCGCCCGAGCGATACCTGGGCGTGGGTTCAGGCCGCCTGGGCCAGTTGGTTTCGGCCATCGCGCGCCGAATGATTTCCGCCGGCAAAGGCTGTGACTCGGATGCTCAGCTGGTCGACTGAGCGCGCGGTTCAACCTAACGACAGCCGCGCTCTGGCCTGCGCGTATTCGGCCACCCAACGCGCAATCAGCTCATGCGCCGGCAGCACCTGCCGGATCGCGCCGATGCCCTGCCCGCTGCCCCAGATGTCGCGCCAGGCCTTGGGCGCGTCGCCGCCGAAGTTCATGGTCTTGAGGTCGCCTTCAGGCAAGGCGTCGGGGTCGAGGCCGGCGTTGCGGATCGAGCCCTTGAGGTAGTTGCCATGCACGCCCGTGAACAGGTTGCTGTAAACGATGTCGTCGCTGCAACTGTCGACGACCATCTGCTTGTAAGCCGCTGAGGCGTGCGCCTCGTCGGTGGCGATGAAGGCCGAGCCGATGTAGGCCGCATCGGCACCCATGGCCTGCGCGGCGAGCACTGCCGAGCCGGTGGCGATCGCGCCGCTGAGCGCCACCGGGCCGTCGAACCACTCGCGAATTTCCTGAATCAGCGCAAACGGGCTCTTGAGCCCCGCGTGACCTCCCGCGCCTGCCGCCACCGCAATCAGCCCGTCGGCGCCCTTGTCAATGGCCTTGTGTGCAAAGGCGTTGTTGATGACGTCGTGCAGCACCACGCCACCGTAGCCGTGGGCCGCTTCGTTGATCTCGGGTCGCGCGCCCAGCGACGTGATGATCACCGGCGCCCGGTACTTCACGCACAGCGCCATGTCGTGCTCGAGCCGGTCGTTGCTCTTGTGCACGATCTGGTTGATGGCAAACGGTGCCGCAGGCTGCTGCGGATGGCGCGCGTTGTGCGCAGCCAGCGTTTCGGTGATCTCGGCCAGCCAGTCGTCAAGTTGCGATGCGGGCCGTGCATTGAGCGCCGGCATGGCGCCGATGACGCCGGCCTTGCACTGCTCGATCACCAACTGCGGGTTGCTGATGATGAAAAGCGGCGCCGCGATGACCGGCACCGGCTGGCGCCTGAGGCCTTCGACGAAGGCCGCGGCCGACGGACTCAAAAGGAATCCACGGCCATGCCGTTGACGCTGTCGGCGCCATCGAGGATGGCATCACGCGTACCGGGCACGGTGACCAGGATGTGGTCGGCGAAGAATCTCGCGGTGGCAATCTTGGCTTGCAAAAAGGCGGCGCCGCTCTGCCCTTTTTTCAGTTGCTCCTCGGCGATCAGCAGCGAGCGCGCCATCTGCCAGCCGGCCAGCAAGCGGCCGGCCAGCATCAGATAAGGCACCGAGCCGGCAAACACCACAGCCGGTTGCGCGCGCGTGTGCGCCACCACGAAATCGACCACCTCAATGAACGCCGTGCGCGCGGCCTGCAATCGCTTGCGCATCGCCATGGCGGCAGCGCTCGAACTCGCGGCCAGCGCGGCTTCGGTCTCGGCAATCTGCTGCGCAATGCCCCGCGCCGTGGCACCGCCATCGCGCAGCGTCTTGCGCCCCACGAGATCGTTGGCCTGGATGGCCGTGGTGCCTTCGTAGATGGCCAGGATGCGGGCATCGCGGAAAAGCTGTGCGGCGCCGGTGTCCTCGATGAAGCCCATGCCGCCATGCACCTGGATGCCCAGGCTGGTGACGTCGATGCTCATCTCGGTGCTGAAGCCCTTGACCAACGGCACCGTGAATTCATGGAAAGCCTGCTGCTGCTGGCGCACCGCCGCGTCGGTGTGGTGGTGCGCGGTGTCGAACGCAGCCGCCGACACGCAAGCCAGCGCGCGGCAAGCCTCGATGTGGGCGCGCATGGTCATCAGCATGCGGCGCACGTCGGGGTGGTGAATGATGGCTGCGCCGGCGGGTGCGGCTGCATCGACCGGGCGGGTTTGCACCCGCTGGCGAGCGTAATCCACCGCCCGCTGATAGGCGCGCTCGGCCACTCCGATGCCTTGCACGCCCACCGAAAAGCGCGCCGCATTCATCATCACGAACATGTACTCGAGGCCGCGGTTTTCCTCGCCGATCAGGTGGCCGATGGCGCCCGGGCCCACTGCACCCTTGTCGTCGCCGAACACCAGCACCGCCGTGGGGCTGGCCTTGATGCCCAGCTTGTGCTCGATCGATGCGCAGTACACATCGTTGCGCGCACCCTGCTTGCCATCGGCGCCCACCACGAACTTCGGGCACAGGAACAAGCTGATGCCCTTGACCCCCGCCGGCGCATCGGGCGTTCTGGCCAGCACCAGGTGCACGATGTTGTCGGCCATGTCGTGCTCGCCGAAGGTGATGTAGATCTTCTGGCCACTGATGCGGTAAGACCCATCGGCTTGCGGCACCGCCTTCGTGCGCACCGCCGCCAGATCGGAGCCAGCCTGCGGCTCGGTCAGGTTCATGGTGCCGGTCCAGGTGCCGTCGATCATCTTGGGCAAATAGATGCTGCGCTGCTCGTCGCTGCCGGCCGTGAGCAAGGCTTCGATGGCGCCGTCTGTGAGCAGCGGACACAGCGCAAAGCTCACGCTGGCGCTGTTGAGCATCTCGGCGCAGGCCGCGCCTATCGTCTTGGGCAGCCCCTGGCCACCGAACTCGAGCGGATGCTGCAGACCCTGCCAGCCACCTTCGACGAACTGGCGAAACGCCTGCTTGAAGCCGGCCGACGTCGTGACCGTTCCCTGGTTCCACACAGGGGGCTGGCGGTCGCTGGGCGCGTTGAGCGGCTCGACCACTTCGCCGCAAAAGCGCGATGCCTCGGTGAGCACCGCTTCAGCGGTCTCCAGACCGGCATCCTCGAAGCCTGGCAGCTGGCTCAGAGCTTCAAGCCCCGCCAGTTCCTTCATGCAAAAAAGCATGTCTGCAACTGGCGCGGTGTAGCTCATGGGTACTCCTTGGGGTCGCACGCAAAGCCCTGGGGCTGCGCGCTGCGGGGACTTGGGGTGTCAGAGTGCCGCCACCAGCTCCGGCACGGCGACGAACAAGTCGGCTTCAAGGCCGTAGTCGGCCACGCTGAAGATCGGTGCCTCGCCATCCTTGTTGATGGCCACGATCACCTTGCTGTCCTTCATGCCAGCCAGATGCTGGATGGCACCGCTGATGCCGCAAGCCACATACAACTGCGGTGCCACGATCTTGCCGGTTTGCCCGACCTGCCAGTCGTTGGGCGCATAGCCTGCATCGACCGCGGCGCGGCTGGCGCCGAGTGCCGCACCCAGCTTGTCGGCCAGTGGCATCAGCACCTCGTTGAATTTTTCGGGGCTGCCCAGCGCGCGCCCACCGCTGACGATGATCTTGGCAGCGGTGAGTTCAGGCCGGTCGTTGCGCGCGATCTCGCTGCGAATGAAGCTGGCCTTGCCCGCATCAGCCGCAGCCGCCACCACCGTGACGCTGGCCGAGCCACCCACAGCGGCCACCGGATCGAAGCCGGTCGCGCGCACGGTGATCACCTTGACCGCGTCTGCACTTTGCACGGTGGCAATCGCGTTGCCGGCGTAGATCGGCCGCTCGAAGGTGTCGGCGCTGATGACGGCGGTGATGTCAGACAGCTGACCGACATCGAGCCGGGCCGCCACTCGCGGCGCGATGTTCTTGCCCGATGCGGTCGCGGCAAACAAGACGTGCGTGTAGCCGCCAGCAGCCACTTGCGCCAGCACCTGCTCGGCCACCGCTTCGGACAGCGCGTGAGCAAAGGCCGGCGCCTCGGCGTGCAGCACCTGGGCCACACCCGCGATTTGAGTGGCAGCCTGCGCGGCAGCGGCAGCCTCATGGCCGGCCACCAGCACGTGCACCTCGCCGCCGATCTTGAGTGCGGCAGCCACGGTGTTGAAGGTTGCGCCCTTGAGCGAGGCGTTGTCATGCTCGGCAATCACCAGCGTGGTCATGTCAGATCACCTTTGCTTCGTTCTTGAGTTTGGACACCAGCGTGGCCACATCGGGCACCTTGATGCCGGCGGCGCGCTTGGGCGGCTCAGTCACTTTCAGCGTCTTGATGCGGGGTGCCACGTCCACGCCCAGGGCATCAGGCGTCAGCACCTCGAGCGGCTTTTTCTTCGCCTTCATGATGTTGGGCAAGGTGACGTAGCGCGGCTCGTTCAGGCGCAAGTCGGTGGTGATGATCGCCGGCAGCGACAAGCGCAAGGTCTCGAGGCCGCCATCGACTTCGCGCGTGACCAAGGCATGGCCGTCAGCCATCTCGAGCTTCGAGGCGAAGGTGGCCTGCGGCCAGTCACCCAGCGCGGCGAGCATCTGCCCGGTCTGGTTGCAGTCGTCGTCAATGGCCTGCTTGCCCAGGATCACCAGACCCGGCTGTTCGCGATCGACCAGCGCCTTCAGCAGCTTGGCTACGGCCAGCGGCTGCAACTCGGCGTCGGTCTCGATGAGGATGGCGCGGTCGGCGCCAATGGCCATGGCGGTACGCAGAGTTTCCTGACACTGAGTCACGCCGCACGATACGGCGATGACCTCGGTGGCCACGCCCTTTTCGCGCAGCCGAACGGCTTCTTCGATGGCGATTTCATCGAACGGATTCATGCTCATCTTGACGTTGGCCAGATCGACACCCGACCCGTCAGACTTGACACGCACCTTGACGTTGTAGTCCACCACGCGCTTGACCGCGACCAACACCTTCATGAAATCTTCTCCTTGGGTCGCTGCACCCGACCAGCCCTGAGAGGGCAAACAAAAGGCCTCGGATCGAGGTGAACGCGTGGTGCCCGGAACGGGAATCGAACCCGTACGCCCCTTTTCAGGAAGCGGCGGATTTTAAGTCCGCAGTGTCTACCAATTTCACCATCCGGGCCGCCTCGAAATTATCGCCGCGTGCGGCTTTGCGGAACTCTCGACAGGCCAGCAGTCACCCACCCTCACTTCACCGCCGTTGTTGAAATCGTTAAAGCAACGCCCCTCCTTGACCGATAAAACCGGCAGCGGCGCAGCAGGAGCAAACGGACCATGACATCGATCAGTAAAGTCACAACCCCACCCGAGGGATCTTCCACCCAAAGCAGCATCGACCTGTTTCTTGACGCGATGTGCGATGCAAGCCCGTTGTCTGTAAGAACGCTGTGTGCCTACCGCGAGGACCTGGAAACGCTGGCGATCTGGCTGATCAAACAACAGTCCATCCAGAAACCACGCTTGCATCTGGTGGGTTCATCCGAACACAACTCGATGACCCAGTACAGCGAAGAAAGCGCCCGGGAAATCGCCGGCAGCGGCAAGGCTCGAATGTTCGACCTGTTGCTCAAGGAAGTTGCCGCGCCACAGGCCTATGCCGCCTTCAAGCAGGTGAGTGCGAGCGGAAATTTTCTGGCCGCCATGGAAGCCGCGCGCCGCGTCAGCCTGTCCTGAAGGACACCCAGCGCCTGGTGTCAGAGCTGCATGCGCACGATGGAAAAGTCATCGTCCAGCGGGCCGGGGCCGTTCTTCATCTGGGCCCAACGGAACAATGACTCCAGCGCATCGGGATCGTTGCCAAACTCCAGCATGAAGGTCTCGAAGTCTTCATAAGACAGCTCGTTGCCGTCGGTGTCCTGAATCTCGAAGCACCCATCGCACAGCACCACCAACGTGGCCCCTGGCGGCACCACATGGGTTTCTGACACGTAGGGCACATCTTCGAAGGCCCCAATGATCAGATTGGTTGACAGCAAGCGCTGCCCGGTGAGCTTGCCATCCGCCCCGGGTATCAAAAGCAAGGCAGCCGGATGGCCGCCGCTGGCGTGGCGTATGGTGCGCGAAGGTATGTGATACACGCCGTACCACAGCGTGAAGTACATGTCGTTTTGCTTCGACATGAGGTAGATGTTGCTCAGCGCGGCCAGCACGGCGCCCGGGTCCTTCATGTCGACATTCGGGATCGACCCTGAGCGGATCTGGTTGATGGCCGTCACCGACAGCAGCGCGGGGCCCACACCGTGTCCGCACACATCCAGCAGATAGACCGCGAAGTGCTCCTCGTCGATCAAGTGATAGCCAAACGAGTCGCCCCCGAGCTCGGCCGAGGGCTCATAGAACCAGTCGATCTTGAACGGAATTTCGGTGGGTGACGGAAAGATCGACCGCACGTACTTCAGGGCCTCGTTGAGCTCTTCATCCAGACGCCTCTGTGTGCGCTCGAGCCGCTCTTTTTCTTCAGCCAGTTGCCTGTGCTGCAAGCGCTCGATGTCACGCAGACGCTTTTTCTCGAGCGATGACGTCACACGGGCGCGCAGCAAGGTCGGGTTGAAGGTCTTGGGCAGGTAGTCCTCGGCACCGGCCTCGATGCACTGAACCGCGTTTTCAATCTGGTCCACGCTCGAGATCACGATCACCGGCGGCGCGCCCAGTTCGGGCTCGGCCTTGATGGCGAGCAGCAGTTCAATACCGGTCATCTCCGGCATTTCCATGTCGAGCAACATCAGATCGAACGAGGCCTCGCGGATCTTGGTCAACGCATCGCGGCCGTCCTTGGCCTCCTTGATGTGCTGCACTCCCAGATCGGTCAGGGCGCGCATCAGCGCCATGCGCATCAGCCGGCTGTCGTCGACCACCAGCACGCGCGCGTCTTGCAGCAAGCTGCTGACCGCCAGCGAAGAACCCGAAGTCGTTGCCGCAAGGTTTGAGGTCTCTTGGATGCTCATGGAATGGCCTGTGTCAATTGGGGATGGATCTTCGCTCGCCAGATGCGTTGCGTGTAGCGGCCTACTCGGTGGCCTTGGGCACCAGCGCCACCAGGCGTGCCGCCTTGGCCAGCAGCTGGTCTTCCTGAAACGGCTTGGTGATGTACTCGCGCACCCCCAGACGTGCCACCGCGGTGACGGTCTCGGGGTTGGAATTGGCGGTCAACATGATGACCTTGGTGCCCTTCAAGGACTCGTCGGCCCGAAGTTGCTTGAGCATCTCGACACCGTCCATCACCGGCATGTTGTAGTCCAGCACGATGAGATCGGGCTTGTGCTGCCGCGTTTGATGCAGCCCCACCTCGCCGTTTTCGGCTTCGATGATCGTGCACTCAAAGCGCGCGAACGCACGTGAAACCGCCCGGCGAACCAGGCTGCTGTCGTCAACGCTGAGGATTGTCGGATTCATGAGGCTCAAACCTTAAAGAAAGAGAAAGAGAAAAGGGCAGACCCGCGCACGTCCAGCCACCCTCGAATCTGGACTCGAAAGGCTCTGCGTCCTCGGCATCTTCACGCACGCGCGTGACCTGCGGCGTGCCCAGATCGTTGAGGTAACCACTGCCCGTCAGCGCAGCGCCAATCTGGCCCGCCAGCATGTTGCAGAACTCGCCTGCCAGGTCGAGCTTGTCGGGATCGGACGCCGTGCTGGAATCTGGCAGTCCCAGCATGTGGGCCACCAGCTTGTCGGCCAAGGCATCAGGCAGGGACAGACAGATGTCGCCGTACACCCTGGCGCCAAACATGGCCACCGTGCCGTGCAGCATGGCGGCATAGCCTGCAGCCACGGCCGGCAATTTCTCCAGGGGTTCGGCCACCAGACCGAATTGGGTGCTCAGCACGTTGTGAACGGCAGCGGCGACGATCGGTGCAAGCGCAGGAGTGGGCATGGTGTGGTTCACGCAGAGCGGGTTTCGGAAAGGGCCTGAACGATGGCATGAGGCATGTGTTTCAAGGACACCACCTTTTCGGCAGCGCCCATCTTGATGGCCGCCTGCGGCATGCCAAACACCACGCAGCTTTGCTCATCTTGTGCCAGGGTACGCGCACCCATGCCGCGCATGGCAAGCATGCCCCGGGCACCATCCACGCCCATGCCTGTCAGCAAGGCAGCAACCGCGTCCTTGCCCGCCACATCAGCCGCGGAACGAAACAGGACATCGACCGCGGGCCGGCAGTGATGCACCGGCGGCGATTGGGTCAGCCGTGTCATGTAACCGCCGCGCGTGGACATCAGGGCCAGATGGAAGTTGCCCGGTGCGACCAGACAGGTGCTTTCTTCCAGCACCTCGCCGTCGACCGCCTCACGCACCGGGAAGGCACACAACTCATCCAGGTGCGCAGCCATGGTGCGCGAAAAATTAGACGGTATGTGCTGCACCACCACGATGGGCGGCAAACCCGCTGGCAGGTGCGGCAGCAGGTATCGCAAGGCTTCAACCCCACCGGTGGACGCACCGATGACGATGACGCGCCGCGACGAATACTTGATGGCCGAGCGTTCGGCAGGCGGTGCCCGGTGCTGTACTTCGGTCATGCGCAAACCCGGCTGCGAGCGGGCCGCGGCCTTGACCAGATAGGCCAGGTGGCGCGCGACTTCACCGATCGACTGGCTGCCATCGGGCTTGCCCACCACATCGACCGCACCGGCAGCCAAGGCCTCCAGCGCCTTGGCAGAACCGGCCTGGGTCAAGGAACTCACCACGACCACCGGAATCGGGTGGTGTTCTTGAAGAATCTTCAAGAAGGTCAGCCCGTCCATGCGCGGCATTTCCAGATCCAGCGTGATGACGTCCGGCTCGACGTCAAGAATGACTTCACGCGCGACGTAGGGGTCGGGCGCCACGCCCACCACTTCGATCCCCACATCGCGACTGAGCGCCTCGATGATGGAGCGCCGCGCAAGCGCAGAGTCGTCCACCACCACCACGCGAATTTTCTTTTTCGGGATCACGGCTTGGGCTTTGACGTTGGATTCATGCGGACATTCAAGCTGCCCTCAGGGCAGCCTGAACACACCTTGCTGGACCTGCTGCAGCCCATGATTGATACCCATCAGGCTCTCCGAATAACCAATGATCAGGTAGCCCCCTGGCACCAGGTGCCGGATCATGCGCTCAACAGCCATGGCTCGCGACTCCAGGTCGAAGTAGATCATCACGTTGCGGCAGAAGATGATGTGCTGGGGGGCCGAAATCGGATACGCGGCCTGAAATAAATTGATGCGGTCAAACTGGACCCGATTGCGAAGCTCGGGGCCCACCCTGCACGTGCCCTCCCATTCATCCACCCCGCGCAAGAAGTAGCGCTGCAGCAGTTCCGCCGGCACCGGGGCCACCGACGTCATTCGGTACACCGCCTGTCTGGCGCGCGACAGCATTCGATTGGAAATGTCTGACGCCAGAATCTTCCAGCCCACACCCGGCTGGGCTTGCAGGTACTCGGCGAGCACCAGCGCGAGCGTGTAAGGCTCTTCTCCAGATGACGAGGCGGCTGACCAGACCCTGAGTGGCGCCCCCGAAGCCTTCAAGTCGGGGAGAAACTGGGCAAGGGCCGTTTGCGTGAGAAACGTGAAGTGATCCCCCTCGCGGTAGAAGTGGGTGTGGTTGGTGGACAGCAAGTCCACCAACTCCTCCAGTTCATCGCCAGCTCGGCTTGACGCCACGAAAGCCGCGTAATCCTCAAAACTGTCCAGCCCCAGCATGCGCACCCGCCTTCGCAGCCTGTTGGCAAGCATCATCTGCTTGTCAGGACCGATGCGGATGCGGCTGTGCTTGTAGACCAGGCTGACGAGCAATTGGTAGGCGTGATCCGACAGACTATCGGCGGGGGTCATCACCCTCCAGCGCTAACGACGGTGCCCGGCTTCAAAACTTTCGAAAGCCGCTGTCATCGGGCTCGGCTTCAGCATCGCCGGACTCAGGAGGCATTGGGATGTTGCCCAGAGCGCGGCGCTGGCCGGCCCCCAACGCGGCAGCAGGTGCCGCTGCGGCACGCGAACCCGATGGTGCCGCAGACGAGCGCGCGCGACGCGCTGCCGGCTTGGGTGACATCCGGGTGAAGCTCGGTGCCGCCGCGGCAGATGAACCCGCTTGCTGAGCGCCGGAACCACCGACCAGTTCACCCAGACGAATCACCAGGCTCTTCATGGTCTTGGCCTGTGCGTCGAGCTGTTCGGCGGCACTCGCACTTTGCTCGGCGCTGGTCGAGTTGCTCTGCGAGATGCTGTCCATCTGGTTGATGGCCACCCCGATCTGCGAGATGCCCTGCGCCTGCTCGCTGGCTGCCGTGGCAATCTGGCCGACCAGCGCGTCGGTTGCGGAGACCTTCTCAGCAATCAGCAACAGCGAACGACCCACCTGCGACGTGCACTCGGCACCACGGCGGCTGTTGGCAATGGCCGCATCGATCTTGTCGGCGGTTTCCTTGGCGGCTGCAGCACTGCGCTGGGCGAGCGAGCGAACCTCATCGGCCACCACCGCAAAGCCGGCACCGGCTTCACCGGCGCGTGCGGCCTCAACAGCGGCGTTCAGCGCCAGGATGTTGGTCTGGAAGGCAATCTCGTCAATGTTCTTGACGATCTTGGCGACCTCGGCGCTCGAGGTATCGATCGCCGCCATGGCCTGGTTCATTTCGGTCATGGTCTTGGTGCCGCTGTCGGCGACCGCGCGCGCTTCAGACGCCAGGCCCTTGGCCTTTTGCGCGTTGTCCGCGGTCGAGCGGATCATGCTCGACATCTCTTCCAGCGCGGTGCTGGTTTCCTCGATCGAAGAGGCCTGCTCGGTGGCGCCCGACGACAGCACCTGGCTGGCCGCCGACACATCTTGCGCGGCAGAAGCCGTCTGGTTGGCACCCGACTCCAGGCTCTCGGTGATCTCGCGCAACGCCGAGTTAGTTCCGCGAATGATCATCCAGGCCACCAAGATGGCAATCAACAACGACACGCCGATCACGACCTGCAGCAGCAGCACACCCGACTCGGCCATTTTCTTGCCGCTCTCACCTGCTGCCGTACCCAGCTTGACGTTGTAGTTGTAGTCGTCGTCAACGGCCTTGCTCAGCTTGTCGAAGTTGGCAAACTGCACCTCGCGCAAGAGTTTTTGGGACTCTTCAAGGTTGCCTTCGCGCTCGAGCGCATCGATGCGGGCCATGGTCGCATTCACAGCCTCTTGGGCGCGCTTGACCTCTTCAAACAGGCGGCGGTCCTCAGGGTCAGAAATCAGGGCGTCGTACTTCGTGAACAGTTCCTCAACCTTCTTTGTCTCCACCTCCATCAACTGCCGCATGGCGATTTTTTCTGCCTCGGTGGCAGATGACATCTTCAAGCTGGTGATGGCTTTTTCTCGCGAGACGCTTCCGATTTCACCCAGCAGCACCAGGCTGGGCACGGTGTTGTCAGCCACATCTTCCAGTGCCACGCGCATGCCGGCAAAGCGCAGCAGAGAAAAGGCTCCCAAGACCAGACTCAGGAGCACGATGACGGTAAAACCCAGAATGATCCGGGATCCGATGGTCCAATTTTTCATGTTCATGGTGTTCAAGCTTCAATAGAGGATGCGGGTTTGGAAACAGGCGCCAGAACAAGACTTCCGTCTTCCTGGAAGATCTTTTCGATGTTCAGCAAGGTCTTGACGCCGCCACGAATGGTGGCCACACCCAGCATGTATTGGACGTCGGGCGAACCGCCGAAGTCCGGCGTGGGCTCGATGTCGCCGGCAGCGAGGTTCACCACCTCTTCCACCGCGTCGACGATGGCGCCCATGAGCGTGTTGCCGCCACCCGCCCCCTGAATCTGCACGACGATGATGCAGGTGCGGTCGCCACCGGCCACCGTCGGCATCTCGAACTTGGCTCGCAGGTCCAGCACAGCAATGACAGTGCCTCGCAGGTTGATCACGCCCTTGACGTAAGCCGGCATGCGCGGCACGGGGGTGATGGGGCAAAGGCGGATGATCTCGCGCACGTTGAGCACGGGCACCCCATAGGAGTCTCGGCCCAACGAGAACGTGAGATAGCGCCCTGCCAGACCATGGGTGCTGGAATGCCCGCTTGCAGCTGTGCTCGTGTTCATGAATGGGTACCTGTCTGTGAATGAATGACGCTGGCGCGGTTGTCCAGCGGCAACTTGACCAAGGTGTCGACGTCAAGGATCAACGCCACCCAGCCGTCTCCCAGAACCGCACCGCCTGCCGCCAGGTTCTGGTGCTCAAAGGCCGGGCCCAGGCTCTTGATCACCACCTCTTGCTTGCCGATCAGCTCGTCAACCAGCAAGCCGCGGGCCGTGTCGCCTGACTCCACCACCACGATGATTCCGTCTTCGGGTCGAGTCGCCTTGGACGGTGAGCCAAGGAAACGACCCAGCCGAAGCACGGGCGTTTGCTTGCCGCGCACGGTGACCATTTCGCCGCGCTCGTGCACCGTGCTGACCATGCCTGGTCGGGGCCGGAACGACTCGCGCACCGACAGCGTGGGGATGATGTAGCGGTCTTCGCCGACGCCCACCAGCAAACCATCGATGATGGCCAGCGTGAGCGGCAGCAAGATGGTGAAGGTGGTGCCCTTGCCAAACACCGACTCGATTTCGACCTTGCCGCGCAAGCTTTCGATGTTGCCGCGCACCACGTCCATGCCCACGCCACGGCCCGACAAATCGGTGATGGCTTCGGCGGTGGAAAAGCCGGGCAGGAAGATGAGCGCGTGGATTTCAGATTCGCTCAAGCCCGCGTTGGGCCTGACCAGACCGCGCTCAACGGCCTTGGCGAGGATGCGGTCGGTGTTCAAGCCGCGACCATCATCCTGAATGCGGATCACGATGCCACCGCGCTGGTGCGAAGCCGAAAGCCGAACTGTGCCCATGGCCGGTTTGCCATTGGCAACCCGCTCGTCCGGGCCTTCAAGGCCATGGTCGACCGAGTTGCGGATCATGTGGATGAGCGGGTCGCCCATCTTCTCGACGATGTTGCGGTCGAGTTCGGTTTCTTCGCCTTCAAGCACCAGCTGGACCTGTTTGTTCTGGCTGACGCCGAGGTCGCGAACCAGCCGGCCCATTTTCTGGAACAAGTTGCGTATGGGCACCATTCGCAAGGACATCGCGTTGCGCTGCAGCTCGGTCGTCACGCGGCTCAACTGCCTCAGACAACGCAGCAACTGAAGGCTGTTGATGCTTTGCACATCGGGGTTTTGAACCACCATCGACTGGGCGATCACCAGTTCACCCACGAGGTTGACCAGGCTGTCGAGTTTTTCGGTGTCGAGCTTCACAAACCCGCCGGTCGAGCTGCCACCCTCGCGCGAGGCCTTGGCTGGCGGCTCGGCAGCGCCGGTGCTCTCGGCAGCAGCGGCAACGGCAGGAGCCGCCGGCTTGGCAACGGGAAGCTGCACCAGCGGGGCCACAGGCTGGGGCGCAGCGACCACGCTCACGGGTGCAGCCACGGGAATCACAAGAGCGGGAGCGTGCACAGGCGCAGGCGCGGGTGCAGCCGCTGGCACTTCAGCCACGACGGCGGGCGGCGCCGGTTCGGCCGCTTTCGCCACGGCCACAGCAGCCGAGGAAGCAGGCGCAGGGGCCTCGCCGCGCAAGGCGGCACGCACCCGCTTGAGGATGTGCTGCGTGGGCACCGAAATAGGTGCGCCAGGATTGATCCCGTCGAGCTGATCGCCGATCTCGCGCGTGAACAATTTCAGCGCATCGCCACCGGCCAGAATCGATTCGATGATCTCGCGATTGATGCCCAGTTCACCCTTTCTCACCGCATCAAGCAGGGTCTCCAGCTCATGCGCCAATTCACCCAGCGCGGCCAGATGAAGAAAGCCGGCACCACCCTTGAAGGTGTGAAAGGCCCGGAAGATGGAGTTGATGGTGTTTTTGTCGCCCGGCTTTTCTTCCAGAACGAGCACGCCGTGCTCGATGTCTTGAAGCAACTCGACCGACTCGCTGAAGAACTCGCGCAGCAGTTCCTGATCTGCATCGATGTTCAGCACGAAAGAGGCGGCAGGCTCTTCTTCTTCAGGCTGAGCCACTGGCGCAACCACAACCGATGCCGATGTTGAACCCTGCGACGCGGTGGCCGGCGCCTGAGGTGCCCCGCTCAGCAGCGCGCTCCAATCGGCAGGCAATGGCGGGGTGGCCACGTCTTGGTCCAGGGCCACGAGTAAGGAGCTCATCCAGCCGTGCCAGTTGCCGAGCTTTTCGATCATGTCGGCGCTGAAACTCACCGGGCCGTCGAGGATCGCATCGATCCACACACGCAGCACCTTCACGCCGGCGACAAATCCGGCGGGGCCATCCAGCTCGGCCAGCTGCTCCAGATCCATCGTCAATGCGTTGATGGCCAGAAGCCCGGAGTCCCGATCAGGGACCACGAAGGCGAGCTCCTCGGCCATCTGACTGATCAGCGACACCGCTGAGTCGATGTTCTCTGCCGTCCACGACTCACCAAGAGAAGAACCCATGTAAGAAAAAGCCTCAGAAAACTGCCTAGCCGACAAATGTCTGTCATTCAAGGTGACAAATCAACTTCTTGGCACAAAGATGACAAAGAAGTCGCAAATCTCCCAAAAACAAGCGATTTGGCTTGCAAAAACCATGCCCGACTCGCCACGCCGCGCAAGACAGCGCGTCAAGCGGCATGCCCGCAGGGGGACTCTATTGCAGCGGGATCGTGGGCCCGACCGTGTGGCTCGGAAAAAGACTACGCAGCGATCAAGCTCTCATCTTGCTCAGGCACGCCGGCAGCAGAGTCTCCCGACTCTGGCGCGGGATTGGCAGGCGGCGGCGACAAGCGTCGCAGCAACCAGATGATCCGCTCGAAGGTCAAGGTCGCAGACAGCAAAGCTTCGCGACCGGCGATGTTGGCCGAACCACCGAGCAATTCCTCTCGAACCCGCTCCATCAAGGCGCTTCGCTCTTCAGTGAGGATGTAGAGCATTTCTTGAGCGTAGCCCGACTCGTCAGACGCGGCTTCAGCCGCGACCATCAAGATGGCATGCAAACCTTCGATCATGTGCTCGGCAAAGGCCGGACGCTCGTCGACAGGAACCGCAATCAAATCAGACGCAAACTGCATCAGGGCAACTTGCAAGGGCTGCAGCGTTTGCAGCCGTGTGCGTGCAGAAAAGACCTTGTCAACGCCCGACATGCCGGGATTGGCCCGCAGGGTGGCTCCCAGAAACTGGTCTATTTCATCGGCGATTGCATCGCTGGCAGGAAACCGCAACTTCAGCGGAAGTGCAGTGGCCGATCGCTCTTCCACAGGACGCAGGTCTTCGATGAAATCCGGCAGGAAAGTCAGCAGGCGGTTGTGTTCGAGCTCGACCAGCGCAAGCGCGGTGGGGGGGTCGCTGACGGCTTCGTCAAAAAGGTAATGCGGCTTCATGATGGTCTCCTCCGGCGAGGGAGGAGCCAGCCGCGCGGCCAGCGAAATCAAGGCCTTGCCCATGACCTCACTGAACACCACCAGCACCGCCTGAAACAAGGCGTAAGCCAAGGCGCACTGCGCTGCATCGGAATCGGTGACCAGACGCAGCAACGCCAACACCAGGGGCACGCCGGTGTCACGCTCGACGAAGAAAAGCGGCAGCAAGACTGCCGCAGCCGCGGCCCGAAGCATGGCCTGAATCATGGAAATCTGGCGGGCCGCACCTTCCATGCCTGATGCGGCCAACATCACGGCAAAGCCCGAGCCCACGCTGGCACCGTAGATCAAGAGAACCGTTTGATCGAGGCCGATCAGACCCTCATAAACCAGCGGCAAAGCAAGCACCGTGACGATGGACGAGGATTGAACGGCCACCGCGATCACAAAGCCCGCGACCAAGGCAATGGCCACGCCCGAGCCCGTGAACTCGACGAATTCACGAATCCAAGGGTCGTTTCCGACCGAAGCCACGCTGGTCTTGAGCATCGTCAGGCCAAACATCAGCAGGCCCAACCCCAGCAAGGCGAAGGTGACATGGCGGTACTTTTCCGTCTGCTCCGCCCCCATGAAAAAAGCCACCCCGACCAGTCCCAGCAAGACCAGTACGCCCGAGTAAATATTGATGGCGGCCAGCAGCACCAGCGCCGACGTGCCGAGGTTGGCCCAGGCGAGCATGGGCAGTGCTCTTTGCATGGTCATCGCACCAGAGGCAATCAGCCCCGATGTGATGAAGGTGACCGCGCCCGTGGATTGCGTCAGGGCGCCGAACATGAGGCCCGCAGACTGAGGCGCCATCGGCCGATTGAGCGCGCGCGTCAGGAAGCCGCGCAAGGCGCCCCCTGCAAATTGCCGCATGTGCGAGCTGATCATGCGCATGCCCACAAAAAACAGCCCGAGCCCCGCCCAGGCCCCTGCTCCTACATCGTTCATTTGACGAGCGCCGGGTGCTTGAGCATTCGCCAGAGCATGAAGGCCACCATGCCCAAGGCAAAGATCACCCCGACCCAGACAACGCGGGTGAGGGTCTCGAAGCGAGCGTCTGCCGCAAGGTTTGCAAGCGAAACGAGATCGCCGTAGGCCCTTTCAAACTCGACGGGTACTGCGTCCATGACCACGATCAGGTTGCGGTCGGCACCACGCGCAAAGCTGTCAGCCGCGCGCGGATCCCACAGGTCATCCTTTTGTGCCTCGTCAAGTGCTTGTTTGTAAACTTGGTTCAGCACGACCAAACCGGCGATGGCCTGCTCGATTTCGCCCCTGATCTCTGGCGAAACGCCCTTGAATTCTTGTGAATGGGGCGCTTGCAGAAGCTTGATCAATGCCTCGCTTTTCTGGATGTGATCGAGTTTCGAGAGCAAGTCCTCGAGAAGTTCGGAGGTGATGACTTTTTCTTTTTCGAACGCTGCAAGGTACGTGGCCCTGTCTTTCAAGACATGACCGCGCAACAAGATGTTCTTCCACTCTTGAATCTGGGTTTTGAAGTGAAGTTGCGTCTGGCGGGCCTGGTCCATGGAGGTGGTCACCTCGCTCAAGGCCGCCTGGGTGCGTGCTTGGTATGTGCTGAGAGACCACACCGAAAACAAACCCAGAATTCCGACGGTCAGAACCATCAACAGCATCAAGCTGGCAAGGTTCATGAATGAAATCCGCAGACCCGCAACATCAGACGCGCTGACAGATTTCATCCAGAGCTTTCAAAAAAATTCGGCAGTCAGCCTTGTCCTGCGGCGAAATATGGGGATTTTGATCCAGTCTTGTGACTTCACGGAGTCAAAGGACCGGCCCGATCGGATCAGATCAGGCGAAGGGTGGCCCGCGAAGGGTGCGGGCCCCACCGCAAGCTGTCGCTGGCTACAGCGTTCTCAGCAAATTGGATCCGAAGTTGCTGAAGTTGAAGCAGTGCAGGCCGAACTCGTCTGACAGATCGGCGCACACCTGAATGCCTCGAACGCTGTTGCCCCGTTCATCGAGGCGCGGCGCGTAAACGGCAATGCCGATTTGGCGATTGACCACCGCCAAAATGCCCCCGCTCACACCACTTTTGGCTGGCATGCCGACGCGAAAGGCCCACTCGCCTGCAAAGTCATACATGCCGCAGGTGAACATCGTGGACAGGGCGTCTCTGACAGAGTCCGGATCGAAAACTTCTTCGTGGCTCTCGGGGTTCTCTCCGAGATTGGCCATGGTCGCGCCGATCATCGCGAGATCGCGGGCGTTGACCAAAACCGAGCACTGCGAAAAGTATTGATGCAAGGTGTGATCGACCGCGTCGTCGATCACATCAAAGTTGCGCAGCAGGTAGACGATGGCTCGGTTTCGATTTCCCGTGGACGATTCCGAGGCGTATACGGACGGATCAATACGCAGCGAGCGGCCTGCGGCCATGCTCAGCAGACGCAGGAACTCGGCATCGCCAGCGGCAGGCGATTCGCCCTTGATCAGCGATGCGACCGCAATCGCCCCGGCATTGACCATCGCGTTGTAAGGCAGATTGTTTCTGGGGCTGAGCACGACCGAATTGAACGGGTCGCCGCTCGGTTCGATACCCACATGCAAAAGCGTTTTTTCTCGGCCATGCCGACCCAGTGCCATCAAGAAAGCGACGGGTTTGCATATCGATTGAATGGTGAACTCGGTTTGAGTGTCACCCACCGAAAACTCCTGCCCATCCACCGTGACCACGCTGATGCCGAAGTGGTCGGGGTTGGCTTTGCCCAACTCGGGGATGTAAGTCGCGACTTTTCCGTCGTGGTTCGAACGGTATTTCTCGTGAAGATGAGTCACGAACCGGGAGATCTCTGAGATGTTGATCATGTGGCTGGAGCTCTTTCTTGCCCGAGATGCTGCTTCGTCCCAAGGGGGTGCAAATCGCATGCCGCCACAGCGATCAAGTTCAGACGGCCATTTCAGCAACGACAGACCAAACCAGCATGGCCGCAAACCGCCAACAGTTCAGGCGCTCACGCTAGCCTGCGGGGAAGGTCTTTCAGCCAAACATGAAGGCCGAAGCCATGACCGCTTGCAGCTCGGAGATGGTGTGGCTCAACTCGCGGCTGATTTCCTCGAGGTTCGCGATCTGGTTGATGCGCGGGCTCAAGCGAGTCAACTCTGACCCACTGAGCAGGCGCTCAAAAATGCCGGTGGCTCGCAGCAACCCCACCAGCAATGCGTCGTGGGTGTCGGGGATTTCATCGTTGTTGAGCAAGGTCATCAATCGGCTCTTGACCTCAGCTTCCTCAAGGCCGCTCGTTGGTGGGTAGACGCGGGTCTTGAAGACCCACAGCAGCCGCTTTTCGACCGGGTGGAGGATTCCCCGGTCGACCAGTCCTGCGATGACTTGATCACACAAGACGGGCCCCGGTTGCGACAGACGGCGCAACCACACCCCGGTGGGCTGGTCTTGCGGCTCTGCGATGATTTGCGCTAGCGCATCGTCAAGCAAGGCGTTACCGGTCTTGTCTGCCGAAATCACAAACAGCTTTTCAACGTCGGTATCCACGCGCCCGAGCAGCGTGAGTTCCATCACCAAGGCGGCTGCCAAGCCGAACTCGAGCGAGAACTGCGGCAGGCTGATCAGTGAACCACGCTCGTCATCGAGCGCGATGAGGACGAGTTCTTCAGCCAGGGTGAGGCGAGTGTGTGCCGTCATGATGAGTGTCAGGCCTTGATGGGAATGATTTTGTCGAAGCCACTGATCTTGAGCACCTCAACGGTGGCCGGCTTGGGCGACAGCAGCGTCACCTTGCCGCCCTTGGCCTTGGCAGCCTTGGCAGCCACCAGCAACACGCGCAACCCGGCGCTGCTGACGTAATCGAGTTCGCTCAGGTCGATGTCGATCGAGTTGATGTCCCCGACCAGCAGCTCTTGCAGAGCCTTCTCGTGGACTGGAGAGCTGGCACCGTCAAGGCGGCCGGCGAGTTTGTAAATGGCAATGGTCATGGCGAAGTAAGTGTCAGTGGTGAGAAAGTGGAAGAAGGTTCGGCACTGGTCAACAGCTTACGGGCAAGACGTGTCGATATGGGCTGGAACCAAGCCAGTGAGCCTCAGAACTTCGAGGATGTGCGGCTTGGGGCAAATCAACAAAATCCTCTCGCCTTTATTTTTCGCAGCCTTGGCAGCGAGCAGCAGAATCTGCAGCCCGGCACTGCTCACGTACTCAAGGCCAGACAAATCCACGCTCAGCTTGCACTCATCGCCACAAAGCAAATCCTGAAGCGCCAGCCCGTGAGCTGCCGCAGTCGTTCCATCAAGGCGTCCGACAATTTTGTAGCTGGTAGAAGTCATGCTGCGACCATGAAATTGGTACCCTTGAGGAGCGGTCTCGCGACGTCCCGTAATGAATGAACCTTACTATAAAAATCTGCCCCGTCGGATGCGACGACGACGGGTCTGAATCTGCCACACTCGGTGGAACGTAGCGCGCGGTCGCTCGACAGCGACCACAAGCTTGGCAAAACCGTCCCACGCAAGGACAAGCACGTGGCATACCAGATCACACTTGAGCTGTTGGCCGACATGGCAGGCCTAGAAAAAGCAGACAAGAGCCTTGATGAACTTGCTCTGGCAGTGCAACTGCCAGAGGAAACGCTGTTTCAGGTCAGGCTTGTGCTTGAAGAAGTTCTGATGAATGTGATCTCTTATGGCGCAGGCGATGGCGCCGTTCCTCACGTTCAACTGAATATGGCTCAGAAAGACGGCACGCTTTCGATGGAGATTGCGGACAACGGCATTGCCTTTGATCCATTGCAGTTGCCTGCGCCCGATCTCGATGCAGAGATCGACGACCGACCCATCGGAGGGTTGGGGATATTTTTGGTGCGGGAGCTGATGGACAGCGTCACCTATCGCCGCGATGGCGACTGGAACCGCCTGATGGTGACCAAGATCGTGCCGACTTGAGCTTGGTCCTGGCTGGCCTTCAAGACCAGGCCTGACACCCGAAAACTGCAGCCAGACCCGTCGGTCGAACGACCCAACATCGTGGCGCTTGGCCACATTGCAGAAAGCCAATCAACGAATCGCTCTTACCGATCAGCCAGAGATCAAGGCAAGTGACTTTGCGAGATGGCTTGATGTTTGGAGGCGCGACCCAGAGTCGAACTGGGCTAGACGGATTTGCAATCCGTTGCATAACCGATTTGCTATCGCGCCATGAGGAGAACCCACCTCAGTGGCGAAAAAGGGAAGCTGGTGCTTCCCTTTTTCAATTTTTTGGAGCGGGATAAGAGACTCGAACTCTCGACCTATACCTTGGCAAGGTATCGCTCTACCAACTGAGCTAATCCCGCGTGTTTCACCGCAAAACGGCGAGCCCGAAGTGTACATCTAGATCGGCCATCAGCCGACCTCAAAAGCATCAATGTTTGATCGCGTCGACGGTCACTGCGGGAACCACTGCAGGTGCTGCTTCTTCCTTGACATCAACCTTCACCGGCTCTTCATCAGGCAGTGGTTGGGGCTTGGTCTGCAAGGCAACTTCCAGCACCTGATCGATCCACTTGACGGGGATGATCTCGAGGTGGCCTTTGACGTTTTCCGGGATGTCCTGCAGGTCCTTGACGTTCTCCTCAGGAATGATCACCGTCTTGATGCCGCCACGATGAGCAGCCAGCAGTTTCTCCTTGAGGCCACCGATCGCAGTGACTTCGCCTCGCAGCGTGATCTCACCCGTCATCGCCACATCGGCGCGCACCGGAATGCCTGTGAGTGCCGACACGAAAGCCGTGGTCATGGCCGCGCCCGCACTCGGACCGTCCTTGGGCGTGGCGCCGTCGGGCACGTGAATGTGGATGTCGCGCTTTTCGAACAACTCGTCCTTGATGCCCAAACGGCGCGCCCTTGAACGAACCACTGAGCGAGCGGCCTCGACCGACTCTTTCATCACATCACCGAGCGAACCGGTGCGGATGATCACGCCCTTGCCCGGCATCATGGCCGACTCGATGGTCAACAAGTCGCCACCGACTTCAGTCCAGGCCAAGCCGACGACCTGGCCCACCTGATTTTGTTTTTCGGCCTGGCCGTAGTCGTACTTGCGCACACCGAGGAAGTCGTTGAGGTTGTCGCCCGACACCACCATCTTTTCGGTGTACTGCTTGAGCTGGATGCCCTTGACCACCTTGCGGCAGATCTTGGAGATCTCGCGCTCGAGTGAGCGCACGCCAGCCTCGCGGGTGTAGTACCGGATGATCCCGCGCACAGCCGACTCGGCGACTTCCATCTCCTCGTCCTTGAGGCCGTTGTTCTTGCGCTGCTTGGGCAGAAGGTATCGCTGAGCAATGTTGAGCTTCTCGTCCTCGGTGTAGCCAGACAGGCGAATCACCTCCATGCGATCGAGCAAGGCCGGTGGGATGTTCATCGAGTTCGAAGTCGCGATGAACATCGTGTCCGACAGATCGAAATCGACTTCGACGTAGTGATCGCCAAACGTGTGGTTCTGCTCGGGGTCGAGAACCTCTAGCAAGGCGCTGGAAGGATCCCCGCGGAAGTCCATGCCGAGCTTGTCGATCTCATCGAGCAGGAACAGCGGGTTTCGCGTGCCCACCTTGCTCAGCGACTGCAGCACCTTGCCCGGCATCGAGCCGATGTAGGTGCGGCGATGGCCGCGAATTTCGGCCTCGTCACGCACGCCCCCAAGTGCCATGCGCACGAACTTGCGGCCCGTAGCTCGCGCAACGCTTTGCCCAAGGGAAGTCTTGCCGACACCCGGTGGGCCGACCAGACAAAGGATCGGCGCCTTGACCTTCTCGACGCGTTGCTGAACCGCGAGGTACTCAAGGATGCGGTCCTTGACCTTTTCCAGGCCGTAGTGGTCTTCGTTGAGCACCGCTTCGGCAAATGCCAGGTCGTGCTTGATCTTCGTCTTCTTGGCCCAGGGCAGAGCAACCAGGGTGTCGATGTAGTTGCGCACGACAGTGGCTTCAGCCGACATCGGCGACATCAGCTTGAGCTTCTTGAACTCGGAGTCGGCCTTCTTGCGCGCTTCCTTGGGCATCTTGGCAGCGATGATCTTTTTTTCGAGCTCTTCCATGTCGGCGCCTTCTTCGCCGTCACCGAGCTCTTTTTGAATCGCCTTGACCTGCTCGTTGAGGTAGTACTCGCGCTGGCTCTTTTCCATCTGGCGCTTGACGCGGCCACGGATGCGCTTCTCAACCTGCAAGATGTCGACCTCATGCTCAAGCTGCTCGAGCAGGTTCTCGAGTCGCTTATCGACGGCAAACAAATCAAGCACCGACTGTTTGTTCTCGAGCTTGAGCGGCAAGTGCGCCGCGATGGTGTCAGCCAATCGGCCAGCGTCATCGATGCCAGCGATGGATGTCAGGATCTCCGGCGGGATCTTCTTGTTGAGCTTGACGTACTGATCGAACTGCTGGGTGACCGCCCTTCTCAGGGCCTCGATTTCCGGCTTGCTGTCGATCTCGGGCGTCATCGGTGTGACAACCGACGTGAAGTACTCGCCGCTGTCGCTGATGGAGTTTGTCTTGGCACGCTGCATGCCCTCGACCAGAACCTTCACGGTCCCGTCAGGAAGCTTGAGCATCTGCAAGATGGTGGACACGCAACCCACTTCGAACATGTCATCGGGCTTGGGCTCGTCCTTGCCTGCCGCTTTTTGTGCGACCAGCATGATCTGACGGCCTGCCTCCATGGCCGCCTCCAGGGCCTTGATGGACTTGGGTCGGCCCACGAACAGCGGGATCACCATGTGGGGGAACACCACCACGTCGCGCAAGGGCAACAACGGCAGGGTGATGGGATCGGGGGAAAGAACTGGATGTCCGGACATGAAGACCTCTATGTGTCGAACCTAGTTAAGGCTCGAGCGTTGAATTACAAGAAGCCGTCGACGTTCAGTCTGATCTGAATTCGTCAGGATCAAAAGAGCAGTTCAGGCGCTGGCCTTGGCCTGTTCGCGATAGACCAGCAGTGGTTTCGCGTCATCGTCTATGGTGTGCTCGTCGAGCACCACCTTGACCACACCCTCCAGTGCAGGCAAGTCGAACATGGTGTCGTTCAAGGACTGCTCCATGATGGAGCGCAGGCCGCGAGCGCCGGTCTTTCTTGCCAGCGCCTTGCGGGCGATCGCCGCCAACGCTGAAGGCCGGATTTCAAGATCAACACCATCCATGTCGAAAAGCTTCTGGTACTGCTTGACAAGCGCGTTCTTGGGCTCGACGAGGATCTGGATCAAGGCATCTTCAGTCAACTCGCCCAGTGTAGCCATCACCGGCAAACGACCCACCAGTTCGGGGATCAGCCCGAACTTGATCAGGTCTTCAGGTTCGGCGTCACGAAACACCTCGCTGACCTTGCGCTCGGCCTTGGTCTTGACGTTGGCACCAAATCCGATGCCCGACTTTTCTGAGCGGTTCTGGATCACCTTTTCAAGACCGTCAAATGCACCTCCGCAGATGAACAAGATGTTGGTGGTGTCGATCTGCAGGAAGTCCTGGTTCGGGTGCTTGCGCCCGCCCTGAGGCGGCACGCTGGCCATGGTGCCTTCCACCAGTTTCAGCAAGGCCTGCTGCACACCCTCGCCAGAGACGTCGCGGGTGATCGACGGGTTGTCGGCCTTGCGAGAGATCTTGTCGATCTCATCGATGTAAACGATGCCGCGCTGGGCTTTTTCGACGTCGTAATTGCAGTTCTGCAGCAACTTCTGGATGATGTTTTCAACGTCTTCACCGACGTAGCCCGCCTCGGTCAAGGTGGTCGCGTCGGCGATCACGAAAGGCACATTGAGCAAGCGCGCGAGCGTTTGGGCCAGCAAGGTCTTGCCAGAACCCGTGGGGCCTATCAGCAGAATATTGCTCTTTGAAAGCTCGACTTCATCCTTGTTGAGCGCGATGTGCTTGAGCCGCTTGTAGTGGTTGTAGACCGCCACGGAAAGCGTGCGCTTGGCAGGTTCTTGGCCGATCACATACTGGTCAAGACTTGCCTTGATTTCGCTCGGAATCGGCAGATCCGATTTGACTGCCTTGGCATCAGCACCCTCAGCCGGAATCTCGTCACGGATAATGTCGTTGCAAAGCTCGATGCACTCATCGCAGATGAAAACAGAAGGGCCCGCAATGAGCTTTTTCACTTCGTGCTGGCTCTTGCCGCAGAAGGAGCAGTACAAGACTTTTTCGCTCGAAGAGCCTTTTTTATCGACCATGAATTTGGTACCCGGAAGCAGACTTTCGGTTTTGATAATAGGGCAAAACAAAACGGGGCCTTACTGTGAAGAAAGGCCCCGTTAAGTGCTTTGATGAAGCATTGAGAGCGATCAACTCCGCTTCGAAATCACCTGATCAATCAGGCCATAGTCGCGTGCTTCATCTGCTGACATGAAGTAGTCGCGCTCGGAGTCGGCGCGGATCTTTTCGAGTGGCTGCCCTGAGCGCTCGGCCAGGATGGTATTCAGGCTCTCGCGCAACTTGAGAATCTCGCGTGCCTGGATTTCGATGTCGGTGGCCTGACCCTGCGCGCCGCCCGACGGCTGGTGAATCATCACCCGTGAATTGGGCAAAGCGAACCGCTTGCCCTTGGCGCCGGCGGCCAGCAGGAAGGCGCCCATGCTGGCGGCGATACCCATGCACAGGGTCGACACATCGGGCTTGATGAACTGCATGGTGTCGAAGATCGACATGCCCGCGCTCACCGAACCACCCGGAGAGTTGATGTAGAACGAGATGTCCTTGTCGGGGTTCTCACTTTCGAGAAACAGCAACTGCGCCACGACCACATTGGCGGTCTGGTCGTTGACAGGACCCACCAAAAAAATAACGCGCTCGCGCAACAGCCTCGAGTAGATGTCGTAGGCACGCTCGCCGCGGCCGGATTGCTCAATGACCATGGGCACCATGCCCAAGCCTTGTGTGTCGATGGCACTCATGAATTCGTCCTTGTCGTCAAGATGGTGGCGGGTCACTTCGGCGCCATCAGTTCATCAAAAGGCAACTGCTTGTCGGTCACCTTGGCACGCTCCACCACGAATTCGGTCACGTTCATCTCAACGACGAAAGCCTCGACCTCAGCCATGCGCTGCCTGTCGCCAAGATACCAGCGAACGACCTCGCCTGGGTTTTCGTAACTCTTGGCCATTTCCTCGATGTGGGACTGCAGTTGCTGCGGCTTAGCCTGCAAACCATTGATCCGCACCAGCTCAGCCACAGCCAAGGCCAGGCGAACCCGACGCTCGGCATGGGCTTCGAAAATCTTGGCCGGAATTTGCGACTTGTCGACTTCCTTGATGCCGCGCTGCTTCATGTCCTCGAATGCAGCTTCAATCTGGCGGTTCACCTCTTCTTCAACCAGGGTCTTGGGCACATGAAACTCATTGCCCTTGAGCAGCGCATCCATCACAGAACGCTTGTTGCGATCCATGACCCGTGCTTTCATTTCGCGCTCAAGGTTCTTGCTGACATCGGCTCGAAGTGTCTCGATCGACGCATCGAGAATGCCCAGCGAGCGCGCAAACATTTCATTCACCTCTGGCAGGACCTGGGCCTCGATGCTCTTGACGATGACCAGGAAATCAGACTCCTTGCCGGCCACGTCGGTGTTCTTGTAATCGTCTGGAAAGCGCAGCGGGAAGGTCTTGGACTCGCCGGCCTTCATGCCACGAACTGCCAGGTCAAACGCCTCGAGCATCTGCCCTTCGCCCACGAAGAACTGGAAGTCTTCTGCCTTGCCGCCTTCGAAAGGCACGCCATCGAGTTTGCCCTCGAAGTCGACCGTGACCCGATCGGATGCCATCACACCCTCTGATTCGGACCGCGTAGTGAACGTTCGGCGCTGCTTGCGAAGAATCTCGATGGTGCGGTCTATCGCGGCTTCGTCGACTTCAGACGCAAATCGCTCCACCTCGAGCGAGCCAAGATCGCCAATGGCAACTTCTGGGTAGACCTCAAAGACAGCCTCGAAAGCCATCTGGCCCGCTTCAGCGTTTTCCATTTCGGCAATTCGCGGAGCACCTGCGACGCGAAGCTTCGCATCATTGGTCGCATCGGTGAACGCCTTGCCCACATGGTCGTTCATGACTTCTCCGTGGACGGAACTGCCATAACGCTGTGCCACGACGCTCATCGGCACCTTGCCGGGCCGAAACCCGTCGGCCTTGACCGTGACGGCCAAGCGCTTCAAGCGGGCCGTGATTTCGTTTTGGATCGCATCAACAGGCAGCGTCAGCGTGATGCGACGCTCAAGTTTCTCGAGGGTTTCGACGGTCACTGGCATGATCAGGAAGACTTTCTAAAGACGTTGATGGATGCTGCTGCTGGTGCGCGGGGCGGGACTCGAACCCGCACAGTATTGCTACCGTCAGGACCTAA
>JBBAPK010000027.1:5684-38440 GCA_040400875.1 Burkholderiaceae bacterium | reverse complement strand
TCTGAGCCGCCGTCCTGCGGCGTTTCATCGGGCCGGCGCGAGAGGCGCTGCCAGCGGCACGACACGGTCTTGTCGATCTGCGTGTTGCTGAGCGGGTGGGGTGATGGCTGGAACGGCATCGCGCGAGGTTGATCAGCCGAGCGGTGTGGCGGTGCTAACGTCAGCTTCACCCGGTTTCCGGGAGCTACCGTCAGAACTCCATGTCGCACGAGGCGCACTACAAACCTGTGGGCCGGCTCGACGGCACCACTTCCGCGGCGCACGACAAGGCCATTCAGGAGTTACTGCGCGGCGAGGCCGACTCCATCACCATCGATCTGTCCGAGCTTGAGTTCATCAGCAGCGCGGGTCTGCGCGTGTTGCTGTTGGCTGCCAAGGCGACCTCTGCCAAGGGGGGCAAGACGGTGCTGAGTTCGCCCAGGCCGCTCGTGGCCGAAGCGCTCACGATGATCGGCTTGGACGCGATTGTTCTCATCCGTAATGCGCCTTCCGACGCCGTGCTGACGTCGTCGGTGGGCACCGTGGGTGCAAGCCCTGGTCGGCCCGAGCCCGCGCCGGTCCGGGCGCGGCGTCTCACTTTGGCCGAAGAGTTGCTGCTGATGGCACTGGATGACGAGACCGGCGCCTTGGTCAAGCTCGCGCCGTCCGCGCTCGAGCTGTCCCTGGCTGCGGCGCTGGTGATGGAGCTCACCCTGGAAGGGCGCATCGACACCGACCTCGAAAAGCTGTTCGTCGTGTCTGCCGAGCCGACGGGCCAGCCTGTGCTGGACGAGGCCTTGGCCGAGATCTGCACCGAGCCCGCGTCGCAGCCGACCCGGTTCTGGCTGAGCCGGCTGTCGCGCAGCGGGCAGGTGCTCACCGAGCGCATCGAGCGAAGTCTGGTGGACCAAGGTGTGCTGCGCCTGGTCGAGAAGCGACTGCTGTGGGTGCTCAAGAGCCGCACCTACCCGCCGGCCAGCGGGATCGAGCAGCGCGAGGTCAGACAGCGCATCCTGACGCTGCTCGACAACACGGAGATCCCCAACCCCCGTGACGCCTTGCTCGTGGGTCTGCTGCGTGCGTCGGGCCTCGTCAATCGACTGCTCGACGAGCCTGAGCTGTCGCGCCTGCGTGCGCGCATCAACCAAATCGCCAATCTCGAGGAGATCAGCCGCGAGCTGACATGGACGGTGCAGGAGCTGCGGATCTTGCTGAGCGCGATGACCGAACTCGAGGCGGAGCAATGATGGGCGAATCTTCTGCAGATGAAGTCGGGGGTGCTGCCGCACCGCTGCGTGATGTGCGCTCCATGCGCCACGGGTTTTCGTTGTGGTCAGCCGCGCTGCTGTCGCTGACAAGCATGAGGCCCCTGGTGGGTATCGCCGCCGCGGCGTACCTCATCAGCAGCGGTGGCCTGGGTTCGTGGCTGGCGGTGCTGCTGCTCTTGCTGGTGCTGCTGGTGGTGGCATCGGTATTCGGAGAGCTGGCTTCGCGCTGGCCGCTGGAGGGCTCGATCTACGCGTGGAGCCGGCAGCTGGTCGGGCCCCGCGTGGGCTTTCTGGCGGGCTGGGCGCACCTGTGGTCGTATGTCCTGTTCATGGCTGCCCTGTCGTTCTTCGACACCCAGCGCATTTTCTTTCTGCTCGGGCTGCCCCCACCCGGTCACCTTGAGGCCTCGCTGGCCAACGCCGTTTTGATCGCGGCAGCCACCGCGTTGAATGCCGCACGGCGTGTGTACTTCAAGGTGTTCGCGCTGACCGCTGCAGCGGTGTCGGTGCTCGGTGTGACGGTCTACGCAACGATCCTGCTGGTGAGCCACCGGCAGCGCTCGTTTGCTTCACTGTTCGAGTCGCCCGTGGGCAGCGGTCTGGATTGGGCATGGTTCAGCGGGCCGTTCCTGGTCGTGCTGGCCTTTGCATCAAGCTTCGCCCTGCGGGGATTCGAGATGCCTGCCGAGGTGGCTGAGGAGGTGCGCGACCCCCGGCGCAATGTGCCGCGGGTGATGATCTGGACGCTGCTGGCCGGCGGTGCCATCACGCTGTATGGCGTGATTGCCTTGTCCATGGCGGTTCCTGATGTCACCTCGGTGGGCATCGCCGTCGACAAGAGCTTGTATGCGGGCTCTCTGGCGAGCACGGTGCGTGTGGCCCTGGGCGACGGGGCGGCGCAACTGCTGACCGTGCTGTTCATCGTCGCCACGTTCTCCTCGGCGACTGTCTTCCAGCTGGCCGCTTCGCGCACGCTTTGGACGATGGCGCGCGAGAGGGAGCTTCCCGGCCATGCCTTCCTCGTCGAGCTCACGGCCAGCGAGCGGCTGCCGCGCAACGCGCTCCTCGTGGTGGGCGCTGTCGGTGCCGCCTTGCCGTTTCTCATCCAGGAACACACGGCCTTCTTGCTGCAGCTGGCCTCCTGCGCGCCCATGCTGCTGGCCTTTCTCGTTCCGGTGCTCGGCCTGATCGCGTTGCGCCGGCGCGGTGGCTGGCAGCCTGGGCCGTGGTCGCTCGGGCACTGGGGCATGCCCGCTGCGGTGGTGGCCGCGCTGTCGCTGGCTGCGTTGTCCCTGAATGCGCTGTGGCCCCGCTCCGGGGGGGCGCTCTACGGCACCGGCTGGTTCTCGTGGCTCCAAGAGATCGTCTTGCTGGGCATCTTGTTCAGCGGTGTGTTGCTCTTGCGCTGGGCGGCCGGTCGGCGTGCCGGCGCCGCAGGCGAGAGCGAGCCGTCTGATGCACGGGCGCATGAGCGCATACGCCTGCGCTACAGCGGCAGGTGCATCTTCTGCAGCGAAGCGCTGGCTGCCGGGCAGGAGGTCTACTGGGACCGTGGGGCTTACGTCACGCTGTGCGCGGCGTGCCACTCGCCGGCCAATCTCGCGACCCTGGCGCTGGCGTCCCGTGTCAGGGGCGTGGCGTGAATGATGCGCTGCGCGCGCCCCTGAGCGCTCGGGATGGCGGCGCAGGTGTAGCGCCTCAGATCGTCGAGTCGGCGTAGCCCTGGCCGCCCGAGCCCACGCACGATGGCACGACGATGTGAAACGCCGTGCCGCGCTGCGGCAGGTTCTCGGCATGAATGCTGCCGCCGTGTGCGTCGATGATCTTGCGGCAGATCGCCAGACCCAGACCGGTGCCGCCCGAGCCGTCCTTGGTCTGGCTCGATTGCACGAAGGCATCGAACACCTTGTCGAGTTCGGCCGCGGGGATGCCCGGGCCTTCGTCGCGCACGACCATCCGCAGCTCGCCGTTGTCAGCGCACTCGCCTGCGATCTCGATGCACCCGCCTGGCGGGCTGAACTTGATCGCGTTGGCCAGCACGTTGCGAATCACCTGCTGGTAACGCGGCGGGTCGACCTTGGCGCGCATCGGCGCATCGGGCAGCTTCACCTGCAAGGTGAGCTCGTTGGCTCTGAGCAGGGGGTCGATCTCGCGCGTTACCTCGCGCACCAGCACGCGCAGATCGGTGCGCTCGATGTGGATGACGCCCATGGAGCTGTCTATCTTGGACACGTCGAGCAAATCGTTGACCAGGCTGAGCATGCGCTGGCCGGCGCCATGGATGTCTTCGAACATGGCCAGCAGCCGCGGCTGTTCACCCGAGCGCGTGAGCCCGAGTTCGGAAAAACCGATGATGGACTGCAGCGGTGTGCGCAGCTCGTGACTGATGTTGGCGATGAACTCGGTCTTGGCGCGCGAGGTCTCTTCGGCGGCGTCGCGTGCGTCACGGGTGGCACGCTCGGCATCGCGAAACTCCGAGATGTCCATGAACACGCACAGGATGCCTGAGGCCCTGCCGTCGGCACCGTGCAGCAGCACCTTGTCGACCATCACCTCGCGCAGCGAGCCGTCGCGGTGCGTCACGCTCGACTCGTGGCGCAAGTGCGGTGTCGAGCGCATCTTTTTGCGGTCGTCGGCTTCATGCAGCGGGCGGATTTGCACCAAGGCTTCGTCGGGCGGCAGCGCGTAGGCGTTGTCGCCCAAGTGCTGTCCGGTGAAGTCTTCCCACGCCTTGTTGACGATCGCGAACTGGCCGTCGAGCGTGATCACCGACTGCGGCAGCGGGCTGGTCTCCATCACCAGCTGGGTGAACGCCAGCTGCGCTTGCAGCTGCTGCGCTGCGGCCACCCGCTCGGTGATGTCCATGGCGCTGCACGCAAAGCCCGAGATCTGCGTCTTGTGGTGCAGCGGGATGACCGACATGTCGAAGGTGCGCACCGCGCCCAGGGCGGTGACCAGCGAGGCCTGCGCGCGCCGTGCGACCAGACCCGGGCTGCGGGTGAACAGCGACCACACGCGGTCGCGATCGGCGCTCACCGCCAGCTCCCACGGCCGCTGGCCGATCGCGCTGGCCAGGCTGCTGCCCATGACCGGCAGCCAGTGCTGGTTGACGAAGCTGATCGCGCCATTGGCATCGGCGCGAAAGATCAGCTCTTGCAGGCTCATCACCGTGGCGCTGAGCTCGCGCTCGCGGCGCTCGGCTTCGCGCTCGGCCTGGTCCATCTGCACCATGGCCGACTGCTGCGCCCGCACGCCGCGCACCGCGATCCAGGTGAGCGCGCCGATGAGCAGCGTGACCAGCGCGGCGGCTGGCACTAGTCCGCTGGCTGGCAGCACCAGTCCGCTGGCTGGCAGCACCAACCCGCCGGGCAAGGCGGCCCACACCGAGACCATGGCCAGCGCGCCGATCGCGATCACGATCACCAGCCACAAGCCCGTGCTGGCGCTGCGCTCGGTGGGGCGGCGCGGGGTGTCAGCTGGGGGTGGTTCGCTCATCAAGGGCGGCTTGGTGTCAGCCGGCGGTGCGCGGCCCCCGGCCCGGCCGTGGCCCGAACGGATCGGCTCCGCTGCACAGGTCTTCGAAATCGAGCCCCTTGAGGTTGACCTGATCGCGCAGGGCGATCAGCCCTTCGGCGTGCGAGATGAAGGTGTCGACCACCACCGGGTCAAAGGCCCGGCCGCGTTCGGCCAGCAGCATGTCGAGTGCGACCTGATCCGAGAAGGCCGGCCGGTAGCAGCGGTCCATGGTCAGCGCGTCGAAGAAGTCGACCACCGCGACGATGCGACCGGCCAGCGGGATGTCTTCGCCCGCGAGCTGCCCGGGGTAGCCGCTGCCGTCCCAGCGCTCGTGGTGCGACAGCGCCACCTCGGCGGCCATCTGAAACAGCCCGATGCGCGAGCGCCCGAGGATCTCGGAGCCGATCTGCGGGTGGCTGTTCATCACCTGGCGCTCTTCGGGCGTGAAGCTGCCGCGCTTTTTCAGCACCGCGTCTGGGATGCCGATCTTGCCCACGTCGTGCATCGGGGCGGTCTGGCGCAGCAGCACCGCGAAGGGCTCGCTTTGGCCCATGCGCAGTGCCAATCCCCAGGCCAGATAGCCCATGCGCACGATGTGCACGCCGGTGTCGTCGTCGCGAAACTCGGCCGCCCGCGACAGGTGCAGCAGCGCTTCATGGTGGGCGCGCGACACCTCTTGCAGCGCGGCATTGCGTTCGCGGTGCAGGCGGCCGAAGTCGGCAGCCATGCGCTCCATCTGCTCATTGGCCGGGTCATTGAACGCGATGATTTCGGTGTACGGGACGGTGACTTGCATCGGTGGTCTCTCGCGGCGGTGGATCAGGGCTTGGCGACGGTGTCGCCCAGCAGCGTGAGCAGCTGCATCGGGCTGAACGGCTTGACCAGGTATTGGGTGGCGCCGGCGGCGAGACCGGCTTCGCGGTCGGCGCTGCTGCCACGCGCCGACAGGATGATCACCGGCACACCCTGCAGCTTCGGCGTGGCTTTCATGGCGCGGCACAGGTCGAGCCCGTCGAGCTCGCCGGGCATCATCACGTCGAGCAGCATCACATCGGGCTGCAACTCGCGCGCCATTTCCCAGCCGACCATCGCATCAGGCGCCTCGTGGATCTCCCAGTCCTCGAACTCGAGGGTCATGCGGATGAGCCGGCGGATGTCGGGCTGGTCTTCAACGATCAGGATTTTTTTCATTTCGAGCCACCAAGGACGCTAGAAGTGATGATCTCATTATGGTGAAAATGATACTTAATGCACAAGTAGCGGCACAGAAAAAAATAAAAACGGCAGAATATGCTGCATGTCTGCCGTTTTTCCGTCCAAAAATGCCAACGATGGCGTTTGCACCACGCTGGAAGTGGCGCGTCAGCTCGGGCTGGCCGTGCGTTCGGTGCAACTCATGGTCGATCGCGGCGAGCTAGAGGCGTGGAAGACCACCGGCGGCCACCGGCGCATCTCACGCGCCTCGGTGCAGCGTTGGCTGACGCAGCGCCGTGCGGGCGATCCGCTCGCGCAGGCCAAGCGGCCCGAGGCGGCCGCCGCGAGCGTCGTTCGTCGCCGCGGCTCGCGCGTGTTGCGGGTGCTGCTGATCGAGGATTCGCGGCACGACCAGAACCTGATCACACTGCTCATGCGCCAGCAGTTTGCGCACATCGAGTTGAGCGTGGCCGACGACGGTATCGCGGGCTTGGCGATGGCCGGTCAGCTGCAGCCTGACGTGCTGCTGGTCGACATCCCCTTGCCCGGCATCGACGGCACCACGCTGATCGGCAGCCTGCGCTCGCACCCGACCTTCGCGTGCTCGCAGCTGATCGTGATCACCTCGCTCGACGAATCCGCGCTCGAGCCCTATGCCCTGGTGCTCGGGGGCGTGCCGCGCTTGCACAAGGCGCGGCTGGTGGCCGAATTGCCCGCGCTGCTCACGGCCGCGCTGCAAGCCGCGGGCGGCAACGCGGCCGCTTTCAGTCGACGGCTCGACGCCGATAGTTGACGTAGCGGTAGACCAGGCCCTGCGGTGTGGTGTGGGTTTCGCTCGTCACGCAGTCGTAGGTCTCGCGCGGCCAATCGGGAAAGAACGCATCGCCGTCGAAGTCGGCATCGATTTCGGTGAGTTGCAACTCGTGCGCACGGGGCAGCGCCAGCGAATAGATCTCGGCACCGCCGATCACGCACACCCGTTCGGCATCGCCCGCCAGCGCAAGGGCTGACTCGAAACCGCCTGCGCGCTCGGCGCCTGCGGCCGACCAGTCGGCGTTGCGCGTGATGACGATGTTGCGCCGACCCGGCAGCGGCCGACCGATCGAGTCCCAGGTCTTGCGCCCCATCACCACCGGACGGCCCAGCGTGAGCTGCTTGAAGCGCGGCAAGTCGCCCGGCAGGTGCACCAGCAGCGCGTTGTCAAGCCCGATGGCGCCGTTGCGTGCGACTGCAGCGATCAGCGTGACGATGGGGCGGATGGGGGGAGAGGTCATGGGCGGATTGTGGCCGTGACGCCAGCGTCGCAAGTCACCGGCAAGGCGCGCCTTATCCGCAAACCTCATATGCAAGCACGGAACACTTCGTTCCCGTGAGCGGCTGAATTTCCTGAGGTGTGGCCCATGTGGCGGTGTTGCCGCCCGTGACTGTCCTTAACGAAAAACTGGATGTTGGGAGTTTTCTGTAGGGGTTCTCACGGGGGTGGCAGCCATCCAGCGCGGCCGTAGAATGCGAATCGATATCATTTGCGTTGCCGTTCAACTCGAGACCGCTGTACCTCTGAGGCGCCCGACCATGAAGACTTCCTTGCCCACATCGCTGGATCAGATCCCGATCGGATCGGCGCGCATCGTTGACCACCTTGAAGCGCCGGCTGCGTCATCAGAGTGGGTGCGCTGGCTTGAGGAAATCGGCTTCATGCCCGGCGAGCGCGTGATGTTGATGGCGCGCGGCGCCTTTGGCGGCGATCCGCTGGTGGTGCGGGTGGGGCAGTCGACCTTTGCCCTGCGTCGCGCCGAAGCCGCCTGTGTTCACGTGGGTGCTGCTGCCTGACTGAATGACTGAATCGGTCATTCATGTCCACCGCGGTGGACCGCTGGTCGCGCTGGTGGGCAATCCCAACTGTGGCAAAAGTGCGCTGTTCAACCTGCTGACCGGCAGCCGTCAGAAGGTGGCCAACTACGCCGGCGTCACCGTCGAGCGCAAGGAAGGCAAGATGCGCACGGCGGCCGGCAAGCACCTGCGCGTGCTGGATCTGCCCGGTGCCTACAGCCTGCATCCGCGCTCGCCCGACGAGCGCGTGACCTGCGATGTGCTTTATGGCCGTGCGGTCGGCGAGAAGCGACCCGATCTGGTGGTGTGCGTGGTCGATGCCACCAACCTGCGCCGCAGCCTGCGCATCGTGCTGGCCGTCAAGCGGCTGGGGCTGCCCTGCGTGGTGGCACTCAACATGATTGATCTGGCACGTCGGCGCGGTGTGGTGGTCGACGCGCAGTCGCTGGCGGTAGAACTTGGCCTGCCGGTGGTGGCCACGGTGGCCACGCGCGGCGAGGGTGCCGACGCGCTGCTTGGCCTGCTCGATGATCCGCAGGCCTGGCACCGTCCGTTGGCTGGCGCACCGTCGCCCGAGTCGAGCGAATCGATGCACACCGATCAGGACACGGTGCACGGCATCCTTCAGAGGCAGGGGCTGGACACGCTGGTGCCGCACACCGCGAGCGACCGCATCGATGCGGTGGTGCTGCATCCGGTGGCCGGTCCGTTGCTGCTGGCAGCGGTGTTGTTCATGGTGTTTCAGGCGGTTTTCTCATGGGCCGTGCTGCCCATGGAAGCCATCAAGGCGGCCACCGAGGTTGTTGCTTCGGGCGTCACTTCGCTGCTGAGCGAGGGCTGGGTGCGCAGCCTGCTGGTCGATGGCGTGATCGCGGGGGCGGGTGGGGTGTTGGTGTTCTTGCCGCAGATCCTGATCCTGTTCTTCTTCATCTTGGTGCTCGAGGAATCAGGCTACCTGCCGCGTGCGGCCTTTTTGCTCGATCGGCTGATGGGTGGGGTGGGCTTGAGCGGGCGGTCGTTCATTCCGCTGCTGTCTAGCTTTGCCTGCGCCATCCCCGGCATCATGGCCACGCGCACTATTGCCAATCCGCGCGATCGGCTGGTCACCATCATGATCGCGCCGCTGATGACCTGCTCGGCGCGGCTGCCGGTTTACGCGCTGCTGATCGGTGCGTTCATTCCGGCACGCGAGGTGGGTCCCGGCATCCAGTTGCAGGCCATCGTGCTGTTCGCGCTGTATGTCGCGGGCATCGTCGGCGCGCTGGTCGTGGCCTGGGTGCTCAAGCGCTTCACCTCGCGCGGCCAAGTGCGCTCGCTGATGATGGAACTGCCCACGTACCACTGGCCCACGCCGCGCAACATCGCCATCGGTCTGTGGCAGCGCGCGGCGATCTTCATGAAGCGGGTCGGCGGCATCATCCTCACGCTGACCATCGCGCTGTGGTTCTTTGCCAGCTTTCCGGCGCCGCCCGCAGGTGCCACCGGCGCGCCGATTGAATACAGCGTGGCCGGTCGCATCGGACATGCGCTGGCGGTGGTGTTCGAGCCCATCGGCTTCAACTGGCAGATCAGCGTGGCGCTGGTGCCCGGCATGGCTGCACGCGAGGTGGCCGTGAGTTCGCTGGGCACGGTGTATGCGCTGTCGGCCACGGGCAACGACACGGCCGAGGCGCTCACGCCCTTGATCGCTCACACCTGGAGCGTGGCCACGGCGCTGTCGCTGCTGGCGTGGTTTGTGTTTGCGCCGCAGTGCCTGTCCACGCTGGCCACCGTCAAGCGCGAGACCGGTGGCTGGACGATGCCGCTGGCCATGGCAGGCTATCTGTTTGCGCTGGCCTATGCGGCCTCGTTCATCACCTACCGCACGGCCTTGTGGCTGGGCGGCTGAGGAAAGGTGTCAGCGCAAGGCTGCGGCTTCCTGGCCCTGGGCCATGTGCAGCCGCATCAGCTTTTGGGCCTTTTTCGCGTCGCGTGATTGCAGCGCGGCCATGATCTCGCGGTGCTCGTGCAGCGAGGCCTCGAGACGGCCCTCCTTCAACAGCGAGTGGTGGCGGTTGAGCTTCATCACCTGACGCAAGTCGGCCACCATCTGGTTGCGCCAGCGGTTGTCGGCGATCTCGAGCAGCCGGGTGTGAAAGCGCTCGTTCGCGGCAAAGAACGCGTCTGCGTTGCGCATCGAACGTTCAAGCTGCTCGTGCAGCACGGCCAGATCGGCCAGTTGTGCGTCGGTGGCCTGCTCGGCCACCACCGCCACCGCGTCGCACTCAAGCAGCGATAGCAGATGGAACACCTCGGCCAGGTCACGCTCGGAGACTTCGGTCACGTAGGCGCCGCGGCGCAGCTTCATGGTGACCAGGCCTTCGGCGGCCAGCACCTTGATGGCCTCGCGCAAAGGCGTGCGGCTGATGCCGTATTCGGTGGCCAGCGCCTGCTCGTCGAGCCAGCTGCCGGGGGTCAGTGTGTGCGCCATGATGCGCGCGCGCAGCCGCTCGGCCACCTGTTCGTACAGCGCGGTCGATGGCAGTTGCAGCCCGGCCTGGGGCGCGGCGCCCTGTGCCGATGCGCTGCCCACGGCCGCGCTGCGGCGGCTGAGCGGGTCGGGCAAGGTTGGCGTAGCGGCTTTGAGCGTGGCCATTGGCAGGGCACCGGAAGTTGCGCGGCGTTGTCTATAATTTAATTTTGAATTATGCATGACGGTGGTCATGCTGGCCCACTCGCCGAGGCATCCTGCCATCGGCTAAGGTTGGGCCCGTGCTGAACACCGCATCGATCGGAGAATCCATGTCTGTCGACCCCAAGCACCTGAACTCCGACGCGCTCGACCAATGGCACAAGGCCGCTGCCAAATCGGCACCCGGCGGCGATGTCGATGCGCTCAACTGGGTCACGCCTGAAGGCCTGGTGGTCAAGCCGCTGTACACCGCGGCCGATCTGAAAGACTTGCCGCACACCGACACGCTGCCGGGCTTCGCGCCTTATCTGCGCGGCCCACAAGCCACCATGTACGCGGTGCGGCCGTGGACGATTCGCCAGTACGCCGGTTTTTCCACCGCCGAGGCGTCGAATGATTTCTACCGCAAGGCGCTGGCCGCCGGCGGTCAAGGCGTGAGCGTGGCGTTCGATCTGGCCACCCACCGCGGCTATGACAGCGACCATCCGCGCGTCACCGGCGACGTGGGCAAGGCCGGTGTGGCCATCGACAGCGTCGAGGACATGAAGATCCTCTTCAACGGTATTCCGCTCGACAAGGTCAGCGTGAGCATGACGATGAACGGCGCGGTGCTGCCGGTGCTGGCCGCCTTTGTGGTGGCGGCCGAAGAGCAGGGGGTGGGCCAGGCGCAGCTCACCGGGACCATACAGAACGACATCCTCAAGGAGTTCATGGTCCGCAACACCTACATCTACCCGCCCGAGCCCAGCATGCAGATCGTGGGCGACATCATCGAATACACGGCACAACAGATGCCGAAGTTCAACTCGATCAGTATCTCGGGCTATCACATGCAAGAAGCCGGCGCCAACCAGGCGCTCGAGCTGGCGTTCACGCTGGCCGACGGCAAGCAATACGTGAAGACCGCGCTGGCCAAGGGCCTGGATGTCGACGACTTCGCCGGACGCCTGAGCTTTTTCTGGGCGGTGGGCATGAATTTCTACCTTGAGATCGCCAAGATGCGCGCCGCGCGGGTGCTGTGGTGGCGAATCATGAGCGGCTTCAACGCCAAGAGCCCCAAGAGCCTGATGCTGCGCACGCACAGCCAGACCTCGGGCTGGAGCCTGGCCGAGCAAGACCCCTACAACAACGTTGTGCGCACCACCATCGAGGCGATGGCTGCGGTGTTCGGTGGCACCCAAAGCCTGCACACCAACGGTCTGGACGAAGCCATCGCGCTGCCCACCGAGTTCAGTGCCCGCATCGCGCGCAACACGCAGCTCATCCTTCAAGAAGAAACCCACATCACCAGCGTGGTCGACCCGTGGGCCGGCAGCTACATGATGGAAAAGCTCACGCAAGACATGGCCGACGCCGCCTGGAAGATCATCGAGGAAGTCGATGCGATGGGCGGCATGGTCAAGGCCGTGGACAGCGGCTGGGCCAAGCTGAAGATCGAAGCCAGCGCCACCGAAAAGCAAGCGCGCATCGACTCGCGCCGCGACGTGATCGTCGGCGTCAACAAGTACCGGCTTGAAACCGAAGACGCGATCGACACGCTGAGCATCGACAACGTGGCGGTGCGCGAAAACCAAGTCGCGCGCCTGAAAGACATCCGCGCCAGCCGCGACAGCGCTGCGGTGAGCGCCGCGCTCGACGCGCTCACGGCGTGCGCCGAGGCCTGCAACGCCGAGACCGAAAGCGCAGCGCATGGCAGCGACAAGCCGGCCGGCCGCGCCAACCTGCTCGATCTGGCGATCCGCGCGATGCGCTTGCGCGCCACGGTGGGCGAGGTCAGCGATGCGCTCGAAAAAGCCTGGGGCCGCCACCGCGCCGACACGCAAAAGGTCACCGGCGTGTACGCCGCCGCCTACGACAGCGCCGAAGGCTGGGCGCAGCTGCAAGACGAGATCGCCGCGTTCGCCGAAGCCGAAGGCCGTCGCCCCCGCGTGATGATCGCCAAGCTCGGCCAGGACGGCCATGACCGTGGCGCCAAGGTGGTGGCCACCGCTTATGCCGATCTGGGCTTCGACGTTGACATGGGCCCGCTGTTCCAGACCGCCGAAGAGTGCGCCCGTCAGGCAATCGAAAACGACGTGCACGCCGTGGGCGTGAGCACGCTGGCGGCAGGGCACAAGACGCTGGTGCCCGAGATCATCGCGGCGCTGCGCGCCCAAGGCGCCGACGACATCATCGTGTTCGTGGGCGGCGTGATCCCGCGTGCTGACTACGAGTTTTTGTACGAAGCCGGCGTCAAGGGCATCTACGGCCCCGGCACGCCGATCCCGGCCAGCGCCAAGGACGTGCTCGAGCAGATCCGCATGGGTCTGGCCAGCCGCGCGGCTGCCAAGGTCTGACCACGGCGCCGCAGCCTTGAGCCTCAACCCCGACGACCAAGCCTTGCACCAAGGGGTGTGTGCGGGCGAGCGGCGCGCGATCGCCAAAGCGATCACACTGCTCGAGTCGACGCGCGCCGACCACCGCGTGCGAGCCGATGCGCTGCTCAATTCGCTGCTGCCGCGCACCGGCAAGGCCACGCGGCTGGGCATCTCGGGCGTGCCGGGTGTGGGCAAGTCGACCTTCATCGAGGCGCTGGGTCTGGCGCTGATTGCACGCGGCCAGCGCGTGGCGGTGCTGGCCATCGACCCGTCGTCCAGCGTGCACGGGGGCTCCATCCTGGGCGACAAGACGCGCATGGAGCATCTGTCGGTCAACCTGCAGGCCTACATCCGCCCCAGCCCTGCGTCGGGCACGCTGGGCGGCGTGGCCGAAAAAACCCGCGAGGCGATGCTGGTGTGCGAGGCCGCCGGCTATGACGTGGTGATCGTCGAGACGGTGGGCGTCGGCCAGAGCGAAACCGCGGTTGCCGGCATGACCGACATGTTCGTGCTGATGCAACTGCCCAATGCCGGCGACGACCTGCAAGCCATCAAGAAAGGCGTGATGGAGCTGGCCGATCTGGTGGTCATCAACAAGGCCGACATCGATGCCACCGCGGCCGCCCGCGCCGAAGCCAACATCGCCGGCGTGCTGCGCATCTACAGCCCGCCGTCGCGGCAAGACGCCGAGCCCGAGAAGTGGCAAGCGCAAGTCATGTCGCTGAGCGCGCTCAAGGGCCAGGGGCTGACCGCGTTCATCGCCCACGTTGACCGCTTTCATGCGCTGCGCCACGCCAGCGGAGAATTCGCCTCGCGGCGCCAGCAGCAGGCGCTGGCCTGGATGTGGGAGCTGATCCAGTCGCGGCTGCAGGCCGACTTCAAGAGACACCCCGAGGTTCAGGCGCGGCTGCCATCGCTGACGGCGCAGGTGCGTGAATTTCGCGTCGCGCCTTCGGTCGCGGCGCGCGCCTTGCTCGCTGTGTTCGAGCCTCCCGAATCAACACCCCCCAACCCCTGACGCGGGCTGCGGCCTGCACCTTGACCACTCCGACGAGACACCATGCACGACATCATTGAACAACTCGAAGCCAAGCGCGCACTCGCGCGGCTGGGTGGCGGCGAAAAACGCATCGCCGCTCAGCACGGCAAGGGCAAGTTGACCGCACGCGAGCGCATTGAGCTGCTGCTCGACGCAGGCACCTTTGAAGAGTGGGACATGTTCGTCGAGCACCGCTGCGCCGACTTCGGCATGCCCGACAACAAAATCCCCGGTGACGGCGTGATCACCGGCTACGGAATGATCAATGGCCGGCTGGTCTTTGTGTACAGCCAGGACTTCACGGTGTTTGGCGGCGCCCTGAGCGAGTCGCACGCCGAGAAGATCTGCAAGGTGATGGACCAGGCGATGAAGGTCGGCGCACCGGTCATCGGCCTGAACGATTCGGGCGGCGCGCGCATTCAGGAAGGTGTGGCCTCGCTCGGCGGCTATGCCGAGGTGTTCCAGCGCAACGTGATGGCCTCGGGCGTGGTGCCGCAGATCAGCATGATCATGGGCCCATGCGCTGGCGGCGCGGTGTATTCGCCGGCCATGACCGACTTCATCTTCATGGTGCGCGACAGCAGTTACATGTTCGTCACCGGCCCCGAGGTGGTGAAGACGGTGACGCACGAAGAAGTGAGCGCCGAGGACCTGGGCGGTGCCATCGCCCACACCACGCGCAGCGGCGTGGCCGACCTGGCCTTCGAGAACGACGTCGAGGCGCTGCTGATGCTGCGCCGCTTTTTCAACTACATCCCGACCAACAACCGCAACAAGGCGCCTGTGCGCCCGAGCAACGACCCGGTCGACCGCGTCGACTGGTCGCTCGACACGCTGGTGCCTGACAACGCGAACAAGCCGTACGACATGAAGGAGCTGATCCTGAAGGTCGCCGACGACGGCGAATTTTTCGAGCTGCAGCCCGACTACGCCAAGAACATCATCATCGGTTTTTGCCGGCTCGACGGCCAGTCGGTGGGCGTGGTGGCCAACCAGCCGCTGGTGCTGGCCGGCTGCCTCGACATCAAGAGCAGCATCAAGGCCGCGCGCTTCGTGCGCTTTTGCGATGCCTTCAACATCCCCGTGCTGACGCTGGTCGACGTGCCCGGTTTCATGCCCGGCACCTCGCAGGAGTACGGCGGCATCATCAAGCACGGCGCCAAGCTGCTCTACGCCTACGCCGAGTGCACCGTGCCCAAAATCACCGTGATCACCCGCAAGGCCTATGGCGGCGCCTACGACGTGATGAGCTCCAAGCACCTGCGCGGCGACGTCAACTTCGCCTGGCCCAACGCCGAGATCGCGGTGATGGGCGCCAAGGGCGCGGTGGAAATCATCTTCCGCGAAGACAAAGGCGACCCTGAAAAGCTCGCCGCCAAAGAGGCCGAATACAAGGCCCGATTCGCCAACCCCTTCGTGGCCAGCGCGCGCGGTTTCATTGACGACGTGATCCAGCCGCACGAAACGCGCAAGCGCATCTGCCGGTCTTTGGTGATGCTGCGCGACAAGAAGCTCGAAAACCCTTGGCGCAAGCACGGGAACATTCCGTTGTGATTGCGGTTGCTTTGCGCAGGATTAGGCCACTGTGGCGTTCTGCTCCGCGAATGTCCCCCGGCCTGCGGCCTCCTCCTTTATTTCGCTGCGCAAAACGCCACAGCGACCTGATCCAAGCCGGTGGCGGCGGGTATGGGGCGCTGGCAGGCAGGCAGCTCTGTCGAGGGGGGTGGGTAGGCGATGTAGCGAAGTAAAGGAGGAGGGGCTGGCACAGCCAGTCCCGGGGGACATGAGCGCAATCGCCTGCCCACCCGCCTCGACCAGCGAGAAGCCCCTTGTATCTCTTGTCTTTTCTGAGACAGACCACAACAAAGCCATGAGGTCATCGTGTTCACAAAAATTCTGATTGCAAACCGTGGAGAGATCGCCTGTCGGGTGATCAAGACCGCGAAGAAGATGGGTATCCGCACGGTGGCTGTCTATTCCGACGCCGACCGCGATGCGCGCCATGTGGAGTTGGCCGACGAGGCGGTGCACATCGGGCCGGCGGCGTCGCGCGAGTCGTATCTGGTGATGGACAAGATCATTGCCGCTTGCAAGCAAACAGGTGCCCAAGCCGTGCACCCGGGCTATGGATTTCTCAGCGAGAACTCTGAATTCGCGCGCCGCGTGGAAGAAGAGGGCATTGTCTTCATCGGCCCCAAACACGCCTCGATCGCGGCGATGGGCGACAAGATCGAATCGAAGAAGCTCGCTGGTCAGGCCCAGGTCAACACCATCCCCGGCCACAACGAGGCCATCGAAACCGCCGAGGCCGCGGTGGGCATCGCGCGGGGCATCGGCTACCCGGTGATGATCAAGGCGAGTGCGGGCGGCGGCGGCAAGGGTCTGCGTGTGGCGCATGACGACAAGCAAGCGTTCGAGGGCTTCACCTCGTGCCGCAACGAGGCGCGCAACAGCTTCGGCGACGACCGCGTGTTCATCGAGAAGTTCGTCGAAGAACCGCGCCACATCGAGATCCAGGTGCTCGGCGACGCGCACGGCAACACCGTGTACCTGTGGGAGCGCGAGTGCTCGATCCAGCGCCGCCACCAAAAGGTGATCGAAGAAGCGCCCAGCCCCTTCCTGGATGACGCGACCCGCCGCGCCATGGGCGAGCAGGCGGTGCAACTGGCCAAGGCTGTGAACTACCAGTCGGCCGGCACGGTCGAATTCGTGGTCGGCAAGGACAAGAGCTTTTTCTTCCTTGAGATGAACACCCGACTGCAGGTGGAGCACCCGGTCACTGAAGGCATCACCGGGCTCGATCTGGTCGAGCTGATGATCCGCGTGGCCGCCGGCGAGGCGCTGCCGTTCAAGCAGTCCGAGATCAAGCGCCAAGGCTGGGCCATCGAGTGCCGCATCAACGCCGAAGACCCGTTCCGCGGCTTCTTGCCGTCGACGGGCCGGCTGGTGAAATTCGCGCCGCCTGTCGAGACCTGGATCGCCAGCGGCGAGGTGCCGCGAGACGGTGGCGTGCGCGTGGACACCGGCGTGGTCGATGGCGGCGAAATCCCGATGTTCTACGACTCGATGATCGCCAAGCTGGTGGTGCATGGCCATGACCGGCTCGATGCCATCGCCAAGATGCGCGAGGCGCTCAACGGCTTTGCCATCCGGGGCATCAGCTCGAACATTCCGTTCCAGGCCGCGCTGCTGGCGCACCCCAAGTTTGTGGCCGGCGACTTCAACACCGGTTTCATCGCCGAGCAGTACCCCAATGGCTTTTCGCGCAACGCATCGCCCGGCACCGATCTGGTGCTGCTGCGCGCGCTGGCCGCCGTGGCGCACCGCATCCACCTCGACCGATCGGCACGCATCAGCGGCCAGTTGCCTGGCCATGAACTGATGGTCAAGCCCGAGGCGGTGGTCATCACCATGGACGACCAAGGCAAGGCCGAGCACGTCCCGGTGCACGTCATGCCGCAAGGCGATGGCTATCGCGTCAACCTCGAGGGCAGCAGCCAGCGCATCGCGTTTGACACGCCGCTGCGTGAGGTGGTCATCCACGGGCGCATCGACGGTCGGCCGTTCTGTGCGCAGATCGAGCGCCATGGCCTGGTCTACCGCGTGATTCACAACGGCGCGCAGATCGACGCCACGGTGCTGTCGCCGTTGGCTGCGCAGATGTCCAAGCTGATGCCTTTCAAGGCGCCGCCCGACCTGTCGCGCTTCTTGCTGTCGCCGATGCCCGGTCTGCTGGTTGAAGTGGCTGTGCAGCCCGGCCAAAAGGTGCTCGTTGGCGAGAAGCTCGCGGTGATCGAGGCGATGAAGATGGAAAACATCCTGGTCGCCACGCAAGACGCCGTGGTCTCCGAGGTGCGTGCCGCCAAGGGCGAGAGCCTGGCGGTCGATCAAGTCATCATCTGTTTTGAGTAGGGCCCCCGAATGACGACACGTCCGTTCAAGGTGCTGGGCATCCAGCAGGTGGCCATCGGCGGGCCCAGCAAGGAGCGGCTGCGCACGCTGTGGGTCGACAAGCTGGGGCTTGAAGTCACCGGCAACTTCGTGAGCGAACGCGAGAACGTTGACGAGGACATCTGCGCCATGGGCCGTGGCGTGCACCGCGTCGAGGTCGATCTGATGCAGCCCATCGACCCCGACAAGAAGCCGGCGGTGCACACCACGCCGCTCAACCACATCGGGCTGTGGATCGACGATCTGCCGCTGGCTGTGGAATGGCTCAGCGCCAACGGCGTGCGCTTCGCGCCGGGCGGCATCCGCAAGGGTGCGGCCGGTCACGACATCTGCTTCGTGCACCCCAAGAGCAATGACGAGTTCCCGGTGGCCGGCGAGGGCGTGCTGATCGAGCTGGTGCAAGCACCACCCGAGGTGGTGGCGGCGCTGCTAGCGTGAATCAACAGGTTTGGCTTCCCATCAGGGCGGCTGAGTTCGATATCTGACAGGCTCAAGCCTATTTTTGAAGGGGTGAGTTCGATGGGTGAGAAAAAGGCGCCCGTCGGGATGTTTAGCGATGCTTTAAACCGTTTCGATGTCATCTTTGCGGCCATCACGTGCGTGGTTCCATTGGGGTTGGTTTACCTCATCACCAGCTACTTCTCGGATGAGATCGTTGCACGATCGCTAGGGGGGCGATGGTTTCAATCGGACGGATGGCGCGCTTACGACGACATGGTTTCATTCGCAGCAAGCCATCATCGAACCAACCTTCGACCGCTCTTTTCTCTCATCACGATTCCCTCGACCGGCGCTCTCATGGCGGTCTTTGGCCTGTCGCCTATCAAAGCAGTCTGGGTCTTCAACGCGGCCTGTTTTTCAGCTTGGTCCACCGCCATCTTTATGACTTGCCGGGTCATCGGCATTCGCGCTGTCTACGCGCTGTCATTGACATTTTTGGCGATCAGTAGCTCAGCCGCCTTGTATTAGTTCATCGTGCCGGAGACATATGGACTCAGTTCTATGTTTCTGGTGTTCATGCTGCTGCTCGCCGCGATCGACGCTCGGAAATCGATGGGAATTTTTCCTTGGATAGTGGTCGGCGGTCTTGTCGCAGGTACGTTAATCAGCAATTGGGCGGCGCTTGTTGCTCTCAGTCTTGTACTCAAGGGCAGACGTGAGGCGGTGGTGATCTCAACCGCTTCGCTTGCTCTGTTTTTTTGCGCGCTGGTTTTGCAAAGAGCCGTGTTTCCTGCCCCCGCGAGCCTCAAACTGCAAGCCCTTTCGGGAGAGCGGCAGTACCTCTCGCATGAGGAACGTGGTGGCATTTCCTGCGCGTTGATGGGCGAGCTTGTATCGCCGTTGCTCATTCCGAAGGCTCGGCCTGTGGGCGGGATGGAACCGACAGGCCGTCGGGTTACGGTGCAATGTGACAAGTCGCTTGTAACGCCGATGCGAAACCCGAGCTACGCCGTGGCCGTTGGTTTGTAGCTCGTCTTTCTGGCTTGGGGTTGCGCAACGATTGTTCGTTCTACCCAAATGCGGCGGTATGGGCTGGCTGTTGCGGCAGCGTTGGGAACACAGGTTTTGCTCCATCTGTTCTACGGGGAGGAGACTTTCTTGTATGCCTTGCACTTCATTCCGATGCTGCTGCTGTTGGCCGCGGGGGCGTTTCTCGCAGATCACAGGCGCTTGGCGCTGTGTTTGATGCTGGCGCTGGCCGTACTTGCAGCCGTCAACAATGGCTCGCACCTGAAAACGGCTCTTACGGCCTTCGACAGTGGAGGATCAGATCCTCGAATTGCTCAGAGGATGGACAAGGCGAGTCCCACCACACATGGAAATCAGGTTCAGGACGTGTTGATCCCGTCCAAGTAAGCGTGAGTCGGCTTTCATCGCAGCGGTGGCGCAAATGCGTAGTCTCAGCCCAGCTTGACGAAGTAAGCCACCAGCGCCACGCCCACCATGCCAATCACCGTCAGCCGGCTGGTTCGATCGACCAGCGCGTAGACCAGCGGATCGTCGTGCATGAGGCCTCGCGCGGTCTTGATCCACAACCTCGACAGCCAGTAGATCAGAGCGAAGCCGATCACCCACAGCAGCTCGGGCGTGGCATAGCGCTGCTGAACTTCGGGCGCGTTGATGAACAGCCAGAACACCACCACCGAGGCCAGTCCGGCGGCCACGCCGGTGGGCCACAGCACCACCAGATCGCCCACGCGGTAGTCGCGCCCGTGAGCGATGCTGCGCGCTTGTTTTTCCATCGTGACCAGCTCGGAGCAGCGCTTGACCAGTGCCAGGCTGAAGAAGATGAAGATCGAAAAAGCCATCAGCCAGCGGCTGGTGGGCACATCGACCGCCACCGAGCCGGCCAGGATGCGCAGCGTGAACAGTCCGGCCAGCATCAGCACATCGATCATGCAAAACGCCTTGAGGTACCAGCTGTAGGCGGTGGTCAGCACAAGATAGGCGACCAGCATGGCGACGAAAGCAGCGTTGACCTGCGCGGCGATCAGCAAAGCCACAACCAGCAAGGCGCACGCTACGGTCACCGCGCTGCCGACCGGTATGACCGCACTGGCCAGCGGCCGGTTCTTCTTGCGCGGGTGGGCGCGGTCGCTGTCCAGATCCCACAGGTCGTTGAACACATAGGTCGCCGAAGCCGCCAACGAGAACGCCAGAAATGCAAGTGCTGCGTGCGCCACGCGCGTGGCGTCGCCAAAGCCGAACGAGGTGAGCAGCGGCACGAACAGCAAGATGTTCTTGGCCCACTGGTGCACGCGCAGCTGGCGCACCCAAACGCGTGCGGTGGCCGGCGTGTTGTCCATCTGCAGCTCGATGGGTGTGGCCGCTTGGGCCTCGCGTGCCACGGCCGCCGTGGCACCCACCACGATGGCAGAGCGCGCCGCCTTCCAGATCGGCAGATCGGCCGCGCTGTCGCCGGCATAGGTGAATTCGGCGCCGACCTGCGCCTGGATGGCCGCGAGCTTGTGGCGGCCCTTGAGGTTGACGCCGCCTTCGCTGGCCAGCACCTGATCGAACAGGCCCAACCGCGCGGCCACCGCGTCGGCAATGCGGCGGTCGGCTGCGGTGGCCAGCACAAGTTTTCGGCCCAGCGATTTTTGAGCGCGCAGGTATTCGAGCAAGTCTTCACGCAGCGGCAGCCACTCGGCTGAGAACTCGCAGCGCTCGGCGATGGTGGCCTTGAAAAACGCCCGCCCGCGCAGCAGCCACAGCGGCAGCGCAAACACCAGCCACGGAGAGCGGTGCAGCAGCTGCAAGATGGATTCGAGCAGCGTGTCGGTGGGGGTGAGCGTGCCGTCGAGATCGACGACGAGGGGCGGGGCGTTGGACATCGGGGGTTGGGCTGGCGTGTGGGGCACTCGCTGGGCAAGTGCGTGGCGGGTGAGCGATTGTCGGTGGAGGGGCCGCTCGGCGCGGCGCACGGCCTGGCCGGTGTTTGCCACGGCTATGCTCCAACGCATGTACGCCGAATACTTTGGCCTGAAGCAGGCTCCGTTTTCCATCGCGCCGGATCCGCACTACCTCTTCATGAGTGAGCGGCACCGCGAGGCGCTGGCGCACCTGCTGTACGGGCTGGGCGGTGGCGGCGGGTTCGTGCTGCTGACCGGCGAGATCGGCGCGGGCAAGACCACGGTGTGCCGCTGCTTCCTTGAGCAGATCCCCAAGCGCTGCAACGTGGCCTACATCTTCAATCCCAAGCTCACGGTGGTCGAGCTGATGCGCTCGGTGTGCGATGAGTTTCTGGTGCCCTATCCCAACCGCAGGCCGGGCACGGCCACGGTCACCGATTACCTCGATCCGCTCAATGCCTTCTTGCTGCGCACCCACGGTGTGGGCCAGAACAACGTGCTCATCATCGACGAGGCACAGAACCTGTCGCCCGATGTGCTCGAGCAGTTGCGTTTGATGACCAACCTCGAGACCCACGAGCGCAAGCTGCTGCAGATCATCCTGATCGGTCAGCCCGAGCTGCGCGATATGGTGGCTCAGCCTGGGCTGCAGCAGCTCGCGCAGCGGGTGATCGCGCGCTTTCACCTTGAGGCGCTGTCCGAGGACGAGACGGCGCAGTACATCCGCCACCGTCTGGCCGTGGCCGGCATGTCGGGGCCCATCCCGTTTCCGGTCGACAGCCTCAAGCGCATCCACCGGCTGTGCCGCGGCGTGCCGCGCCGCATCAACTTGCTGTGCGACCGCGCCTTGCTGGGCGCCTATGCGGGTGGCAAGGTGGTGGTCGACCGCCACATCATCGACAAGGCCGCGCGCGAGGTGTTCGATGCGTCCGAAGTCAATGCGCTGACAGGCGCGGCGGTCAAGCGCAGCCCCTTGCTGATGACACTGGTGCTGGGCATGGCGCTGGGGGCGGTGGCGTGGGCCGGTGGCAACTGGCTGCTGGGACGCTCGCATGCCAACGCAGCGCCGGTGGATGTCGCCGCTGGTGCTTCAGCACCCGCCGCTGCTTCGGCCGCGTCGGCCTCGGCCTCGGTCTCCGCCGCTGAATCGGCATCTGCGACGGCTTTATCCTCCAGCGCCAGCGCCAGCGCTGCGGCCAGCGCACCCACCCGCCGCCCCTGAGCTCACTGAACACCGCGCCCATGTCCTACATCCTCGATGCGCTCAAGCGCGCTGAATCCGAACGCAGCCGCGGCCAGATCCCGGGTCTGCACGCGCAGCCGATGGCCCGGGTGGCGTTGGATCGTGAAGAGCGCGCTCCCGTCTGGAAGACGCTGGCGCTGGTCGTGATCGTCGTCGTCGTGCTGGGTGCACTGGCGTGGTGGTGGCTGTCGGCCGATGGGCCCGCGCCTGCGGCGGTGCCACCGCTGGCTGCATCGCCATCCACCCCTGCGGCGCCTGCCAACCCGCCTGCATGGGTGAACGCGCCGCCCCCGATGGTCGCGGCAGCGGAGCCCGTGGTCTCGGCAGCGTCCAAGCCAGCGCCCAGGCGCAATCCGCCACCTGCGATCAAGTCAGCCGCCACACCGGTCAACGCTGCGGCACCTGCGCGCATGGCGTCTGTGCCCACACCAGCACCGCGCAGCCAGACCGCCCCTGACCCTTCCGCCGCTACACGTTCGACCGCTGCGCCTGCGGCAGCGGCATCAGGCTCGACCCCCGAGCCTCGAGTGCTGGCGATGAGCGAGTTGCCTGCCGATGTGATCAGCAGCCTGCCCGCGCTGGTGGTGAGTGGTGCGAGCTATTCCGATCAGCCAGCCAGTCGCATGGTGATCATCAATGGCGCGCTGTATCACGAGGGCGATCGACTCACGTCTGAGCTCACGCTGCAGCGCATCGCCTTGCGCTCGGCGGTGATGAGCTTTCGCGGCTACCGCTTCAGCATCAACTACTGAGCCGCCAGCCGCCGCTCACACCGCCACCGGGGCCTTGATGGCCGGGTGCGGGTCGTAGCCCACGACCTCGAAGTCTTCGAACTCGTAGCCGTCGATCGACGCCGGACGGCGCTTGATGTGCAGCGTGGGCAGCGGCCGCGCTTCGCGTGCGAGCTGCAACTCGACTTGCTCGGCGTGGTTGCTGTACAGGTGGCAGTCGCCGCCGGTCCAGATGAAATCGCCCACCTGCAAATTGCACTGCTGCGCCACCATGTGTGTGAGCAGCGCGTAGCTCGCGATGTTGAAGGGCACGCCCAAAAAGATGTCGGCGCTGCGCTGGTACAGCTGGCAGCTCAGGCGTCCCGGCTCGCCTGCCACGGCTGAGGGCGCCACATAGAACTGGAAGAACGCGTGGCAAGGCATCAGCGCCATGGCGTCCAGATCGGCCACGTTCCAGGCGCTCACGATGATGCGGCGCGAATCGGGGTTGGTCTTGAGCGTGTGGATGACCTGCGCGATCTGGTCGATGTGGCCACCGCCCGGCGCGGGCCAGCTGCGCCACTGCACGCCGTAGACCGGCCCGAGGTCGCCATCGTCGCGTGCCCATTCGTTCCAGATCGACACGCCGCGTTCTTGCAGCCAGCGTGCGTTGCCGTCTCCGCGCAAAAACCACAGCAGTTCAAGGATCACCGACTTCAGGTGCACCTTCTTGGTGGTGACGAGCGGAAAGCCCGCGCTCAGATCGAAGCGCATCTGGTGGCCGAAGACGCTTTGGGTGCCGGTGCCGGTGCGGTCGGCCTTGAGCACGCCGTGGTCGCGCACATGGCGCATCAGGTCTTCGTAGGGGGTTTGCATGGGGGTGTCAGTAACCGGAAAACAGGAAATCCAGCGCATCGTCGATGGCCATGCGCTCGTGCCTCAGCGAGCCCACGGGGCGGCGCAGCAGCGAAATCGGAAACGTCGCGAGGTTGGCCGTGTCGGCAAACACCGAGGTGCCTTCGACCTCCACCACGGGATTGAGTCGTTGCTTCAAGGGCTGAGCACTCGACAGGCGCGACAGCGGCAACACCACGCGGGTGGCCAGGGTCTGCAGGTGATCGGCCTGCACGTCCAGCCAGAACGGCGTGTGCTTGCGGTCTGCAGCGATCGGGTTGGCGTAGACGTCGAAGCGCGGCATCAGCGGGAGGCCTCCTCGGACTCCGAGTGCGCTGACAGGTGTTTCTGGATGCGCTGCGAGAGCGTGCCCTCGCGCTCGATGCGCGCGTTGTAGTGCGCGATGGCCTCGGCGTTGTCGACGTTCCAGCGCTCAAAGTAGCGCTTGCGCACTTCTTCGGCGAGCAGCGTGTCGACAGTTTGCGAGATGTTCATGCCCAGCTCGCGGGCCATCTCGAGCACCTTGGCGTTCAGGCTGAGGTTGGTGGCCCGCTTGGGAGCATCGTCAAATCGCAGCATGGTTTGCCTCCATTGGGTATGCGCATGGATTATGCGTTTTCAGCTACGCATTGAACTGCAGCTTGGCCAGCCGCGCGTACAGGCCGCCTGCCGCACTCAAGGTGGCGTGGTTGCCGATTTCTACGATGCGGCTCTCGTCCATCACCACGATGCGGTCGGCGCGCTGCACGGTGGCCAGCCGGTGCGCGATGACCAGCGTGGTGCGGTCCTTCATGGCCGCCTCGAGTGCGGCTTGCACCATGCGTTCGCTCTCCGCATCGAGTGCGCTGGTGGCTTCGTCGAGCAGCAGCAGCGGCGGGTTCTTCAGGATCGCGCGCGCAATGCTGATGCGCTGGCGCTGGCCGCCTGACACGCGCACGCCACGCTCGCCCAGAAAGGTCTGGTAGCCGTCGGGCAGCGCGGTGATGAAGTCATGCGCGAAGGCTGCCTGGGCCGCGGCGACCACCTCGGCGTCGGTCGCTTCGGGCCTGCCGTAGCGGATGTTGGCCATCGCATCGGCCGAAAAGATCACGCTGTCTTGCGGCACGATGCCGATGCGAGCGCGCAGCGCGTCGAGTGCGAGTTCGCGCACCGGGATGCCGTCGATGCGCACGGTCCCCTGCTTCACGTCGTAAAAGCGCAGCAGCAACTGCAGCACCGTGCTCTTGCCCGCGCCACTCGGGCCGACCAGCGCCACGGTTTCGCCGGGCGCTATGGTCAGGTTGAAGTCGCTCAGCGCAGACGTCTTGGGGCGCGACGGGTAGTTGAAGGTGACGGCTTCGAGGCAGACCGACGAGCCGCGCTGCACCACCGGCAAGGTTCGCGGCACGGCCGGCGAGGCAATCGGCGACTCGGTGGCCAGCAACTCCATCAGCCGCTCGGTGGCACCTGCGGCTCGCAGCATGTCGCCGTACACCTCAGCGAGCACCGCCACGCCGCTCACCAGGATGATCACGTAGACCACCGTCTGGCCCAGGTGTCCGGCGGTGATGTCGCCGCGCACCACCGCCTGCGTGCCTTGGTACAGGCCCCACAGCAGCGCGCCGAAGGTGGCGGTGATGATGAAACCCACCAGCACCGCGCGCATGCGGGTGCGGTTGATGGCGGTGCCGAAGGCGTTCTCGGTCGACTCGTCAAAGCGCTGCGCCTCGCGGGCTTCCTGCGTGTAGCTTTGCACCACCGGGATGGCGTTGAGCACTTCGGCGGCGATCGCGCTGGTGTCGGCCACGCGGTCCTGGCTGGCGCGGCTGAGCTTGCGGATGCGCCGGGCGAAATACACCGACGGCAACACCACCAGCACCAAGATGCCCAGCACCTGCGCCATAACATAGGGGTTGGTAATGATGAGCATGGTCATGGCGCCGATGGCCAGCACCACGTTGCGCAGCCCCAGACTCAGCGACGAGCCCACCACCGCCTGCACCAGCGTGGTGTCGGTGGTCAGCCGCGACAGCACCTCGCCGGTTTGCGTCGATTCGAAGAACTCGGGGCTTTGCCGCAGCACGTGCGAATACACCGCGTTGCGCAGGTCGGCGGTGACGCGCTCGCCCAGCCAGGTGACGGTGTAAAAGCGCAGCGCCGAGAACAAACCGAGTGCCGCGCCCACGCCAAACAGCGAAACGAAATGATCGCGCAGCGCCATCACCCGTTCGCCGGGGTCGGCCGCCACCAGACCCTGGTCGATCAGCGTCTTGAGCGCCACCGGCAACACCAGTGTGCTGACCGCCGCCATCACCAGAAAGCCGATCGCCAACGCGACGCGCCATCGATAAGGCCTGAGAAAGGGCGTGAGCCCGCCCAGCGACTTGACGGTCTTGCCTGGCGGCGGTAGCGCCGAGGCGGTGCTGCGCGGGATGGGGGCGGGGGACGTGCTGGGCGTGGCTGAACTCATCGGGTGAGTCTACAAAGGCGCCGCACGGCTGTGCTGACAGCTACAGCCGCAACGCGCCTGCGTAGCCCGTCATCTCGAGGTAGCCACGCCCTATGCGCTGGCCTTGCTCGTCGCGCAGCTCGCTCAGGCCTTCCCAGTAGATCGTGCCGGTGCTGTTGCGGCTGTCGAGCTCTTGTGCGTCGAGCAGTGCGACGATGCGGTGGCGCCCGGCCGGTGTTTGCAGCGTCCATTCGACCGGGTACTTCGCCTGCGAGGCCGGGCTGGTCCACACGCGGTGCGGCGTGAAGCTCACTTCGTCGGCCGCGAAGTTGCGAAAGACGCCGCTGGCAGTGCGCAGGCTGCCGCCGGCGTACACGGTGCGCCCGTCGGCCGCGCGCAGGCGAAAGGCAGTCAGCGCGCTGCCATCGGCCAGGTTCATGCCGATCCAGTCCCAGCCCACCGCACCGGGCGGCAGCAAGGAGTCGCTCCATTCGTGATCCAGCCACGCGGTGCCGCGCACGGGCAGCGCGGTGCCTTGCTGCTTGAGCGTGCCGCTCACCGACAACTGCGGCTGGGTGTAGTAGCGGCTGAACGTCGGGTCGGTGTGCTGCGGGCCCTTGAGCGAGTAGCCGGCATCGCCTTGCAGCAGCACGCTTTGGGTGGTGTTCAGGTTGAAGTCGAAGGCAAAGCCGGCGCTGTCGCTGCGCACGCGGGCCTGATAGCGGCTGCCCTCGGCGGCATCTTGTCGGCTGAGTTGCCAGTCGCGCAGCACGATGGCCGTGTCATCCGTGCCGGCCTGTGCAACGCCAAAGCCGGTGCGGGCGATGCGCTGGTCGTGCCGCAGCCGCCCGGCCTTCAGGTCGCTCAGCGCGGCGTGGGCGAACAGCAACTGCTTGGCGGCAAAGCGGCTGGGCTGATCGGCGGCCACATCGGTGCGCGAGCGAAAAAACGTGATCTGAAAGCCGTGCGTCGGCTCATCCGTGCGTGCCGTCGAGGCCGCGCCAGCGTGCAGCTCGCCGGTGATGTACCACCACTCGATGCGGCTGTCGGCATGGGCGCCATGGTCGGTGGGGAACACCAGCGCGCGCGGCGTCTGGCGGTCCGGCGCAGGCACTGCAAACGCTGGCGCACCAGCGGCCCAGGGCGCTGCGGCCAGCCACCGCAGCAGCCGCCGGCGGTGCGAGTCTGCTGAGGTCGCGCCGATCAGCGCAGGGTCATTGCGAGAAAACATGATCGAAAGCATCGCACAGGCCGACCAAACGCCACGGCGCTGTTCCACAATGCCCGGTTGCCCTTGAGCCTTGCGCCGCCTGATGACCCATTTTTCGCTGCCTGCCGATTTCGACCTCAGCGATCACTTTGATCACGTGACGCTGATGCGCGCCATCGGGCTCAAACCCGAGCGCGCGCTGCTGGCACAGCACGAGGACGGCGACCGGCTGCACACCCGCTTGCGGGGCAGCGGCAGCGAAATCTGCGAGCAGACCATCAGCTTTTTCACCGATCCGCGCACCGGACTGCACCTGCGCGGCTTGTGCACCTGCGCGGTGGGCTTCAACTGTCACCATGTGGCCGCCGCCTTGATGGCGCACGAGGCCGGCCTGGCGCGCGCGCGCCGAATGGGCCTGTCGGGCAGCGGTGTGGCGGCGAGCGAACTAGCCCGCCACGTCACAGACACCGGCGCTGCGAATGAAGCCACCAGCCAAGCGGTGCACTTGCAAGCGGTCGATCAGCCCGTTCGCCTCGTGGAGCGCTCGTCGGCGCTGAGCCATGAACTCGAAGCCTGGTTGGGCCATGCCTCGGGCGTGCTCAAGGCGCGCGTGCCGGCCGATGAGGTCGTGGCGGCCCCGGTGGCCGCCGGTGCCATGAACAAGCGGCTCATGTACGTGCTGAGCGCATCGGCCGCGCGGCTCGAGTTGCGCTTGTATCTGGGCAGCGCGCGGCGCAGCGGCGAGATCAGCCGCCTGCAGCCGCATTCGCCGGCCATCGCCGACATGCTGCGCACCCGGCCGTCGTACGTCACCCCGGCCGATGAAGCCCTGCTGGCCGCGCTGCTGCCGTTCGTGCTTGAGCGATCGAGCCCGCCGTTTCCGCTGCAAGGACGCACCTGCGCGGCCACGCTCAGGCAACTGGTGCAGTCGGGGTCGTGCTGGCTGGTCGATGACGCCGATGGCCGTCCCGCCACGCCGCCTGGCGAGCCACTGGCCTGGCTCGACGAGCCGCTGCCGTTGCAGCTGTGCTGGTCAGCCGATACCGACGAGATGTGGCGCACCCGCTGGGATGCGGTGAGCCTCGAAGCCGGCACCGAAGTGCAATCGTTGGTGCTGCTGCCCGAGCCCCATGTGCTGCTGCGCGATGCGCGCGGGCTGGCCACGATGCGTCCGGCCGATGTGTCGTCGTCGAATCTGGGCGCGCCGGTGATTCGCTGGCTGGCCGGCATGCCCGCGGTGTCGTCGCAGGCCTTGCCCGCGCTGGTCGAGCGCCTGCGCTCGGTGGGCCTGGCCCATCAGGTGATGCTGCCTTTGCCCGAGCGCCATGCGCCCAAGCTCGAAGAACTTGGCGAGCTCACGCTGCAGCCGGTGCTCAAGCTGCTGACCTGCCCCAACGTACCGTCCGAGGCCTGGCTCGAAGGTCACCAGCGACCCCCGCCGGCCGGTCAGCCCCTGCGGCAAGCCGCGGCGCAGCTGGTGTTGCGATACCGGGTGACGGCCTCGGGTGCGTCGCGCAGCACGGCGCCGTCGGTCGATTTCAACTTTCCGGCCGGGGCCTCCGACGTGGCCTTCATCGAACAGCCCGACCCGAGCCGCCCGGCCCACACGCAGCTGATGCGCTTTCGGCGCGACGCGCAGGCCGAGGCGGTCGCCGTGCAAGCCTTGTTCGAGCAACTCGAATTGCGACCCTGGAGCCGTGTGGCGGCCTTTGCGCTGGACCGCATGGCCGCGCTCAAGGCCGGACGGCTCCAGTCGGCGGCGCTGCCGCCCGCGCTCGAAGACGGCCAGCTGATGCTCGTGCCCGCCGCGCGCGATCAGTGGCCGATGCTGCTCAGCCGCGACATCCCCGCGCTGCAAGACGAGGGCTGGGTGGTCGAGCGTTCAGACGATTTTCCGTTCGAGGTGTTCGAGACCGACGATTTCGAGCTCAGCCTCGACGAGATGCCGGGCAGCGGCACCGACTGGTTTCGCATCGGACTGAAGGTCAGCGTGGCCGGCACGCCGGTGGATCTGGTGCCGCTGCTGGTTGGGCTGGTGCAAGCCGGCTGGCTCAAGCTCGAGGCCTCGATGCGCGATCCGCAAGGCGAGGTGCTCTTGCCATGGCCTGAAGAGGTTGACCCCTCGGTGCCTGCCTGGCGCAATTCCTCCAAGTTGCGCCGCGAGCGGCTGCTGCGGCTGCCGGTGTCCCGCGTGGCGCCTTTGGTGGCGTGGCTGCGCGGCGTGTTCGGCAGCAGCGGCTTCAGCGCGAGCGAGCCCCGGGTGTCGCGCTACGAGCTGGGTGCGCTCGAGCTGCTGTCGGCCGGGGTGGTGGTGCGCGCGCCGCCCTCGCTCGACAGGCTGCTCGAACAGCTGCGTTCGCTGCGGGTGGGCGAGCCGCTGCCTGCGGTGACGGTATCGCCTCATGTGCATGCGCAGTTACGGCCCTACCAGGTCGATGGTCTGGCGTGGATGGACTTTTTGCGCCGTGCCGGCTTCGGCGGCGTGCTGGCCGACGACATGGGACTGGGCAAGACGCTGCAAACGCTGGCGCTGCTGCAAAACGAGCTCGACGCCGGCCGCCTGGACCGCCCCAGCCTGGTGGTGGTACCCACCAGCCTGCTCGAGAACTGGCTGGCAGAAGCCACGCGCTTCACGCCGCAATTGCGCGTGCTGGTGCTGCACGGCAAATACCGAAGTCAGCATTTCAGCGGCATCGCCAGCGCCCACGTGGTGGTCACCAGCTACCCGCTGGCGGTGCGCGACATGCCCGTGCTCGTCGACTACCGCTGGCACTACCTGGTGCTCGACGAAGCGCAGCGCATCAAGAACAGCCGCAGCCAGGCCACGGTGGCATTGAAGGCGCTCGATGCGCGTCACCGCCTGTGCCTGTCGGGTACGCCGCTCGAAAACCACCTGGGCGAACTGTGGAGCCTGATGGACTTCGTGAGCCCGGGGCTGCTCGGCAGCGAGACCCAGTTCCGCGAGCACTACCGCACCCCCATCGAAAAGCGCCAGGACACGCAGCAAGCCAATCACCTCGCGCGCCGTGTGCGGCCTTTCATCTTGCGGCGCACCAAGCTCCAGGTGGCGCAGGACCTGCCGGAAAAAACCGAGACGCTGCTGAGAGTCGAGCTCGACGGCATCCAGCGCGATCTGTACGAGACGGTGCGCGCCACCATGGACAGCAAGCTGCGCGAAGCCATCGCCAAGCAGGGTCTGGCGCGCAGCCAGATCGTGGTGCTCGACGCCTTGCTCAAGCTGCGTCAGGTGTGCTGCGACCCGCGGCTGCTGAAGTTCAGGGATCCCGCTGCGGCGGCCCAGACGCAGCAAACGGCCGCCTCGTCGGCCAAGCTCGAGCTGCTGTGCGATTTGCTGTCAACGCTGGCCGAAGAGGGCCGGCGCATTCTGGTGTTTTCGCAGTTCACCGAAATGCTGGCGCTGATCGAGCCCGAACTGGCACGCCTGGGGCTGGACTACCTCAAGCTCACCGGCGAAACCGAGCATCGCGGCGATGTGGTGCGCGAGTTCCAGGAGGGCACCGCCCCGGTCTTCCTGATCAGCCTGAAGGCCGGCGGCGTGGGTCTGAACCTGACGGCGGCCGACACCGTCATCCTCTACGACCCGTGGTGGAACCCCGCCGTCGAACAGCAGGCCATCGATCGCGCCTACCGCATCGGGCAGGGCAAGCCGGTGTTCGTCTACAAGCTGGTGGCCAGCGGCACGGTCGAAGAAAAGATGCTCGAGCTGCAAGCCCGCAAGTCCGGCCTGGCCGACTCGCTGCTGTCGGGTGTGGCCGGCTCGGCGGCGCTCACCGCGCAGGATTTCGACGAACTCTTCAAGCCGCTTGGTGGCGGCTGAGGGCCGCTGCCGAGTAGGTTCGCGCTAGCCGCGTTCCTTTGCGAAGCGCGACACCAGCAGGTCGCTGACCTGTCCCAGCGTGCGCGTGTGCACGGTGTCCATGCGCGGTGCGGCCACCGGCGCCACCCAGTCGAAGTACAGCAAGCCCAGCGCGTGGTTGTCGAGCTTGATCGGGACCACGCAAAACCCCTTGGCGTCGTTCAGGTGGCCCAGCCACCATGGCGGCAGCTTGTCGCGCAGGCTGGCCGAGAGCGCATCCTCGACAAACAGCGCCTTGCCGTTGCCCAGCACCGCATTGAACACGTCGGGGCGTTGCTCGATCTCGAAGTGCAGCGCTGGCAGCAGCGCGGTGGCACCACTGCCCAGACCGACACGGGCGCGGTAGGTCTTGTGCGCGCCCACAAAGCAAAAGCTGCGGCTGGCCTGGAAGTGTTCGTGAAGGTATTCGAGCGCGAGGCTGAGCAGCTTGGTCGGGGTGGCCGACGCTGCGGCTTGCTGCAGTTGCCTGAAACCGCGCAGCAGGCGGTCTTGGCGGTCGCTGCCGGACACGGGCTGCACCAGCGCGCTGGGCTGCACGGCGAAGTGTTCCTGGGCCGCGCTGCGCGCTGAGCGTATGGCCGCGCCCATGGCCACGGCGTCAAGGCCAAGCGGGGCGGCAAACACCTCCACCACAGCGCTCACGGCCTCGTCGTGGTCGTCAGGTTGGGCATGCAGCACGCGGGCGCACTCGGTGGCCGCGGTGGCCAGCATGCTCAGGCGCCCTTCATGGGTGGCCGGGCCGCTGCCGTTTTCGGGCACGCACGCTTGCAGGCAGTTGGTCAGCGACGGCGGCAGGCCCCAGCGCCGGGTCATGAGCTGAGCGATGTCCGTAAAGCTGCCACCCAGCTCGGCAATCGCCGCTTCTTGTTCAGACGCCGACTCGATGGCCTCGGCCTGGATGCGGCTCCACGACTCGGGCATGTAAAAGCACACCAGCATGCGGCCCAGCCCCATAAGCACGGCGCACACCGCGGCGGCTTCGGATTCCTTGGTGGACGCGCTGCCACCGGCCAGTTGACGGCCCATGAACCCGGCGAGGACCGACTTTTGCATTTCGGCCAGCGTGGCCGCCGAAGACGGGCGGCTGCGGTCCATGGATTCCATGACCTTCAGACCCAAGGCCAGATGCGCCACGGTCTGCACGCCGAGCACCTGCACCGCACGGGTGACCGAGGTGACTTCGCCGCCGAACACGTTGTACATGGCGCTGTTGGCCAAGCGCAGCACGCGCTGCGT
>JBBAPK010000027.1:0-5584 GCA_040400875.1 Burkholderiaceae bacterium | reverse complement strand
TCGAACTGCTCGAGTGACTGCGGCTTGCCAAAGAAGTAGCCCTGAATCGCATCGCAGCCCGCGTCGCGCAGGATGTGCCATTGCTCTTCGGTTTCGACCCCCTCGGCCACGCTTTTCAGGCCCAGTTCGCGGCTCATCGAAAAGACCGAGCGACAGATCGCCAGGTCCTTGGGCGCGGGCAGGTCCTTGACGAAGCTGCGGTCGATCTTCAGCGAAGACAGGCTGAACCGCTTGAGGTAAGCCAGCGATGAATAGCCCGTGCCGAAGTCATCGATGGCGATTTGCATGCCGGCATCGGTGAGCTTGCTGAGCAGCCGTGCGGCGGCCTCGGGATCGGTCATCAGGAGGCCCTCGGTGATCTCGAGCTGAAGCAAGTGCGCCGGCAAGCCCGAAAACGCCAGTGCGTCGGTGACGCTTTGCATGAAGTTGGCGCTGCGGAACTGCCTGGGGCTGACATTGACCGAGATCGTCAGCTCGGTGCCGTGGTCGCGGTTGATGCGTGCGATGCCGGCGGTGGCTGCCTTCAGCGCCCAGCTTCCGAGCAACTGAATGAGGCCGCACTCTTCGGCCACCGGAATGAACTGAGTGGGCGACACCGGCGTCGTGCCGCCCTTGTTCCAGCGCATCAGCGCTTCGGCTCCGTAGATCTTGCCGGTGATGTCGACCAGCGGCTGGTAGTGCAAATACAGCTCGCCGTTGGCCACGCCCTGGTGCAAGGCGCTTTCCAGCGTGAGCAAGGTGCGCGCATCGGTGCGCGAAGCCTGATCGAACATGACGCAGCGCCCGCCACCGGCTTGTTTGGCTTGCTTCAGCGCCACCGTGGCGTGGTTGAGCAAGGCCTCATGCGTGATGCCGTGGACGGGATGCAGAGCGAAACCCATTGAGGCGCTGAGGTGCACCTCGGTGTCATCCACAACGAACACGGTCTCGATCAGGGCCATCAACTTGCGGCTGAGCGTCATCATGTTCTCGGGGTCGGCCATGTCGGGCAGCAGCAGCGCAAATTCGTCCGGCCCGATGCGCGCCACGGTGTCACTGGCTCGCACATGACTGACCAGCCTTTGCGAGACCTGGCGCAGCAGATCGTCGCCCGCCTTGATGCCGAGGGCCTCGTTCACCTTGGTGAATGCCTTGAGGTCAAGCAGCAGCAGGGCAAAGCTCGAATCGTGCCGAACGCCGAGCTCGATCGCGCGTTCGCATCGGTCTTGCAAGAGCATGCGGTTGGGCAGCCCGGTCAGGGCATCGTGGGTGCCATTGCCATGGCCGCTTGAATCCGCGGGCCCGACCCGGTGACCGGCCGCCATCACGCCGCGCTTGGTGCCCGTGTCGTAGCCGCTCAGCAGCCACTCGAAGTGCGTGCCGAACTCGGCTCGCAGTTGTGCTTGCAGCGTCACCCGCCGGCACGCGCGGATGGCGCTCTCGAAGGCTTCGCGCACCGCGGTGTGGGCCTGCTCGGGGAATAGATCGAAAAATGAATGGTGGCCGTGGGCCAGATGGGCTAAGCCCGGCGTTCGGTTCAGCCCTGCGGCGTGGGTGATGTCCGCGCTGCCATTGAGGTGGAAAGCCAGATCACCTGCGGCCTCCAGCAGGGCTTCCAAGGGACTTTCAGGCGTTGGCGTTGTCATGACTCCATGCTCTCTGGCTTGCGCGTGTGCAGTGACGCAGATCAAAACTGCCACATGGATCTGGGGGATGGACACCAGACGCCCTCGGTGGACTGAAGGTGGGTTTTCACACCCGCCCCAGCCTTTATCGGTGAAGGGTGTTCGTTCTTGAGTGGGTGGCGCGCCGGCCGGCGCGCTGCGCTCAGGCCGCGTCGCGGCGGCACTGCTCGCGCAAAGTCTGCCAGCCGGCATCCCCCAGCGTTTGCAGCGTGAGCATGTTGGCTTCGTAGATCTCGGCAGCTTCAGGAAAAGCCGCCACGGCGCGGTCGATGCTGGCTTCTCGCAGCAGGTGCAGCGTGGGGTAGGGCGAGCGGTTGGTGGCGTTGGTCACGTCGTCGGACTCGGTGCCGGCGAACTGATAGTCGGGGTGAAAGCTCGCCAGTTGCAGCACGCCTTCGCAGCCCAGGGATTCGAGCGCGGCTTCGGCCACGTCAAGAAAGTCGTTGTACTCAGCGAAGTCGTGGAGCACGTCGGGGTGCACCAGCAAGGTGGTCTCGCATTGCGCTGCGTCGGCCGCGAGCAGCCGCTGCACCTCGTCGCACAGCGCGTGCAACAGCGCTTCGGGATCGGTGGCGTGGCTCACCACGCAGCGCAACTGCGACTTCGCCCGCACGGCGCGGGCGAAGGGGCACAGGTTCAAACCGATCACCGCCCGGTCGACCCAGGCCAGGGTCTCGGCGCAGGCGATGTCGCTGTCGGTCACTGCTGCTTGCGCCGCAGAACGACCGGGCGTTCAGGCATTGCCGCCGCTGGACACTGCCACTGCCATGGCGTTGGCGAGCACCTGGTTGGGCAGCTTCACGGTGATGTCGATGGAGCCCACGCGCAGCACCATGACCGGGCCGTCGGCGTTGGCGCGCACGAGCACCTCGTCGGCGTCCATTTGCACCGATGCGCTGGGCACGGTGTCGCGCAGGGGCGGCCGGTCTTCCTGCTGGGTGCCCATGGCCTTGGCCGATGACAGCACGATGCGCGACATCAGGTCGATGCCTTCTTCGTCGAGCTCCAGCGGGAAGATCTGGCCGTTTTCAAGAATCAGCTCGATCAGCACCGAGCTCTTGTCGTCGGCCAGCAGCGCATCCTTGACGCCATAGCAGTGCAGGGGTGCGACGTTTTCAGTTTCAGTGTCCGGTTCCATTTGGGGTGTTCTCTTGAGGTTTGCAAAAAAGGGTTGGATGTTGCCACGCGCTGTGGGCTTGGGCGCGGCTGTTCAGGCCGCTGGCGTCTTGTCTGCGGGTGGGGCCGGTTCGCTCACCCAGCGGCCATTCATCAGATGCTCGTTGGGCTTGAACTGCGCCTTGTAGGACATTTTCGGGCTGGCTGCGATCCAGTAGCCCAGGTACAGGTGCTGCAGTCCGAGTTGGCGCGTTTGCTCGATTTGCCACAGGATGTTGAAGGTGCCGTAGCTGGTGTGTTCTTCGGGTTCGTAAAAGGTGTAGACCGCCGACAGCCCGTCGTTCAGGATGTCGAGGACCGACACCATCTTCAGCGCCCCAAGCTGCTCGGGGTTTTGCGGATCGGCCGGTTCGCGAAACTCGACCAGCCTTGAATTGACGCGGCTTTGCAGCAAGAACTGCGAGTACTGATCGATGCTGTCGTTGTCCATGCCGCCGCCGCTGTGCCGGCTGGCCTGGTAGCGCAAAAAGAGCTGGTAGTGCTCGGGCGTGAAGCCCAGGCGCAGCACGCGCGATTCAAGGTGCTGGTGCGCTTTCCAGGCGCGACGCTGGCTGCGCGTGGGTTCGAAGGTGACCACCGGTACGCGCAGCGGCACGCAGGCGCGGCAGTTGTCGCAGTAGGGCCGGTAGGTGAACATGCCGCTGCGCCGAAAGCCGTTGGCCACCAGACCCGAATACACATCGGCCTGGATCAGATGGCTGGGCGTGGCCACCTGCGAACGCGCCATCCGGTTGGGGACGTAGCTGCAGGTATAGGGGGCCGTCGCGTAGAACTGAAGCGACGCCAGCGGGAGCTCTTTCGGGCTTGTCACGGGGGCGGCAGGAGGTGTTTCCAGAAGCGCTGATGATAGGTCCAGCCTTGCGGCGCTGGGCGTGCCGCACGCTGTGCGACGGCGGTTTCAAAATCGCCCCTTGGCAGTTCGCGCCCGCCCATTGAAGCCAGGTGGCCGGTGCGTTGCTGGCAGTCGATCAGATCGATGCCGTGCTCGCGGCAAAAGCAGATCAGCGCGGCCAGCGCGATCTTCGAGGCATCGGTGCGGTGCGCGAACATCGACTCGCCAAAGAACATGCCGCCGATGCCCACGCCGTACAGGCCACCAACGAGTTCGCCGTCGACCCAGCTCTCGAAGCTGTGGGCGGTGCCCAGCGCATGCCAGCGGCTGTAGGCGCGCACCATGTCGTCCACGATCCAGGTGCCGTCTTGCCCCTCGCGCGGGGTGGATGCGCAGGCACCGATCACGCGTTCAAAGGCGCTGTCGATGCGCACTTCGCAGCCGGGCGTGCGGGCAAAGCGAGACAGTGTCTTGCGCAGCGAATGGCTCAGCTTGAACTCGGCCACCCACAGCACCATGCGCGGATCGGGCGCCCACCACAGCACCGGCTGGCCTGCGCTGTACCAGGGAAAGACGCCTTTGGAGTAGGCCTCGGCCAAGCGCTCAGGCGTCAACTCGCCGCCCGCAGCCAGCAAGCCGGGTGCCTCGGAGTCGGCGGGCAATGCCTGTCGGGTGTCGGGCAGCGGGTCGCTCGCGCTGCGCAGCCAGGCGATCAAGTGGTGACCGCCTGCTTGCTGGCGCGGCTCGCCAGGTCAGTAGACCTGCGGCACATGGATCTCCTGGGGCACGGCATGCCGCACGTAGTCGTCGTGGTGCTCGCGCGGTGGCAACACGATGGTCGGGTGCTCCACGTCTTTGTAGGGCATCTGGCTCAGCAGGTGATTGATGCAGTTCAGGCGCGCTTTTTTCTTGTCGACTGCGGGCACCACCCACCACGGAGCTTCGGGGATGTGGGTGCGCTCGAGCATCACTTCCTTGGCCTTGGTGTAGTCCTCCCAGCGGCGGCGCGACTCCAGGTCCATGGGGCTCAACTTCCACTGCTTGAGCGGATCGTGAATGCGGCCCAGGAATCGCAGGTTCTGCTCTTCGTCGGAAATCGAGAACCAGTACTTGATCAGCTGAATGCCCGAGCGAACCAGCATGCGCTCGAACTCAGGCGTGGTGCGAAAGAACTCCTCGTACTGCTCATCGGTGCAAAAGCCCATCACCCGCTCGACGCCGGCACGGTTGTACCAGCTGCGGTCGAACAGCACGATCTCGCCGGCCGCCGGCAAATGGCTGGCATAGCGCTGGAAGTACCACTGGGTGCGTTCGCGATCATTGGGCGCCGGCAGCGCGGCCACGCGGCACACGCGGGGGTTGAGCCGCTGGGTGATCCGCTTGATGACCCCTCCCTTGCCCGCCGCATCCCGGCCTTCGAAAAGGATCACCACCTTGTGGCCGGTGGCCACCACCCAGCTTTGCAGCTTGACCAGCTCGCTTTGCAGACGGAACAGCTCGCGGAAGTAGCGCACACGGTCTTGCCGGTCCTGCTCGGTCTGTGACGGCGCCTCGACGCCGCTGTGGCCGGCCGCGACGGCCTCGAGCGTGCGGTCCTCGAGCTCGAGCTCGAGTTCTTCGTCAAAGCTGTCCTGCAAATCGAGATGAATACGGCGGATGGTTTCGGCGTCGTGCAGATCCATGCAAGTCTCCTGAGTGTTACGGGTTGTTGAACCTGCAAGACCTTAGGCGGTTTGCGTGGCCGATTCGTGAATTTTGCATGTGAGAACTTGCATTGGCCCCCTCTCCCACTTGTGGGAGAGGGCAGGGGTGAGGGTGGCGGGAGAGGGAATTTGATTTGCCATCTCCCGCCAGCGAGAGCTGGTGTCTTGGCTCCCTCTCCCGCTGCGCGGGAGAGGGCAGGGGAGAGGGG
>JBBAPK010000026.1:0-39772 GCA_040400875.1 Burkholderiaceae bacterium | reverse complement strand
CCCCGCGCCGTGCTTCAGATTGCCGATGTACTGCGGCAGCCGGCGCATCGCCGCCATGATCAACGCCCAGGTCAGTTCGGCCGGCGCCGTGGGCGCGCCGGTGCCTTCGGCCACCGCGATGCCCAGTCGCGTGCACGCGTCGATGTCGATGTGCGTGCCCACCGGCCCGGCTTGCGAGATCAACCGCAGGCGTGGCAGTTTTTCAAGCAGCTGGCGCGGCAAGTGGCTGCGCTCGTGAATCAGCACCAGCACCTCGGCATCACGCAGCCGCACCGACAACTGACCGATGCCCTTGACCGTGTTGGTAAAGACCTTGGCGTGCAGCGCCTCCATCTTGTCGGCGCACTTGAGCTTGCGCACCGCGTCTTGGTAGTCGTCGAGGATGATGATGTTCACGGTGGCTGACGAAGCGAGGGAGACGGATTGTGCCCGTGCCCTGACGCGCTCGGCGCGAACAGCATTGCCGCAACCCGACCCACCACCCACCCCAAAGCGGAGCTTTTCATGAGCCTGACGATGTACTCGGCCAGCGCGTCAGAGCCGCTGGCCGCCTTGACCCGCTACATCATCATGTTGTTGCGGATCAGGCCCACGGCCAGGCCTTCGATGACGAAGTCGGTTTCGCCGCTGTTCACCACGATGGGTTCGAAGTCGGGGTTTTCGGGCAGCAGCTCGATGGTGTTGCGGTTGCGCCTGAAGCGCTTGACGGTGACCTCGTCACCCAGGCGCGCCACCACGATCTGGCCGTTCTTGGCATCGGTGGCCTTTTGCACTGCGAGCAAGTCGCCGTCCATGATGCCGGCGTCGCGCATGCTCATGCCGCGCACCTTGAGCAGGTAGTCGGGGCGGCGCGGGAACATGCTGGCTTCGACCACATAGGTTTGATCGATGTGCTCTTGCGCCAGGATTGGGCTGCCTGCAGCCACCCGTCCCACCAGCGGCAAGCTGAGTTGCGCCAGGCTGGGCAGCGGCAGGCTGAATTGCTTGCCGCGCATCTGGTTGAGCGCGCGCAGCGCCTCGGATTGCAGCCGGATGCCGCGCGAGGTGCCGCCCACCAGTTCGATCACGCCCTTGCGCGCCAGCGCTTGCAGATGCTCTTCGGCGGCGTTGGCCGACTTGAAGCCGAGCTCAGCGGCAATTTCGGCGCGCGTGGGCGGCGCACCGGTGCGCTCGATGGCGCTTTGCACCAGATCGAGAATTTGCTGCTGACGGTCGGTCAACTTGGGCGCGTCTTGCATGGCGGTCTTTCGGTGAGAGGGCTTCGAGCCGGCGAAGTGGCGGACTGATGATTCATCCAGTATCTGTATTTTCATCCAGTCCGGCGGCAAAAGCAAAGGTCTTGCGCGGCCAGAATGGTGCTGCCATGCCGTCCACCCCCAGCATCGAGGTCACCCCATGAACAGCGCGCTTGTACCCGCCCACATCGTCGTGCTGGGCACTGGCGGCACCATCGCCGGCACGGCCGCCTCGCCCGACGACGTGGTGGGCTACACGCCGGGACGGATCGCCATCGGCTCGCTGGTGGCGGGCATCGAGCTGCCGGCGCACACCACGGTCGAGTGCGAACAGGTCGCGCAGATCGACAGCCGCAGCATGACCCACGCCATCTGGCAAACGCTGGCGCGGCGTGTGGCGCACCACCTGGCGCGGCCCGAGGTGACTGGCGTCGTCATCACGCACGGCACCGACACGCTGGAAGAAACCGCCTGGTTTTTGCAGCGCGTGCTGGCCCCGCACAAGCCGGTGGTGCTGACCGGCGCGATGCGTCCGGCCACCGCCGCGCTGGCCGATGGGCCGCAAAACCTGAGTGACGCCATCACGGTGGTGCGCGAGCCGGGCGAGCCGGGCGGGTCGGGCGTGCTGGCGGTGCTGGCCGGTGCGCTGCACGACGCGCTGCACCTGCGCAAGGCGCACCCCCTTCGGCTTGACGATGCCTTCGACTCGGGCGAGGTGGGTCCGCTCGGCCTGATCGCGGGCGGTCGTGTGCGCTGGCTCAGGCTGGGCGCGGCGGCAAGCGAGCAGGCCGCACACGCCGGCGCGGCCAGCCACCCGGCGCTGCGGCTCGCGGTGGCCGAGTGGCCTCGTGTCGAGATCGTCGCCAGCCATGCCGGCGCCAGCGGTGCGGTGGTGCACGCGCTGTGCGAGCAGGGCGTTGCCGGTCTGGTGGTGTCGGCCACCGGCAATGGCAGCGTCCACGCAGAGATGCAGGCCGCGCTGGTCGAGGCCCAGGCCAGCGGTGTGGCCGTGCTGTGCAGCCCGCGCTACGGCGACGGCTGCTGGAACGCGCAGGCCATCGATCGCCTGCCCCTGGTCGACGTGCTCACGCCGGCCAAGGCTCGCGTGGAACTGATGATCCGGTTGATGGAGAGCGTGCAGCGCTGACCGAGGGCCAGCGCCGCCGCAGCCTCACACGGCCCTGACCGACAGCTCGTCGACCTGGGTGCTGAGCTCGAGCCACTGGCCCTCGAGCAGGCTGATCTCTTCGACCAGCGCCTTGAGCTTTTTGCCGTTGTCGGCCAGTTGCGCAGGCGTCAGGCCGCCGGTGGCGAGGCTGGCTTCGATGGCGGTGCGGTCTGCGAACAGCACGCCGAGGCGGTTGTCGACGCGGTTGAGTTCCTTGCGCAGCGGCTTGAGTTCGTCGGAGCGGCCCTGTCGGGCTTGCGCATCGGCCTTGCGGCCGTCGCGGCTGGCTGGCGCTGGTGAGGCTGACGGTGCCGGGGCCGCCACGGGCTTGACGGCCACCGGCGCGGGTGCTGAAGCGGCCTTCTTGCCGGCGCTGTTGGCGTCGCGCAGCGCCTTGGCCTGGGCGCGTGCGGTGTCGAGCAGGTACTTCTGGTAGTCGTCGAGGTCGCCGTCGAACGGGCGCACGCCGCCATCGGCGACCAGCCAGAACTCGTCGCACACCTCGCGCAGCAGCGCACGGTCGTGGCTGACCAGCATGAGCGAGCCTTCGAACTCGTTGAGCGCCATCGACAGCGCCTCGCGGGTGTCGAGGTCGAGGTGGTTGGTCGGCTCGTCGAGCAGCAGCAAGTTGGGGCGCTGCCACACCAGCATGGCCAGCACAAGACGGGCTTTCTCACCGCCGCTGAGCGTGCCCACGGCCTGATTGACCATGTCGGCTGCAAAGCGGAACTGCCCGAGGAAGTTGCGCAGTTCTTGCTCGCGCCCGGCCGGGCCCACATCGCGCGCCAGACGGGTCATGTGATTGAGCGGTGAATCGTCGGGGCGCAGCACGTCGAGCTCTTGCTGCGCGAAGTAGCCGATGGCCAGGCCCTTGCCTTCGGTGATGGTGCCGCCGAGTGCGCGCTGATCGCGCGCGATGGTTTTCACCACCGTCGACTTGCCCTGGCCGTTGGCGCCCAGGATGCCGATGCGCTGGCCGGCCAGCACCGAGCGGCTGATGTTGCGCACGATGATCTTGTCGGGCTCGCCATCGACCAGCGACGGGTAGCCGCACTCGACGTCCTTCAGGCTGAGCATGGGGTTGGGCAGGTTGAGCGGCTCGCGGAACTCGAACGAGAACTCGCGCGAGGTGAGCACCGGCGCCAGACGCTCCATGCGGTCGAGTGCCTTGACGCGGCTTTGCGCCTGCTTGGCCTTGCTGGCCTTGGCCTTGAAGCGGTCGATGAACTTCTGCAGGTGCGCCATCTTTTCTTTTTGCTTTTCGAAGCTGGCTTGCTGCAGCACCATGCGATCGGCGCGCATTTCCTCGAAGGCGGTGTAGTTGCCGCCGTAGCGCGTGAGCTTGGCGTCTTCAAGGTGCACCGTCACGTTGGTGATGGCGTCGAGAAACTCGCGGTCGTGGCTGATGACCAACATGGTGCCTTCAAAGCGTTTGAGCCAGGCTTCCAGCCACACCAGCGCGTCGAGGTCGAGGTGGTTGGTGGGCTCGTCGAGCAGCAGCAAATCGGCCGGGCACATCAGCGCACGAGCCAGCTGCAGCCGCATGCGCCAGCCGCCTGAAAAGCTGTTGACCGGTGCGTCGAGCTGTTCGTTCTTGAAGCCCAGTCCCATCAGCAGCGACTGCGCGCGCGGGCGCGCATCGAAGGCGCCCGCATCGGCCATCGCCTGGTGCGCTTCGCCGATCGCGTGGCCATCGTCGCCGTCTTCGGCCGCGTCGATCAGCGCCTGCGCTTCCATCAATCGGGTGTCGCCTTCGAGCACGAAGTCGGTGGCACCGTCGTCGGTTTCGGGCATGTCCTGCGCCACTTCGCCCACACGCCAGCGCGGCGGCATGTAGAAGTCGCCACCGTCCGATTGAAGACGGTTCGTCAGCAGCGCGAACAGGCTCGATTTGCCGGCACCGTTGCGTCCGACCAGGCCGACGTTTTCGCCCGGCTGCAGCGTCACGTTGGCCACATCGAGCACGAGCTTGGTGCCGCGGCGCAGCGACACATCCTTGAGGGTGATCATGCGCGGTACTCCGGCTTTCGCGCCCAGCGCACCAGCGCCTCGCGGGTGACCAGCAGCACGGCGTTGTCGCCGGCGCTGGTCTCCAGCCACGCCACCTCGAGCCGCCGGAAGGCGCTTTCGAAGTGCGGCCGCTCGTTGCCGATCTCGAGCACCATCACACCGATGTCGGTCAGCCGCGCGGCGGCTTCGCTCACGATGCGGCGCACCAGGTCCATGCCGTCTTCGCCGCCGGCCAGCGCGAGCGCGGGCTCGTGCTGGTACTCGGCGGGCAGTTTGGCCATGCTGCGCGAATTGACGTAGGGCGGGTTGCACACGATGAGGTCGTAGGTGCCGCTCACGTTGTCCAGCAGGTCGGACTGGCTGAGCGTGATGCGCTTGCCCAGCTTGTGACGATCGACGTTCAATCGGGCCACCGCCAGCGCGTCTTCGCTGATGTCGCAGGCATCGACCGTGATTTCGGGAAAGGCGAGCGCGGCGATCACCGCCAGGCTGCCGTTGCCGGTGCACAGATCGAGCACGCGCTCGGTGCGATCGGACAGCCATGCGTCCAGCGTGCCCTGGCATTCGCCATCGACCAGCAACTCAGCGATGAACGAGCGCGGCACGATGACGCGCTCATCCACGTGGAACGGCACGTTTTGCAGCCAGGCCTCGCGCGTGAGGTAGGCCGCGGGCAGACGGCTTTCGATGCGGCGGGTGATGAGCTCGATGGCCTTGGCCTCGGCTTCGGCCGACATGTCCTGCTGGGCATGGGCTTCCAGCGAGTCCAGCTCCATGCCCAGGCTCCACAGCACCAGCCAGGCGGCTTCGTCGAAAGCATTGGCAGTGCCGTGCCCAAATGAAACGCCCGCCTTTTTGAGGCGGGCGGCTTCGCGCGTGATCAGATCGAGCAAGGTCATGGGTGGGGGGGTCTCGGGTTCATGTTGGGGTTTGCTCAGGTCTTGCCACGCCGCATCCACGGCGGATCTTCAGAAACCAGGGCCGCACGCACAGGCGCTGCCACGTCGACCACGATGTCGGTGAAGACCGGCTCCTCGTGGGTCGGCTCTGGCTTGACAGTGACCTTCTTGGTCTTGCCGGTGCCGTCGTTTTGCAGCCGCCACATCAGGTTGGTTGGCGAGTCGGCGTAGGCCATGGCTTCGTCTTGCGACACCAAGCCCTCCTTGACCAGCCGCGCCAGATCCTGTTCGAAGGTCTGCGAGCCTTCGGCCATCGACTTTTCCATGGCGTCGCGCACGCCGCCCAGGTCGCCGGCTTCGATCAGGTCGGACACCAGCTGCGTGTTTTGCATCACTTCAACGGTCGGGATGCGTGTGCCGCCGGTGCTGCGCAGCAGCCGCTGCGACACCACCGCGCGCAGGCCGGCGGCCAGGTCGGCCAGCATGGTGGGGCGTGCTTCGGGGGGGTAGAACGACAGGATGCGGCTGAGCGCGTGGTAGCTGTTGTTGGCGTGCAGCGTGGACAGCACCAGGTGGCCCGACAGCGAATATGACAGTGCGGCGCTCATGGCTTCGCGGTCGCGGATTTCGCCGATCAGGATGCAGTCGGGCGCCTGGCGCAGCGCGTTCTTCAGGCCGATGTGGAGCGTTTCGGTGTCGCGGCCGACTTCACGCTGATTGACCACCGACTGCTTGTTGCGGAACAGGAATTCCATCGGATCTTCGATGGTGAGGATGTGGCCGGTCATGTCCTGGTTGCGCTGCTCGAGCATGGCCGCCAGCGTGGTGGATTTGCCCGCACCGGTCGCACCGACCACCAGGATCAGCCCGCGCTTTTGCAGCGCCAGCGTGTTCATCAGTGGAGGCAGCAGCAGGCTGTCGAGCGTCGGAATGGTGAACGGGATGAAGCGAAACACCGCAGCGATGGTGCCGCGCTGGCGAAACGCGCTCAGGCGGAACCGGCCGACGCCCGGCACGCCGACGCCCACGTTGAGCTCGCCGGTGGTGTCGAGTTCTTCGAGCTGCTGAGGCGTGAGCACCTCGGCGAGCAACTCGCGCGGCTGGTTGGGTGTGAGCGGCTGATCGCTCAGCTGCAGCATCTGGCCGTTGATCTTGACCTGGACCGGCGTGGCAGCCGACAGATAGACGTCCGAGGCCTGGCGCTCGGCCATCAGCTTGAAGACCTTCTCCATGTTTCCGCCGCTCATGTCGTGCTCCTGTGGTGTGCCAAAGACCGGTGTTGAAAATCAGGCGCGCAGCAAGTCGTTGAGGCTGGTCTTGGCGCGGGTTTGCGCGTCGACCTTCTTGACGATCACCGCGCAGTACAGGCTGTGGGTGCCGTCGGCGCTGGGCAGATTGCCGCTGACCACCACCGAGCCTGCGGGCACGCGGCCGTAGCTCACCTCGCCGGTGGCGCGGTCGTAGATCTTGGTGCTTTGGCCGATGTACACGCCCATCGAGATCACCGAGTTTTCTTCGACGATCACGCCTTCGACGATCTCCGAGCGCGCGCCGATGAAGCAGTTGTCTTCGATGATGGTCGGGTTGGCCTGCAGCGGCTCGAGCACGCCGCCGATGCCCACGCCACCGCTCAGGTGCACGTTCTTGCCGATCTGCGCGCACGAGCCCACTGTGGCCCAGGCGTCGACCATGGAGTTTTCGTCGACGTAGGCGCCGATGTTCACGAAGCTGGGCATGAGCACCACGTTCTTGGCCAGGTAGCTGCCGCGGCGAGCCACGGCTGGCGGCACGACGCGCACGCCCGAGGCACGCACCTCGGCCTCATCGCAGTTCGAGAACTTGGTCTTGACCTTGTCGAAGAAGGTCAGATCGCCCGAGCGCATCAGCTCGTTGTCATTGAGCCGGAATGACAGCAGCACGGCTTTTTTGACCCACTGGTTGACCGTCCACTGGCCCACGCTCTGGCGGTCGGCCACGCGAATGCGCCCGGCATTGAGGTCGGCGATCACCGACTCGACGGCCGCATTGACTTCGGGGTGGCTGGTGGCAGTAAGCTGGGCGCGGTTGTCCCATGCGGCTTCGATGGTGCTCTGGAGGTTCTGGGTCATGGGAGGTTTCGCGCTGGGATGAAGTGTGGGATGCGGCCTGGCAGCCGCGGGCGGTTCGGGTGTCGGGTCACAGCGATGCAGCGTGAGCCACGATGCGGCGGGCGGCTTCAACGCAATCGTCAAGGCCGCACACCAGTGCGAGTCGGACGCGGCCGGCGCCGGGATTGACGCCGTGCGATTCACGGGCCAGCAAGCTGCCCGGCAACACCGCCACATTGTATTGAGCGAGCAAGCTGCAGGCGTAGGCGACATCGTCGCCGCCGGGGGCGATCCGGGACACGTCGGCCCACAGGTAGAAGCCGGCATCGGGCAGCGCCACGCCCATCACCTCGGCCAGCATCGGCGTGACCGCGGCGAACTTGCGCCGGTACTGCTCGCGGTTGTCGGCCACGTGGGCCTCGTCATTCCAGGCGGCGATGCTGGCGTGTTGCACCGTGGGGCTCATCGCGCTGCCGTGATAGGTGCGGTAGAGCAGGAACTGCTTGAGGATGTCGGCATCACCCGCCACGAACCCCGAACGCATGCCCGGCACGTTGGAGCGCTTGGACAAGCTGGTGAACGCCACCAGACGACGGAAGTCATCGCGCCCCAGCTGCCTGGCCGCTTGCAGCGAACCCAGCGGTGGTTCGTCGCGAAAGTAGATCTCGGAGTAGCACTCGTCAGACGCGATGACGAAGCCGTGGCGGTCGCTCAGCTCGAAGAGCTTTTGCCATTCGGCCAGCGGCATCACCGAGCCGGTCGGGTTGCCCGGCGAGCACGCGTACAGCAGCTGCGTGCGCGCCCAGGTGCTGTCAGGCACGGCGTCCCAGTCGGTGGCGAACTGGCGTGCCGGATCGCTGTTGACAAACTCGACTTGCGCGCCGGCCAGCAGCGCCGCGCCTTCGTAGACTTGATAGAACGGATTGGGGCACACCACCGTGGCGCCAGCGCGCGTCGGGTCGATCACCGTTTGCGCCAGCGCGAACAGCGCCTCGCGCGAGCCGTTGACCGGCAGCACCTGATGGGTGTCGTCCACCGTGATGCCGTAGCGGCGGGCGATCCACCGGCCGATGGCCGCACGCAGCGCGGGCTCGCCGGCGGTGGCGGGGTAACTGGCCAGACCCTGCAGGTTGTTCACCAGCGCCTGCGTCACCAGCGCGGGCGTGGGGTGCTTGGGCTCGCCAATGCCCAGACTGATCGGCCGCCAAGCCGCATTGGGCGTGACGTCGCGAGTCAGCGCGCGCAGGCGCTCGAAGGGGTAGGGCTGGAGCCTGGCGAGCAGCGGATTCATCCGCAGATTATCGGTGCCGCCCCGCTGCTTTGTGATCGAGCCAAAGGGCTCTGAAACCATAATCTGCGGCGACGGCGACGAACGATCCCAAGGAAATTTCATGCAACCCGACAACGATGGCTACGCAGCGGCGGCCAACCCCCTGATGGATCAGGTGATCACCACCGACACGCAGGGACTGGTGGCCGGCGAGGTGAGCATCACGGTGGCCGACGGCCAGATTGCGGGCTACCGCGCGATGCCGGCAGGGCCGGGGCAGCATCCGGTGGTGCTGGTGGTGCAGGAGATCTTCGGCGTGCACGAGCACATTCGCGACGTGTGCCGCCGTCTGGCCAAGCAAGGTTACTTCGCCATCGCGCCCGATCTGTACGTGCGCCAAGGCGATGTGTCGAAGCTGGCCGACATCCCCGAGATCTTCTCGAAGGTGGTGCTGAAGGTGCCCGACGCGCAGGTTTGCGCCGATCTCGATGCCGCACTGGCCTTTGCCCGCGACAGCGGCCATGCCGACGCCGATCGCTGCGCCTTGGTTGGCTTTTGCTGGGGCGGGCGCATCGCGTGGGTCTATTCAGCGCACAACCCGAAGCTCAAGGCGGCCGTGTCTTATTACGGGCTGCTCGAAGGCATGAAGTCGGACATCCGCGCGCAAGACCCGCTCGATTTCGCCTCGCAGCTCGCGGTGCCGGTGCTCGGGCTGTACGCCGGACACGACGACTATGTGCAGCCCGAGGCCATCGTCCGCATGCAAGCCGGCATCGAGCAATCAGCCAGCGGCTCGCAGATCGTGGTGTTTCCGAATGTCGATCACGGCTTCAACGCCGACTACCGGCACACCTACAACCGCAGCGCCGCGAACTACGCCTGGAAGCTCGCGGGCGACTGGTTCAAAGACCACGGCGTTTGAGCCTCAGGCGTTGCGATGCACCGCCATCGCCCAACGCCACGCGCTGTCGGACAACTCCATCACCCGCTCGGTGCCGCCGAACTGCCCGGCCACCGCGTCCACCACATCGAGATCGTGGCGCTCGAGCGCCTCGCCGAGCGTGAGCATCGCGTGCCACGGCCCGCTGTGATCGAGCAGCGCGTTGTGGGCAGACTCGCTCAGGCGCAGCGGCTGCAGGGCCTGCGACATGGGCACTTCGAGCATCACGTTGAGCAGCGACAGCAGCCCCACGGTGAACAGCGCATCGGGTGGCTCGGTGCCGCACTCGCGTGCCAGCAGTTCGAGCGTGCGTGCGCGTGCGAGCGAGATTTCCTGCAAGGCGCGCGATGAGCGTCGACCGCTGACCGCGGCCAGCAGCAGCACCGACAGCCACCGATACAGCTCCGCGCGGCCGAGGATCAGCACCGCCTGATCGATGGATTCAACCGATCGCGTCAGACCCATGGCGGGGCTGTTCACATGGCGCAGCAATCGGTAGCACAGACCCACGTCGCCACGCAGCTCGCGCGTGAGATCGCCCAGCGGCTGGCGCTCGTCGCGCACCGCATTGAGCAACCCGATGATGCGCAGCACATCGCCGTTGAGCGCCCTTTGCCGGGGTGCGGCGACCTGCGCGTTGAAGCTGCCACTGGCCAGCGTGGCACCGGCAGCCAGCGCCCGCTCGATGCCATCGACGTCAGGCAAGCCAGTGGCGATGATGGCGTCGGTGGCGCCGGACTTGCGCAAGGTGCCCACGGCAGCGATCAGCGGCTCGATGCCGCCAGGGTCCATGGCCATCACGGTGAAGTCGAATTTCACGCCGCCTGCTGGCGCTTGCGAGGGCGACAGCTGCGTGCCCACGCGCACACCGCAGCCATGCAAGGCAGCCAGCAGCTTGGGCAAGTCTTCTTCGCTGGCGGCGGTGCTGGCTGCGGTACTTGCGGCGGCTGGGCCCAGATACAGCCATGCACCGGCGGGCAGCTGGGCGATCACTTCCGGGCGCATGAGCAGCTCGGCACTCAGGCTGGCCAGCGCGATCTGCTCGGCTTCGATGGCCGGGCGCATGGCCAGCATCAGCGAAATGGCATGCGCTGCGTGCGCCACCGGATCGGCGCGGCGGCGCAGTCGGTCCTCGATCGAGGCGGCCAGGGTGAACTCGAATCCGGCCACATCGCCGTTGGCGGCCACCAGCGGGCGGCGCACGCCCGGCACCGCAGCGGCCGGCTCGCTCGAAATGGAAAGCCTGACCGGAAGGGCGGGCACGGCAGGCGCGGGGGCGGGCGAGTCTTTGCCGTCAAACAGCCGTTTGAACCAGTTCTTCATGGCTCGATGCTATCATCGAGGCCTGTTTGAACGCCCCCCAGAAAAGGGTTTTTCGTCATTAAAATCAAGCACTTAAGCGAAATCGCAAGAGCGGTCAGCAGCTGAGTTTCATCCCCTCGTCCATGCGCCTGAATTCCATCAAGCTGTCTGGTTTCAAGTCGTTTGCGGACCCCACCCATTTCCATTTGCCAGGTCAACTGGTCGGGGTGGTCGGCCCCAACGGCTGCGGCAAGTCCAACATCATGGACGCGGTGCGCTGGGTGCTTGGCGAGAGCAAGGCCAGCGAGTTGCGCGGCGAGTCGATGCAAGACGTGATCTTCAACGGCTCGGGCCATCGCAAGCCAGCCAGCCGCGCCAGCGTCGAGCTCATCTTCAGCAACGAGGACGCCCGAGCTGGCGGCCAGTGGAACCAGTTCGCCGAGATTGCCGTCAAGCGCGTGCTCACGCGCGACGGCAACAGCGGCTACTACATCAACGGCCAGAGCGTGCGCCGGCGCGACGTGCACGACGTGTTCCTCGGCACCGGCCTGGGGCCGCGTGCCTACGCCATCATCGGCCAGGGCACCATCAGCCGCATCATCGAGAGCAAGCCCGAGGAGCTGCGGCTGTTCCTCGAAGAGGCCGCCGGCGTGTCCAAGTACAAAGAGCGTCGCCGCGAGACCGAGACCCGTTTGCGCGACACCCGCGACAACCTCACGCGGGTCGAAGACATCCTGCGCGAGCTCACCAGCCAGCTCGAAAAGCTCGAGCGCCAGGCCGAGGTCGCCAGCCGTTACCGCCAGCTGCAAGACGACGGCCTGCGCAAGCTGCACCAGCAGTGGTTCTTGCGTCACCGCGATGCGGCGTCCGAGCAGCAGCGCGTCGAGCGCGAGGTGGCTGTTGCCGTCAACGCGCTGGAATCGCGCGCCGCCGAGCTGCGTCAGGGCGAAGCCGAACTCGAGACGGTGCGCCAGGCGCACTACGGCGCCGGCGACTCGCTGCACGCCGCACAGGGACTGCTGGCCGAGGCCGCGCTCGAGGTGAGCCGGCTTGAAGAACGCATTCGCTACGCCGTCGAAGGCCGCCAGCGCGCCGAGCTGCGGCTGGCCGCACTGGCGGCACAAACCGCGCAGTGGAGCGATCGCCAAGCTCAGGCCACGGCCGATCTGGAGCATCTGGCCGTGCAGGTGGAGTCCGCCGAGGAACGCCGCGAAGTGCTTGCCGCCCAGACCGAAGACCACACCGAGCGGCTGCCCGCACTCGAGGACGCGCTGCGCGCCGAGCAGGCCGCCGCCAGCACCCAGCGCACGCTGGTGTCTGGCGTGCAGCAGCAGATTCAGCTGCTCGCTGGCGACAGCCGCAACCTCGAGGATCAAAGCCGTCAGCACGAGGCTCGCCGTGACAAGCTTGCGGGCGAAAAGCGCCAGCTTGCCGCGCCCGATGCCGAGCGGCTTGAGCAGCTGCGCGCTCAGTCGGCTGCTGCCGACGAGGCCAGCGCGCTGGCCGATGAGCGGCTGGCTGAACTTGGCGATCAGGTGCCGGCACTCGACGAGGCGCGGCGTGTCGCGCAGGGCGAGCTCAACGCGCAGGCCACGCGACAGGCCGACCTGAGCGCGCGGCTTGATGCGCTGCGCGCGCTGCAGGAAAAAGTGCAAACCGAAGGCAAGCTGCGCCCCTGGCTGGCACGGCACGGGCTCGACAGCCTGGCCGCCTTGTGGACGCGCTTGCACATCGAGCCTGGCTGGGAGACCGCGCTCGAGGCCGCTTTGCGCGACCGGCTGCACGCGCTCGAAGTCGGCCGGCTCGACACCATGCGCGCCTTTGCTGCCGACGCGCCACCGGCCAAGCTGGTGTTCTACACGCCGCCTGCCGCATCAGCCGCTGCGGCGCCATCGGCGACAGCTGGCCTGGCCAACCTGGCCGACCGACTGCGCATCGGCGACGCCGGTCTGACCGCGCTGCTGGGCGACTGGCTGGCCGGCGTGCGCACCGCTGACAGCCTGGACGAGGCCCTGGCCGCGCGCTCGCGGCTGGCCGCCGGCGAGGTGGTGATGACCCGCGAAGGCCATGCGGTCAGCGCGCATGCGGTGGCGTTCTATGCACCTGACTCTGAACAGTCGGGTTTGCTCGCTCGCGCCCAAGAGATCGAAAACCTAGTGCTTCAACTGCGCGCGCAAACGCTGATCGCCGAAGAGTCGCGCAGCGCGCAGGTGCGTGCCGAAGCAGCCTACAGCGCGGCGGCGGCGCAGCTGGCCACCGCCCGGCGCGAAGGTGCCGAGGCGCAAGGCCAGGCGCACCGGCTGCAAGTCGAGCTGCTGCGCCTGACGCAGCAAGACGAGCAGACCACCGCACGCGCCGCCCAGTTGGCCGAGGAATTGGCCGAGGTCGATGCCCGGCTCGAAGACATCCAGGAGCGCCGCGCCGTGGGCGAAGCGCGCTTCGAGACGCTGGACATCGAACTCGGCGACGCCCAGCAGCGCCACGCCGAACTCGACGATGCGGTGATCGCCGCCGAGCGCGCGCTGGGCTCGGCCCGCGAGCAGCTGCGTGCGCTCGAGCGCGAGGCTCAGGAGTCTCAGTTCACCTTGCGCTCGCTGGCCGCGCGCCGGGGCGAATTGCAGCGCGGCATCGACACCGCAGCGCAACAGATCGCCACCAACGCGGCCACTGAGGCGCAGATCAACGACGAGCTGCTGCGCCTGGACGATGCGTCGGCGCAAAGCGGTCTGCAAGACGCGCTGGCGCTCAGGCTCGATCGCGAATCGGCGCTGGCCGCGCAGCGCAGCGAGTACGACGACCTCACCGCGCGCTTGCGCCGCGCCGACGAGCAGCGGCTGATGCACGAGCAAAGCCTGCAGCCGCTGCGCGACCGCATCACCACGCTGCAGCTCGAAGCGCAAGCCGCGCAGCTCGGCGGCGCGCAGTACCTCGAGCAGCTGGTGGCCGCGCAGGTCGACTTCGAGGCGCTGTCTGCGGGCATCGAACAAGGCGGCGTCAGGCTGGCCGGCTTGCAAAGCGAGATCGACCGCATCAACCGCGACATTGCCGCGCTCGGCGCGGTCAACCTGGCCGCACTTGACGAGCTCAATGCGTCGAGCGAGCGCAAGTCGTTTCTCGATGCGCAAAACGCCGATCTGCTTGATGCCATGGCCACGCTCGAAGGCGCCATCCACAAGATCGATCTCGAAACGCGCGACCTGCTGGCCAACACCTTCAACCAGGTCAACGAGCATTTCGGCCGCATGTTCCCCAGCCTGTTCGGCGGCGGCCAGGCCCGGCTGGTGATGACCGGCGACGAGATACTCGACGCGGGCGTGCAGGTGATGGCGCAGCCGCCGGGCAAGAAGAACAGCACCATCCATTTGCTGTCGGGTGGCGAGAAGGCGCTGACCGCGATCGCGCTGGTGTTTGCGATCTTTCAGCTCAACCCGGCGCCGTTTTGTCTGCTCGACGAGGTGGACGCACCGCTCGACGATGCCAACACCGAGCGCTATGCGCGGCTCGTCAAGGAAATGGCCAAGGGCACGCAGTTTCTCTTCATCAGCCACAACAAGATCGCCATGGAAATGGCGGTGCAACTCATCGGGGTGACCATGCAGGAACAAGGTGTCTCACGCATCGTGGCGGTCGACATGGCCGAGGCCGTGAGCCTCGCGCAGGCCGCATGAGCGACAACCTGACCGTGGCGTTGGTGGCCGCTGGCGTGGTGCTGCTGGTGGCCGTGCTGGCGCAAGGCGTGTGGCAGGCGCGCCGCGCCAGTCCCAAGAAGGCCGAGCCCGGCAACAGCCGTTTCGAGCCCCGCGAGCCGGGCATGGGTGAGGCCGACGCCGCCGACGCGCATGACACCGTCCCTGGCGAGCCGCCCGGATTCGATGACCCTGACGGGCGCATCGCGCCTCATCTGGGCGAGGGCAGCGCCACACTTGAAGGCGCGGTGGCCGGCCGTTCGCTGCGCCGGCGCGTGCTGCCGCGCGTCGATGCGCTGATCGATGTGGTGGTGCCGCTCACGCTGGAGTTGCCAATCAGTGGCGAGGCGGTGCTGTCGCACCAGCCCGGCAGCCGCCGTGCGGGCAGCAAGCCGTTTTTCATCGAAGGGCTCAACACCGACGACGGCCAATGGGAATCGCCCGCGCCCGGCCAGCGCTACAGCGAGCTGCAGGCCGGCTTGCAACTGGCCAACCGCAGTGGCGCGCTCAACGAGATCGAGTACTCCGAGTTCGTGCAGAAGATGCAGGACTTCGCCGAGGCGGTGGGCGCCATGGCCGACTTTCCCGACATGCTGGATGTGGCCGGTCGGGCCCGCGAGCTTGATGCCTTTGCCGGCGACCATGACGCGCAGATGGTGCTGCTGCTGCGCGCCCGCTCGGCCGCCTGGAGCGTGGGCTATGTGCTGCAGCAGGCCTCGCACCACGGATTCGTGCCTGGCGTGCTGCCCGGGCGGCTGGTGCTGCCTTCGGATGAGGACGACGCGCCGCCGGTGCTCACGCTCAATTTCGATCCGCAGGCCGCGCTGTCGGATGACCCCAACCAGGCCGCGCTGCGCGAGCTGACGCTGGGCTTCGATGTGGCGCAAACCGATGCTGCCAAGTCGCCCTTTGCTGCGTGGCAGGCGAGTGCCACCGGCCTGGCGCGCGACCTCGATGCGGGCATGGTCGACGACCGCGGCCAGCCGCTCACGCCTGACGGCTTTGCCTTCATCGATGGCGAACTGGTGCGCCTTTACGAGGCGCTCGCAGCGCGCGATCTGGCCGCCGGTTCGGCCGCTGCCCGGCGCCTGTTCAGCTGAGCCGGCTGTGTCGCTGCCTTGCCCCTGACCGCCGTGGCCGCGCCTGACCTTGAATGCCGCGCGGCCGAGCTGCGCGCGCTGCTCGCCGGCCATGCCCACCGCTACTACGTGCTCGATGAGCCGGCCATCCCCGACGCCGAGTACGACCGGCTGTATCAGGAGCTCGAGGCGATCGAGGCGACGCACCCCGAGTGGCGCACGCCCGATTCACCCACGCAGCGCGTGATCGGTGGCGTGCTTGATGGCTTCGAGCCGGTGCGTCACGCGGTGCCCATGCTGTCGATTCGCACCGAGACCGACACCGAAGCCAGCGGTGCCGTTGCTTTCGATGCGCGGGTGCGCCGCGAGCTCGCGCTCACCGAGGCCGGGCCACCGGTCGAATACGCCGCTGAACTCAAGTTCGACGGCCTGGCGATGAACCTGCGCTACGAGCGTGGCCTGCTGGTGCAAGCCGCCACCCGCGGTGACGGCGAGACTGGCGAGGACGTCACCCAAAACATCCGCACCATCGCGCAGATACCGCTGCGGCTGCGTGGTGAGGCGCCCGAGGTGCTCGAAGTGCGCGGCGAGGTCTACATCCGCCGCGACGACTTTGAAGCGCTCAACGAGCGCCAGCGCGAGCTCATCGCCCAAGGTGCCAAGAACGAAAAGACCTTCGTCAACCCGCGCAATGCCGCAGCCGGTGCGGTGCGCCAGCTCGACCCAGCGATCGCCGCGCGGCGACCGCTGAGTTTCTTTGCCTACGGTCTGGCCGAGGTGCGCGGCTGGGGCGAGGACAACGCCGCGTTACCGGCCACCCACAGCGCGCTGCTCGATGCGCTGGCGGCCATGGGGCTGCCGGTGTGCGACGAGCGCGCGGTGGTGCAAGGCGCCGAAGGACTGGTGGCTTTTCATGCGGCGGTGGGCGCGCAGCGTGATGGCTTGCCCTTCGACATCGACGGCGTGGTCTACAAGGTCAACGACCGCGCGCTGCAGCAGCGGCTGGGCTTCGTGACGCGCGAGCCGCGCTGGGCGGTGGCCCACAAATACCCGGCGCAAGAGCAGATGACGCGCTTGCTGGGCATCGACATCCAGGTCGGGCGCACCGGCAAGCTCACGCCGGTGGCCAAGCTCGATCCGGTGTTCGTGGGCGGCACCACGGTGAGCAACGCCACGCTGCACAACGAAGACGAAGTGCGCCGCCGCGATGTGCGCGTGGGCGACACCGTGATCGTGCGCCGCGCGGGCGACGTCATTCCGCAGGTGGTGGGCGTGGTGCACGAATCGCCCGCCGCTGCCGATGCCGCGTCGCGGGGCGAGCCCTTTGATCTGTACCAGCGCCTGGGCGGCCAGTGCCCGGTGTGCGGCAGCCCGATCGCCCGCGAGGAAGGCGAGGTCGACTGGCGCTGCACCGGCGGGCTGACCTGCGCGGCACAGCGCAAGGAAGCGATCGCGCATTTCGCCGGGCGCCGCGCCATGGACATCGAAGGCCTGGGCGACAAGCTCATCGACCAGCTGGTCGATGCCGGCTTGATCCGCACGCTGCCCGAGCTGTACACGCTGGGGCTGGCCAAGCTGTGCGCGCTCGATCGCATGGGTGACAAGAGCGCTGCCAACCTGCTGGCGGGGCTGCAAGCGAGCCGGTGCACCACGCTGCCGCGCTTTGTGTTCGCGCTGGGCATACGCCATGTGGGCGAGACCACCGCCAAGGATCTGGCGCGCCACTTCGGCTCGATGGACCGCCTGATGGACGCCACTGATGCGCAATTGCTCGAGGTCAAGGACGTCGGCCCGGTGGTCGCGCACAGTGTGCGCAGCTTTTTCGATCAGCCGCACCACCGCGAGATCGTCGAGCAGCTGCGTGCTGCAGGCGTGGTCTGGGAAGAGGGCAGCGGCACGCAGCCGGTGGGCATTGCGGGGGTGGCGGGGCTGACCTTTGTGCTGACCGGCACCTTGCCCACGATGGGCCGCGACACCGCGCGCGACCTGATCGAAGCGGCCGGCGGCAAGGTGGCCGGCTCGGTGTCCAAGAAGACACACTTCGTGGTCGCTGGCAGCGAGGCCGGCAGCAAGCTCGACAAGGCCCTTGAGCTGGGCTTGGCGGTGCTTGATGAAGCGGAGCTGATGGCGTTGCTGGGTGCCGGCGCTTTGCCCGTGGGAAGTGGCACCGGAGAGCCGACATGACCGTGCGAGAGATCCTGAAGATGGGCGACGCCCGACTGCTGCGCGTGGCCAGACCGGTCACCGCGTTCGACACGCTCGAGCTCCATGAACTGGTCGCCGATCTGTTCGAGACCATGCAGGTGGCCGACGGCGCAGGGCTGGCGGCGCCGCAGATCGGGGTCGATCTGGCGATGGTGGTGTTCGGCTTCACGCACACCCGGCGCTATCCGGATGCCGATGCGGTGCCGCCCACGGTGCTGATCAATCCGAAGATCACGCCGCTGGGCGATGCCGAAGAAGACGGCTGGGAAGGCTGCCTGTCGGTGCCCGGGCTGCGTGGCATGGTGCCGCGCTTTTCGCGCATCCGCTACGAGGGCTTCGACGCTCTCGGGCGGCGCATCGAGCGCGAGGCGAGCGACTTTCACGCCCGACTGGTTCAGCATGAATGCGACCACCTCATCGGCAAGCTGTATCCGATGCGCGTGCGCGATTTCAGGCAGTTTGGCTACACCAGCGTGCTGTTTCCCGAGCTCGATCCCGGCGACGACGATTGAAAACGCAGCCTCAGCGCAGCAGCGGCTTGAAGCTCGGCCACACGTTGTCGAGGATGGTGGGCTGGGCGCTGGCCTGCGGGTGGATGCGGTCTTCTTGAAACTGCGCCGTGTCCAAGCCCTCAAGGATGAAGGGCACCAGGGCCACCGACTCGGACTTGGCCACGCTGGCGAAGGCGGCGGCCAGATCGTCGTTGTAGCGGCGCCCGTAATTGGGCGGCACCTGAATGCCGGCGATCAGCACCCGAGCGCCGCTGTTTTTGGCGGCACGCGTCATCTCGGTGAGGTTGCGCTGGGTGTCGGACAGTGGCAGGCCGCGCAGCGCGTCGTTGCCACCGAGTTCGATGATCACCTGGGTGGGGCGGTGCTGCTTGAGCAGGGCGGGCAGGCGCGACCAGCCGCCGGCGGTGGTGTCGCCGCTGATGCTGGTGTTGATCACCCGCACGGACAACTGCTGGCTGAGCAGACGCTGCTCGAGCAGCGCCACCCAGCCGCTGCCGCGCGGCAAGCCGTATTCGGCCGACAGGCTGTCGCCCACCACCAGCACGATGTGGCGCGGGCCATTGGGCACGCTGCCTGCCAGCATGGCCTGCGACTGCGCCGTTGCTGTCAGGCAAAGCCCCGACAGCAGCGCGGTACAGTGAAAAACGCGCCGCAATGCCAGCCGTCTGCTGGCGCTCACCCCACCCACGCTGCCCGGCGCGGGCACGTCTGATTGATTACCTGGTTTATTCATGTCCGATTCCATCATTGCTGTTGACCGCATCACCAAGCAGGTGAACGATTCGAGCGGGCCGCTGACCATCCTGTACGAAGTGAGTTTCGAGCTGCAGCCACAGCAATCGGTGGCCATCGTCGGTGCCTCGGGCTCTGGCAAAAGCACGCTGCTGTCGATCATCGCCGGTCTGGATACCCCCAGCAGCGGCAGTGTGAGGCTGGCCGGGGTCGATTTGTTCAGCCTGGACGAGGACGCTCGCGCGGCGGTGCGTGCCGCGCAGGTCGGCTTTGTGTTCCAGAGCTTTCAGTTGCTGGGCAATTTGAGCGCCATCGAGAACGTGATGCTGCCGCTCGAGTTGCAAGGCCAAGGCGATGCGCGCGTGCGCGCGAAAGAAATGCTCGGTCGCGTCGGGCTGGGCGATCGGCTGAACCACTACCCGCGCGTGCTGTCGGGCGGCGAGCAACAGCGCGTGGCGCTGGCGCGTGCTTTCATCGTGAATCCCGCGCTGCTGCTGGCCGATGAGCCCACCGGCAGCCTCGACTTCGCCACCGGCGAGCGGGTGATGGAGCTCATGTTCGAGCTCAACCGCGAAAACGGCACCACGCTCGTGCTCGTCACGCACGACCGGGAGGTCGCTGCACGCTGTGATCGCCAACTGCACATCGAGGCCGGCAGGGTGAAGCTCGACGCCTGAGCGCGTCGAGCCCCCACCGGCCGCATGGCGCTCAGATCACTCGACGAACTTGTAGTCGGTCTTGGTCTTGGCGCGGATGTCGTCGCGGAACTTCGTCATCTTCATCTGCGCGATGCGCTGCTGAATCTGCGGCTTGAGTTCTTCGAGCGATGGCGGGGTGGACTCGCGTGTTTCCACCAGCAAGATGATGTGATAGCCGAACTGCGATTTCACCGGCGTATCGGTCATCTCTCCCTTCTTGAGCTTGACCATGGCCTGTGAAAACTCAGGCACGTAGGCCGCCGCGTTGGCGAAGCCCAGGTCACCGCCGTTGGCGCCCGAGCCCGAGTCCTTGGACTGCTTCTTGGCGATGTCTTCGAAGTTGCCGCCGGCCTTGATCTGGGCGATCAGCGCCTTGGCTTGATCCTCGGTCTCGACCAGGATGTGCGACGCGCGGTACTCGACCGGGTTGGACTGGGCCTTGAACTTGTCGTACTCGGCCTGGATTTCGGCATCGGTGACCGGATGGGCCTCCTGGAACTTGGCGAACAGCTCGCGGATCAGGATGGTCTGGCGCGCGAACTCCATTTGCATCTTGTAGTCGGCGGTGGCGGTGAGGCCGCTCTTTTCGGCTTCTTGCACGAACATCTCGCGCAGCACCACTTCATCGCGCACCTGGGCCTCGAGTGCGGGGGTCTTGGCTTGGCCTTGCTTGATGACTTGCTGCAGCAGCGCTTCGTAGCGGGCCTTGGGCACTGGCTTGCCATTGACGATGGCCACGTTCTGGGCGAACGATGGCAACGGCGCGAGCAAAGCCACACACAGGGTGGCCAGTGCCACGTTGGGGAACGACTTGTTCATGGGATTGAGGCTTTCAACTCAGGAGGTGAAAACAGCACAAGCACGGCGGCATGCCGTGTCGGGTGCTGCCAGAAAGTCCGGCAAAGGTGCCGGGGGTAAAGATCAGGCATGGCCATCGGCAGGGGCTTTGGCCTCGATGGCCAGCGCATGGATGGAAGAACTCATTTCGCTTTGCAGTGCCGCGTAGACCAGGCGGTGGCGAGCCACGCGGTTGAGTCCGTCAAAGCGAGCGCTGGTCAAGCGCACGGTGAAGTGACGGCCTTCGCTCGCGCCTGCATGGCCGGCGTGCAGGTGGCTGTCGTCTTGCACCTCGAGCTGCGTGGGCTGCAAGGCGGCACTGAGCACGCGTTCGATGTCGGTGGCACAAATGCTCATCTCAGGCTTTCGGTGGGTTGGCGCCTGCGTCGGCGTCTTCTTCTTCGATGTGCCGGCTCACGTACAGGCCCTGGCCGATCATGAAGATGATCATCAGTCCGGTGCCGCCGAACAGCTTGTAGTTGACCCAACTGTCGGTCGAGAAGTTGTAGGCCACCAGGATGTTGATCACGCCCATCACCGCAAAGAACGCGCACCACAGCAGCGTGAGCCGCTTCCAGATGGGATCGGGCAGCTTGAGCTGATCACCGATCATCTTGCGCAGGATGTCCTTGCCGAACAGGTTGGCGCTGGCCCACAGCGCCAGTGCCATCACCCAGTACAGCACGCTGGGCTTCCACTTGATGAAGGCCTCGTTGTGAAACCACACGGTGGCGCCACCCAGCACCACGATCAGCCCCAGGCTCACCCACAGCATGGTGTCGACCTTTTTGCCGCGGGTCTTCAGCCAAGCCACCTGCAAAGCGGTGGCGGCGATGACCACCAGCGTCGACAGCAGCACGGGTGCTTCCTTCTCGCCCACCATGCCACCCGAGACCATGAAGCCGAAGTGCTCGGTGGCGAACACCGCCGCCCAGTCCTTGTGGGCTTCGGCGTACTTGTAGGTCCCGAAAAACAGCAGTATCGGCAGGAAATCAAGTAGCAGCTTCATCTGTGGCGTTGCCGTTCAGTCATGGGGTTTGAAATCGATCGACGCCGAATTGATGCAAAAGCGCTCGCCGGTGGGTGCCGGCCCATCGTTGAACACATGGCCCAGATGCGAGCCGCAGCGGTTGCAGCGCACCTCGACGCGCACCATGCCGTGGCTGCGATCGACGATCCGATCGACGACTGTGGCATTGATGGCTTGCGAATAGCTTGGCCAGCCGCAGCCCGCATCAAACTTGGTGTCGGCCGCAAACAGCGGCGTGCCGCAGCCGATGCAGTTGTAGCGGCCACTCTCCCAGTGGTCCCAGTACTTGCCAGTGAAGGCGCGCTCGGTGCCGGCCTGGCGTGCCACCTCGTACTGCGTGGCATCGAGCTGGGCGCGCCATTGGGCATCGGTTTTGCTAATTTCGCGGGGCTTGTCGTCTTTCATGGGGTGTCTCGCTGCGGATTGTTCAGGATGAACATGAAACTTCGATGTGGCGCGCCCATTCGGGTGGCGCATCGGCGTCGGGCGTGCCGTCCAGCGCGTTGTCGAAGGGGTTTTGCAGCACCTTCAGCAAGCGGTTCACCTCGGAAAAATCTCCCGTGCGCGCTTGGCGGATGGCACCTTCGGCCAGGTGGTTGCGCAGCACCACGGCTGGATTGACGAGCTTCATGGCGGCTGCACGTTGTTCGTCGACGCTGCCTTCGGCACGCAGACGATCGCCATAGGACTTGGCCCACGCGTTGGCAAACTTGCGATCCTTGAACATGCCCATCACGACCGAATTGTCGGCGCCTGCGGCAGCGCTGAAGCCTGCCAGTCGCCTAAAGAACAGGGTGTGGTCGGTGCGCTCATAGGCCATTTGCTTGAGCAGCCAGTCGATCATGCCGGCGTCCTCGGCCTGCGTGGTGACTAGACCGCATTTTTCGCGCAGCCGGCGGCGCATGGAATCGGCATAGACCGCCTTGAAGATGCTGATGGCGGCCAGTGCGTTTTCGCTGTCGCCGATCAAGGGCATCAACGATTGCGCCAGCGCGTGCAGGTTCCACAGCGCCACGCTGGGCTGTCGGCCGAACGCGTAGCGACCCTGGCGGTCGGTGTGGTTGCAGATGTGTGTGGGGTCGTAGCCGTCGAGAAAGCCGAACGGCCCGTAGTCGAGGGTCAGCCCCAGGATCGACATGTTGTCGGTGTTCATCACGCCGTGGCAAAAGCCCACCGACTGCCACTGCGCCATCAGATCGGCCGTGTGACCGACCACTTCTTGCAGCATCGCCGGATAGGGCGACGCGGCCTCGCGGCACTCGGGGAAGTGGTGGTCGATCACGAAGTCGGCCAGCCGACGCAGGCCTTCGGGCCCGTCGGCTTGAGAAAAGTGCTCGAAGTGACCGAAGCGGATGAAGCTCGGCGCCACGCGGGTGACCAACGAAGCCGTCTCCAGCGTTTCGCGCAGCACGGGCAGCGGCGAGCCGGTGATGGCCAGCGCGCGGGTGGTCGGGATGCCCAGGCCGTGCATGGCTTCCGAGCACAGAAATTCGCGGATCGACGAGCGCAGCACCGCGCGGCCATCGCCCATGCGCGAATACGGCGTCAGGCCGGCGCCCTTGAGCTGCAGTTCCTGCACGCCAGACGGCGTGTCGATTTCGCCCAGCCACAGCGCGCGGCCGTCGCCCAACTGCCCCGCCCACACGCCGAACTGGTGTCCGCTGTAGACGCTGGCCAGCGGTTGCATGCCCGGCCACAAGGCGTTGCCGCTGAGCACTTGCAACGCGTTCCAGTCGCTGCGCTCGGCCCAGTCGGCCGGAAGCCCGAGCATTTGCGCGCAAGGCTCGCTGCGTGCGACCCAGTGGGGGTCGGGCACGGGCTCAGGCGAGAGCTCGGTGTGGTGGTCCGCGCCCAGCGCCTTGAAGCGGTTGGGCCAGCTCCAGTCGGGTCCGGTGGTCAGGGTTTGCGGCAAGGCCGCAGCGGTGTCGTCGGGCATTGAATTCATGGCCGGCAGTGTATGCACCCCGCCAAGACCGACCTTGCTACCCTTGCTGCCTTCGCGGCAACCGCCTGCGACAACCAGGACAGAAAAAATGATCCGTCACATCGTGATGTGGAGCTTGCACCAGCCGGCCGACGCCCCGCGCTTCAAGGCGCTGCTCGATTCGTGCGTTGCCGTGGTGAGCGGCATCGTCGAGTTCGATGTGGGCATCCGCCGCGACGGGCTCGAGGCCAATGTCGACGTGGTGCTGGTGTCGACTTTCACCGACGCCGCGCAGCTCGAGGCGTACCAGAACCACCCGCATCACAAGCAAGTGGCCGTGCAACTCGGCGCCATGAGATCCGGCCGGCACGTGCTGGACTTCGATTTCGACACCTCGGCAGGCGCGCTCTGAGCCCAGTGCAGCGCTGGCTTCAATGCGCCACGCTGCTGTTGGCGTGGTCTGGTGCGTGCGCGAGCGCGTGGGGCGCGGGGCCGTCGCCGGCGGCTCGGCAGCCGGATGACGGCGCGTTCGTGTTTCCGGTGCCGTCGAGCGCGCGGGTCGTCGTCGCGCAATGTGCGGCCATGCTCGCCGATCTGGGCCGGGCAGAAAGTCGCCTCGCGAGTCAGGAGCAGCCCTCGGCCGCGCAGCTCTTCGAGCAACTCGACGCGATCACCCGCCGCGAAGAAGACACGCTCGGGCCGCTGGGTGTGCTGGCCGCAGTCAGCCCACGCCAGGCGATTCGCGATGCGTCGGAGGCCTGCGAGCGCGATCACGATGCGTGGTCGGCGCGCTTTTTCCAGAACGCGGACGTCTACGCCCGGCTGCAGCAGGCGGTGCCCGACGACGAGATCGATCGCCGCTTTCAGCGCGAAACACTCGATGCCTTCGAGGACGCCGGCGTGGCGCTGCCTGTCGATCGCCAAAACCGGGTGCGCGAGCTGCGCGAACAGATCACGCAACTGAGCCAGACCTTCGAGCGTCGTCTGCGCGAAGACCGCACCGAGCTGGCGTTTTCGAAGGCCGAACTCGCCGGCGTGCCAACGGGAGCGTGGCGCCGCGCACCGCGCGACGCCCAGGGGCGCTACCGGCTGGGTCTGGCGCAGCCCACCGTGTTCGCGGTGCTTGAAAACGCAACCGTGCCGGCCACCCGCGAGCGCATGTGGCGCGCCTTTTTGTCGCAAGGCGGCAAGCCCAACATCGACACGCTTTTTGCGCTGGCCACCGCACGCCATGAACTGGCAGGCCACTTCGGCTTCGCGTCGCACGCCGACTTCGTGCTGCGCCGCCGCATGGCGCACAGCGAGTCCGATGTGCAGGCTTTCCTGGCCACCGTGAAGGACGCGGTGCGCGATCGCGAGCTGGCCGATCTGGCCGAGCTGCGCATTGAGAAGGCACGCGATCTTCAGCAGCCTGTTGAGGCCACTGTTGTCGAGCGCTGGGACGTGGCGTTTTATTTCGAGCGGCTGCGGCAAAGCCGTCATGCGGTCGATCAGGAGCAGTTCAGGCGCTACTTTCCGCCCGAGGCCAGTCTGGCGTGGGTGTTTCGTCTGGCCGAAAAGCTCTTTGGCGTGGTGATCGCACCGCTGCCGGTCTCGTCGAAAGCTGCGCTGTGGCATCGCGATGCACGCGCTTATTCGGTGGTGGACGCGGCCAGCCGCACGCTGCTGGGCACGCTGTTCGTCGACCTGTATCCCCGCGCCGACAAATACAAGCACGCGGCGGTGTGGAGCTTTCGCAATGCGTCGAGCCTGGCCGATCGGCGTCCGGCAGCGGCGCTGGTCGTCAACTTCAACCGCCAGGGCCTCACGATCGACGAGCTCGAGACGCTGCTGCATGAGTTTGGCCATGCGCTGCACGCACTGCTGTCGACCACCCGACATGCCGCGCAGGGCGGCACCAATGTGCAGCTCGACTTTGTCGAAGCGCCCTCGCAGATGCTTGAGGACTGGGTTTACGACCCCCGGGTGATCGCCTTGATGCGCGAGGTTTGCCCGTCATGCGCGCCGGTGCCACCTGCGTTGCTGGCGCAAGCCAAGGCCGCACGCGATTTCGGCAAGGGCGTGATGGTCTCGCGTCAGCACCTGTTTGCCCGCTACGACCTGGCGCTGCACGGCCGCGAGCTTGCCGAGCCGATGGCGCTGTGGACGCGCATGGAAGGCGAAACGCCACTGGGCACCGTCCAGGGAACGCTCTTTCCTGCGGGCTTCGAGCACATCGCCAGTGGCTACGCGGCCGGGTACTACAGCTACCTGTGGAGCCAGGTGGTGGCCGACGACCTGCGCACCGCCTTTGCCGCCGACAGGCTCGACGTACGCGTCGGGCAGCGCTATCGCCAGACGGTGCTGCAAAACGGCGGACAGTTCGCCCCCGCCGATCTGGTGCAGCGCTTTCTCGGCCGCCCCACCGACAGCCGGGCCTTCTTCGAGACGCTGGCGCGCTGAGCCGCAGGGACAATCGAGCGATGGAATTTCCGATTGCCATCCCGTTCGTGCAGGCCATGGGCTTTGAGCTGCTGCGCATGCAAGGCGGCGAGGCCGAGCTGGGCTTGCAGCTGCGTGCCGATCAGCACAACTCGATGCACATGGCGCACGGCGGCGTGACCATGACGCTGCTCGATGTGACCATGGCCCACGCCGCACGCAGCGCCGATGTGTCTGCCGAAGCACCTGCGGGTGCGACCGGCCGCGCCGTGATCACCGTCGAGATGAAGACCACCTTCATGCGCCCGGCCGAGGGTCGGCTGACGGCCCGTGGGCGGGTGCTGTCACGCACACCGACCCTGGCGTTTTGCGAGGCCTCGCTTTTTGATGCGGCCGGCCACCTGCTCGCGCATGCCACGGGCAGCTTCAAGTACCTGACGCGTGCGGCAACCGACAGCCGCCGCACGAAAGACGTGGGCGGCGCGGCCTGAGCCGCTCACATCCGGTTGCGGCGGTCGGTCAGGCTGACCTGGATGTCGACGATCTGGGCGGTGGCGCTGCGCACTTGCTGCGCCAGCGTGCGAATCTCGTCAGCGACCACCGCGAAGCCCAGACCGGCGGTGCCGGCACGTGCGGCCTCGACCGCGGCGTTGAGCGCCAGCAGATTCGTCTGATCGGCCACCCGCTGGATCGTGCCCACGATGCTGCCGATGCTTTTGAGGCTGGCGTCCAGAAGGGCGTTGTTCTCGGTCTGCTTGCGCTGGTTGGCTTCTTCGTGTTTTTGCAGCGTCAGGTCGCTGAGCGCGCCCACCACGCGCAGCGGTGTGCCATCGGCGGCACGCTTGGTCTGGCCCCGGGCACGGAACCAGCGGTATTCGCCGTCCTTGCAAAGCAGCCGGTATTCGAGGTCATAGGGCGTGCGGCCGGTGCGGTCGGTCAGGTGCGCCGTGAAGGCGTCGACCGTGCGCTGCGCGTCGTCCGGATGCAGCTTGGAGGCCCAGCTGTCGAGCACATCGGGGAACTCCTGGGCGTTCGCGTAGCCCAGCAGCCGGCGGAACTGGTCTGACCACCAAAACGCATTCCTCGGGTTGACCGGATCGCCGGCGACGACCTCCAGATCCCACAGGCCGTCTTGCAGCATCTCGCGTGCCAGATCAAAGCGCACGAGCAGCGTCTCGAGCATCAACTCGCGGGTTCGCGACTCATGGATGTCGGTCAGCGAGCCAGCCACACGAATGGCCGTGCCGTTGGCCATGCGAACGGTCTGGCCGCGTGCGCGAAACCAGCGGTACTCGCGGCTCTTGGTGGCCAGCCGATAGATCACGTCGTAAGGCGTGCGACCGCTGCGGTCGGCCAGGTGACGGCCAAAGGCCGCCAGGGTGGGCTCGCGGTCTTCGGGGTGCAGCCGGCTGGCCCAGCTCGACAGCACGTTTGGAAATTCTTTTTCGGTTTGAAAGCCGAGCAGGTGACGAAACTGGTCCGACCACCAAAACGGGTTGCGCGGGTTGCCCGGGTCTGCGTGGTTGACCACCATGTCCCAGGTGCCATCGGATGTGGCCATGCGGATGAGTTCGAACCGCGTCTTCATGGACTCCAGTTCGTCGCTCAGCTCATCGATTTGCAGATGCATTTCGCGGGCCTGCTCCGACTCGCCGAAGATCTTTTTCAGGATGGCACTCATGGGATTCCTCTGGCCGGGCACTTGGATTGACGCGATGTGTACCTGTAGACGCCGAACCCGTGCATCCGAAAGCTGCGCTAGCGTTCGTCGGATTCTGGCACCGTGACGCTGAAATGGGAAAGCGGAGGCGCGCCGGGCTGGCGGCCCGCGCCCTTGCCCTATGCTGGCCAGACGCTTCTAGCGTTGCCTTTGCCGTGCCGTTCCCGAACTCCCCACTGACTGATTCGATGCCAGCCCACACCAGCGCCCCGGCAGTTGCCGTTGTGGGAGGAGGACCTGCAGGCCTGATGGCCGCCGAAATGCTGGCCAGCGCCGGCGTGCAGGTCGATGTCTACGACGCCATGCCCTCCGTGGGGCGCAAGTTCCTGCTGGCAGGCAAGGGCGGCTTGAACCTCACGCACTCGGAGGCGCCCGACGCCTTTGCCGGCCGCTACGGCGCGCGCCGCGAGGTCATCGAGTCGATGCTGCGCGAGTTCGGCGCGGCTGAGGTGCGCGCTTGGGCCCACGGCTTGGGCGTCGACACCTTCGTGGGCAGCTCGGCCCGTGTGTTTCCGCTCGACTTGAAGGCTGCGCCGCTGTTGCGAGCTTGGCTGCACCGGCTGCGTGGGCTGGGGGTGCGCTTTCATCAGCGCCACCGCTGCGTGGGCTGGGCCACCAACGAGACGAGCGACGGCCGCCACGCGCTGGCCTTTGACAGCCCCCGTGGCGCCATCACGGTGCAGGCTGATGTGGTGTTGCTGGCGCTGGGCGGCGCGAGCTGGTCGCGCCTGGGGTCCGACGGCGCTTGGGTACCTTGGCTTTGCGCGCGTGGCGCTGACGTCGCACCGCTGTGCCCTTCCAACTGCGGCTTCGACGTGATGCATGCCGATGCATCGGGCCAGATGCAACCCGGCTGGAGCGAGCACTTGCGCAGCCGCCACGCCGGCGCGCCGGTGAAGAACGTGGCTCTGCGCTGCGCGGGGCCGGGTGGCCGCGAGTTCGAGCAGGCCGGCGAGTTCGTCATCACCGAAGGCGGTATCGAAGGCAGCCTGATCTACGCCGCCTCGGCCACGTTGCGCGATGCGCTGGCGCAGTGCGGCCACGCGCAGGCTTTCATCGATTTGCTGCCCGCTCGCAGTGCCGCATGGGTGCTGCGCGAGTTGACGCACCCGCGCGGTTCGCGCTCGCTGGCCACGCACTTGAAGTCGCGTTTGGGCATCGACGGCGTGAAGGCCGCGTTGCTACACGAGCTGACGCCGCGCGGGCTGATGGCCGATGCGCAGCAACTGGCCACCTTCATGAAGTCGCTGCCGCTGCATGTGAGCGCGCCCAGGCCGATCGACGAGGCCATCAGCAGCGCGGGCGGCGTGCGCTTCGAAGCACTCGACGACGGCCTCATGGTCAAGGCGCTGCCGGGTGTTTTTTGCGCCGGCGAAATGCTGGACTGGGAAGCGCCCACCGGCGGCTACCTGCTCACCGCGTGCTTTGCCAGTGGCGTGCGCGCCGCACGGGGTGTGCTGGGCCGGATCGCTCAGACCCCTGTGGCACACTGATTTTTCCCTCTGCAGGTTTGTCTTCGACGACCTGCGCCCCACTTGCTGCTGTGTCTTTTCGCCCCACACGGGGCCGCCCGCCTTGAACCCCATCCTGCTTCAAATTGCCGCCGAGCTGAAGGTTCGGCCGGCCCAGATCCATGCCGCCGTCGAACTGCTGGATGGCGGTGCCACCGTGCCCTTCATCGCGCGCTACCGCAAAGAAGTCACCGACAACCTCGATGACATCCAGCTGCGCGAACTGGAATCGCGTTTGTCTTACCTGCGCGAGTTGGCCGAGCGCCGCGCAGCCGTGCTCAAAAGCATCGAAGAGCAGGGCAAGCTCACGCCCGAGCTGCGCGCCGCGATCGAGGCCGCGCCCACCAAGCAAGAGCTCGAAGACCTTTACCTGCCGTTCAAGCAAAAGCGCCGCACCAAGGCCATGATCGCCCGCGAAGCCGGCATAGCACCGCTGGCCGAGCGGCTGTTCGCCGACCCGGCGCTCGATCCGCTGACCGAGGCCACGGCCTTTGTCGCCAGCTTCGAAGGCGGTGCGGCCGCGCTGGCCGATGCCGGTTTTGCCGATGCGTTGGCCGTGCTCGACGGCGTGCGCGACATCCTGGCCGAGCGCTGGGCCGAAGACGCGGTGCTGGTGGGCCGCCTGCGTGAATGGTTGTGGGAAGACGGCCGGCTGCAAAGCCGCTTGCTTGATGGCAAGGACGCGAACCACCCCGACGTGGCCAAGTTTCGCGACTACTTCGACTATGCCGAGCCGATCCGCAAGGTGCCGTCGCACCGTGCGCTGGCGGTGTTTCGCGGCCGCGCGCTTGAGCTGCTCGACGCGAAGCTGGTGCATGGCGATGAAGCGCCGCCTGCGGCCACCACGGCTGCAGGAAAGCCCGCGCCTGCGGTGTCGATGGCCGAGGGCCGCATCGCGGTGCACCTGGGCTGGAGCCACGCCAAGCGCCCGGCCGACGATTTGATTCGCAAGTGCATCGCCTGGTGCTGGAAGGTCAAGCTGAGCCTGAGCCTCGAGCGCGACTTGTTTGCCCGCCTGCGCGAAGAAGCCGAGCGCGTGGCGATCAAGGTGTTCGCCGAGAACCTGCGCGACTTGCTGCTGGCCGCGCCGGCCGGACCGCGCGTGGTGATGGGGCTGGATCCGGGCATACGCACCGGCTGCAAGGTGGCGGTGGTCAATGCCACCGGCCGCGTGCTGGCCACTGATACCGTCTACCCGCTCGAGCCACGCCGCGACTGGGAAGGCTCGCTGCACGCGCTGGGCCGCTTGTGCGCCGCGCACGGTGTGGATCTGGTGGCCATCGGCAACGGCACCGGCAGCCGCGAGACCGACAAGCTGGCCGCCGAGTTGATTCAGCGGCTGCAAAAGCTGTCGGGCAGCGAGACGCCGCGGTCCATCCAGAAGGTGGTGGTCAGCGAGGCCGGTGCTTCGGTCTACAGCGCCAGCGAATACGCCAGCAAGGAACTGCCCGATCTGGACGTGAGCCTGCGCGGCGCGGTGAGCATCGCGCGTCGGCTGCAGGATCCGCTGGCCGAGCTGGTGAAGATCGACCCCAAGAGCATCGGCGTGGGCCAGTACCAGCACGACGTCAACCAAAGCGATCTGGCCAAGAGCCTGAACGCGGTCATCGAAGACTGCGTGAACTCGGTGGGCGTTGACGTGAACACCGCTTCGGCGCCGCTGCTGTCGCGCGTGTCAGGGCTGAGTGCGGCGGTGGCCACCAGCATCGTGCGTTGGCGCGATGCTCACGGCGCTTTTCGCAACCGCAAGCAGCTGCTTGACGTGGCCGGGCTGGGCGCCAAGACCTTCGAGCAAAGCGCGGGCTTTTTGCGCGTGCGCGATGGCGACAACCCGCTGGACCAGTCCGGCGTGCACCCTGAGTCCTACCCGGTGGTCGAGCGCATCCTGGCCGCGGTGCACAAGCCCGCCGCCGAGGTCATGGGCCACGCCGATGTGATCCGTGCGCTGCGGCCCGAGGCCTTCGCCGACGAGCGCTTTGGCGCCATCACCGTCAAGGACATCCTGGCCGAGCTCGAAAAACCCGGCCGCGATCCGCGCCCCGACTTCAAGGTGGCGCGCCTGGCCGACGGCGTCGAAGACATCAAGGACCTGAGGCCCGGCATGACGCTCGAAGGCACCATCAGCAACGTGGCGCAGTTCGGCGCGTTCGTCGATCTGGGCTTGCATCAGGACGGGCTGATCCATGTCAGCCAGCTGGCACACAAATTTGTCAACGGCGCGCGCGAGGTGGTCAAGACCGGCGATGTGGTGCGTGTCAAGGTGCTCGAGGTGGACCTGTCGCGCCAGCGCATTTCGCTCACGATGAAGCTCGATGCGGCGGTGGGCGAGCGCAGCGGCGCGCCGGCTGGCCAGCGTGATTCGCGCGGCGGGCGCGGCGATCGGCCGGCGGTGCGCTCAACGTCGGCGCCGGCCGCAACGCCCTTGGGCGGGGCGATGGCGGCGGCTCTCGCCAAGCTGCAGACCCGGCGCTGAGACCCCGCTGCGAGCGGTCGCCGCTTACCATCCGAGGGTTTTTTCTGACGGGTTGGCGTTCGATCGCGCCGTCGTTTTCAGCGCAGCACGCTGCGCCATGTCTGGAGCTTCCATGATCTCGATTCAACTGCCTGACGGCTCTCAGCGCGAGTTTGCCGGCCCCGTGACGGTGGCCGAAGTGGCCGCGTCGATCGGCGCCGGGCTGGCCAAGGCCGCGCTGGCCGGGCGCGTGGGCACGGGGGCAGATGCGAAGGTGGTCGACACCAGCCACCTCATGGAACACGACACCGCGCTGGCCATCGTCACCGACAAGGACGCCGACGGGCTCGAGGTGATCCGCCACTCGACCGCGCACTTGCTGGCCTATGCGGTCAAGCAGCTGTTTCCCGAGGCGCAGGTGACGATCGGCCCGGTGATCGAAAACGGCTTCTTCTACGACTTTGCGTACAAGCGCCCGTTCACGCCCGAAGACTTGGCGGCCATTGAAGCGCGCATGGCCGAGCTGGCCAAGAAAGACGAAAAGATCGAGCGCCGCGTGCTGCCGCGCGACGAGGCGGTGGCGCACTTCAAGGGCATCGGCGAGGCCTACAAGGCCGAGATCATCGGCAGCATCCCGAGCAACGAGGACGTGTCGCTGTACCGCGAAGGCAGCTTCGAAGACCTGTGCCGCGGCCCTCACGTGCCGAGCACCGGCAAGCTCAAGCACTTCAAGTTGATGAAGGTGGCCGGTGCCTACTGGCGCGGCGACCACCGCAACGAAATGCTGCAGCGCATCTACGGCACGGCCTGGGCGACCAAGGATGACTTGCAGCAGCACCTGCACATGCTCGAGGAAGCCGAAAAGCGCGACCACCGCAAGCTCGGCCGCGAGCTCGACCTGTTCCACATCGACGATCACGCACCGGGGTTGGTGTTCTGGCACCCCAAGGGCTGGACGGTGTGGCAGCAAGTCGAGCAGTACATGCGCGCTGTCTACCGCGACAACGGGTATCAGGAGGTCAAGGGCCCGCAGGTGCTCGACCAAGGGCTGTGGGAGAAGACCGGCCACTGGGACAAGTACCGCGAGAACATGTTCACCACCGAGAGCGAAAAGCGCGACTACGCACTCAAGCCGATGAACTGCCCGGGCCACATCCTGATCTACAAGCAGGGCATCAAGAGCTATCGCGACTTGCCGCTGCGCTTTGGCGAGTTCGGCCAGTGCCACCGCAACGAGCCCAGCGGCTCGCTGCACGGGATCATGCGCGTGCGCGGCTTCACGCAGGACGACGGGCACATCTTCTGCACCGAAGAACACATCCTCGACGAGTGCGTGGCGTACACCGAACTGCTGCAAAAGGTCTATGCCGACTTCGGCTTCAAGAACATCCTCTACAAGGTGGCCACGCGCCCCGAAAAGCGCATCGGCTCGGACGCCGTGTGGGACAAGGCCGAGCACGCGCTGATCGAAAGCCTCAAGCGCTCGGGCTGCGAGTTCGTGGTGTCACCGGGCGAGGGTGCGTTCTACGGGCCGAAGATCGAATACACGCTCAAGGACGCCATCGGCCGTCAGTGGCAGTGCGGCACGATCCAGGTGGATTTCTCGATGCCCGAACGTCTCGGAGCTGAATTTGTCAACGCCCAGGGCGACCGCGCCACACCGGTGATGCTGCACCGCGCCATCGTCGGCAGCTTCGAGCGCTTCATCGGAATCCTGATCGAAGAACACGCCGGCGCGCTGCCGGTTTGGCTCGCGCCGGTTCAGGTGGTGGTGACCGCGATCACCGATTTACAGGCTGACTACGCTCAAGAAGTGTCGAAATCGCTTCAAAAACAAGGAGTTAGAGTCATTGCGGATATGCGCAACGAGAAAATAGGCTATAAAATTCGAGAGCATTCAGTGCAGAAGGTTCCGTACATCCTTGTCGTTGGCGACAAGGAAAAGGCAAACGGTTCCGTCGCGGTGCGCGCCCGGGGCAATCAAGATCTCGGGGTGATGTCAGTGGCTGATTTCTCATTGAAACTGTCCCAAGACATCGTTCGAAAAGCATGAACTCCCCAGCTTCGCGCAGGTGAGCCAAGCCTCAGTTTCGATCGGGCGCGTCGTTTTTTTTGGATTCCGTTGCCTTGGCGTCTGTTGAAAGGTTCTAACCATCGCTACTTTTGCTGATCGCCGTACCCCCAATGCCGAGCGCAAGCACCGGCTCAACCGGGAGATCATGGTTCTTGAAGTCCGCTTGAACGGTGTTGAAAACGAGCCTCTGGGCATCGTGAGTACCCTTGAAGCGTTGCGCATGGCTGGTGAGTTGGACGTCGATCTGGTCGAGATCGCGGCCGCAGCCGATCCTCCCGTGTGCAGGCTGATGGACTACGGCAAGTTCAAGTACCAAGAGCAAAAGCGCGCGGCGGAAGCCAAGTCAAAACAAAAGGTCATCGAGGTCAAGGAGGTCAAGTTCCGACCTGGCACCGATGAAGGTGATTACCAGATCAAGATGCGCAACCTGCGCCGTTTCATCGAAGAAGACGGCGACAAGGGCAAGGTCACCTTGCGCTATCGCGGTCGGGAAATCACGCACCAGGACATCGGCATGCGATTGCTCGAGCGCATTCGCGATGAGTTGGCCGATGTTTCGGTGGTCGAGAACATGCCCAAGCTCGAAGGGCGTCAGATGATCATGGTGTTGGGCCCGAAGCGAAAGTCCTGAGGACTGCGCATCGGCCCGATGCCAAAGGGGTTCAACGCTGCGGTTTGGTCGCCGCAGTGTTGTCAGAAGCGACTGCAGGCCTACAAGACGGTACGCGTTGTGCCGGCGCCTGCAGCAGCAACAAAAAAGGAGCAGTCATGCCCAAAATGAAGACCAAGAGCGGCGCGAAGAAACGTTTTCGCGTTCGCCCGGGTGGCACCGTCAAGCGGGGCCAGGCGTTCAAGCGCCACATCCTCACCAAGAAGTCCACGAAGACCAAGCGCCACCTGCGTGGTTCTGTTGCCGTGCATGAGACCGACAAGGGACGCATCAAGCAGATGCTGCCCATGGCCGGCCTGTAACTGACTGAAGGAGAAGATACATGCCTCGCGTCAAACGTGGTGTCACAGCCCGCGCCCGTCACAAGAAAATCATCGCCCTTGCCAAGGGCTACCGCGGTCGTCGCAAAAACGTCTTCCGCATCGCCAAGCAGGCGGTCATGCGCGCCGGGCAATATGCCTACCGCGACCGCCGCACCAAGAAGCGTGTGTTCCGCAATCTGTGGATCGCCCGTATCAATGCTGGCAGCCGCAGCCACGGCGTCACCTACAGCAAGTTCATGGCTGGCTTGAAGAAGCTATCGATCGAGATTGACCGCAAGGTTCTCGCCGATATGGCCGTGAATGATCCTGCCGCTTTTGGCAGCATCGTTGAAAAGGTGAAGGCCCAACTCGCCTGACCGTCTGCGTCAGCTCTCGGGCTTGCAGCCCGAGAGCGCGCGGCAACCCTGCGGTGAACCCACCGCAGGCGAGTTCCTCCAGGCCGACCTTGTGTTCGGCCTTTTTTGTGGCTGCCCCGATCGAATCCAGACTTGAATCCGATGAACGATCTTGAACAGTTGGTGCACGATGCGCAGGCCGCTTTTGCGTTGGCTTCGGCGCCTGCCGATCTGGAAAACGCCAAGGCGCGATATCTCGGTAAATCGGGCTCGCTGACCGAGCAGCTCAAGGCGCTGGCCGCCTTGCCACCCGACGAGAAAAAAGCGCGCGGCGCGCTGATCAATGCCGCCAAGCAGCAAGTCGAAGGCGCGCTCACCGCCCGCCGCCAAGCGCTCGCCGATGCCGAACTCGATGCCCAACTCAAGGCCGAGGCGCTCGACGTCACGCTGCCCGGACGTCAACGCGGCTGCGGCGGGTTGCACCCGGTGTCGCGCACCATGGAGCGCATCGAAGCCATCTTCGGCTCGATGGGATTCGACGTGGCCGAAGGCCCCGAGATCGAGACCGACTGGTACAGCTTCACCGCGCTGAACAACCCCGAAAACCACCCTGCGCGCTCGATGCAGGACACCTTCTACGTCGACATGAAAGATGCCGAAGGCCGCTGGCTCAACCTGCGCCCGCACACCTCGCCGATGCAGGTTCGCTATGCCCGCGCTCACGCCGAGCGCCACCGCGGCAGCGATCCGATGCCCGAGATTCGCGTGATCGCGCCAGGCCGCACCTACCGGGTCGACAGCGACGCCACGCACTCGCCGATGTTTCACCAGTGCGAAGGCCTGTGGATCGGCGAGAACGTCAGCTTCAAGGACCTGAAGGTCGTCTTCACCGATTTCTTTCGCACCTTCTTCGAGACCGACGATCTGCAACTGCGCTTTCGGCCCTCGTTCTTTCCGTTCACCGAGCCATCGGCCGAGGTCGACATCGCGTTTTCGAGCGGGCCGCTCAAGGGGCGCTGGCTTGAGGTGGCAGGCTCGGGCCAGGTGCATCCGAACGTCGTGCGCAACTACGGTCTCGACCCCGAACGTCACATCGGTTTTGCCTTTGGCATGGGCCCCGATCGCCTGACCATGCTGCGCTACGGCGTGAACGATCTGCGGCTGTTCTTCGACGGCGATCTGCGCTTTTTGTCGCAGTTCAAGTAAGCCCCACCCGACGCTTTTTTCGAAGGTTCACGCGATGCAATTTCCAGAGTCGTGGTTGCGAGAGTTCTGCAATCCGCCACTAGACACCGCCGCCCTGGCCGATCTGCTCACCATGGCCGGCATGGAAGTCGAGGAACTGCGCCCCGCCGCGCCGCCTTTCGCGGGCGTGGTAGTCGGCGAGGTGCTGTCGGTCGAGCGTCATCCCGATGCCGACAGGCTCAACGTCTGTCAAGTCCATGTGGGCGCGGCCGCACCGCTGAACATCGTGTGTGGCGCACCCAATGTGCGCGCGGGCATCAAGGTGCCTTGCGCCACCGTGGGCGCCGAGTTGCCCCCGGCTGAAGACAAGCCTGGCAGCGAGCCGTTTCGCATCAAGCTGGGCAAGCTGCGCGGCGTCGAGAGCCAGGGCATGCTGTGCTCGGCACGCGAACTCAAGCTGTCGGATGAAGCCAGCGGCTTGATGATCCTGGCGCAAGACGCCGCGGTCGGCGCCGATCTGCGCGCCCATCTGCAACTCGATGACACGCTGTTCACCCTCAAGCTCACGCCCAATCTGGGCCATGTGCTGAGCGTGTACGGCGTGGCCCGTGAAGTCGCTGCGCTCACCGGCTCGCCCCTGCTGCAGCCCGAGTTCGCCAAGGTCCCTGTCGGGCTGACCGATGTGCTGCCGGTTCGCATCGAGGCGCCCGATCTGTGCGGCCGTTTTTCGGGCCGCATCGTGCGCAACGTCAACCCGAAGGCGACCACGCCGGCGTGGATGGTCGAGCGTCTGGCGCGTTGCGGGCAGCGTGCGGTCAGTCCGCTGGTCGACATCTCGAACTACGTGATGTTCGAGTTCGGTCGCCCCTCGCACATCTTTGACCTCGACAAGATCCATGGCGGCCTGCAGGTGCGCTGGGGCAGGGCGGGCGAACAGCTCAAGCTGCTCAACGGCACCACGATCGAAGTCGATGCGAAAGTCGGCGTGATTGCCGATGAGCAGGCTGTTGAATCGCTCGCCGGCATCATGGGCGGCGACGCCACCGCGGTGTCCGATGACACCCGCGGCGTCTACGTCGAGGCCGCCTTCTGGTGGCCCGAGGCCGTCGCCGGCCGTTCGAGGCGTTTCAACTTTTCGACCGATGCCGGCCACCGCTTCGAGCGCGGTGTGGATCCGGCGCGCACCGTCGAGCACATCGAACGCCTCACGCAGCTCATCATCGACATCTGCGGCACACCCGACACCGCTTGCGGCCCGGTTGACGATCAGATCACTGCCTTGCCCGAGGCCAGGCCCGTGGCGCTGCGCATCGAGCGTGCCGCCAAGGTGATCGGCATGCCGGTGACGCAGGCGCAGTGCTTGGGTGTGATGCAGCGGCTGGGCCTGGCCACCACCGAGGCGCCTGGCGTGTTGATGGTCACGTCGCCGAGTTGGCGCTTTGACATCCAGATCGAAGAAGACCTCATCGAAGAAGTGATCCGCGTGCTGGGCTTCAACACCCTGCCCGATGTGCCGCCGCTGGCGCCGGTGACGGCTCGCGTGCGCCCCGAAGCACAGCGCTCGGCGCACACCATGCGCCATCGCATGGCCTCGCTCGACTACTTCGAGACGATCAATTTCAGCTTCGTCGAAGAGCGTTGGGAGCATGAACTGGCCGGCAACCCCGACCCCATCCGTGTGCTCAATCCCATTGCCAGTCCGTTGTCGGTGATGCGTTCGTCGCTGATGGGCAGTCTGGTCGGCGCGCTGCGTCACAACCTCGCGCGCAAGGCGCCGCGCGTGCGCCTGTTCGAAATCGGTCGCGTGTTCCGTCGCGACGCCTCGGCCATCGACGGACCGCTCGGCGTGGCCGGCGTGAGCCAGCCCATGCACATCGGCGGTCTGGCCTTCGGGCCGGTGGATGCCTCGCAGTGGGGTAGCAAAGAGCGCAACGTCGGTTTCTTCGACGTGAAAGGTGATCTTCAGGCGCTGTTTTCACCTCAGGTTGTCACCTTCGAATCCGGCGAACACCCTGCGCTTCATCCAGGGCGCAGTGCGCGGCTGGTGATCGACGGCGCGGTGGTGGGTCATGTGGGTGAGTTGCACCCGCGCTGGAAGCAGGCCTATGAACTGCCCGGCGCACCGGTGCTGTTCGAGCTTCACCTCGCAGCACTGCTGCGCGGCACCGTGCCGAGCTTCGTGCCGCTGCCGCGGCAGCAGTCGGTGTGGCGCGACATTGCCGTGGTGGCAGACGACTCGGTCAGCCACGCGTCGTTGATGAAGGCGGTGCAGGGCACTGGTGGCGGGATGATCCGCTCGGTCAATTTGTTCGACGTGTTCAGGCCGAGCACGGCCAGTACGGATCTGGCGCTTAACCAGCGCAGCCTTGCCGTGCGAATCGAGTTGCTTGATGATGAAGCCACTCTCACCGACGAGCGCATCGATGCGGCGGTGGCACAGGTGATTGAACGACTGCATACGCAACTGGGTGTGCGCCTGAGGGGAGCATGACGATGACCGACGATCCCAAACAGCCCGGCCGCGTGATGCTGCCCAGCCTCGAGACGCCCACGCTGACCAAGGCCGACCTGGCCGATCTGCTGTTCGACCGACTGGGGCTGAACAAGCGCGAGTCCAAGGACATGGTCGAAGCCTTCTTCGACATCATGCAAACCGCCCTGATCAGCGGGCGCGACGTGAAGATGTCAGGCTTTGGCAACTTCAACATCCGCCGCAAGGCGCCGCGACCCGGGCGCAATCCGCGCACCGGCGAAGCCATTCCCATCAAGGCTCGCAACGTGGTTACTTTCCACGCCAGCCACAAGTTGAAGGGCGCCGTGCAGGGCGACGCACTCACGGCAGACGACTTCGAGTAGAGTCTGTCTTTCCTCTTGCAGGTCATTGATTTCCATGGAGAAATCGCTCCCACCAATACCCGCCAAACGCTACTTCACCATCGGTGAAGTGAGCGATCTCTGTTGCGTCAAGCCCTATGTGCTGCGCTACTGGGAGCAAGAGTTCACCCAACTCAAGCCGATGAAGCGACGCGGCAATCGCCGCTATTACCAGCACCACGAGGTGCTGCTGGTGCGCCGGATTCGCGAACTTCTCTATGACCAGGGTTTCACCATCAGCGGCGCACGCAACCGCCTCATCGACCCCGCGCTTCAAGCCATGGCCGACAGCGCGCACATGCTCGATGACGGTGCCCTGATCGACGAGCTCGATGGGCGCGATGAAGACAACAGCATCCGCCTGAAATCGCCAGTGGTCGTTGAAACATCCGCACAGATGCACGTGGATCGTCGCGAAAAACCCATCGACACCAGCTTGCTTTCAACCGCTCAGCTCAGGCTCGAATTGATCTCCATCCAGGCGCTGCTGGGCGGCTGATTTCCGACCCTTTCCACCTATACTGGGTCCGTCTCGGAGCGTAGCGCAGCCTGGTAGCGCACTTGCATGGGGTGCAAGGGGTCGCGAGTTCGAA
>JBBAPK010000025.1:0-40435 GCA_040400875.1 Burkholderiaceae bacterium | reverse complement strand
GGCGTCCATCGCCGCCAGAAATTTCGGCAGGTCGATGGGTTTGGTCAGGTACTCGAGCACGCCGGCCTGGGCGGCCTGTCTTTGCGAATCGGGCAGTGCGTCGGCAGACAGCACCATGCTGGGCAAGTCGGCGAGCGAGGCGTGAGTGCGCATCTGCCGCAACAGCTCCAGCCCGGTCATGTCGCCCAGATGCATGTCGAGCAGCACCAGATCGGGCGGGTCGCTCAGGGCGACTTCAAGCGCCTCGCGCCCGCTGGTGGCACACACCAAACGCCACTGCGGACGCATTTCCATCACGGCCTTCATCAGCATCACGTTGGTCGGGTTGTCTTCGGCGTAGAGCACGCTCAGCTTGGCGCCAGCACCAGCCTCGTGCGTCGGCCCGTCGGCGGCGCTTGAGCCCGGCTCGACACGCAGCCGCGTGTGTCCGGCCGGCAGATTGAGCACGATGGTGAAGCTGCTGCCCACGCCCGCTTCGCTGCTGACCTTCAATTGGCCAGCCATCAGTTCGACCAGGCCACGGGTGATCATCAGCCCGATGCCGGTGCCCTCGATGTGCGAGCGCTCGGCACCCAGGCGGTTGAACGGCTCGAACAGGTGCTCCATCTGCTCGGGCGACATGCCATGCCCGGTGTCCTTGACCTCGATGGCGAGTTCGTCATCCCGTGATCCGGGGTTGACCAGTACGCACACGCCGCCGCCGGGGCGGTTGTACTTGATGGCGTTGCTCAACAAATTGACGAGCACCTGGCGCAATCGCACACGGTCGGCCTCGACGCGCTCGGCCATGACAGCGTCGGCGAACCGCACGTCAACCCGTAGCCTCGCATCCGCCGCCGCCTTGGACACCAGCGAAATCGCCTCGTCGATGGACTGACGCACATCCACCGACTCGAGCGACATCGACACCGTGCCGCTCTCGATGCGCGACAGGTCGAGCAGATCGTTGATCATGGACAGCAGGTGGGATCCGGCACTTTCGATCTGACGGGCATGGGCTTGCTGGTTGGCAGACAGCGGCGGGCTGCGGTCGAGTTGCAGCAGCTGCGAAAACCCGACCACCGAATTGAGCGGCGTGCGCAGCTCGTGGCTCATGTGCGAAAGAAACTGCGTCTTGGCCATGTTGGCCCGCTCGGCCGCCTGCGCAGCCAGCATGGCGGCCTCAGCCTTCTTGCGCTCGGTGATGTCTTCGATGACGGCCACCACAAACCCCGACTTGCCGGTGGCGTCGCACACCTGGGTGGCACAAAGCGAAAACAGCAAGTCATCGCCAGCGGCATGAAGTCCGCGCAACTGCATCGACAGGCGCGGCACGTCGCCAGCCACCAGCTGCTCGAACTGCTGGCACAACGCCTCGCGGTCATCGGGGTGCGTGAACTGCGCCAGCGTGTGGCCCACCATCGCCGCTTCTTGCAAACCGAGGCTGGCCGCGAGTTGGCTGTTGACCCGCAGAAAGCAGCCGTCAGCGCTCATGTGCGCCATGCCCACGGCGGCCATTTCGAAGGTGCTGCGCATCTCGAATTCGCTTTGACGCAGGCTGGCTTCGGCCTGCATGCGCGCCGAGTCGCTGCGCACCGCACCGATGATGGCAGCGACGCTGGCGTACAGCGGCTCAAACAAGCCGATCAGCGCTTCATGAAAGCCGCCGTCCTTGTTGGCCAGCCCGACCAGCCCGACCATCTCGCCGCCATGGAACACCGGCACGCCCAGGTAGGAGTTGAGCGGCGGGTGCATGTGCGGCAGGCCGCCGCGACGCTGGTCGTTGGACGGGTCGTTGGCAATGACCGGCTCGCGGCTGAGCACCGCTGCGCCCAGCAAGGAGTTGAGGTTGTGGAACTCGACCGTCTTTTCGCCGCTGTGATGCTTGAGGTACATCGCGCGGGTTTCTTCGTTCCAGCTGATGTCGGTCAGCACATGCATGCGCAGGAACTCGTGGCCGTCGACCGCATCGACGATCACCTCAGAGATCAGGCCGTACTCGCAACCGGTGAAGGTGAGCAGATCGACTAGCAGCGGCGCGAACACATCGGCCGTGGGCACGCCGCGGATGAAGCGCGATTGCATCTGGCCGACCATGGCACCCAAATGCTGATAGTCCTGAGCGGTGGGGGTGTCGAGGTTCACTTCAAGGTCTCCTGCGAATGGGGCAACGCGACGAACGCATGTCGAGCTTCAACCGTTCCTGGCCAGCCACCCGATGAAGGCATCAAGCGCGCTGCGGGCACGTGCGGCATCGGAGTGGTTGACGATGGCTGCAACGGCATAAACCACGCCGCTGCGGCTGCGCACATAACCGGCCAGCGCGCGAGTGTCGCTCAGGGTCCCTGTTTTCGGGAAGGCCTGACCGGTGGCTGGGCCTTCGAGCATGCGGTGGGCCAGCGTGCCGTCCACACCGGCGATGGGCAGCGAATTGACAAAGGCCTGCGCGCCCTCGGCCTTCCAGGCCTGGCGCAGCAGTTGCACCATGGCGCGCGGCTTGCCGCGCTCCTCGCGCGACTGGCCCGAGCCCAGATCGACGCGGATGTCGCCTTCGGCAAGGCCCTGGCCGAGCAGCCATTCATGCACCCGGGCCTTGGCATCGCGCCGCTCGTGGCCGGGCGTGGCCGAGCTGGGCGCCAGCGACAGCAGCAAGTTGCACGCGGCGAGGTTGTCGCTGGTCTTGTTGATCTCGCGCACGACTTGCGACAGCGGGATCGAAAACGCACTCGACCACCTTTCCGGCGAGGTGGCGGTGCGTGTTGAAGGGGCAGGCGCTGAGCCTTCGATGACGCGCCCGCGCAGCGTGCCACCCGACTCGACCCACAGGCGGGCGACTTGCGCAGACTTCGACAACTCGACCGGCGCGGCACCAGCACGCAGCGACTCCCGCGACGCGGTGTTGGGCATGAACTTCATGCCGGGCAGCGGTTGCACGTAGGCGACGTATTCGTTCGGGCAGTTCACGTCCCAGCGGCCGCGCACCAGCAACTGCGGCGCGCCCTTGCCGCGCAGGCTGTCGCTGCTCCAGGCGGCCCAGGCATCACACGGGCCGCTGGCTATCATCACGTCGTTGACCACCTGAACGCCCAGCGGCTGCGGCACCAGCGAGAGGCGCGCGCGATCGCCAGAACCGGCTTCGATCGACAGGAGCATGGTGCCGGCGTTGAATTGCAGCGCCGGCTCTGACCAGCCCGAGGCGGTGGGCGGCGGCGGCTCGAAGGTGCCTGCGGCCAGCGCTGCATTGCCGATGGCCGGGTCTTGCGACGACATCAACAGCACGCCATCGAGCACGATGTTGCCGTTCACGGCGGTGAGGCCTTCGGCGTGCATTTGAACGAACCAGCGGTGCAGTTCGTCGGCCGAAATCGCATGGCGCCGCCCGTCGATCAGCAGATCGCCCTTCCCCATCAACTGGCCGCCTTGCACCGGTGCGGTGGTGAAAGCGCTCAAGGGCCACGGATACGCCGGGCCCAGCAGGTCCAGTGCGGCCAGCGAGGTGACCACCTTGGTGGTCGACGCCAGCAAGAAAGGCTGCTCGGCATTCAGGGACGCGATGGCCACGCTGTCGCCGGTTGGCGTGGCGTCCACCGGCTGCGCGTAAAAGCCAAAGTGCCGCGCAGGCACGCCCGAGTCGCGCACCGCTGCCAGCACCTCGGCGGGCATCGCGGGTTCTGCCACCGCGTTCATGCCAGTCGCCCACAAGGCGATGCAGCACAGCGCGGCGGGTCGCCGGAATTTCATGGCTCGAGGGTAAGGCCTCGCCTTGACACGGCCGAACATCAGGTGGCGGGCTTGTACCCCGCCCGGGCTCGCTCTTATCGCCTGGGCCCCAGCGGCTTGCCGCGGATCCACGTCATCTTGGTGAAGCAACCACCGCAGCGTGCTTGCCACAGCGTGAGCGTGGTGCCGCAATAAGGGCATGGCGTGGTCCCCCTTGGCCCCAGCAACAAAATGAGCCAGCCGAGCGGGCCGAGCAGCACGCCCATCACCGCGCCGGCCAAGGGCCTTTCCTTGAAGCGTCCGAGCAGCCAGCCGCACACGCCGAAGACTGAAAGCGAAACAAAGACAGAAATCCAGTCCATGGGGCAAAGGCCGCAGCCTTGAAAAAAGACCGTGCGCGGCAAGAAGCGAGCGCCGAAGTATCGAGGAAATCGCTAGGCTAGACGACTTGACGCTTTCAACCTTCGAAGCCAGTCTCATGAACCCCTCGCACCACTACACCCTGAGTTTTTCCTGCCCCGACCGCGTGGGCATCGTGGCGCGCGTCACCGGATTCTTTGCCGAACACGGCGGCTGGATCCTGAGCTCTCACCAGCATGGCTGCAGTGACACCTGCCGCTACTTCATGCGGCTTGAGGTGCGTGCCGACTCCCTGCCCTTCGACCGCGACGAACTGCAGCGCCGCTTCGCCGTGGTGGCTGCCGAGTTCGGCATGGACTGGCGGCTGAGCGACAGCGCGGTGCGCCGCCGCGTGCTGCTGCTGGTGTCAACGCAGGAGCATTGCCTGTATGACCTGCTCGCGCGCTGGCAAAGCAAGGAGCTCGACGTCGACATCGTCGGCGTGGCTTCCAACCACGAAGTGTTTCGCGGCCTGGTCGAGTGGCACGGCCTGACCTTTCACCACATCCCGGTGCCCAAGGAAGACAAGGCTGAAGCCTTTGCCACGCTCGAGCGGCTGTTCGAGTCGTGCGGCGCCGACACCATGGTGCTCGCGCGCTACATGCAAATCCTGCCGCCGTCGCTGTGTCGCAAGTACCCGGGGCAGATCATCAACATCCACCACAGTTTCCTGCCCAGTTTTGCCGGCGCCAAGCCTTACCACCAGGCGTGGGAGCGCGGTGTCAAGCTGATCGGCGCGAGCTGTCACTACGTCACCGAAGACCTCGACGAAGGCCCGATCATCGAGCAAGACGTCATGCGCATCGACCACAGCGACTCGGTGGCTGACCTGGTGCGCTGCGGCAAGGATGTGGAAAAAGGCGTGCTGGCGCGCGGACTGCGCAACCACCTTGAAGACCGCGTGCTGATCAACGGTCACCGCACGGTGGTGTTTGGCTGAGGGCTTGCTGTTTTCAGCGACCTGTCAACTGCATCCAAAAGGTGCGGCGCGTGAGGTTGTCCTTTGACCAAAGCATGAACACAGACAGCGCGAACGCCGAGCCGTGGATCAGCAGCAAGGCCAGACCCATGGTCATGCTGCCGCCAGCCACCCAGGCCTGCGACAGATTGACCAAGTTGTAGTAGACGACAAAGGTCAACAGCGCGAACAGCAAATTCCAGTTGCCCGCATGCCGCATGCTGCTGGCCGCCAGGCCAATGCCCAGCAGCACCATATTGGCTGCGGCCAGCGGCAAGCCCACTCGCCAAGTCAGCTCGCCCATCGACACCCGATCGGCGCTCTCGATCAGATCGAGGGTGTTTCGCGTCTTGGGTGGCGGCTTGTCGTTGGGTGATGCCAGCTTGTTGCCCACCACGGTTTCGTAGCTGCCAAAGCGCGCCACCGCTGAGCTTTCGGCGTCGTTGCGCATCTCGTGGCGCTGCCCGTTTTCAAGCCGCAGGTAGCGGTTGTCGTCTCTCACATCGACGCGGCCTGATCGCGCGGTGGTCACCGCCTCGCTGTTGTTGAACTGGTTGTAGATGAACACTTGGGTGCCATTGGCGCTATCCTTGTAGTCGCGCTCGATGAAAAACACCCGCTTGCCGTCGGCCGAGGTCTGGAACTGACCGGGCGAGATTCGCGACAGATCGGAGCGGCGCTCGAACTCGTCGCGCAGCTTGACGCTGCGCTGGTTGACCCAGGGGTAGACGAACAAGGCCAGCGCCGCCACCGCCAGCACCAACGGCCAGGCCAGTTGCAACACGGGGCGAACGAATCGCGACAGGCTCACGCCGCCGCTGAACCACACGGCCATCTCGCTGTCGCGGTACATGCGCCCGAGCGTGCCCACCACCGCGATGAACAGCGAGCCTGCCAGCAGCGTCGAGACATGGGCCAGCGCGGTGTAGCCCAGCATCAGCACCACGTCCTGCGGCGCGAGCTTGGCACCGGCCGCCAGGCCCAGCGTGCGGATCAGCATCAGCGTGAGAACGATGGTGAGAAGGACCACCAGCGTGGCCACGAAGTTGCGCCCGAGATCACGCTTGAGGGTGGAGTCGAAGAGGCTGCGATCGGCCATGACTCAGGCTGCCAAGCTGTCGGTGATGAGATCGCCGCTGCGACCCGGCACGCCGCCCCACACCACCGGCACGCAAGGCAAGTCGGCCGTGTTCGTGTGCTGGTGCAGTTCGGCCAGCGAGACCAGCTGATGTCCTTGCGCCACCCAGCCGGCCAGCAGTCGCTCGAACGCCGGAGCCAGCAGGCCGCCTTCAAGTTCGGCGTGCAGCGTGAAGACCTGATCGCGATCTGACTCGGTCAGCCGCAGCAGCGTGTGCGGCACGTTGTCCTCGTCGATGCCGGGGTTGCCGATCAACTCATCGAGTGTCGGCAAGGTGGTGGGCCACTGCACATGGTTCAGCCCCCGGCCATCGATGCTGACGCGGTATGGGCCACGGCCACGGCCGTCGGACGCACAGGCCATGCCCCAGTCGTCGATCTGCCGAAAGGCCTCGGTGTTCATTTGCCAGCCGGCCGCACCGTGGGTGCTCGGCGGCTCGCCGAAGATGTCGCCGTAGCGATCGAAGGCCAGCCCCATCTGACGGCGCGTCCACTGCGCATCGCGCTGGCGCACGTTGTCGTGCCACCGCACGTGATCCCAGGTGTGGATGCCGCATTGGTGGCCGGCATCGCGGGCCGCTCGCATGGGCGCGGCTGCCTTGCGGCCGATGTCGGGTGCCGGCAGCAGCACGCCGTACATCAGCGTGCGAATGCCGTAGTGCTTGACCACCGAGGTGCGCGACACCTTGCTCAGAAAGCCGGGCCGAAACACGCGCCGCAGCGCCCAGCCGGTGTGGTCGGGGCCGAGGCTGAACAAGAAGGTGGCGCGCGCACGGTGGCGGGCCATCAGATCGAGCAGACGCGGCACACCCTCGCGGGTGCCACGCAGGGTGTCTACGTCAACCTTGAGCGCGATGCGGGCCACGGCGTCAGCGCCAAGTGGCTCAGGACGCCGAGTCGACCAGCGAGCGCGCCTCGACCACCTTGGATCGGTACGAATCGAAGATGCGCCGCAGCGCGGTCTTCATGTCGATCGTGGGCTTCCAGCCCAGGTCGTCGACGGTGCCGGTGATCTTGGGCAGACGGTTTTGCACGTCCTGGTAGCCCTTGCCGTAGAACTGGCCGGATGTCACCTCGATGATGCGCGTGCTCGCAGCGCTGCTGGCGTATTCGGGGTATTCGGCGGCCATGGCCAGCATCATCTCGGCCAGCTCGCGCACCGAATGGTGGTTGGCCGGGTTGCCCACGTTGTAGATGCGACCCGACGCCACGCCGTTGACGTTGGCGATGATACGCATGAGCGCATCGATGCCGTCGCTGATGTCGGCAAAGGCGCGGCGCTGCGCACCGCCATCGACGAGCTGGATGGGCTCGCCACGCACGATCTGCCCGAGGAACTGCGTGACCACGCGCGATGAGCCTTCCTTGGTTTCAAAGATCGAATCCAGCCCGGAGCCGATCCAGTTGAAGGGGCGAAACAGCGTGTAGTTGAGACCTTGCTCCATGCCGTAAGCGGCAATCACGCGGTCCATCAGCTGTTTGGAACAGGCGTAGATCCAGCGCGGCTTGTTGATCGGGCCGCACACCAGCGTGGACGACTCAGGATCGAACTCGTCGTCGGGGCACATGCCGTAGACCTCGGAGGTCGACGGAAACACCAGGTGCTTCTTGTACTTGACGGCCGCGCGCACGATAGGCAGGTTGGCCTCGAAGTCGAGTTCGAACACGCGCAGCGGCTCGCGCACATAGGTCGCCGGCGTGGCAATGGCCACCAGCGGCAAGATCACGTCGCACTTCTTGATGTGGTACTCGACCCATTCGCGGTTGATGGTGATGTCACCTTCAAAGAAGTGCATGCGCGGGTGCGTGACGGTGTCGCCCAGGCGGTTGGACGACATGTCCATGCCGTAAACCTCCCAGTCGGTGGTCTCGAGAATGCGCTGGGTCAGGTGGTGACCGATGAAGCCATTGACGCCAAGGATCAGGATTTTTTTCATGGTGAGGCGGTGGGCTCGCTGTTGGCGTGTTGGAGGGAATTCAAGAACGTGGCGTCGACATCACGCGCACCGGCCAGCAGCCGATGCACCGCGATGACGCCGCCATCGCCGCACAGGGCGATGATGCGCCCCGCGACGGCGTGCAAACCCGGCGCGAGGCCGGCCACGGCAGGCGCGTGGGCAGCGCCCAGTCGCCTGGCCGCAGCCACGATCAGCCGCTGGCCGTTGATGTCGGTGAAGGCACCGGGATAAGGGGGCGCCACGGCGCGAATCAGGTTGTAGACATCAGCGGCCGGCTGCGACCAGTCGATGCGCCCGTCTTCAGGCCGGCGCGACGAGTAGTAGCTGCCGGCCGCCAGATCGTTGGGCAGGAGCGGCGGCTTGCCGGCCTCGATGGCCGCCAGGCTGCGCCACAGCACCTGCTCGGCGGCCACGCTGACCTTGTCGAACACCTGCTCGGCGGTGTCGTCGGGCAGGATGGGCACCGCACTTTGGTCAACGATGAAGCCGGCATCGGGCTTGGCCACCATCTCGTGCAGCGTGGCACCGGTCTCGGTAGCACCCTTGAGCACCGCCCAGTTGGTCGGTGCTCGACCGCGAAAGTGCGGCAGCAGCGAGCCGTGCATGTTGAAAGCACCGCCCGGAGCCAGCGCGAGCAAGCCGGTCGGGATCATGGAGCGGAAGTAAAACGAGAAGATGACGTCGGGTCGCGCTTGCCTGACCGCCTGCTCGAGCTCGGCGGCGCTCAGGTCTTCGACCAGCACCGTGGGCAGCGACAACTCGGCAGCGGTGTCGGCCACGCGCTCGAACCACAGCGTCTCGCCCGGCGTGTCGCGGTGGGTCACGACCAGCGCCACCTCGACACCGCGCGCATGCAAAACCCGCAGGCAGCGGTCGCCCACGTTCGAATAGGCAAAGACCACCACCCTCATGCCGACGGCTCCTCGAGCACCGCGCTGATGCGATAGCGCGGCCGGTTGCGCACCTCTTGCTGGATGCGCCCGACGTACTCGCCGAGCAAGCCAATGCCAAACAGCATGATGCCGATCAGGAAGAACTGCAGCGCGAACAGAGTGAACACGCCTTCGACTTCAGCGCCCAGCACAAAGCGCCTGACCAGCAGCAGCACAAACAGCCCGCCAGCACCCAGCGAGAGCAGCGTGCCGATGAGCGAAAACCACTGCAGCGGCACCGTCGAAAAGCCGGTCACCAGGTCGAAGTTCAGGCGAATCAGCTTGTACAGCGAGTACTTCGATTCGCCAGCGTGGCGCTCTTCATGCGACACCTCGATCTCGGTGGGCGAGGCGGCGAAGGTGTAGGCCAGCGCGGGGATGAAGGTGTTGACCTCGCGGCAGGCGTTGAGCGTGTCGACCAGTGCGCGGTCATAGGCGCGCAGCATGCAGCCCTGGTCGGTCATCTGGATGTGGGTGATGTTCTCGCGCAGGCGGTTCATCAGGCCCGATGCAATGCGCCGGAAGGCGGTGTCGTTGCGCTGCATGCGTATCGAACCGACGTAGTCATGGCCTGCGCGGATGGCCGCGACCAAGCGCGGGATTTCCTCGGGCGGGTTTTGCAGATCGGCGTCGAGCGTCACGGCGATCTGGCCACGCACATGTTCGAAGCCAGCCATGATGGCCATGTGCTGGCCGAAGTTGCCGTTGAACAGCACCACCCGCGTTACGTCGGGGCGCAGCCGGAACTGAGCGGCCAGCATCTGCGCCGAGCGGTCGCGGCTGCCGTCGTTGACGTAGATGATCTCGTATCGCTCACCCAGTGCGTCAAGCACCGGATAGAGGCGATCGAACAGCGCTTGCAGCACATCCTGTTCGTTGTAGACCGGGATGACGACCGAAATGGCAATCGGCGGCACGGTGGCGATGTTCATGTCAGCAAACTCCTGCAAGCGTCGGCCAGCGAGCGGCACACCCGCTGCACATCGTCTCGGCTCATCGAAGGAAACAGCGGCAGCGTCAGGATGCCGCGACCGATGCGCTCAGCCTGTGGCAATTGACCTTCCCTCCAGCCGAGCGCGCGGTAAAACGAAAACAGATGCACCGGCGGGTAATGCACCCCGGCGCCGATGCCGACATCGCGCAGCGCTTGCATCACCGCGGCCCGGCCACCCTGGATCCGCTCGGCCGGCAAGACCACCTGGAGCATGTGCCAGTTGGTGATGGCGCCTGCCGTATTGATCACGGGCGGCAACTCGATGCCCAGCGCTTGCAAGCCGTGTTCTTGGGCCGCCTGAAAGTAATCCTCGGCCAGTTCGGCGCGGCGCCGGGTGACCTCGCTCAATCGGGCCAGTTGCCCCAGGCCGATGGTGGCGTGCACGTCGCTGAGGTTGAACTTGCCGCCGGGTTCTTCCACGTCCATGCCATCGAGCCCCGAACGCACCACGCCTTGCAGGCGCAGCCTTTGAGCGCGCTCGACCTGTTCTGGCGTGCTCATCACCAGGCAGCCACCTTCGGCGCAGGTGATGTTCTTGTTGGCCTGAAAACTGAAGCTCACCAGATCGCCCAGCGCGCCGATGCGCTGGTCGTTCCAGCGCGAGTCAATGGCCTGCGCCGCGTCTTCGATGACGCGCAAGCCATGCTTGGCTGCGATGCGGTACAGCCGGTCCATGTCCACCGGCAAGCCGGCCAGGTAGACCGGCATGAGCGCACGGGTGCGCGGGGTGATGGCTGCCTCGAGCGCATCGAGGTCGATGTTGCGCGTGATCGGGTCGATGTCGGCGAACACGGCGGTCGCACCGACCGCCACGATCACGTTGGCGGTGGCCACCCAGGTGATGGGCGCCGTGATGACCTCGTCACCGGGGCCGATGTCGGCCAGCCGCAGCGCCACTTCCATGGTGGCCGTGCCGTTGGAAAACGCGCACACCGGGCGGCCTTCGAAAAGCGTCGAGAGCTGTGCCTCGAAGGCCTGGGTCTGCGGCCCCGAGGTGATCCAGCCTGAACTGAGCACACGGCTGACCTCGGCGACGGTCGTCGCGTCAATCTCGGGGCGGGTGAAGGGAAGGAAGGCGTGCGTCGTTGGGGTCATGGGGTCGCAGCGCGGAAGTTGACCACCGCGATGCGCCGTGCATTTTGGACGATGGGGCGCATCACAAGCCCCTCGGCCTGCAAGGAAGCGAAGGTGTCCGGTGTCATCAACGCCATGGCGTGAGGCCCGGATGTCCAGACCTGCTTGAAGGCGGCTGTTGTGGGCAGCCATTTTTGCGGCTCCCGCTGAGTTCCGAACTCGAGCTCATCGGGCCGCTCGACCATGATCATCGGACGGCGCAAATAGAAAGGCAGCGTGTGGTCGAGCAGTTGCACCGAATAGATCGGCATGTCGGGCGTGAGGGCCTGTTGCATCGCGGGCACCAGATCGATGCTGGCGCTTTTTCGGCCAAAGACTTCGTGGCCGACAGTGGCGATGGTCATCCCGGCGAACATGGCCAGCGCGTAAGTCGTGATGCTGGCGTCGAGCTGGCCGTGTGCATTCAGCCAGCGCGCCGCACCCACACCCAAAGCCATGCACGCAAAAGCCGCACCCGCCCACGGCAGGTACTCGACCAGGGTGGCGTTGAAACCAAACGACTCGGCGAACCACCGTGCGCTCAGGCAGGCAAGCAAGGCCAGTACCGCAATGACCAGCGCCACCGTCACCTGCCGCTTCCAGGCTGCGGCAACCATCGAATCGAGCGCCAGTGCCAGCAGCACCGCCAGCGCCGGGAAGATCGGCAGGATGTAGCCCGGCAGCTTGGAACCCGACGCGCTGAAAAACACGAAGATCGCCCAGGCCCACACCGCCAGCAGCAGCTTGGGGCGAAAACCCGAGGCTGGCTCGCGCCACACCACCGTCACCGCCGCAGCGAACAGCCCCAGCCAGGGCAACACATCGATCAGCAACTGCGGCACGAAGTACCAGGCCGGGCCGGGCCGGTGGTGCACCGTCGAGGTGTAACGCTCCCAGTGCTCGTGGATGAAGAAAAACTGCGGGAACTCAGGGTTGCGCAGCGACACCAGCACGAACCACGGCACCACGATGGCCAGCATCAGCAAGGCGCCGCTGACGAGATGCAGCCTGCGCCACAGCGCCCAGTCGCGCGCGAGCAGGGTGTAGACCACCAGCACCAATCCGGGCAGCACGATGCCGATCAGGCCCTTGGCGAGCATCGCCAGCCCCATGGCGCCCCAGGCAAACCACATCCAGTGGCGGCACTGCCGCGGCGAAGCGTTCGGATGCTGAGCAAGCAGCACGCCGGCCAGCACGCCTGCGAGCATCGCCGAGACGCTCATGTCAAGCGTGTTGAAGTGAGCGCCGAAATTCCAGGCCGGTGTGGCCAGCAAGACCAAGGCGGTGAGCCAGCCGACGCGAGAGCCGTACCACCGAGCGGCAGCCCACGCGGTGACGAACAGACCCGCCGCACCGCTGAGTGCGATCCACAGCCGGGCTGACCACTCGTTCACGCCAAACACTTCGTAGGCCAGCGCCGTCATCCAAAAGTGCAGCGGTGGCTTTTCGAAGTACTTGAGCTCGTTGTAGCGGATGGTCACCCAGTCGCCACTGGCGAACATCTCGCGTGCGATCTCGGCATAGCGGCCCTCGTCGGAGGGCACCAGATGGCGCAGCGCCGGCGTGACGAACCACACCACAGCGGCGGCCAGAGCCAGCCAGGCCACCAACCGCGGTGACAACCGCAGGCCAGCTTCGGTCGATGTCTTGTGCTGGGCGCGAGTGCTCATCTGGTCATCGCGAAGCATCGACCCCAGAGGGATCTGGCGCTGCAAAGACAAAGCCCCCGGGTGATCGCATCACACGGGGGCCTTGTCTTGCGTTTGCGGCTGGTGCGAGAAACACCCGGGCTTATTCGGCCTTGGGTTGACGCGCGGCGGCTGCAGGTGCTGCAGCGCAAGCGGCCTCAATTTGTTTCTTCACCTCACGCTTGATGTCTTTCGCACGTTTTTGCTTTTCTCTGCGAATCGCACGGTGTCGGTCTGCGCTCATGGTTGCCTCGTCTTGATGTGTTCAGGGTTGCAAAAGGTCGGCCTCAATCGGCCCTTGACCGCGGGAGTTTAGGCCAGAGGCATCGCGGTCTCGGCCAAGACGATGTCGGGGGCACGGTAGCGCTCGGCCATTTCGCGCTCCATCGGGGTGCTGATTTGCGCTTGCAGGTAGGCGCCCAGGTGGCGGGCCTGCATGATGGTGCGCTGCCCGAGCCCGAGACGCGGCACTTCATAGGCCCTGAGCGCGGCTTCGATGCTGTCGTGATCGTGCAGCGCGCGCACCAGTTCCAGCGCATCGCCGGCGGCTTTGGCCACACCCATGCCACAGTGCGGTCGCGCGACAAAGGCAGCGTCGCCCAGCAGCGCAATGCGGCCGAAGGCGAGTTGCGTGCTGGCCATGTCGTAGATGGGCTGAAAAAACAGGCTCTCGGTCTTTTCGATCAATTCGGCGAACTGCGGCGCCAGCACATCGCGCGCGATCTGGCGAATGGAGCGCAGGATCTCGCGGCGGATCAGCGGTGGCGGAATGCCATCGGGCCAGAGCTTTCCGCTCGCATCGGTTATCAGGTCTTGCAGCGTGGTGGCTTCATCGACGGGGCGATACCAAACGAAGTTGTAGCGGCGGCGCCCGGGATCCACCCGGTGATCCTGGCCTGCGATCGGGTAGGCCACCAACTGCTCATGGGGCGGCAAACCGAAGGCGAAGTAGGGAAAGACGTCTTTCATCGCCTGCGCAGACAGCGCCGACTCTTCCACCACGCCGCGCCAGGCCACATAGCCGGCATACATCAAAGTGGCCTGGGGCAGCAGCACTTGCCGCAGCGTCGAACGCACACCATCGGTGGCCACCAGCAGATCGGCCGAGGCCGCGCTGCCATCGGCAAAGGTGACGCTGACCGAGGAGGCGTCTTGAGCAAACCCCGTCACCGGCATGCCGTGGTAATACCTGTCATCCGGAAACACCGACCTCAGCGCCTGGAACATCCGACCCCAGCTGGTGAACAACTGCGGCATGGTGCGCGAACCCACGCGCGTGCCGTCTTGGCCCAGCGCGATGCGCTCGGCGATGTTCACGCCCAAGGAATCGTCGACCACCACGCCGGCTTGCGCGAGTGCTTGCATGAGCTCGGGGTGCGTGACGATGCCTGCGCCGCGGCCGGCCATGTCCAGGCCCTCGCGTTCATAAACATGCACGTCCCAGCCATCGCGCAGCAAGAGGTTCGCGGCAAAAAGTCCGCCCAGCGAGCCGCCGACGACGATGGCTTTTCTGGCTTGATTCATAAAGTGCAAAGTGGGTTGGACGGGGGCTTGAGCGAACGAAGCGATACTCGCCGCACGATTTTCATCCGAGGCGGGGATCAACCCATGACAAGAAGCTTTTTGCGCATGGCGATGGCCGCGCTTGCTGCGCTGATGGTGTCCAACGCGGCGGTGGCCGCACCCGTGACGTGGTATCTCAAGGGCGTGTTTTTTGAAGGCGGCGCGGCGGCCGAAGGCTCATTCGAGTACGACGCCGAAACCAACGCCTACACCCGGGTCAACATCATCACCTCAGGGCTGGAGCAAGACCAGTTGTTCAATCAGGACGACGGCGGCTTCAGCTTCAACTACACCTCGTCAGAGGTATTGAAGATCACCGAAAACAGCCAGCTGACCTTGGCCTTCGAAAAACCGCTCACTGAGGCAGGCGGCACGGTGACCATCAGCGCCTACCCGTCGAATCCCTTTTCTGTTTTCATCTACAGAAAAGACTTTTTCAACCGGTTTGAATCCAAGGTGGCTTCTGGCTCGGTGACCACGGTCTCGGTGCCTGTTCACAAGTACCGGCAGTTTTGATGGATCACGCAATGACGAGCAAGGCTTTGATTTTCGCCCTCACGTGAATCATGACGAGGCCGGGAGCGACCGCCTTTTTCTTCGCACTTCGAATCTTCCAGCCCAGTGATTTGACTTGATCGGAAAGCACCGCGCTGGCAACGCCATCGATCTCGAAGACCACTTCAAAGGGATGCCCTTTGACTTTGGTGCTCAAGGGGCAGCAAACCATCAACCCCGACTTGCCGTTGTAGCTTGCTGGGCTGACGACCAAAGCGGGACGACGACCCGCCTGTTCGTGCCCTGCCTGGGGATCGAACTCCAACCAGACAACATCCCCTGCCTCAGGCACGTAGCGGCGCGACGCCATCAAAACACCTCTTTGCCCACTGCTTTTCCGAAGCCGATTTCTGCGTGAGAGTTTTGTGGGGTGATTCCAGCGATCAGCTCGTCGAGGCTGTATGCCACGTGCTCAGACGGTTCAATCACGATGCGCCCACGAGTGACGCTGATCGTGACCTTTTGCTCCAGGCTCAACGCGGCTTCTTTCAGCACCAAGGCGGGCAACCTCAAGGCCGGGCTGTTGCCCCATTTTCGAATGACGGCTTCCATGGCTTGATCCTTAAAATGTGTCTACATTGTAGAAACTCATCCGTCGCAGGTCAACGCGCCAGGACCTGATCTCAACGTCACCCCGATGCCGGCTGGTGGCACACGGCGATGCAGGTGATGTCGTCGGATTGCTCGACACCGCCGGTGAACCCATCGACGGCCGACAGCAGCCGGTCGATGCACGACTTGGCGTCGCTGCCGGCGGCACCGCCTAGGGCCTGCATCACGCGGTCCATGCCGAACTCCTCGAAGTCGCTGTTCAGCGCCTCGGTGATGCCATCGGTGATCAGCAGCACCGTGTCGCCGGCTTGCAGATCGATGCGGGCGGCTGAGTAAGTTCTGCCGGCGCGAGCGCCGAGCGCACAACCTTTGGGTGCATCAAGCCAGCGCGCGTGGCCATCGCGGCCCAGCAGCAAGGGCTTGACGTGGCCTGCGTTCACGAAATCGAGCTGCCCGCTGGCCGGTTGGTACAGCGCGTAGATGGCGGTGACGAACAGCAGGTCTTCATTGCCCTCGTGCATCAGGTTGTTCACACCGGCGACCAGAGCACCGGGATCTGGCGCAGCCGTAGCCGTGCTCGACTGGACTGTGGTGGCGCGCAAGGCGCTCTTGGCCGACATGCTGAACAAGCCCGCCGGTATGCCTTTGCCGCAAACATCGGCGACCACCAGACACACCGCGCCGTTTTGCACGGCGAAGTGATCGTAGAAGTCGCCACCGATGTCCTGGGCGGGCCGCATCAGGCCGTGCACTGCAAACTCGCGCGTGGCCGGCCATGGCGCGGGCAGCATGGACTGCTGCAACTGGGCGGCGACGCTGATCTCTTTGCGAAGGCGGGCCAGGTAGAGCGACTCTCGGTATTGCGCAAGGCAGAACTGCACGCGGTCGCGATGAATGACCGCACCACCGATGGCACACAGGCAGATCACGGCGAGCATTTCTCCAAATGCCACCATGGGCAAAAGCGCCTCGCCAGCACCGTTGCGCAGCACAAAGACAGCGCTAATGAGCACCGACGCGGCGTTCACTGCAAAACGGTATCGCCAAGCCAGGGCATAGAGCAGGTTCACCACGATCAGCACCGAGCCCAGTCGCATGAACTTGCCATCCATCAACACGGCGACAAACCCCACCGCCAGCAAAGACCCCATCAGCAAAATCTGATGCAGCCTGAGCCAACGCGTTGCCAGGGTTCGGTCTTCGGCCGCACGGCGGGATTTGAGCGCCAGCGCCGGCACGATGCTCAGCGCCAAGATGACATGGCAGGCAGCCACCAGCGAGTACGCCAAGCCGGACAGGCTCAAAGTGAACAGATGCTCCCGATATCGCTCGATATCGATGATCACCATGGCCGAAAAAAAGATCAGGCACGCCAACCCGATGTACGGCGCGAGCGACGCATTGGCCCGCTGCTGCCGCTCTTCGACATGTCGGCGCTCATCTGCCGACAGCGCAGACACCAGCCGCGACTCACCGAGCCAGTCAGGAACGTGCATCGTCGGCAAGGCGCCCTGATGTGCGGACAGCGTCAGTCTTTGAGCAGCACGATGTCATCGAAACCGACCGCCACAATGACTTCGCGAATGGCAGCTCGCGTGCCTGTGAGTTGCAGCGTGCCGCCCTTCTTGTGCGCCTCGTTGGCGATAAACAGCAGCACCCGCAGGCCTGCGCTGCTCAGGAACTCGACCCTGGAGAAATCGACTTCCAAAGACGTTGCCGCCCCGCTCAAAAGGCGCACAAGTTCCGCTTGATGCTGCGCCGAGGTCGATGCATCAAAACGACCCACGGCTTGGTACTTTTCGGTCAAGGACATGATGGGTTGGGGTCAGCGTGAATGGCAAATGGGGGACACGGGCTCAAACGAGTTCGGTGTCATGAAGAGCCGGCAAGCCGAAGTGGCGCTGCAGCAGAGCCTCGGCAGTTTGCAGCGCGCCTTCGACCCAGCCTTGCTCGTGCGACCAGCACTCGCCGCAGATGTAGACCGGCCAGTCCGGCACCGGCTGCAGGATCTTTTCAGCGACCTCATGGCTGCGAACACCCTGGTTCCAGAAGTGGGAGCCGCCACCAAAGGGGTCGCGGCTCCAACTGATGCAAGCCGATGCGAACGGCGTGGGCACCTCGTCGGCTTCAAGGCCATGCAGATCCAGCAGTTGTCGGTGGGCCTCGAAGATGATGCGTGGCGAGGCGGCGTAGTCTGACCACAGCGGCACACCCGGCACGCGCTCGCTGAGTGCAGCCCTGCGTCTGGTGCCGGTCGTGTTGTCGAGCTGCTCCCAGTAGGACTTGGCCAGGCCGCCGTCATAGATCATGACCACGCCTTGCTGATCATCCGGGTTGACCTTCCAGTAATAGACCTGACGCATGGGCAGGTCGGTCACCGATTTGCCGTTGGAGCCCTCACCGACCACCTTCTCCCACCAGCAGGTCTCGTAACACAAGGCGATCTTGAACAGCGGTATCGGAGAGACCGATTCGAGCATGGGCTTGAATTGCGCTTGCGCTCTGTCGAACAGCGGGCCTTTGTGGCTCAGCAGCTCGATCGAACGGCGAGGCATGGCCAAAATCAGCTTGCGAGCCAGTTGCCGTGTTTCCACCCCCAGCGCATCGACGGTCGTGATGGCGACCCCCGGCTGCCCATCCGGGAGTTGCTGCTCTTCGATGGCGGTGATTCGCGTGTTGAGCCGCACCTCGCCGCCCAGTGCTGTCACCTTGTCCTTCAAGCGTGCGGGCAGCGCGGCAAAGCCATCGACCAGGTGATAGTGGGGCACGTCACCTGCGAAGTCGGCCAGGTTCCATGGGAAACCGTCGGCAGCGCTCCAAGTCCACAAGATGCTGTCGTAGCCGAGGCTGTCTTGCAGCAGTTGCACCGCGCCACGACCCAGCGTGCGAATCAGCACGTAGTGCAGCGGCGTTTCGTGCAGCGCATGGCCTTCGAACGTGCCCTGCTCGCCCACGGCGCGCCACTGCGCGGGCGTGATGGTCTTGAGCGAGTCCAGCGTCAGTTCGATGTTCAGCACCGCCTTGAATGCCGGCCCCAGTGACCGCACAGCGGCAATTCCCATCAGGTTTTGCAGCGCCTGTGGGTTGCGCAGGTCTTCATTGATGAGGTAAGGAATGCAATCGGGGTCGATCAGATCCCCCTTTTTCATTCGCTTGCCGCGCAGGTAGGCGACGTTGTTCGGGTTCGCGTCGGCAAGCTCTTTGTAAGCCAAGCCCAGTGAGCGGATCAGGTCGTGAGCCAGTCGGTGCGACTTGCTAAAGCGCATACCACCCAGCTCGACATAGGTGTCATGGATGAACGGTGGCTTCACCGACAAAAGCCGCCCCCCTACCCTGTCGTCACTCTCAAAAATGGCGACGCTCAGCGGCTTGCCTTGCCTTGCGCCGTGGTCCAGCAACCGCCATGCGCTGAACAAACCGGACACCCCTGCGCCGGCAACTGCAAGGTCCATGATTTCGGGGGTGCTGGGCATCTGAGTGGTTGCCCGCCTGGGCTGAAAGTCGTTTGAAGAGGCCACTTGCGAGAGCGCGCCGAGTGATCGAGATGACCTTATCACGGGGTCGCTGGAAGGGAAGATGTGGCCTGCTCACCGGTTCAAGGCGGCGCCATCAGGTGCTCGCTTGCGGCTTCAAATCCAATCACGCAACCGGTGCGAACCTGGGCTGAAGCCTGCCTTCGAACTCGATGTCCTCAAAGAACATGGCATGCGGGCGCACCCACAGGCCCGACGCGTTGTACAGCGGGCGATACACCACCAGCGGCTCCAGCGTTTCGCTGTGGCGGGCCGCGCCGATCACCTCGTACTCGCCACCCCTGTAGTGGCGATACAGGCCCAGGGGCGTGGCGGGCAGTTCAGGCAAGTCACTCATGTGGGCACGGCCTATTTGCCGGCAATGGTCTGCGGCTTGAGCGAGCGCAAGTAAGCGATCAGCGCTGCCATGTCAGCGTCGCTGATGGTCTTGTAAAACGCAAAGCCCATGGGCGGCATGTAGGGCTGGCCACTGTGGTCTACGCCCTCACGCACCGACTGGATGATCTGCGCGTCGGTGAAATCCTTCAGCCCGGTGGCATGGGGCGTCAGGTTGCGCGAGACGCTCACACCCCATGGACCCTTGAATATCTGGCCGCCGGCACCGCGGTTTTCCAAGTGCAGCACGCCCTTTTCATCGCGCGGCGAGTGGCAGTCCATGCAGTGGCCGATGTTGGCCAGGTATTCACCGTAGGCGCGCTGGTCGCTGGCTGGCGGCGCCTTCACGCTTTTCACCGGCGCTCCGTAGTTGGCCGGCAGCGAGATGTTGTACTTGGACTTGGGTTGCGCGATCTTCACCGCCGGCTGCGCGCGCAGGTAAGTAAGGATAGCGACGAGGTCGTCATCCGACAGGTGGCGGTAGAACGGGACGGGCATGGGCGGCCCGATCAGGCTCTTGTCGGGGCGCACGCCTTCGCGGATGGCCAGGGCCGGTTGGGCGTCGGTCCACTTGCCGATGCCGGTCTGCGGGTCGGGCGTGATATTCGCCGCGATCGCCTTGAAAGGTCGCTCGTCAAAGACCATGCCGCCGGACAGGCCCTTTTCGGGCAGGGGCTGACCCTTGTCGCCGCGCGCCATGTGGCAGTTGCCGCAGGCAACCACGCCTTCCATCAGGTACTTGCCGCGTTCCAGAACGGCGGCCTTTGGCGTGGCGGCCCATGACGCGCCAGAAATGAAAAGCGCTGACAGCATCAGCAAACTGAGAATACGCACGTCGTCTCCATCGTTGCCCACTGGTTTTGGGCCAGCTTACCCCGTCGCAGGTCTTCGGCGTCGGCGTGAACTACCGTTTTTGAACGCTCTGGGCCGCGTGCTTGTCCCCGCCGTGCCCGCTTCCGGTGCACAGCAGCCACAGCCCGATCAGCACGACCGCAAGGCCCCCCAGATGCTGTGTGGTGATCGACTCCCCGAGGACCACCGTGGAGATCAGCACGCCGAGCAGCGGCACCAGGTACGCGTAGAACGACGTGAAGTACGCACCCGCCCGGGATAGCAGCACGTAGTAGCCCAGGGTTGCGAGACCCAGGCCCAACACGCCTTCGGTCAACACTGCGCCCACCACGCCGGCAGGCGGCATCGACACCTGGTGGCGCTCGAACACGAACGCGGTCAAGCCGAGGATCACCGCACCGAAGACCACCACCCAGGCGGCCAGCGCGCACTCGTCCAGATCCCGGGCCTTGTACGAAGCCAGGATGCCGTTCAGCGCGAAGACCAGGCCACCTGACATCATCGTCAGGATGGCGTGGAATTCCGAACTGTCGGTCACCAGATTTCGCCAGCCGACGAAGATGACCATTCCAGACAGGGCGACGAACACACCGAGCAAGCGAAGGTGCGAATAGGCGGTCTGCCGCGTCACGAACACGGTCAGCAAAAAGGTCATGATCGGCACCGATGTGCCCACCAGCGCGGCCAGCTCGGGCTCGACATGCTGCTCGGCGATCACCACCGACAGATTGGGCCAAGCCACGGCCGTGAGACCCATCGTCAACGGCACCCATGGGCGCTTTTGCAGCGGTTGCAGCAGCGGACGCTTGAGCCCGAATGCAACCCCGGGCAGCAGGACCAGCGCGGCAACCACGCACATGGCTGCGGTGCCGGTGATCGGCGGCAAGCGGTGGTCTGCGATATCGATGAACAGATACCCGGATGCCCAGGACAGCGAAATCCCCAGCAGCAGCAGCGCGCTCTTCAGCACACCGGGCACTCCCCGATACGCATCGCCGCAGATCGATGGCGGCGCGAAGCGAGCACAGTTGAAGACCTCATGGCACGCGAGCCAGCGGCGTCTGGACCACCTTCAGCTTCCAGCCTTCAGCAGGCGTGCCGGTCAGGTTCATCCGCCCGACCAGGTTGTACAGACGTTCGGTGTCCGGCCCGCGCGCGGTGCACAAGCGATCTTGAAGATAGAAGGGCGGCGTCGCCTGGTAGTACAAAGTAGCCTGCACCGCTGCAGGCTTGGCGCCCTTCAGGTCCGCCCGAGGCACCCGGTAGACCAAGGTGTCCCGCCCGCCGGACACGTAATCCGGGTCGTCGGTGAGGCTGCCGGCTTCTTCGGCCAAGCCCTCGCCTGCGCCGAGCGCCTTCGCGATCGCAACACGGTCTTGCAGCCCCAGGTAGCCTTCGGGAAGGATTCGGTTGTCCTTCACGCGCGCGCAAACCGACAGGAAGCTGGTGGACAACTCGCCGGCCGGTGTGGCGCCAAAGCCGCATGGTCCGGCGCCGCTGGTCGAGGGCGCGCTGACGAGCTCTTGATAAATCTGCGTCTGATCTTGGCGCGTGATGACCTGGTGATGCGGCTGGTGAGCGCGCGGCGTGGGTCCGGTCACCCGCACGCAGTCTGGCGTCCACCAGCGCTCGCCGGCGACCGGCCGGCCCTGCGCATCGATGATCATGCCGTTGGCATCGGTGCGCCCGGAGACCCAGAGGTCTCGCCCACTGGCATCCACCACGCGAAATGTCAGGAAGGCGCGCCTGAAGCCCACGCCGGACGGAAACTTGTGGCCACTCAAATTGGTGACGGTCACCCTGACTTCGAGCGATTGCGCGGTCAGGCTGAGCTTGTCGACCCGAATCTGTGCGGTGGACTTCGCCGCTTGCTCGAGGATCTGATTCTCGGTTTCCTGCAGTGGCGGCACTCCCTTGTCGCCCAGCATCGGATCCTGCGTTCGAATGCCCAGCACGTCGGGGAACTGCTGCGCCATCTTGACCAGAAACAGATTCAAGCCCACCAGCGTGTGGCGAGCGACGCCGGTGCGCGGTGCAAGGTCGATCTCGTTGGGCCCGAGCGTGTGGTCTGTCTGCGGGAAATTGCTGTATTCCTGAATGCTGGCGATCTTGCCGACCACGGGCTGCCGCCCACCGTCGGTTGAGGGCATGTGACATTGCTGGCAGGACTGTGGCTTGCTGCCCGCTCCGAGTGGCAGCGGCTCACCGGCGGGGCCCACGCCGCTGCGGTAGGCGCTGAAGGCCCACTCCGGATAGGTCGTCTGCTCATAGACGTGGCCGAGATGACGGCCACGATGGAACACCGGCAGACGTACGGTGTGGCAGCTGGCACAAACTTCCGAGGTCTTGATGGCCGGGTGGTGCTTGGGCTCTATGTTCAGCGCGTTGCGCATCGGTTGGGTCTTCGGTTGCTCGAAAGGTCCGAACACGGCACTCGGCGGGCCGTCCACGTGGCTGCCGGTGAAGGTGCGCGCGAGCCCGCTGTTGTCGGGGTTCAGCAGCGCCTGGCGCTCGGAAATGCAGCCGTTCTCGGGTTTGCTCAGGGCCGAAGCCCCCGCCTCGCCGACCAGCATCCGGTGGCAGGCCAAACAGCCGACCCCGTCGCGCGCGAGGGCGCCGTAGTTGGCATGGGCTGCACCCGGATTACCGGGGGGGTATGGCACCGCCTGGACCATGTCGCGGGTGAAGGGCCGACAGTCTTTCCCGGCGGCGCGCTGATCGATCGCGAATTGCCGCGCACCCTGAACCCCGTGGCAACCCAGACAGATACCCTGGATCGCGTCGGCCTGCTCCTTGTGGAAGGTCTGCACCTCGCTGGCGAGCTGCGCGAAGAAGAATGGATCGCGCCCCGCGAGACCCATCGGTGAACTGCTCCAAGCGCCATACGGCGAATCGTTGATCAGGCCCGCATGGCCCGGCCGCCCCGCGTGCGGATTGGGCCGGGTCATGTCGAACTGCAGCCCGGTGGAGCCCGCGGCGTGGCAACCCAGGCACTGGTCTGAGGTCACGAACTGGCTGGCCGCGTTGGACGCGCCGGGCTTGACCCAGACGTTGTCGTAGGTCTGCGAGGGCAGAAACAGATGGGTCAGATCGCTGACCAGCGGGAACCGGTCGCGTGCATACGCGTTGCGAAAGTGCGACTGGAACTGGCGACCGGGAGGCCCACCGACGGTCTTCGGGTCATCGGTGACATCACCGGTCGAGGCGTGCCGGTCCTTTGGCAGCGGTCCTTGAAAGATGTTTTGGCTCAGATAGACGATCGAACGGCCAGGCTGGTCTTGGATGTTGCGCAGACTTGCGAATGTCGAGCTGTTGGCGGCCGAGGCATGGCAATTGACGCAGTACTGTCCGAAGCCCATGTAAGGCAGCCGATTTCCTGACTGCGCCGGCCAGTCATTGGTGAAGGTTGCCTGGCCCTGAAGGGTCGGAAATCCGTACCAGCCCCAGAACCAGCCGTCTTGCGAGCCTTGCGCGTCCCGCACGGCGAAGGCGGCCCCGCTGGTCGGGCGCAGGCGCTCGGGCTCAATGCCAGCGCAGGCGGCCGTCGGCGCCGGAAACATCTCCTTGACCAGCATGGCGCCGTCGGGCGGCGGGGGATCTTCCGGCCGGGCCTCCACGCCGAAGGGGCGCGTCTTCTTGATCCAGGCGAAGGCCGACGGCGAATACCAGACCACGACGGGCGCATGCGTACCAAAATCGCGACCGTTCCATAACCCCTTGTCCAGGCTCGCGATGTACGGGCCGGTGTCGCGCACCCGCTTGTCACGCACCCAACCCGCCTCCTTGTCGCGATGGCAGTACTGGCCGAGAAAAGAGTTGACCGCCTCCTGATACGCGTCGAGGGACAAGGCGGATGGGCGGCTGAGCTTGGTGGCCAGCACGCGGCAGGCCTGCGTGTCCTTGGGCAGCAGCGGCTGCGGGCTCAGCGCATCGCAGGTCGCGGTGGCCGCGCTCAGCGCCGCGCACGGACCGGCGACCAGCCAGACGACAAGAAAACCCATTAAGGTGCGTTGGAGTGGAGCACCGCGACGGGCCCGACTGGCACAACCAAGCGTCTGGAGCCAAGACATCTGCGTACCTCCGCCTGTTGGGGCAAGGTCCAGCGCCGCCACCCCGATCGAATTCATGGAATCCTTGCGAGGCTCGGCCCGGGGGCGCATCGTTGGTCAGAAAATCCGCCAGTTTGGGCGGAAAATATAGTAGAACGATTAAACCGATGTAGTCGTTATTTAAATTCGTAGCCTGATCTTATCTGTGGGCCGATGGGCCGCAGCGGGGGGGAAACCCGAGCGTTGCGCAGGGCCAGATGGCGAACCGGCGAAGTCCGCAGGCTTTCGCAACAACCCGCGCAAACACGCAGGTTCTGGCGCGATCAGACGAAAAAAAGCCCCAACTGAGAACAGTTGGGGCTTCAATAGTGGTGGTGGGCCTGTAACCCGCGCCAAACCTAGATAACTCAGCGCCGTACAACCAGTGCAAACCGCTGCGGAACGGTGCGGATCAGCCCCCCTACCCTATGTGAATCTAACCGCTTGACCCGATCACTGCCGCGATGCCCGCCCCCAGGATCACCGCCAGTTCGATTCCGTATTGATCAATCGAACCCGCGTCCGCCTTTGGAGCGGGCACCGACGGCATGGCGTCCTTCGCAGCCGCGGGAAGTGACAGGGCGGCCGCAGCCGCACCGAGCGAGATGACAACGGCACGACGCTTCATTTCACGACCACCTTTCCGACCATGCCGGCCTCGTAGTGGCCGGGGATGAGGCATGCGAACTCGTACTCGCCGGCCTGGGTGAATTGCCAGACGATTTCGCCCTTGGCACCGGGCTTCACATGGGCCATGTTGGCATCGGCGTGCTCCATGTCGGGAAACTTCTTCATCAGCTCGGCGTGCGCCTTGAGCTCCTCGGGCGTTCCGAGGACCATCTCGTGCAGCACCTTGCCACTGTTGGCGATGATGAACCTCACCGTCTCGCCGCGCCTGACGGCGATGTCGGCTGGCGTGAACCGGAACGCGTCGGTCATGTCGAGCCTGACGGTCCGGGTGACCTTGCGGGGATCGCCCTCGCGGCCGAAGGCGTGTTCCTCGATCTTCGAGACGTCATAGGGTGGCTTTTTTGCTGCGTGACCATCGCCGTGGGCGAAGGCCACGCTGGCGGCCAGTGCGATGACCGCGAAGGCCAGTGTCTCGAACTTTCTCATCGACAGATCTCCTTCAGTGGCCTGGGTGGATGACAGGTTTGCGAACTTGCAAGGTCTTGGCGTCGGCTTTGGGTGCAGCCGTGCGCGCGGGCTCGGGCATCTCGGCCGTGTACTCGCTGGCCAGCGTTCCGGCTGGATGCTTGTACGGCCCGGGATCGCGGAAGTCTCCACGCTGGACCTCGTCACGCACCTTCACGACGCTGAACATGCCACCCATGCCAACCGGCCCAAAGGGACCCGTGCCGGTCATCATCGGCAGCGTGTTGTCGGGGATGGGCATTTCCATCACGGCCATGTCGTGCATGCCTTTGTCGCCCATCACCATGTAGTCGGGAACCAGGCTCGCAATCTTCTTCGCCACGTCCCGGTGGTCCACGCCGATCATCGTGGGGACACCGTGACCCATCGCGTTCATCGTGTGGTGCGACTTGTGGCAATGGATGGCCCAGTCCCCGGCGATGGCGTCGAACTCGAAGGCACGCATCTGGCCGACGGCAATGTCGGTCGTGACCTCCGGCCAGCGTGCCGTCTTGGGCACCCAGCCGCCATCGGTTCCGGTCACCTCAAAATGAGGTCCATGCATATGGATGGGATGGTTGGTCATCGTCAGATTGCCCACCCGGATCCGCACGCGGTCTCCGGTGCGCGCCACGAACGAGTCGATCCCCGGGAACGCACGGCTGTTCCACGCCCACAGGTTGAAGTCGAGCATCGTGTTCACCTTGGGCGTCGCACTGCCGGGCTCGATGTCGTAGGCGTTGAGGATGAAGCCGAAGTCACGGTCGACCCTGAATTGCTTCGGGTCCTTCGGGTGCACGATGAACAGCCCCATCATTCCCATCGCCATCTGCGTCATCTCGTCGGCGTGAGGGTGGTACATAAAAGTGCCCGAGCGCTGCAGAACGAACTCGTACATGAAGGTCTTGCCGACCTCAATGGGCGGTTGGGTCAGGCCGGTGACACCGTCCATCCCCGAGGGCAGCAAGACGCCGTGCCAGTGAACACTGGTCACCTCCGGCAGCTTGTTGGTGACGAAGATGCGGATGCGATCACCTTCGACGGCTTCGATGGTCGGGCCCGGGCTTTGGCCGTTGTAGCCCCAGAGGTTGGCTTTCATGCCAGGGGCGATTTCTCGCACCACCGGTTCGGCCACCAAGTGGAACTCCTTGACGTTGTCCTTCATGCGCCACGGCAGTGACCAGCCGTTGAGCGTGACGATGGGTTGGTACGGCCGGCCGTTCGGTGGCAACGGCGGCAGCTGCATGGCAGCAGAGGGTTGCGTCACCGCCTCGGGAAGCAAGGCGGCGCCGGCACGGCTGACGGCGGCTGCCCCGAGCAGGGTCGCGCCCGCTGCTTTGAAGAATGTTCTGCGGTTGGTCATGGTCTTTGTCCTTCAGGGCGCGACTTGCGCGGAGCCGGGCGTTCGGCCCGTGAGTGCGGCTTGCAGGTTCGTTTCGGCCACCCAGTAGTCGCGCAATGCCTCGACAGCTCCGGTGACCGCAGTAATCTGGTCTTTGGAGTCGGCCAACAGTTCGAAGACGCTGGCCAGCATCCCGTTGTAGCGAAGCAGGTTCTCGTCCGAGATGCGCTTGCGCAGCGGCACGACCTCGTCACGGTAATGCCGTGCCAGGTCATAGGCAGTCCGGTACGCAGAGTAGGACTCGCGCACTTCGGACCGTGCGTTCACGGCAACTTGCGCGGTGCGGTTCACCGACCGCATGTAGGTCGACTCGGCCCGTGCGACTCGGGCGGTGCCGAAATCGAAAAGGGGCAACTCCAGTTCGATTTCGTAGCCGTTCATGCGGGGCTCACCGGTGTTGCTCTTGTTTTGATAGCCCACATTGAGCACGTTGATGAAGCGGGTTGTCTTCGTGAGGCCGAGAGATCTGGCCGTGGCTTCGGTCGAGCGTTTGGCCATCTGCACGTCCAGACGCTTGTCCATCGCCGTCTGTTCGGCATCCTTCGGTTCGGCCGGGGCGTCTGGCAAGTCGGGCAACCGGTCTGGCAGCTTGAAGTCGAGCTGTTCGCCGCTGAGCGCCAAGACCCGTATCAGCCGCTCTCGGGCGGCGAGAGCCTGGTGTTGCTCTCGTGCGAGCTGCGTGGTCGCGTCGGAGTGAAAGGACTGCTCGCGCATCTGGGCCAACTTGTTGAAGTTGCCGGCGGCCACCATGCGCTTGGCCAACTCGTTGGAGGCGTCTGCAGCCTCTTTGACCTGTCCAAAGTAGCCAACGAGTTGCTGGGCAGTCACGGCCTCGAAGAAGGCCTTGCGTGCCTCGCCTGCGACGCCGACGGTCTCGAAAGCCGCCTGCAACTGCGCCTGCTCGAAGAGCCCCTGTTCGACCTGCTTGGCCAGCGGCATGGTGAAGAGCGACAGCGCGTCAAAGATGACGGCGCGGTCGATTTCCGTCGCACGGCCGTTGCTCAAACGCCCGAATCTGAACGACGGGTTGGCGAGCCGACCTGCACGTACCAGGTCGGACTCTGCGATACCCAAGTCGGCATAGCTGACCTGCAGGCCGCGGTTGTTCAGCAGAGCGATTTCGACGACGCTGTCGGCGGTGAGCGGTTGTTTGAGTAGCTCTGTGACGCGTGCCTTGGCCGAGTCAGACTGCTCAGCCGTGCGTTGGTAGTTCGGCGCATGCCCGATGCGCTCTTTGGTCAGCTGCTCCACCGCATTGAAGCCGCTGTCCTGCGAGAAGGATGCACAGCCAACCAACGCGAGCGAGGCCAACACCGCAGCGGTCAGGCGAATCATGGCTTGCCTCCTTGTTTGTGATGACCGTCATGGTTGGGTATCGACTTCATTTGCATTGGATCGCTCTCAGGAGCGGCAGGCGTGGCTGGCATCTCCATGCCTTTCATGCCGCCCATGCCGTGGCCTGCGTTACCGCCTGAACCACCGGGCGCCCCTGCGACGACGTCATTGACTTCCCGCCAGTTGGCCAGCGGCGCGTCTCTGTAAGGCTTGTAGTCGGCAAACGCTGACCGGTAGGTCAACTGATGCACGGCTTTCGGCGCCTCGTTCCTGGCGGCCTGTGCAGCCGCCAGAAGCGGCAGGCAAGAAGCCGTGGCGACGCCCCATGCGCAGAGATTTTTTTTCATTGTTCGAACTCATCTGGTACGCCAGCAGACATTGCCGCCAGCGGGTTTCCGTGCGGCGGACGCACGAGCCCTGTTCGGCCTCTCAGCGGAGGCCTGATGGGGTCAGATAGTTCGTGGTGGACGGTCCTGGCCGTCCGGGTAGAAGGCCGTGACGCGCGCCGTCAGCGCGGGGAACGCGGCCAGGGCAGTCAGGCGTGGGCTCTCCACAGACGGCGGTGCGAACGCAAGGGGTGTCACGCAGCAACCACCGGCACAAAACTGGCACGTAGTAGCGTGCCCAGCCGATGGAGATTCGTCCGACGCAGCCGGGTGCGAATGATCGTGCGTCGCAGCGTGATGCACTTCCATGTCGTGGTCGGCTTGCATGTCGTGGTGTCCATGACCAGCAGTCGCGGCCGTGCTGACCGCGGAGGACTCACCCGGGCACAGCATGGCAGCCGCAACCGCACCCCGCATGGGAAGCAGGACTGCGAGCAGAACCAGGATGAAGGTGCGGAGGTACTTCACAGGGACCGATTATCGGGCAATGGGTCTGTGCTTACCGCGCAGCGCAAGATCGCCTGGTTGCGTTGCCGCAGCGCGGCGTCTCATCCCGGAACACGATGCTCGGCGGGTGCTCGCCCTTGACCCACTCCTCACGGTGCCGACCACGAACTGTGGAACAAGGTACACGCCATCCTGGCCACCAACGGTCGGGTTCGCGGCAACGCCACGAGGGCGACCGTGCCGTACCTGCTCAAGGGCATCGTCTTCGGCAACGACGGCCGTGCCTTGTCGCCGTTTCACACCACCAAGAAGAACGGTCGCCGCTACCGCTACTACGTGCCGCAGCGCGAGAACAAGGAACACGCGGGCGCGTCTGGCCTGCCACGGCTGCCGGCTGCTGAGCTTGAATCCGCCGTGCTGGACCAACTGCGCGCGGTCCTGCGATCGCCGGATCTCTTGGGGGACGTCCTGCCTCGCGCGATCAAACTCGACCCCAGCCTCGACAAAGCCAAGGTCACCGTCGCCATGACGCGGCTCGACACGATATGGGACCAGCTCTTCCCAGCCGAGCAGACGCGCATCGTCAAACTGCTGGTCGAGAAGGTGATCGTGTCGCCCAACGACCTGGAGGTGCGACTGCGCGCCAACGGCATCGAGCGCCTGGTGCTGGAACTTCAACCAACGGGCGCGGCCCAGCACGAGGAGGCATTGGCATGAGCGAAATCCGCATCCAGAAGACGGGCGCGCCCGACGTCATCGCTGCCAGCGATGGGCGGCTGACCTTGTCGATACCGATCCAGATCAAGCGGCGCAGTGGGCGCAAGCTGGTCACGCTGCCGATCGACCCGGTGACCGGCGAACCCGCCAAGGCCAGACCTTGGGACACCGCCACCACGCCGTTGCAACTGGCGCTGGCCAGAGGGCACCGCTGGCTGGCCATGCTGGAGTCGGGCGAGGTCAAGTTCCTCAAGGAGATCGCCGCCCGGGAAGGGATCGACAACAGCTACGTCAGCCGGATGGTCAACCTGACGACGTTGGCGCCGGACATCGTGGCGGCCATCCTCGATGACGCCATGCCCAACCACGTCACGCTGTTTGACCTGGCCGTGGATCCGCCGGCGTTGTGGGATGACCAGCGCGCTCGGCTCAGGTAACGCCAGCTTTCGACCCCTATGCATAGGTCGCAACTATGCGCAGGAGAGGAGCGTTACGACGCTGAGATCGAGGAATTGCGCGGCTTTGACCCAGGTGCGGTCAATCGGATCTCGACATAGTTTTTGCACGCGCGTGGTCTTGCGACGCAGTGGGCAATCTCCGTCGCCAGTTGCCGCTCTCGAGGATGGTCGTCGAACCTATGGCGCCGACGACCGTGATCGGCTCGCGACAACGCCAGGGTTTACGGGGCCTCCCGACTGTTCCGGGTTGCCGCATATTCGAGCGACGATCTTGGCCGTCGTACTGCACACGGGATCACCACACGCTGGCACCGCGCAAAGCGCGTGCTCATGGCGCCCGAAACTATGCGAACAAGTTGCCGGGCCTCGCGGGCCATCCTCATAGGAGAAATCGTGCAGCCACTGACACGATCTGCGCATAGTTGCGACCTATGCATAGGGGTCGCTATGTAGAGCTCTCCATAGCGACCCACAGCAGTCCTCTGTCCCGTCCGAAAGCAAGCCGCGAAGCGGTCGGTTGTGATCGGGTGTCTGCCCCATTCTTCAGCTGTCAACCAACCGTCACAAACTAGCCGTACATTTCCATCTCGCTGGAAGCGTTTGAGACTTCTCGCGGGACTGCTACGGGGTAGACGGCATGAGAGTGGGCATCAACGGAATGGGCCGCATCGGCCGCTTGGCGCTGCGCGCGGCGATGGGCGCAGCCGAGCGACAGGCGGACGATCCACGTGCGGGCAACCGGCTGGAGGTGGCCCACCTCAACGAACTCAAGGGTGGTGCCGCAGCCACTGCGCACCTGGTGCAGTTCGACAGCGTGCAAGGCCGCTGGCGGGCTGACATCGCAGCCGACGGTGAGACCGCGATCCGCATCAACGACCGCAAGCTCGGCTTCACTTCGCACGCCACCGCGGCCGAGATCCCCTGGGGGGACCTGGGTGTCGACGTGGTGCTGGAGTGCACCGGCAAGTTCCTGACCCCCGACACGCTGCAGGGCCACCTCGACCGAGGGGCCAAGCGCGTGATCGTCGCTGCGCCGGTGAAGGTGGCGCATGGTCCCAACCCAGTGCTGAACATCGTCGTCGGCATCAATCACCATCTGTACGACCCTTCGAAGGATCGCATCGTCACCGCGGCGTCGTGCACCACGAACTGCCTAGCTCCGGTGGTCAAGGTGATTCATGAAGGCCTCGGAATCCGCCACGGCCAGATCACCACGATCCACGATCCGACCAACACCAACCTGATGGTCGATGCACCGCATAAGGACCTGCGCCGCGCCCGCAGCGCAATGCTCAGCCTGGCACCCACCACCACGGGCAGTGCCACCGCCATCGCCCTGATCTACCCGGAACTCAAAGGAAAGCTCAACGGCCACGCCGTGCGCGCGCCGGTCCTCAATGCCTCGCTGACGGACTGCGTGTTCGAGCTACGGCGCGAGACCTCGGCCGAGGAGGTCAACCGGCTCTTCGCCGAAGCCGCCAAGGGCCCGCTCGCCGGCATCCTGGGCTACGAGGAACGCCCGCTGGTCAGCGCGGACTATGCGCGTGATACGCGAAGCAGCATCGTCGATGCGCTTTCGACCATGGTGACCGACGGCACGATGCTGAAGGTCTATGCCTGGTACGACAACGAGATGGGCTACGCCTGCCGCATGGTCGACCTGGCCTGCCACATGCAGCAGCAAGGCATCTGAGCGTCTGTCGGCACCATGAACACCGGCACGCGCAACTACGCCATCGTCACGGCAGCGTACTGGGGTTTCACGCTCAGCGACGGCGCGTTGCGCATGCTGGTGCTGCTGCACTTCTACCGGCTGGGCTACTCACCGTTCACGCTGGCCTTCCTGTTCCTGTTGTACGAGGCCATGGGTGTCGTGGCCAACCTGATCGGCGGCTGGCTGGCCACCCGCTACGGCATCAAGCGCATGCTGACCGTCGGTCTCTTCACCGAGATCACCGGCTTCCTGCTGATGTCGGCCTTGTCGCCGACATGGTCAGTGGCGCTGTCGGTCGCCTGGGTCGTCGGTGCGCAGGGCATCTGCGGCGTCGCGAAGGACCTGACCAAGACCGCCAGCAAGTCGGCCATCAAGGCGACGGCGGGCGACGCCTCGGGTCAGCTCTTCAAGTGGGTTGCCTTCTTCACCGGCAGCAAGAACGCGATGAAGGGCGTGGGCTTCTTCCTCGGCGGGCTGCTGCTGCAGGCCGTGGGCTTCCAGGTTGCGCTGTGGATCATGGCGGGCCTGCTGGCCGTCGTGTTCGTCGGCGTCGTCAGCTTCGTGCCGCCGCTGATGGGTAAGAGCAAGGCCTCGAAGTCGGCGAAGGAGTTGTTCGCCAAGAACCGCGGCATCAACCTGCTGGCCGCCGCCCGCGTGGCCTTGTTCGGCGCCCGTGACGTGTGGTTCGTGGTCGGCGTGCCGGTGTTCCTCTATGCCTCGGGCTGGACCTTCACGATGGTCAGCGGTTTCGTCGCGCTGTGGACCGTCGGCTATGGCGTCGTGCAGGCTGCGGCGCCCGCCATCGTGCGGCGCAGCGACGACGGGCTGAGCACCGAGGTGCCCGCCGCGCGCCTGTGGTCGGCGCTCCTGGCTGTCGTGCCGATGGGCCTGGCGGTGCTGGTGGCGATGAAGGTGCCGAACCTCGAATGGGTGGTGGTCGCCGGCCTCGGACTCTTCGGATTCGCGTTCGCGGTCAATTCCTCGGTGCACTCGTACCTGGTGCTGGCCTACGCCGGCTCCGAGAAGGCCGCCGAGGACGTGGGCTTCTACTACGCCGCGAATGCACTCGGGCGCTTCTTCGGCACGCTGCTCTCGGGCCTGCTTTACCAGTGGGGCGGCCTGCTGTTTTCGCTGATCGGCTCGGCTGTCATGTTGACCGTTTGCTGGCTCGTCACCCTCGCGCTGCCAGTGACAGTTCGCCGCAAAGACAGCCAGGCATTGCCTGCAGTAAACATCGAGGCGCCCATGTCGCCGTCAACGACTGATGCCGGCGCGCGCGCAGAAGCCCGCTCTTGACCACTTTCCCAGCGAGGGAGAACGACCATGGCCGCAACCCGGACCCGCAACCGCCTGATGGACGAGCAAGCCGCCGTCACGTCGCTCGCCGCACTGGCCCAGGGCATGCGTCTGCGCATCTTCCGCGCACTGGTCGGCGCCGGACCGCAGGGACTTACGCCCGGCGCGCTGGCAGCGACGCTCGATGTGCCCGGCTCGACTCTCTCCTTCCACCTGAAGGAACTGATGCACGCCGGCATGGTGTCGCAGGAGCGCGACGGCCGGAATCTGATCTACCGACCCTCGCTGGAGCGAATGAACGCGCTGCTGGTCTACCTCACCGCGCATTGCTGCCAGGCCACGGACGGCGTCACCTGCGACGTCGCATCGCCGCCCGGGTGCACGACCTGCTGAGCCACGAACATCCCTCCACAACGAAACCATCCTCGGAGCTGAAATGAGCCAAGACACCCCTTCAAAGGTCTACAACGTATTGTTCGTCTGCACCCACAACTCGGCCCGTTCGATCATGGCCGAGGGCCTGATGAACAGCATGGGCAGAGGCAACTTCAGGGCCTTTTCAGCGAGTAGCCAACCTGGCGGTGTCGTCAATCCGTTTGCGCTCCAGACCTTGGCGGCGATGCATATCCCGAGCGACGGCTACCGGAGCAAGGATTGGGCGGAGTTCGCCAAAGCGGATGCGCCGCAACTCGACTTCGTCTTCACCGTCTGCGACAACGCCGCCGGTGAAGTGTGTCCCGTGTGGCCCGGCCAGCCGATGAGCGCCCACTGGGGCGTGGCCGATCCGGCAGCATTTGAAGGCAGCGACGCTCAGAAGGCCAAGGTGTTCTGGGATACCGCGGTGGTCCTGAAGCGCCGTATCGAGTTGATGTTGGCGCTGCCTCTGCGGTCGCTGGACAAGATGTCCATCCAGCGCGAGATCAAGGACATCGGGACCCGTTGACCATGTCTGCCGCCAGCCTTCCCGCGCCGGCCACTGTGCCCACTCCGATGAGCGTCTTCGAGCGCTACCTGACCGTCTGGGTCTTTCTCTGCATCGTGGTCGGCATCGCCCTGGGCCAGCTGCTTCCGGGCCCGGTCCAGGCCATCGGCAAGATGGAGATCGCCAAGGTCAACCTGCCTGTCGGGCTGCTGATCTGGGTGATGATCATCCCGATGCTGCTGAAGGTCGACTTCGGCGCGTTGAGCCAGGTGAAGCAGCACTGGCGCGGTATCGGCGTCACGCTGTTCGTCAATTGGGCCGTGAAGCCCTTCTCGATGGCGCTGCTGGGCTGGATCTTCATCCGCCACGTCTTCGCGCCGTACCTGCCTGCCGGTCAGGCAGACAGCTACATTGCCGGCCTGATCCTGCTCGCCGCGGCGCCTTGCACGGCCATGGTGTTCGTCTGGAGCCGGTTGACCAACGGCCACCCGCTCTTCACGCTCAGCCAGGTGGCGCTGAACGACACCATCATGGTGTTCGCCTTCGCGCCGATCGTGGCGTTGCTGCTCGGCCTGTCGTCGATCACCGTGCCTTGGGACACGCTGATCACCTCGGTGGTCCTGTACATCGTGATCCCGGTGGTGATCGCCCAACTCTGGCGCAAGGCGCTGCTGGCGCGCGGCCAGGCATCGTTCGATGCCACCCTCGCGAAGATCGGCCCCTTGTCGATCACCGCGCTGCTGGCCACGCTCGTGCTGCTCTTCGGCTTCCAGGGCGAAGCGATCCTGAAGCAGCCGCTGGTCATCGCGATGTTGGCGGTGCCGATCCTGATCCAGGTGCTGTTCAACTCGGGCCTGGCCTACTGGCTGAACCGGCGTCTCGGCGAGTCCCACAGCGTGGCCTGCCCGTCGGCGCTGATCGGCGCGAGCAACTTCTTCGAACTGGCGGTGGCCGCCGCGATCAGCCTGTTCGGCTTCGAGTCCGGTGCGGCCCTCGCGACCGTCGTCGGCGTGCTGATCGAGGTGCCGGTGATGCTGCTGGTCGTTCGGGTCGTGAATCAGAGCAAGGGCTGGTACGAGCGCGGCTGACAGGGCAGAGCCACGCACCCCCGAGGCACACTCGACGCCATGAGCGACATCACCATCTTCCACAACCCCGAGTGCGGGACCTCCCGCAACGTACTCGCCCTGATCCGCAACAGCGGCGACGAACCCGTCGTCGTCGACTACCTCAAGACACCGCCGTCTCGCACCAAGCTGGTCGAGCTGCTTTCGGCCATGGGCATCGGTGTGCGGGATCTGTTGCGACGCAAGGGAACACCGTACGACGCCCTGAAACTTGACGAGGCGCACTGGACCGATGACCAGTTGATCGACTTCATCGTTGCGCATCCGATCCTGATGAACCGGCCGGTCGTGGTCTCGCCGCTGGGCACGCGGCTGTGCCGGCCATCGGAGACCGTGCTCGACCTGCTGCCCAACCCGCAGCGAGGCGCGTTCAACAAGGAAGACGGCGAAGCCGTGATCGACGCGGAGGGCCGCCGTGTCGTCCGCTGAAGACAGCCTACACAACGTCGACCCGGCGCTGTTCGACCGCCCCAGCGGCGGACGCTTCGCAGGTGCCGGGTCCTCGGCCCACCCGCCGCGCTTCCTGATGCTGTACGGCTCGCTGCGCGAGCGCTCCTACAGCAAGCTGCTCACGCTGGAAGCGGCACGCCTGCTGCGCGCGATGGGCGGCGAGGTGCGCATCTACGACCCCTCCGGCTTGCCGCTGCCCGACAGCGTGCCCGACACGCACTCCAAGGTGCAGGAACTGCGCGAGGCAGCGACCTGGGCGGAAGGCATGGTCTGGACGTCGCCGGAACGCCATGGCGCGATGACCGGCATCTTGAAGGCGCAGATCGACTGGATCCCGCTCAGCCTGGGCGCCGTGCGGCCGACGCAGGGCAAGACGCTGGCGGTGATGGAGGTCTCTGGCGGTTCACAATCTTTCAACGCCGTCAACCAGATGCGCGTGCTCGGGCGCTGGATGCGCATGATCACCATCCCCAACCAGTCCTCGGTGGCCAAGGCGTTCCAGGAGTTTGACGAAGCCGGCCGCATGAAGCCCTCGGCCTACTACGAGCGCGTGGTCGACGTGATGGAGGAACTGATGAAGTTCACGCTGCTCACGCGCGACGTGGCGCCTTACCTGGTCGACCGCTACAGTGAACGCCGTGAAAGCGCCGCAGAACTCTCCAGGCGGGTCAACCAGCGGTCGATCTGAATCGATGCCCGCTGGTGCGGCTGCGCCGGCCGGCGCGTTCTCGTGCGTGTCGGCGGCGTGGCAAGCCCACGAAGCCGAGTTGCTCGGCTACCTGCGGCATCGGGTGGCCGATGCCGACACGGCCAACGACGTGCTGCAGGACGTGTTCGTGAAGGCAATGCGCCATGGCCAGGGCTTCTGCACCCTGGACAACCCGCGCGCCTGGCTGTTCCAGGTGGCGCGCAACGCGCTGATCGACCGGGCTCGCGCGACACACCCCTCCGAGCCCTTGCCCGATGGCAACGACGAGCCTGCCGCGCTGCAGGACGATCCACCGCCGCCGGTGGATGCACTCGCCACCTGCCTGGAACGGACGATGGCAGAACTGTCGGCCGAGGACGCGGCCATCCTCGGCGCCTGTGATCTGGCGGGGCAGACAGTCCGCGACTTCGCCGAGAACCACGGCCTTGCGCTGCCGGCTGCCAAGTCGCGGCTCCTGCGCGCACGCCAGCGCCTGCGTGACCGGTTGACGACGGTGTGCCAGGTGAGCTTTGAGCCCGACGGCACCGTGGCCGGCCACGTGCCGCGTACGCCCGCCGTCTGATCCTGGTCAACGTCGCAATCCGACACGGGTGAATCCTTTTGCAGCGGCTTCCGTCTTCACGACGGAGACCCCGCAACATGAGCACCCTGACCCTTTCCCAACGCACACAGCAACTGCCCCGCCAGCACCCGAAGCTGTTCCTGCTCACGGCAGCGCTCGTCTGGTTGGCGCTCTACCAGGCATTGAGCCCGGCATCCGAGGCGCTGGTGGCGGCACTGCCGGTCGAACGCGACAGCCACCTCGGCGGTGCGCTGCAGTTCTTCCTCTACGACACGCCCAAGGTGCTGCTGCTGCTCACCGCGGTGGTGTTCGTGATGGGGATGATCAACTCCTACTTCACGCCGGAGCGCACCCGTGCGTTGCTGGCAGGCAAGACGGAAGGCGTCGCCAACGTCATGGCCGCCAGTCTTGGCATCGTCACGCCGTTCTGCTCCTGCTCCGCCGTGCCGCTGTTCATCGGTTTCGTGCAGGCCGGCGTACCGCTGGGCGTGACCTTCTCCTTCCTGATCTCGGCGCCCATGGTCAACGAAGTGGCCCTGGTGCTGCTGTTCGGGCTGTTCGGCTGGAAGATCGCTGCGCTGTACCTCGGCCTGGGCCTGACCGTGGCAATCGTCGCCGGCTGGGTGATCGGCCGCCTCAAGATGGAGGCGTACCTGGAAGACTGGGTGCGCGACATGCCCAAGGTGCAGGCCGCGGTCGGCAGTGACGGCATGACGCTCGTCGAGCGCATCGAAGGCGGCTTCGCCAGCGTTCGCGAGATCGTCGGCAAGGTCTGGCCCTACATCCTCGCGGGCATCGCCATCGGCGCGGCCATCCACGGCTGGGTGCCGCAGGACTTCATGGCGTCCTTCATGGGCAAGGACGCCTGGTGGTCGGTGCCGCTGGCGGTGGTGATCGGTGTGCCGATGTACACCAACGCGGCCGGGATCATCCCCATCGTTCAGGCGCTCCTAGCCAAGGGCGCGGCACTCGGCACCGTGCTGGCTTTCATGATGAGCGTGATCGCGCTCTCGCTGCCCGAAATGATCATCCTGCGCAAGGTGTTGAAGCTGCGCCTGATCGCCACCTTCGTGGGCGTGGTCGCCACCGGCATCCTGATCGTGGGCTACGTCTTCAACCTGGCGCTCTGAAGGCACCAGCTCCCGCCTTCTTCCCACTACCGCAACTCAAGGAGATTCACACGGACATCAAGGTACTCGGCAGCGGCTGCGCCAACTGCAAGAACACTGTCGCGCTGATCGAGCAGGCCGCGAAGGACAAGGGCGTGGCGGTGACGCTCAGCAAGGTCGAGGAGATGCGCGACATCATGAGCTACGGCGTGATGTCCACACCGGCCGTGGTGATCGACGGCAAGGTCGTTCATGCCGGCGGCGTGCCGAGTCGTGGAAAGGTCGAGCAATGGCTCTTGGCCTGAGACGTGCGATGAACGCAAGGGTCGAACTTCCCGCGATGCGCGAGGTCCGCCCCCCCACCTTTCGTCGGCTGCCGCTCCATCGCACGCTGACGATGCCGTGGTGGACTGGCAAGCGCAGCCCGACGGCGACGTGCTTGCGATGCATCAAGCCGTTCGACGGCTGCCCGGTCGTGCAAGGCGCATGATGCTCAATGACTGAAAAGCTCGCGCTGCAGTTGGCTCTCGTCCTGCCGGGGGTTCCGGACGAGCGGGATTCCTGCATCCAGCGTCTGACCGACAACCTGCAGGCGCAAGGCCTGGAGAAGGTGCATGTCGTTCAGCAGGACGGCAAGCCTTTCCTGTGCCTGCACTACGACCCTGCGAGCACGGCCATGCCGCAGGTTCGCAGGATGGCGGAGGCGGCTGGCGCCGAGCTGAGCGGGCGCTACCAGCACGAGCTGATGCGCATCGACGGCATGGACTGCGCGACCTGCGCCACGGTCATCGAGCACGCCCTGGGCCGACTGGAGGGCGTTCTCGAAGCCTCGGTCAGCTACGCTGCCGAGCGCATGCGTCTGGAATACGACACCGACAAGGTGTCGCGCAAGGCCATCGTCCAGCGCCTCCAAGCGCTCGGCTACGGTGTCCTCGAGGCGCATCACGACGCGCCTTGGCATGTCGAGTTCCGCGAGTTGATCGTGAGCGCGGTTGCGGGCGCACTGCTGCTCGCAGGCTGGCTCGTGGGTCTGCGGCATGACGCGCACGTCGTGAGCGTGGGCCTTCTGGCTGCATCGCTCGCCATCGGTGGCTACTACGCCATGCGCGATGCATGGCAGAGCATCCGCGAGCGGGTCCTCGACATCGACGTGTTGATGATCGTGGCGGCAGCGGGTGCCGCGGCCCTGGGTCAGTGGGCCGAGGGCGCACTGTTGCTGGTGCTGTTCAGCCTGGGGCATGCGCTGGAGCACCTGGCCATGGACCGGGCCCGACACGCGATGGAAGCGTTGGCGGACCTGGCCCCGAAGACGGCTCTGGTCCTGCGGGATGCCATCGAGATCGAGATCCCGGTGGAGAACCTGCTGCGCGGCGACCAGGTGCTGGTGAGGCCGGGGCAGCGCATTCCCGCCGACGGCAGAGTGCTCGAAGGCAGGTCCGCCGTCGACCAGGCAGCCATCACGGGTGAATCGATGCCCGTGGACAAGGAGGCCGATTCGCTGGTCTTCGCTGGGACGGTGAACGGCGAGGGCCTGCTGCGCGTGGAGGTCTCCAAGCTGGCCAAGGACAGTTCATTGGCCCGCATGGTTCAGCTTGTCGCCGAAGCGCAGACCGACAAGTCGCCGACCCAGCGCTTCGTGACGAAGTTCGAGAAGATCTTCGTCCCGCTGGTGCTTCTCGGCGTTGCGGCTCTCATCGCGATCCCACCGCTGATGGGCTTCCCTTTTGCAGAATCCTTCTACCGGGCGATGGCGGTGCTGGTGGCCGCTTCGCCCTGCGCCTTGGCCATCGCCACGCCCTCGGCGGTGCTGGCTGCCGTGGCGCGTGCCGCCCGGGGCGGCGTGCTGATCAAGGGCGGCGTTCATCTGGAGAACCTGCGCTCGCTGTCGGTGATCGCGTTCGACAAGACCGGCACCATCACCACCGGGAAGCCCAGCGTCACCGATGTGGTGGTTCTGAGCGGCGATGAGGGCGGCTTGCTGGCCACCGCAGCCAGCGTCGAGAGCCGCAGCGGCCACCCGCTGGCACAGGCCGTCGTGCAGGCTGCGCGTCTGCGCAAGCTGGAATGGCCCGCGGCGACCGAGGTTCAGTCCGTTACGGGCAAGGGCATGCACGCGGTCGTGTCGTCCGCAAAGGTCAGCGTCGGCAACCTGCGGCTGTTTGCCGACGATGAGGTTCCGGACGCGGTCCGTGAGCAGGCGGTCCGACTCGAATCGCTCGGCAAGACCACCATGCTCGTCCGCGCCGACGGCACCTTCCTCGGCCTGCTGGC
>JBBAPK010000024.1:0-40862 GCA_040400875.1 Burkholderiaceae bacterium | reverse complement strand
CCCTGAGACAAATTCGCACCACCTGCACCAAGTGACCCCTCTGGACATGGGCTACCGCCGAAATTGGCATAGTTCACAGGGTCGGAGCTATAACCAAAGAAACCACCTTGCCCTTGGTTGAACGGCTGGTTGAAGGTGTAAGCCACCTCAGTGCTGACCACGGCATCGAGCAACGCGGAGTAGCCGCTGAGCGTCATGCCGATCACGTCGATCTCTGGATGGATGCGGTCGAAGATCGAACCGTCAACGCGCGAACCCTTGTAGCCGGTGGCAGCACCGGTCACGTTCGGATTCGGGTTGGCCACCGGATCCGCGGAGTTGGCGTGCATGTAAGCGATCGAGTAGCTCAGATCAAACGCCTCACCCTGCCAGCGAATACCGCCACCGACGTTATTGACATCCCAGTTCTCTTGACCGCAATCCTTGGTGGTGGTGGTCTCGAGCGTATAGCCACGGTAGGGGTTGAAGAACCAGCGGCCGCCGTTCACGTCATAGGTGTTACCGATGTCCTGGCAACGGTCCCAGCCTGGCTTGATGTAAGCAGCCAGCATGCCGTCAGCTTCAGGGATGCGGATCTTGGTCGAGATCAAGATCAGCGGCTTGCGCCACTCTTCGTTCTCGCCTTCGAAAAACAGACGCCAGCTCAGGTCGTAGCCGTGCACCACGTCCATCGCGTGGAAGAAGTCCGACTCGCCCCAAACGATCTGCTGACGACCAATCTTGACCGTGGTGCGGTCGCCGATCGGTGCTTCAACCCAGAACTCGCGGAAGTCGAAGTTGTTGTAGTTGTCCATGATGCTGTTCGGATTCGGCGCTTTGCCGTCGTTGTATCCGAACGGGCTGGTGCCGTTACCCGACAGGTTGGCCTTGCGCAGGTTCTCGAGCTGCTCAAGGTAGTCCGTCTTGTATTCACGGTCAAGACGGGCGATGGCCTTGAACTTCAGGCCCATGTACGCCGCATCACCGTCAAGCAACACGGAGCCACGAACCATCGAAGGCTTCCACTTCGAGTTGTAGTTGCCGTCGGTGGCCTTATTAACCTGTGAATTGGTTGGCACCGAAGCTACAGCTCCACCAGCAGGCGTCGTGTTGTCACCTTTATTGTTATTGGTGGGGGAGCCACCAAACGCTTGCCCAGCTTGGCCATTAGACAAAAAATTAGCTGGGTACTGACCGGAACAAACGTTCCCGGCGGCATTGGTACCGGTGCCGCTTGTGGAGCATCCAACACCGTTGTGCAGGCCAAGGTTCGGCCTGAACTCACCTTGATTTTCGAGGTTGATCGAAACCCAGGCACGCGCATAACCCGAAAGCCCGAACTTGAAGTCACCGGCGCCTGGGGCGTCGGCAGCGTATGCAGCAGGCAGACCCATTGCGAGGGCTGCTGCCGCAGCGAGGCCAGGGATGGCCCGCTTGAAGCTCTTTTCTATTTTCATGTCTCCATTCCTTCCGTTATTACCACCACTAACCAACACCCCTCGCCCGCCAGCCCGGTATCAACCGGAACCAACAGGCAAGAGGCGACCTTCACACACCCACAGTTTTCGCCTGCTCAAGGGGATGATCTTCATCACCCACCACGAACGCAGGACGGAACACAAAAACAATCGCCGGCATGATGAACAGCGCGCTGAACGCCGAGATCGACAGCCACAGGGCGATCAAAAAGCCCATGTCTGCTTGCAAACGAACCGACGAAAACGCCCACAAACCCACGCTGCCGACCAGCGTGATGGCTGTGACCAGCACACCACGACCCGAACTGCGCAACGATTTCAAAATCGCCGCCTCAACGTTGGACGAGTGGTGGAGTTCCTCGCGGATACCGTCAACGATGTAGAACGTGTAGTCCACACCCAGGCCGATACCCAGCGCCACCACAGGCAAGGTGTTGATGTTCATGCCGATGCCCGCCCACGCCATGTAGCTGAAGGTGACGGTGTTCGACAGCATGACCGGAATCATGAAGAACACACCAGCCACCATCGAGCGATAGGTGAAGGTACAGCACACCACAAGCACCAGCAGCGCCAGCGCAATGGCCTCGATCTGACCCGCCAGAATCACCTCATTCACCGCAGCCAGGACACCGACCAGACCGCCCGCGAGCATGTACTGAGCATTCTTGAGTTGGTTCTCAGGAGCGTTCACGTAAGCCTGCACACGAGCGATGGCGGTTCTGAGCGTGTCGCCCTGGTGATCCCGGAAGAACAGTGTGACCGCGCCGTTCTTGGCAAAGGCATCAGCGTAACGATCCATGTCGCCCGGGTCTGAACCCGCCACAAAGATGTAAGTCAACTCGCTGTTTTCGTCAGAAGTAGCACCGAGCTCGGCGTACATCGGATTGCCCTCTCGAAGCACCCGGCGAACCTGGGGCAGGATGTCTGCCACTGAGACGCTGCCGCCGACTTCCGGTTGTGCTTCCATGTACCGCTGGAAGTTGGTCATGCTTTGCAGCACCTCCGGCTCACGCAGCGAACCGTTCTGGTTGCCCGCAACCACCACGAACATCCGATCAGAACCCTGGAACTGGCGGTTGATTTCGGACGCGTCGGTGTTGTAAGACGAATCAGGCCACAAAATTGGCGACCCGGGGTTGGCGTCACCCACCTTCAGGTTGAAGGCGTACCAGCCCGTGAAGATAAAGACCGCAAGAGCCAACCCCAAGACGACGAAACGTGCACCGGTCGTGACGATGCTGGCGCAAAGTCCAATGATTGAATCCAAAACCGGTCGGATGTTGATCGGATGCACGAAATGGGTCTTGGGCTTGACGAACGACAGCAATACAGGCGTCAAGATCAAGGCACTGATGATGATGGAGAAAATCCAGACCGTACCAATGTAGGAAATCTTCTCCAGCATCGGGATCGGGGTCAAAGCCACCACCAGCACACATCCAGCGTCAGCAACGATTGCCAACATACTGGGTTTGAACAGGTTCTCAGCACTCGCAACTGCCGCCTCTTTCGAGGTCTTGGCGCCTGCTGCGATTTCGTCGTCGTAACGCGAGATCAACTGGACGGCGTTAGAAACGGCCTGCGCTGTGATCAAGAAAGCCACCACGATCACCAACGGGTCCAGGTGGAAACCCATGATCTTTGCTGCACCCAGCGCCCAGGTGGCGCTGATGGCGCCCGCAACCAGAGGCAGAAACGTCCCATGCCAAGTGCGGGTGATGACAAGCAAGATAATGAACAACGAGCAAATAGCCCCAAAGAAGATTTTGATGGTTTCGTCAAGGTAAAAATTCACCCAGCCATACAGAACCGGTTCACCTACTACACGAATATTGATGCCGTCAGCGCCTTTTTTGACTTCATCGATCTGCGCCATGATCTCGTTGAAGGCTTTCGTGTAGTCGATTTCGCCATCGCGGAAATCGGCCGTAATCAGCGTTGCCTTCAGGTCCAGTGACACATAAGGACCATAAACGAGCGGGTTGTTGAGGACTGCGGCCCTCAGTTTCGCCATCTGTTCAGGCCCTTCAGGCAGCCGCGGCCACATGATTGGCTTGGATTCCACCCCTTCGGTCGAAGCGCGAATCTCCTTGATCTTCTTGGAGGCCAGCGAAATGATCTGGTACGTGTCAATTCCATTGACCTGCTGCATGCCAACGGTCAACTTTTGGACAGCGGCAAGAACCTTCAGATCGAAAATCTCGCCATTGTTATTTTCGACCATGATGGTCACAAGGTTCGAGCCGCCAAAGGTCGACTTGAACTGCTGGTTGACCTTCACATACGGATGATTTTTGGGGAGCAGGTCGCTGAAGATCGTCTTGACCTCAACTTTGCTCGCCATGTAACCCATACCGGCCGTTGCAAGCACGATCAGGGCGATCAATATCATTCGGTGGTCTATGAACCACGAGAACGCTCTGTGAACTTTGCTGAATGTTGTATTTTTCAATTTTGTCTCCGGATTTTTGCAATCACTTCAACGGCCAGCGACGACAAGCTTCCCGTCCTCGAGGATAGCCAGATTCGCTCCGACAACGTAGTAGCGCGGACCCTGCTTCACCATTTGTGTCCTCCACGCAACATCGCCCTCGAAGATCTTTCCTGCCTTCCACTCTTTCGCTTCGGCATTCGAGGTCACGATGACCCCTTTATCGCCCACGGCCTTCCACTGGTCGTCTTCCCAGCGCACGTTGAGCAAGTGCTCTTCTGTCACAAAAGGGATAGACCGCCACGTCGCACCGGCATCGTCGGTGGCCATCATCGTTCCAGTCAGGCCAACTGCGACACCATGCTTGTCGTCGCGGAAGGCCACATTCATCAAGCTGACCTGGTTGTCGACCTTGATTTCCTCCCAGGTTGCACCCCCATCAGTAGACCGCAGAGTCAGGCCCGCCTCTCCAAAGATGATGCCCACACTTCCGGCGAAGGCAATGGTATTCAGATTGCGGTCTTTCTCTGGGAGCAGCCGCGTCCACGTCACACCTTTGTCGTTCGAACGCAGGAGCGTGTTGTACTCACCCACTGCCCAGACAGTATCGCCAGCTACTTGAACCCGGAACAACTTGCTAATTTCAGGCTTTGGTGGCGCAGGCTGCGTTGCCTGGCTCCAAGTTGCGCCCGCGTCTGTGGTGTAGAGAATCAGGCTGTGGTTGCCGACGATGATCGCACTCTTGTCATCAAAGGCGGTAATTCCTTGGATGTTTTCAAGCGTCTTGGTTTTTTGGGCGGTCCAAGTCTTTCCTCCATCCTCAGTGCGGACCACCTTGCCGGCGGTGCCTGCTGCCCACGCGACCTGCGCGGACGGAGCAGCCACGCTGATGAAATTGTCGCGGCGCTCAATTGCCTTAGGCTCCACTTTGGTGATGACCGCTTCTGCTTTCACGAAAAAACCAGCGTAAAGAAGCCCTCCGATAATAATAATCGGCATCACCTGAGGGATGAAATTCAAAACCCTCGTCAAACCACTCTTTGATTTCTCTACCACCGTTGTCTCCTTTATGTGGCGATCCGCATTCTGCGTCATGCCAACTATATTGAATGGCTCAGATCAACAAATACTTGACTTACCAGCACCGGCCCACTTACTGAATGGCCTTCTTTTCGAGGCATTATTGAAATAAAAAAAGCACGGCCGGAATACTCCAGCCGTGCCTTGGGTGCCCGCTCTCACGAACAGGCACCCGAACACAAGATCAAGCAGCTCGTTCAGGCATGGGCAAGTTGACCCATTCCTTGTAGAACGTATCGATATCGGGCTCGAAGTCATGCATCACTGGGTACCAAGGCACCGGGCATTCAACGTCGTGCATGACGCCACAGCTTGGACAGTAGTACTCGCGATAGACCTGCCAGTTTGTATCTGGAGCCATGAACTTAGGATAGACCTCAGCCATTGCTTCAGCGTTGTCACGAACGTAAATGTTCGCGAAAAGCTTCCAGTTTTCCTTGTAGCCACAAAACTCGTGGCCGCAATCGCACTTGACGATCCACTTCTTCGTCTTCACCGATTGCACAATGTACATGTGCGGTGAAAGCGGAAGCACGATCTTGTCAGGGAAAGTCACGTTAGCCTGCAAAGTATGCAGGTACATGGAAAATCGGTCTGCGTCCTTCGGCATAGACAACATGCGGAAAGTCGTATCCCAATCGAGCGTTCCCGCTACCATGTTATTGACTTGTTCTTGAGTGTAAGTCGACATCTAAATCTCCAAATTTACGGAATCGTTGCTGATAAGTTGAAAATTACTCTTCAACCTGAACAACGGTACGAACGTCAGGCATCAAGGACAGGTCCATGCGGAACTTCGAGCCATACGAAGGAATACCCAGTTCGGTCTCAAGCAGTTGCCAATCAGCAGGCAGATCCCAGAACGTGCGGAACTTGGTCGTCCACTTCTCAGACAAGGCCAGGCTGGTTGCGAACATGTGCTGAACCGCTTGCGAAGCTTGCTTGTTGACGATGCGGGTACGCTCTGCCTTCATCCACTCACGCGTTGGAACCGAACGGGCAATACGCTCCTTGCGGATTTCAGCGCGGCGAGCCTTGGTCTTCTCTGCGTCAACGTGGTACATGCCCTTTGCATCTTGAGTTACCACAGCACCGTAAACCTTGCGGGCAAACTCAACCAGCAAGAACTTCTGGTTAAGGTCGCTCTCGACGGACTTCGGATCACGCGTCAGAGGATCCCCGAAACCTGGGCCACCGCGGAGGTAGTTCAGGTACAGGTCATGGTTTGCGTAGCACTCTTCGGTCGTGATGCACTGCTGATCGCGCTTGACTATTGCAGTTGCGTCGATGCTCTGCTCGTAGACCTTGGCGGTAGGGTCCAGGTCGGCGCCCAGAGGAATCGGCTCGCCGTTGGCGATACGACGCTCTAGACCCGTGTTATGGGCTTCGAAGCGGTAGCCGGTTGCCGATGGATAACCACCCATCAGACCCCAGTCGCTGTTCATGTAGCCGTTACCCATGAAGAACATCGACCAGTCTTGCGAGTTCCAGACCATCCGCAGCGTCTCAAAACCGCAGCCACCTCGGTGCTTGCCGTAGCCGCCCGAATTTGACTTGACGTTACGGCCGAGGTACAGGAGAGGCTCAGCCATTTCCCAGATCTCGATGTCACCCATGTCGCCTTCTGGATTCCAGATTGCAGCAGCGTGGTTCAGACCGTCCTTGATCGCGCAAGCACCGGTACCGCAGGACGAAGCCTCGAAGCTGTTCACAGCGTGGATTTCGCCGTCTTGGTTGATACCGCCGCCTTGCAGCCAGTTGGAGGTGTTGGCGTTACCGGCGTTGGTTTCTTCCAGGTAGCCACGGCTGTAGTACGACTGGCTCAGACCACGCCACAGTGCAGACCAACCCGACACCAAGAAGTGCCAAGCATAGGCATGACCCGTGCGACGATCGTCCGGATTGCACCACGTGCCCTTGGGCATGTGCAACTCAGTCGCGAGATAAGCGCCGTCATTGATACGCTGGGTAGGAACCAGGGTTTGGCACATCGCTACCCACAAACCGCTGGTGAAAGCGACGTGGTGGGCGTTGAAGGTGTGCCAGCCCCAACGGCTTGCGCCTTCAAAGTCAAGACGCCACTTGCCGGTCTTGTAGATCGTCATTTCGACAGGCGAATGCATGATGCTGTCGAGTTTGGCGAACTTCGAAGACACACCCACGTCCTCGTGCGCATATGGCACATCAACGAATGCAACCTTGCGATAAACGCCAGGAATGCACATGGCCTTGATGCGCATGATCAGGCCTTGACGACCCTCTTCAATCACTTCAGAGCAGAAAGCCTCATAGGCCACGATACCGTCTGCAGCGATGACTTCGTGAACGAGTTCACGGATCATGTGGCAGCCAGCGATACGGGTCTTCTCGTCGAGAATCCAGTACTTAGGCGTGCGAACCGAGCGCTGGCTCTCATGCAGCCAGTCACGCAGGCAGGTGTCGTTCACACCGGTCTTGCGGCAGGTGATCATGTAGCCGTCGCCGAAACGCGAGACTTGTCCGGTGTTCATCGAACCAGGGGTCACAGCGCCGGTGTCGATCACGTGGGTCACGCCGCCCACCCAGCTGATCAGACGGCCTTCATGGAAGACCGGAACGATCGTCTGGATGTCGCAAGGGTGCACGTTACCGATAGAGCAATCGTTGTTGGTGAACATGTCACCGTCAGCGATGCCTGGGTTGGCTTCCCAGTTGTTTTCGCACATGTACTTGATCGCAGCGCCCATCGTTCCGCAGTGGATGATGATGCCGGTCGAGGTCAGCACGCAGTCGCCGACGGCGTTGTACAGCGTGAAGCAAAGCTCGCCTTCTTGCTCAACGATGGGGCTTGCAGCGATCTTCTTGGCGGTTTCACGAGCGTGAACCAGACCACCGCGCAGCTTCGAGAACAGGCGCTCGTAGCCGATAGGGTCACTATTACGGAATGCCAGTTCGGTCAGGCCGTCGTAGTGGCCCGTTGACGCCGTCCTTGCAAGGATCTCGTCACGGTACTGCTTGAGGGTCTTGCCGTTCTTCAAGAGATCGGCAAAACCAACTTCCTTGTTACTCATCATGTTCATGGTTGTTTCTCCTTACTTGACTTCAATGAGGTGGAACAGGCGATGCTTGTCAACACGGGTCGCAAAACCTGTAGGTACGACGAAGGTGGTCGCATCAGACTCGATGATCGCAGGGCCGGTGATGTGATTACCTGCCTTGAGCGATTCCATCTTGTAGATCACTGCATCAACCCACTTCTTCTTGCGGTAGAACGGACGGGTGCCGAGGCGAGCATCTGCCGGAGGCGTAGGACCTTCGTCCTTGTCTTCTGGCAACACTGGCTTCTGGGTCACCACGGTACCGCGCATGATGGCACCGGTGATCGAGTATCCCAGTTCTGGCGAGCGAGCCGAATTAGCGTAAACACGGCCATAGGTGTTTTCGAAGGCTTCGACAATCTTGTTCCAGTCAGCAGCATTGGCAGCGTTGGCGACAGGCGAGATGATCTCGAGGTCGTTCAGCTGGCCCATGTACTGCATCTTGTAGCCAGGGATCAACAGAACGTCCTTACGGCCGAAACCGTTGATCACGAACTCTTCAATCACTTTTTCGGCCAGCGTGTTCCAAGCGTCCTGCAGCGTCTTGCAGGCGGCAGCCTTGTCTGCGTCCGGTGCGAGTTCAGGCAAACCCAGGTCAACAGACTTGTCATAGCGATACTCAAAGTCAGCGCATGCGCAGCCGAAAGCTGAGAAGCCTGCGGCCCAAGCCGGAATGACCACGTCCTTGAAGCCCACACCTTGCGTGTAGCCATAGGTGTGAACTGGACCAGCACCACCGTACGAGAAGCAGGTGAACTCGCCCGGGGTGTAACCACGAGCCGAGATATTGGCGCGCATATATTCTGACAAGGTCAGGTCCAGCAACTCAATCACGCCAGCTGCTGCGTCTTCAACCGACAGACCCAAAGGATCAGCAACTTGAGCCTTGATGTGGTCACGTGCGCGCTGAACGTCGAGCTTGATGGCACCGCCAAGGAAGTTGTTCGGGTTCAGGTAGCCCAAGATCACGTGGCAGTCAGATACCGTGCAAGTGGTCAGACCGCTGTCTGGCCAGCAGGTGCCGACGCGATAGCCTGCGCTATCAGGGCCCAGCTTGATCGACTTCGAGTACGGATCGATACGGATGAAGCTTCCTGCACCTGCACCGACCGAGTCCATGGCCACCAGTGGCAGCGACAGAACCAGACGAGCCATGTCAGGGTCAGACTTGATCGCAAAGTTGCCCTTGGTGATCAGTGCCACGTCGAAGCTTGTGCCACCGATGTCGGAGCAAGCAATGTTCTCGTCGCCGAGTGCTTCGCCGAGCATCTTGGAGCCGATCACGCCGCCGATAGGGCCGGATACGATGGTGCGAGCCAGTTCCTTGGCCTGCCAGCTGATGGTGCCGCCGTGCGTTGCCATCACACGCAGTGCAAACTTGGCGCCGTGCTTCTTGAAGCGATCGGCCACCAGCTTGAGGGTGGCACGCGACGGTTCTGCGCCATAGGCTTCCAGAATCGTCGTGTTCATGCGGTGGCTTTCCTTGCGCTGCGGGTAGTAATCTACCGACGCGAACACAGGGATATCAACGCCCATCTTCTTGAGCTCTTCCTTGACGATGTCGCGGCAGCGGGTTTCGCTGGTGCCGTTCTTGTGCGACTGAAGCAGGCAGATCACGATGGCCTTGGAGCCAGCATCGACCAGTTCCTTGGTTGCGACGCGGACTTCGTCCTCGCGCAAAGGAATAACCACCTTACCTTGAACGTCAGTGCGCTCCGCAACGCCACGGGTGCGATGGATAGGCACCAGAGGTTCGTCGTAGCGGTGAGTGTTCAGGTGGATACGATCTTCAAGAGCGTAACCGAGGTAGCTTTGCAGGGCACGACCCATCGAGTGGTTCTGCTCGAAACCGCGATTGCACATCAGACCCACGTCGAGGCCCTTGCGCTGCAACACGCGGTTCAGCATGGCGGTGCCGGAATAGACACACGTCACCAACTCAGGGTACACGTCATCGACCTTGCGACCCCAGTGGGCCAAGGCGTCCACTGAAGAGTTGTAGATCGCCAGCGACTCATCTGCAGGGTTGCTCTGTGCCTTACCGACCACAAACCGCCCGTCAGCACGAACAAAGAATGTGTCGGTCATGGTGCCGCCGGCATCAATGCCAAGCACCTGAACCGACGAATTTTCCGTTGTCATCTCCACGTCTCCATTAAAAAAACAATATGGTCTACGCCAATGGTCCCTAGGGACCCGAAATTACCGAACGATCCATCAAGGACCGAGCACCCACCTAACTGCAAGGTCGATGCCAGATCGTCAGCCTGATGTCAGTTGAAAGACCAACTGTTTGATTTACATCAGTTTTTTCGTCTTTTGACCTCCGATACAAGTTAAATCGGGAGGCCTCAGACGGATGGAAGCCGAACGGAATTTTGAGCCCCGTTCGCCTTCCGGTCATCAGGGTTCAACCCTAACGCTGCGGTCAGGCCTTCGCGCTGGGCCGAGCACTTACTTCGGCTTGCCAGCGCAGGAGGTTCTTGCAGTTGTCCGGAATTTTGATGTCCGTCCAGCCCGCAAATTCAATGCTGGAAAACAGGGTGCAGTCCGCAAGCGTGAACTGGTCACCAGCGATGAACCTGTTCTTGCCCAGTTGCTTGTCGAACTTGGTAAAGAAGTGAGCCAGGCGCATCTTGCCGCGTTCGATCAGCGCAGGAATTTGTGGCACTGGCACTGCAAAGCCAGGCAGTCCACGATCCTTGAAGGCTTCGGCGCTGTTTCTGAACACCTCACCAGCAGCCATCATGCCCTCATCGAAGGCAAGCCGCTCCCACATGTCAACGATGGCGCGTTCATAGGGGTCGCGACCCAGCATCGGTGGATTTGGGTACAACTCTTCGAAGTAACGGCAAATCGCAATAGATTCTCCGATTTGACGACCGTCGTCCAACTCGAGCATTGGAACCATCGCCTGAGGGAACTTCGCAACGTAATCGGGACGCAGGCGCAACGCGTCTCCAGAAACCTGAACAATTTCAATGTTCAGACCTTTTTCCACGAGAAACATGCGAAGTCGCTTGGGGTTGGGAGCAGCAGCCCAATCATAAATTTTCACTTTTTTGCCTCCTTGACTCTATTAAAAAATTAATAAATCTAAACTACTCTGACATGGGGAAAACCAAACCTTAGCCAAACTCAGAGGACATCCCCCAAACCCTGAGTGCCCTGATTTTTGTATTTCTCGTTCTTGGCAAGATATTTTTGCGTGTAGTCCATCAATGCCGCCTCAAAAGCGGAGTCGCCCGACTTCATGCACGCAATGTAGTACTGCCAGAAATCCGTGCCGCTTGAAACATTCAATACAGAAGATGGCTTCATGACGAAGAAGTCATCCTCCGCCCGAGTGCGGACTTTGTGATGGCCGTCCAGCACATGCAAAGAGGCATGCGAAAAAATATTTCTCGCCATCTGCACACACTGCTCTGCCGATTCCCTGGATATATCAGTCGCGGGCGCATGCATCCTCATCCCCTGAGGCTCAATGCCGACAAACAGAGCGGGTTCACTGACATTTTTCGCCTCAATCAACGAGTCAATAAAGGCAGTCAACTCTTCTCGGCAACTGTGATCATTGAGCAACCATGGAAAGGCAGCTGCGGCGACTTTTTTGGAGTAGTCCTGAAAATTCAGCCTGACTCGAGTCGAAACTTCGGGGTCTCGCACATTCCGACCCAGCGCATCGAAGGCCTGAACAGCCTTACCGGTCTCCTCGATCGACGCTGCCGCCAAAAAATAGGCCCTGGAGAAGTGGTTATTCGACAAAAGCAGAGCCGCCTCGTATTGCAGTTCGCGGGCATTTTCGACAGTCGCCTTCCGAAATCCCTTCAGCAATGTTGAGTTGAGAGCGTAATTAGACGATTTTTTGCTAGACACAAACCCTACTCCGATCAATTGCACTGCCACTATGGCTTGGCACGGTTAGAGTTCGTTGCAGCAGAACTCATGCCAAGTGGCTCGACTTATTAATGCTTTGAAAATCAATAACTTAGGAGTGGTTTTGCGGTTCTTGGCAACAATCAGCGTTCGGATTTCATACGCTGCAGGCAAAGACGCGGTTGAGGCCAACCGGTTCAACCAGCGAGGAAGCCAGGAACGGGCCCGGCGAGCGTGACTGCGATGCGTGCCAAGCTTTACCCGATGTGCCGCTGAGCAATCAGAACTGCGCGGGCATGGCCGAGGTCTGATCCTCGGCAGCATACCCAGCAATATCAAACTTTTTCAGTTTCACGTACAGGGTACTTTTTGCAATGCCTAACTCTCTGGCGACAGCCGTCATATTTCTGCCCTGCCGTTCGATCATTGAAATGATTGCCTCTTTCTCCACTTGCTCAAGGCTTTTCATGTCTAACCGCGAACCGGACGAATTGGCCTTGATTGAATCCGCCACAGAATAGTGTCGCAATTCTTCCGGTAGAAATTCTCTTGTAAGTACAGGTCCGGTAGACATCAGAATTGCGCGCTCGAGCACATTACGCAACTCTCTGACGTTACCCTGCCAGTCATGGCGATTCAGGATTTCGATTGCCTCGCGATCCAAACTCTGCCGTTGGAGGCCGTGTCGAACTGATAACTTTTCTAGAAAGTACTCTGAAATCGCATGAATGTCTTCAGCTCTCTCACGAAGAGGTGGGATATTGATGGCCGCAACTGAGATCCGGTAGTACAGATCCATTCGAAAACGTCCTTCAGAGACTTCTTTTCGTAGATCTTTGTTAGTTGCAGCCAAAAGCCGGAATGAAACATTGCGCGCTTTGTTCTCTCCAACCCTGAAGATCGCACCATCTTCCAACACCCTAAGGAAGTGAGGCTGTAAATCGAGTGGCATCTCGCCGATTTCATCAAGAAACAGCGTGCCGCCGCTTGCAGCCTCGATCTTCCCCATCATTCCGCCGCGGCGTGCGCCAGTGAAGGATCCTTCAGCGTAACCAAACAGCTCACTGGTCAGGAGTTCTCGAGAAAATGCGCCGCAATTCAGGGCGACGAAGGGGGCCTCACCGGCAGTGACGCTCGAGGCATGTATTGCATTGGCAAATACGTCTTTGCCCACACCCGTTTCTCCAAGCAGGAGTATTGGCACGTTGGACTTTGCGAGCCTTTGGGCGCAATCCACAGCTTCGAGTAACTTGGGTGACTTGCCAATAACCCGCTCAAAATGTTGATTTTTGCCAGCAGAGCTCTTCATCAGAATGGCTTCGCTGCGGCGAGGTCCCATCTGCAATCCACGGTTGGGGATCGTCAGGATCGAGCCAATTTTCTGACCGTTGTCAACAATCGGTTCAAGCCAATCATGGTTGATCCAGTCGGGAAGACCTGCCCTCAAATCGCCTTTGAAAGATGCCGGTATCTTCAGTTTAGACAGCTCAATAGGCGCTGCCATACGACCGTTTGCGCTCAGTGCGTTCAACGCGGTCTGTGCGCGATCAGACGCCTTGATGGGATTGCCACGGCGGTCCAGCAAGATGATTCCGTCTGACGTGGTGCCCGCCACACGAGAGACGCACAAGTCAAGAAGCCTGTACCGCAACTCCATCTCGCGGCGCGCGAGACGGCTCTCGATTCGGCTTGCTGTGGTCACCACCAACGCCAAGCTGTGCCTGTTGTAGGTGGAATTCAGTCCGGAAACGTCAACGACTCCAAGAATGCTGTTGTCGTACGGATCTCTGACAACCGTGGCCGAACAAGTCCATCTTTTGATGCCCGCGCAGTAGTGCTCAGCAGAGTGAATCTGAACCGGCTGCCCGATAGCCAGCGCCGTACCAATCGCGTTGGTGCCACAAGCCGCCTCACTCCAGCTGCTTCCGGGAAGCATGCGAATTCGTTCAGCGGCCGCAGCGGAGGTGGAAGGGTCCCCCTCGAGATTGAGAATGACGCCATCGTGTGTGGTCAAAACCATCACGGTGCCAGTTTCATCCAGAAACTGACGAGCGTGAGCCATCACGGGCGTTCCCGCTGACAACAACTCGTCGTGCTCCTCGAGCAGTCGCTGCAAGGGCTCTTCAGCGAGCGGTGGGGGTGCCTTATCTCGCTCGGGGTCCACGTCCGCCGTTTGACAGCGGCGCCAGGAGTCATCGATCAACCGGCGCAGCGCGTCGGACCCGCAAGTCTCTCCACTCAAAAACTTCTCCCATGTCGTACTGACACGGTCGTCATTTTCGGGGTGCGAGAAAATCTGGCTTGTCTGCGGCATAGGCCTTGATGTCTGAATAGCGTCTGGCGTGTGAGGAACGTTAGGTGGGCAGTTCGCGAAGCGAAGCGATCACCCAAACGTCATATGCGTAGAAACGGCCGCGAAGGGCGCAGGTCCAGACGTGTACTCTTTGTGGAGAGTGTGCAATGTACGTTGCAACCAACCGAACCTTACTGGGGAAATCCCCGGTAATTCAGGCCTAAAGTGTTTCGATTCCGGACGATTCGAGTGCGAGGCCGCCTCAGAGCGGCTCGAGGTACGGCCGCAATTCGGACGGCCGGGGCCGTTTAGCGTGAACGCTCCAGGATGCTGACGTAGTTCGCAACGGCGGCGCCCCCCATATTGAATACGCCCCCAAGGGTCGCGTTCTCAACCGTGATGGCGGCTGGCAGCTCCCCGTTGAGCTGCATGGCCGTCATGACGTGCATTGAAACCCCAGTGGCGCCCACGGGGTGGCCCTTGGCCTTCAAGCCGCCAGATGGATTCACAGGAAGCTTGCCGCCAACCAGGGTCCAACCCTCATGAATGGCTCTTGCGCCTTGCCCGTAAGGCGTCAATCCCATGGCCTCGTATTCGATGAGTTCAGCCATGGTGAAGCAGTCGTGCGTCTCGACGAAAGACAGGTCGGACAGTTGCAGATTCGCATCTGAGAGCGCCTTGCGCCACGCCATCGAACAGCCCTCGAAAAGCAAGATATCGCGGCGCGACATGGGCAGGAAGTCCTGCACATGCGCCACCGAGCGAACAGTGACCGCCTTGCGCATCGTGGAAGCCGTCTTTGAATCGGCGAGCACCACGGCCGCGGCCCCGTCGGAGACCGGCGAGCAGTCTGTGCGCTTCAATGGGCCGGCAACCAGTGGGTTTTTTTCGCTGACCTGTCGACAAAATTCATATCCCAAATCTTTTCGCATCTGGGCGTAAGGATTGGAAACCCCGTTTTTGTGATTTTTTGCGGCAATCTTGGCCAGAGCATCTGACTGATCGCCGTATTTCTCAAAATAGGCATCAGCGATTCGTCCGAAAAGTCCGGCAAAACCGCCTTGGATATGGCTTTCCTCACGCAAATACGAGGCTCGTAGCAAATTGGCGCCGACTTCAGGCCCGGAAGTCAAACTCATCTGCTCAACACCAACAGCGAGAACGATACGGGCCCGGCCCGATTCAATCGACTTGATACCTTGGTGAATGGCCGCAGAACCTGTTGCGCACGCATTTTCAACGCGTGTGGCTGGCTTGAAACGCAAGGCTTCGTCGGCCTGCAAAACCAGTGAAGCGGTGAAATCCTGCTTTGAGAAGCCGGCGTTGAAGTGACCCAGGTAGATCTCGTCGACATCTGAAGCGGCAACACCCGCATAGGCGAGTGCATCGTTGACCGCCTTGACGATCAGGCTCTCGACACTTTCAGTGTCAAATTTACCAAATGGTGTTTGTGCCCAACCAACCATTGCAACGCTCATCATTTCTCTCCCATGTTTTCTACAAGTATTGATCAGGTGTTTTCCAACAACTTTCTCAACTCGGTCTTGAGAACCTTGCCATAACTGCTGGTTGGCAGCTCATCCAAGAATTTATATTCCTTCGGTCGTTTGAAACGTGCGATGTGATCAAGGCAATGCGCGTCAAGCTCCGCAGCGCTGACCTCAGCCCCTTGTGTGCGGACCACAAAGGCGATAAGCACCTCACCCCATTCGGTATCAGGGCGCCCCACCACGCTCGTCTTGGCCACCGCGGGGTGCAACAGCAACACTTCTTCAACCTCGCGGGGATAGATGTTGCTGCCACCGCTGATCACGACGTCCTTGGAGCGGTCTCGCAGTGTCAGGCAGCCACGCTCGTCGAATGTGCCCATGTCACCGGTGTGGAGCCAACCATCGCGCAGGGTCTCGGCAGTTGCGGCCGGGTTGCGCCAATATCCCGCCATCACCACATCACCGCGAACCAGGATTTCACCGATCGTTCCTTTTGGCAGGTCCTTGCCATCCGCGTCGGTCACCCGAACCTCGACACCGCTGCGTGGCCAACCGACAGAGCCCAGGATGGCGTCGTCGTCGGTCAGGTGCGCGGCCTGATTCATTCCAGTGATGGTCACGGGCGCCTCGCCCTGGCCGTAGATCTGAGAAAAAACCGGGCCCAGTACCGTCGTCGACCTTCTCAGCTCCTCGACGTACATCGGCCCACCACCGTAGACGATGTTGCGCAGGTGCTTCGGCCGGCTTCGCTTGCCTTCGTCGATCGCGATGCGCAAACGCTGGATCATGGTCGGCGCCAGAAAGGCACCACAAGCTGGGTGCTGATCGCAAAGATCGAGAAACTCCGCAGGCTCGAATCCGCCGGAGACCGGAACGACCTGCCGTGCACCGCGAGCGATCGACGGCAGCATGTACATGCCCGAGCCGTGCGACATGGGCGCCACGTGAAGCTGACTGCACGATTCATCAAGCGCTTCGATGTCGGCCAAGTGGGCGACGGTCGCTGCCATCAAGTTGCGATGCGACAGCATGGCGCCCTTGGATCGGCCGGTCGTCCCGCTCGTGTAGAACAGCCAGGCCAAGGCCTGCGGGTCGGCAGATGGAACCGCCAGCGGTTCACCTGCGGTCATTTGCATGTAGACGGGCTCACCGATCGCCACCGTCTTGTCGCCGTAGGTCGCAACCGTTCGGGGCAACCCGCCGAGCAGCTTGGGGGACGCAAACACCAGAGAAACCTCGGCGTCCTCCAGGATCTGCATCACCTCTTTGTCGTGCAGTTTGTAGTTGACCGGAACGATCACCACCTCGGCAGCCCACGCCGCGAACATCAGCTCGACGTACTCGGGGCGGTTTTCGCTGACGACCGCCACCCGATCGCCCGGACAGCACCTGGCGCGTATCGCAGCGCCCATCACCAAAGCGCGGGTCTTCAGTTCTCGCCACGTGAGAACCCGCTCAAGACCCTGGAAAACCGCCCCATCATCCGGGAACCTCGTGGCTGTGTGATCAAGCAGTGAGAACAGACTCATCCATCAACACCCTCATGTGTGGGCAGCCTCTCAGGGCAACAACTTGCGCTGAGAAGGCCCCGTTTGGAAATGGCTCGCACGCCGTTAAATGTGGGGCCATCCTTGGCCCCTTGGCAGTGCAGTAAGCGCGCCGCGGATTGTGCTGTGTTTTACAAGCTTGCCGCTATCGCCCGGCGGCGCCGCGTCGGGTGACCCATGGCCGGTTCGTCGGGCGGCTTGCCGGTGTAGGTGTAGTGGTCGACCGGGTCACGGCGGTGCGTGAGTCGGCTGATCTCGAAGACCAGAAACCCGTCCTGCTCGTTGTAGTCACCGGTGTGATCGTTGAATGGGCCTTCCGTTGCGTGAAAGTATTCACTCACTTCCTTGAGTGAAGCGCCATGCTTGCTGTGCCCCGCGTAGGCGGACGCCGCCGTCGGTATGTGCCCCTTGAGTACGATCTCGGCACTGGCCGGCACCTGCAACAGGACACCTCACTCACGGTTCGGGCCGGCGGCGCCTGGCCAGCAGGTTGACATCGGCAGAAGGCGCAGCAAGTCGGCGTCCTCGCTGGCACCCATGCCCGGCGCGACCCGGCGCGGCGTGCCGAACAGGTTGGTCAAGGCCGACACAGGCTCTCGTACGCGTCGAAGCTCGCCTTTGCCTTCAAGGGCGGCACAGAACTTCCTCAGGTCACGATACTTCATAGATACATTAGTAGTTAAGTGCGGCCAACTAAAGGTTGACCGGTTATGTTTTTGATTCCTAGAATCCTGCTCGCCGGATACAGACTGGGTTTTTCTCCAGCCTGGGTCTCAGTCAGCGAGTGGATTTCGATTGGCGCCGCACGGTAGTTGGCCCCATCTGGTCTGCCGAGTCATTGGCTTCGAACGATTGTGTTCGAAGCCGCGAGCGTCAAAGCCCGTCGGGCTTCTTCCCGACACAGGCTCACGGAGGTACGAGGCATGTCCATCATTCGCCAGGTTTTTTCAACAGCCCACCACGTGCTCACGCAGTGCGCGCTCTCGGTTGGCGTGTTTGCGCGCGACGTGGCCAAGGGCACGATCGAGGTGTGCCACAACGCGCTGGCAGTGCTTGGGCTGGTCGCTGTGGCGGTGGTCGTGTTTCTGGCCGGCCGCGCCGATTTGCGACAGTCTCTCGAACTCGACACACTTTCCTGGCTGCAGGCCCGCCATGAGACACCGGCCGATGCCCTTGAGGCACTGGCAGACGAGTTGAAGGAGCCCGACGCGGTGGCTCGTGCCACTGCCATCGACCCCAGGGACTTGACCCGGATGCAATCCTCGGTCGCCCAATGGCTTTCCAAGCGGTATCGGGTGGCGCCTGAACCGATCAGCCGTCTGGTTGTGGAAGCCTGGGAGGTCGGCGCCAAGACCGGGCTGGACCCGACGCTGATTCTCGCGATCATGGCCGTCGAATCGGGCTTCAACCCTTTCGCGCAAAGCCCAGTGGGCGCACAAGGGCTGATGCAGGTCATGACGCGTGTCCATGACGCCAAGTACGAGGCCTTCGGTGGCACGATGGCTGCGTTTGATCCGGTGACCAATTTGCGGGTGGGCGTGCTGGTGCTCAAGGAGTGCATCGCGCGCGGCGGCAGCGTCGCGGACGGCCTGCGGCTGTATGTTGGAGCGGGCAATCTGGACAGCGACGACGGATATGTCTTTAAGGTTCAGACGGAGCAGTCTCATCTTCGATCGGTCGCTTCTGGCCGCTTGGTGGCGTTCAATGCACCCAACGGCGCAGCGTCGCGCGCCGCGCCTGCAACGCCAGTCGACGAAAAGCCTTCGCTGGAGCAACCTGAGCCTGACAAGGGCGCCGATGACAGCGCCGAGCCTGACCAGGTGGCGTCCCTGCGCTGATCACGGCATGGCGCCACCTCGCACAGGGGTGGGGCCATTGGCCTGAAGGTAGACTCTTTCTGCCGCGTGACAGGCGCAGTGACCCGACTTGAGCGTGGGGTCCAGGGTGCAAGGCACCGATCACCGCAGCCGTGCCCATGACCGATTCGTCATGCGTCACGCATCAAGCCGCCCGCCTGGGCAACCCGAGGGCCTTGTTGTGCTCGCCGCCTTAGTGCCTTGGGTTTTCTGCCGCAAAGAACCACCGACATGTTTGATCGATCCCAATCCACGATTGCTCTCATCGACCCCGAACTCTGGGCGGTCATCCAAAAAGAAGATCAGCGCCAGGAAGAGCACATCGAACTGATCGCCTCCGAGAACTACACCTCGCCGGCGGTGATGGCAGCCCAGGGCAGCCAACTCACGAACAAGTACGCAGAGGGCTATCCCGGCAAGCGCTACTACGGCGGCTGCGAATTCGTCGACGTGGCCGAGCAGCTCGCCATCGACCGTCTCAAGACGCTGTACGGCGCGGGCTTTGCCAACGTGCAGGCCAACTCCGGATCGCAGGCCAATCAGGCTGTGTTCTTTGCGCTGCTGCAGCCCGGCGACACCATCATGGGCATGAGCTTGGCCGAAGGCGGTCACCTGACCCACGGCATGCCGCTGAACATGAGCGGCAAGTGGTTCAAGGTGGTGAGCTACGGCCTGGATGCCAAGGAAGAGATCGACTACGACGCGATGGAGCGTCTGGCGCACGAGCACAAGCCCAAGCTCATCATCGCCGGCGCGTCGGCGTACTCGCTGCGCATTGATTTCGAGCGTTTTGCCAAGGTGGCCAAAGACATCGGCGCGTACTTCCTGGTCGACATGGCGCACTACTCCGGGCTGATTGCAGGCGGCGTCTACCCCAACCCGGTGCCGCACGCCGACGTGGTGACCTCAACCACCCACAAAAGCCTGCGCGGCCCGCGCGGCGGCATCATCCTCACCAACCACGAAGACATCGCCAAGAAGATCAACAGCGCGGTGTTCCCCGGCATTCAGGGCGGCCCGCTGATGCACGTGATCGCCGCCAAGGCCGTGGCCTTTCACGAAGCGCTGTCGCCGCAGTTCAAGCTGTACCAGCAGCAGGTGCTGAAAAACGCCGTGGTGCTGGCCGAAACGCTGATCTCGCGCGGCCTGCGCATCGTGAGCGGTCGCACCGAAAGCCACGTGATGCTGGTCGATCTGCGTCCCAAGAACCTGACCGGCAAGGAAGCCGAGGCCGCGCTGGGTCTGGCCCACATGACGTGCAACAAGAACGGCATCCCCAACGACCCGCAAAAGCCCATGGTCACCAGCGGCATCCGTCTGGGCACGCCGGCGCTGACCACGCGCGGCTTCATGGAGGAGCAAACGCGCGCGACCGCGCACCTGATCGCCGACGTGCTCGACAACCCGCACGACGAGGCCAATCTGGCGGCGGTACGTGCCAAGGTCTCGGCGCTCACCCGCGAATTTCCGGTCTACCGCTGATGGCAGCCGGCCGGATCGCTCAGCCCGACTGATCCGGCCGCCGGTTTCATCGCATGCGTTGCCCCTACTGCAGCCACACCGAAACGCAAGTCGCCGAGACGCGCGAATCCGACGAAGGTGATGTGGTTCGCCGCCGTCGCCGTTGCCAAAGCTGCGACAAGCGTTTCACCACCTACGAGCGCGCCGAAATCGCGCTGCCCTCGGTCATCAAGAAAGACGGCACGCGCGCTGATTTCGACATGACCAAGATCCGCGCGTCGATGACGCTGGCGCTGCGCAAGCGCCCGGTCAGCGTCGAGCAGATCGACGCCGCCATCGATCGCATCCAGGAAAAGCTGCTGGGCAGCGGCGCGCGCGAAGTGCCGTCGACCCGCCTGGGCGAGCTGGTGATGCGCGAACTCAAGCGCATCGACAAGGTGGCCTACGTGCGCTTTGCGTCGGTCTACCGCAGCTTCGAAGATGTCGACGCCTTCCGACAGCTGATCCGCGACATCTGACACCCCCTTTCGGGGGCACCCCAGAAAGACCCGCGCGCACCCCCCTTTGCGGGATCGCAAAACCAGGGCGCCATTTCTACAGTGAGCCCATGGACTCACTGCACCCTCACCACCCACAGCGCGGCCTGACGCTGATCGAATCAGCCGTCACGGTGGCTGTCGCCGCCATCTTGCTGTGCGCCGCCGCACCCGACCTTGCCGGGCTGCTCGAGCGCCAGCGGCTTGCCGGGCTGGCCACGCAACTCGCCAGCGATGTGCAGTGGCTGCGCAGCGAAGCCGCCGCACGCAATGAAACCCTGAGGCTGAGCTTTTACGAAAGTACCAGCGGCAGTTGCTACGTGATGCACACCGGCGCGCGCAACCAGTGCCGCTGCGAAGCCGAGTCCGACACGCCGCTGTGCGAGGCCGACGCGGTGGCCTTCAAGACGGTGGCGCTGTCGTCATCGAGCCGGCTGCGCGTGCAGGCCAACGTGAGCTCAATGGTTTTTGACCCGCTGCACGCCACCGCCACGCCCGCAGGCACCCTGAAAGTTTCAGCCACCTCAGGCCGCGCCATTTCGCATGTGGTGAACGTGCTCGGGCGCGTTCGCACCTGCAGCCCGGCCACGCCCGGCCCGGCGCTGGCCGGCTATCCCGTGTGCTGACCCACCTGAGTTCAACAGCCGAGCAACACCCATGCACACACCATCCACACGCTGCCAACCGCCAACACGGCGCCCCTTCCAATCGGGCTTCAGCTTGCTGGAAATGGTGTTCAGCCTGAGCGTCGTGGGCATCTTGTCATCCATCGCCTACCCAGCCTTCAGCAGCACGCTGGCCGCCGCCCGACGCTCGGACGCGCTGGTCGCCATGCTGACGGTGCAAACAGCACAGGAGCGCTTTCGCGCCAACCACGATTCCTACGGCGCGCTGAGCCAGCTGGGCTTGGCCAGCACATCGGCAGCGGGCCATTACGACATCGTCGTCGAGTCCGCATCGCCCACCGGCTACTCGGTGCGCGCGGCGGCCATCGGCGCCCAACGCCGTGACGCTGCATGCCAGCACTTGCGACTGACGATGGATGGGCTCAATCTCGCCTACGCCTCGGGCGAGACCGAGTCCACCAGCAACGCGTCGTCGATCAACCGCCGCTGCTGGGGTCAGTGAAATGGCCCGACAGCGCACCAACCCCATCGGCCGGCAACGCGGCCTGTCGCTGGTCGAGCTGCTGATCGGCTCGGCGCTCGGCGTGCTGCTGGTGGGCGCGGGCATCGGCGTGCTGCTCGCCCACCTGAAGGAAAGCCGCGCGTTGATCGAACACAACCGGCTGATTCAAGACCTGCGCAGCACCACCAGCCTGATCGCGCGCGACTTGCGCCGAGCCGGCCATTGGGCCGACTCGGGCGCCGGCGTGTGGCTGCGCGATGCGCCACCGCCCGATCGCACGGTCGCGTCCAACCCCTACGCCGCCATCGACACCACGTCCGCACCGGCCGGCGCCCTGACCCTGCGCTACTCGCGCGACAGCGTCGAAAACCACAGCGTCGACAGCAACGAGCAGTTCGGCTTCAGGCTGCGCAACCAGGTGATCGAGATGCGCCTGGGCGGCGGCAGCTGGCAGGCGATGACGGACGCCAGCCTCATGAAAGTCACCGCGCTCGAATTCACGCCGGCTGAAACCGTGATCGATCTGGGCGCGCTGTGCAGCGCAGACTGCGCCGAGGGTGACGAAGCCTGCCCGCCACGCCAGAAGCTGCGCAGCGTGATCGTGACGGTCGCAGCGCACAGCGCGGCCGATGCCAGCGCCGTGCGCGCTGCGCGCGCTGAGGTGCGGCTGCGCAATGACGAAATCACCGGGCGCTGCCCCGTTTGAAGGCCAGCCGGTGCAGCGCGCTCACGCCCCAACACACCGTGCCCGACAGCGCGGCGCGGCCACGCTCGCCGTCAGCCTGGTGCTGCTGTTTGCGATGCTGATGACGGCCGCCTACGCGCACCGCAGCTTGCTGCTCGAACAGCGCTTGTCGGCCAATCAGTACCGCGAGGCCCAGGCCTTCGAGGCCGCGCAGTCGGGCATCGATTGGGCCGTCGCCCAGCTCAATCAGGCGCGGCCGGTCAACGACCGCTGCGAGCCGGGTGCGTCAGCTGCGAGCCGATCTTTCCGCGAACGCTTTCTGGCCTCAGACACCGCCTCTGGCCGCCACGACCCCAGGCGCTGGGACAGCGGCTCGCAAAGCCTGGCCCTGCAGCCGGGGTGCCTGCGAACGACGGGGGCGTGGTCGTGTGCCTGTCCGTCCAGCGGCTTCCCGCAGTTTCGGGCCACGGCAGCTGATGACAACACGCCGCACCCCGCCTTCAGCGTGCAGTTCAGTGCCGAGCCGCTGCCAGGTCTGGTGCGGCTGACCGCCACCGGTTGCTCCAACGCGGCCGGGCCGTGTCGCCCCGGACATGACAGCCGAGCCGATGCGGTGGTGCGGCTGCAGGTGCTGCTCGCGCTGCTGCCCGGCGTCTCGGTGCTGCCGCAAGCGGCGCTCACGGTGCGCGAGTCGGTCGACGCCGGCGACGCCGCGCTGGGCTTGCACAACGCCGATGCCGCCAGCGGTGGTGTGTCGGTGCACGCCGGTGGCAGCCTGATCGGCACTGCGCTGCGCCTGAGCACCACGCCGGGCAGCCCTGCCCAGGCCTCGGCATCGACGCACGACGCCGCGTTGGCCGCGCTTGCGCCCGATCGGCTGTTCGCGGCGCAATTCGGGCTGGACCGCGCGAGTTGGCGCCGCCATGGCGCGGTGCAGCAGCTCGACTGCAGCTTCGCATGCGGTGCGCGCCTGGCCGCCGCCATCGAGGCCACGGGCAGCAACCGCATGATTTCAATCGATGGCGACGCGACGCTGGACGGCCCGATCACCTTGGGCTCGCCGCAGCAGCCGGTGGTCATCGTGGTCGACGGCGCGGCCGTGCTCAGCGGCGATGTCACCGTGCACGGTCTGCTTTACGCGGCGAGCATCCGCTGGGACGCGGCCAGCAGGCCGCAGGCGAGTGTTCACGGCGCGGTGGTGTCCGAATCGGGCTACGCGGGCAACGGCGCGCCCGACCTGCACCGTGACGCCGGCGTGCTGCGTGCCTTGCAGGCGCACACCGGCAGCTTCGCGCAGGTGCCGGGCAGCTGGAAAGACTTCTGATGCAGCCCCATGTCCCGGCCCGATCGCCGCGCGCCGCGCACCGCACGCATCGCGGCGTCAGCCTGCTCGAAGTGCTGTTCTCGCTGCTCGTGCTGTCGCTGGGCGTGGTGGGCATGGGCCAGCTGCATCGGCAGCTGCAGGCCCACGCTGACACGGCACGGCAGCGCTCCGAGGCAGTTCGCCTGGCACACGATGAGATCGAAGCCCAGCGCATCTCGGCTTCAAACCCACCGACCCCAGGCTCACGCAAGATCGCCGACATGGCGGGGCAGCGCTTCAACACCGTGTTCCATGTGAGTCGCGAGGTCGACGAAGCAAATGCCTTGCTGCCGTCGACCACCGTGGCCATCACCTGGGACGGCCGCGAGGGCTTGACACAGCAAGCGGTGCTGGTGTCGACCCTGTCGACGCAAGATCCCGTCTTGTCGGGCGCGCTCACTTTGGTGCCGAACCTGCGCGACGCCCTCGCCGGCAGCGCGCTCGCCAACGCCCGGCACCCATCGGCCACGCCCATCGACGAGCGGCGCAGCGCCTTCAAGCCCACGGCCTCGGCCACCATCGCCTTCGTGGTCGACAACGCCACCGCACAGGTCGTCGAGCAATGCTCCGGCGTGCCCGCCGAGGTGGCCAGCGAAGACCTGCGGCCTGAACACCTGAAACAGTGCATCGAATTCAAGGCGCTGCTGCTCGGCGGCACGGTGCGCTTTTCGAACGCCGAGCCGCCCGACCCGGTGGCTGCCAGCGACACGCCGCTCGAGCTCGCGCTGTCGGTCGGGCTGCCGGGCATGCTGGCGCCGGCCTCGCCGTGGTGCAACGCCGAGGCGCAAAAAACCGTGATCTACCGCGATGCCAGCGGGGTGCACCGCGAGGCGGTGGCGCTCGACGCCACACCGGCAAGCCGGGGCCTGGCGTCCTGGCAGGACACAGGCGAGCGCTTCGTGGCCTACCGCTGCGTGGTGGTGGCCGCGGGCGATCCGCCGCGCTGGTCGGGCCAGAGCGTGCTGGTGCCGGTGGGCTGGACGATAGGCACCGCACCGACGCAGCGGCGGGTTTGCCGCTATGTGAACGACCTCGACGGCAGCGGTGCCATCGACCGCAACGACGAACACCCGTTGGTCTACCGACACGTCGACCAGCCCCTGCAGCAGCAGAACTTTCTGGTCATACGCGGCGACCTCACTTGCCCCACAAAGGCTGCCGCGACAATCGACCCCAAGGCTGCGACCACCGCCGTGGTCGCCACCGCCGCCCACCAGCCGTGATCAGCCCCCGAGATGGGTCCACGAACCCCATGACCCCAACGCCCGACACCGACAGCCAGGCCGACGACGCCCACGCACACCGGATGCGCGAGGCGCTGTGGCTCGCCGCCGATGCGGTGGCGCTGAGCGAGCCCAATCCGCGCGTGGGCTGCCTGATCGTGTCCGCTGAGGGCACGGTGATCGGCCGCGGTCACACCCAGCAGGCCGGCGGCCCACACGCCGAGGTGATGGCGCTGCGCGATGCGGCTGCGCGCGGCCACTCGGTGCGCGGTGCCACGGTCATCGTCACGCTCGAGCCGTGCGCCCATCACGGCCGCACGCCGCCGTGCTGCGACGCGCTGGTGCAAGCCGGCGTGGGCCGCTTGGTGATGGCCATCGAGGACCCCAACCCGCGGGTCGCCGGCCAGGGCGCAGCCCGCCTGCGCGCCGCGGGCGTCGAGGTGATCGTGGGCGTCGAAGCCGACGCGGCGTACGAGATGAACGTCGGCTTTTTTTCGCGCATGCGTCGCGGCCGCCCGTGGGTGCGGCTCAAGGTGGCGGCATCGCTCGACGGGCGCACCGCGCTGAACGACGGGCGCAGCCAGTGGATCACCAGCGAGGCCGCGCGCGCCGACGGTCACGCCTTTCGGCGTCGCGCCGGCGCGGTGCTCACAGGATCGGGCACGCTGATCCACGACGACCCGCAACTCGATGTGCGGCTGGTGCCCACGCCACGACAGCCTCTGCGCGTGGTGCTCGATTCGCAGCTGCGGTCGCCGCTGACAGCGCGCATCTTTCAGCAGCCCGACTCGGTGCTGGTGTACGCGGCCCGGCCACCGGCCGATCGGCTGCAAGCCTTCACCGCCCACGGCATCGAAGTGGTCGACATGGCCAACGCGCAGGGCCAAGTCGACCTGACGGCGATGCTGGCCGAGCTGGCGCAGCGCGGCATCAACGAGCTGCATGTCGAGGCCGGCGGTCAGCTCAACGGCTCGCTGGTGCGTGAAGGCCTGGTCGACGAATACCTGATCTACCTCGCGCCCAAGCTGCTGGGCAGCGGCCTGGACATGGCGGCGTTCGGCCCGCTGGCCTCGCTGGCGCAAGCGCCCCAACTGCGCTTCCATGACATCGAGCGCGTCGGCTGCGATCTGCGCATCCTCGCGCGGCCGCTTGTCGGCTGACCCTTTTTAAACCTGCAACCCGGAGCCTGCCCCCATGTTCACCGGCATCATCACCGGCCTCGGCCGCATCACCGACGTGCAAGCGCTGGGCAACGACGCATCGCACGGCAAACGGTTGACCATCGCCACGCCCGCGGGCTACCTCGACGACGTCGGCCTGGGCGACAGCATCGCGCTCAACGGCGCGTGCATGACTGTGACCTCGCTGGACGACAGCCGCACATCGTTCACCGTCGACATCTCGGCCGAAAGCCTGGCCAGAACCGCCGCATTGGCTGCCACCGGCGCGGTCAACCTTGAAAAAGCCCTGCGCGCCAACGACAGGCTGGGCGGCCATCTGGTGAGCGGCCACGTCGACGGCATCGGCTTGGTGACGCACTTTGCTGTGACCGGCGAGTCGTGGACCTTGCGGCTTGACATACCAAGCAGCCTGGCGCGCTTTCTTGCCTACAAGGGCTCGATCACCGTCAACGGCGTGAGCCTCACGGTCAACTCGGTGGCTGACCATGCCCATGGCTGCGAGATCAGCATCAACCTGATCCCGCACACCATCGACAACACCGCGCTGGGTCGGCTGTCTGCCGGTGTGGCGGTCAATCTCGAGGTCGACCTGATCGCGCGCTACGTCGAGCGCATGCTCTCGGCCCCGGCCCCCACGCCCACCTGAACACCGGGCGCGAGACAGCCGCTTTGACACCGGTGGCGGCAGCACCCGCCACCTACAATCCGTTGATGGCGATTTCCCCTATTCCCGAGCTGCTCACCGAGCTGGCAGCCGGACGCATGGTCATCCTTGTTGACGAGGAAGATCGAGAAAACGAAGGTGATCTGGTGGTGGCTGCCGATCACGTCACCGCCGACACCATCAACTTCATGGCGCGCTTTGGTCGCGGCCTGATCTGCTTGACCCTCACCCGTGAACGCTGCGAACGCCTGCGGCTGCCGCCCATGGCACTGAAGAACGGCGCGCAGCATGGCACCGCTTTCACCGTGTCGATCGAAGCGGCTGTGGGTGTGACCACCGGCATTTCAGCGGCCGACCGCGCACGCACCGTGCAAGCCGCCGTGGCACGCGATGCACAGGCTGGCGATCTGGTGCAGCCCGGCCACATCTTTCCGCTGCAAGCGCAAGACGGTGGCGTGCTCATGCGCGCCGGCCACACCGAAGCGGGCTGCGACCTGTCGGCGATGGCCGGGTTGTCACCGGCGTCGGTCATTTGCGAAATCATGAACGACGACGGCACGATGGCGCGGCTGCCCGACCTCGAAGTCTTCGCGCAGCAGCACGGCCTGAAGATCGGCACCATCGCCGACCTGATCGAGTACCGCAGCCGAAACGAAACCCTGATCGAGCGCGTCGGCCAGCGCACGCTGATGACCGCGCAAGGCGAATTCAGCTGCACCTCGTTCGCAGACCGCGCGGGTGGGCTGCACCTGGCACTGACCCGCGGCCGTTGGACCGCCCAAGACGAGGTGCTGGTTCGGGTGCACGAGCCGCTGTCGGTGATGGACCTGCTCGACGCCGGCCCCTGCAGCCACTCGTGGCCGCTGCCGCAGGCGCTGGCGCAGTTGCAAGCCAGCGAGCGCGGCATCGCGGTGCTGCTCAACTGCGGCGAGAACACCGCCGCGCTGCTCGACCGATTGAACCCCGTGCAAGATGCCAGCGCCAGGCGCGCACCGCCCATGGACTTGCGCACCTACGGCATCGGCGCGCAGATCCTGCGCGACATGGGCGTGGCCAAAATGAAACTGCTGGGCAGCCCCAGGCGCATGCCGAGCATGGTGGGCTACGGGCTCGAGGTCACCGGCTTCATCGCCGCAGACGCCTCGCAAGGCACCGATTGATCAACCAACCCCCGAGGATTTCCCATGCAAGGTGCTGACACCGGCCACACGCCCATCCTCGACGGTGCCGACTTCTGCATCGGCATCGTGCAAGCTCGTTTCAACGCCGAGGTCACCACGCGCATGGCCGAGTCGTGCATTGCCGAGTTGCACGCACTGGGCGTGGACGACGAATCCATCGAGCACGTCACCGTGCCCGGCGCGCTGGAAATTCCGGTGGTGCTGATGGCCATGGCCGACAGCGGCAACTACGACGCGCTGATCGCGCTGGGCTGCATCATCCGCGGCGACACCTATCACTTCGAGCTGGTCGCCAACGAAAGCGGCGCGGGCGTCAGCCGCGTGGCACTCGATCATGTGATTCCGGTGGCCAACGCCATCCTCACCGTCGACAACGAAGCCCAGGCCTGGGCGCGGGCCGAACCCAAAAGCCGCGATGCCGCCCGGGTGGCTGTCGAAATGGCCCATTTGATGGAAAAGCTCTCGTGATCGACGCCGAATCCCCCTCATCGACACACGCACCTGAAGCGCTTGCTGCGGCGCCCCGCACCCGAACGTCGGGCAAGTCGTCGAAGAATTCGCTGCGCCGGCGCTCGCGAGAGCTGGCCCTGCAAGGCCTGTACGACTGGCTGCTGTCGCGCGAGCAGGTGTCTGAAATCGAACTCCACATGCGCGCGCAGGACGACTTTCTGCCGTGCGACGAAACCCACTTCGAAGCCCTGCTGCGCGGCTGCATCGAACAGGCCAGCGAGATTGATGTGGCGCTCGGTCGCCACGTCGACCGCAAGATGAGCGAGCTGTCGCCGGTCGAGCACGGCGTGCTGATGATCGGCGTGTACGAGTTGAAGCACTGCATCGACATCCCCTACCGCGTGGTCATCAACGAGGCGGTCGAGCTCGCCAAGAGTTTCGGCGGCACCGACGGCCACAAGTTTGTCAACGGCGTGATCGACAAGACCGCGGCCGACCTGCGCGCTGTCGAAGTCGAGGCCGCACGGGCGGCAAGGCGCTGATTCAGCGCACACGGGCAGTCATCGGGCAGAGCGGCGCCACGAACTCCCATGACGGCGAACGACTTCGAACACCCGGTGCGCGTCTACTGGGAAGACACGGATGCCGGTGGCGTGGTGTTCTTTGCCAACTACCTGAAGTTCTTCGAGCGCGCGCGCACCGAGTGGCTGCGGTCGCTGGGTTTCAGCCAGGAACGCATGCGTGTGGACGACGAGGCGGCCTTTGTCGTGAGCGAAACCCGGGTGCGCTACCTGCGCCCGGCGCGGCTCGATGACCTGCTCACAATCACCGTGCGGATCGCTGCCATGGCGCGCGTGTCGATCACGATCGAGCAGCAGGCCTGGCGGGGCGACGAATTGCTGAGCGAAGGCAGCATCCGCATCGCCTGCGTCGACATCACCCGGTTCGCGCCACGACGCATTCCCGACGGCATCACCCACGTCATTTCACAAAAATCCAACCCGTTGAAGCCATGAACCAAGACATGTCCATCCTCAGCCTCGTGCTCAACGCCAGCCTGGTCGTTCAGCTCGTGATGGCCGGCCTGCTGATCACCTCGCTGGCGAGCTGGTCGGTGATCTTCGGCAAGCTCTTCGGGCTGCGTCAGGTGCGCGCTCGCAACGAAGAGTTCGAGCGCGAGTTCTGGGCCGGCAAGAACCTCAACGACCTGTACGACGACGCGGGCAAGCACGCCGACCAGTCGGCACCCATGGAGCGCGTGTTCGCCTCGGGCATGCGCGAATTCATGAAGCTGCGCGAACGCCGGGTGACCGATCCGGGCGCGCTGCTCGACGGCGCCCGTCGCGCCATGCGAGCAAGCTTCCAGCGCGAGCTCGACACCATCGAGTCCAACCTGTCGTTTCTTGCCTCGGTGGGTTCGGTGTCGCCATACGTGGGGCTGTTCGGCACGGTGTGGGGAATCATGCATGCCTTCATCGGCTTGGCCAACCTGACCCAGGTGTCGCTGGCCACGGTGGCACCGGGCATTGCCGAGGCGCTGGTGGCCACGGCCATCGGCCTGTTTGCCGCCATCCCGGCGGTGATCGCCTACAACCGCTTCGCCCGCGAAATCGACCGTATCGCGATCCAGATGGAGACCTTCACCGAAGAGTTCTCCAACATCTTGCAGCGCAACGCCAGCCAGGCGCCAGCAGCCGGGGTGCGCTGAGATGGCTTACGTGGGCCATCGCGGCGGGGGACGCCGCCGCACCATCAACGAGATCAACATGGTGCCGTTCATCGACGTCATGCTGGTGCTGCTGATCATCTTCATGGTGAGCGCGCCGCTGATCACCACCGGCGTGGTCGACCTGCCCAGCGTGGGCAAGAGCAAGCAGCGCCCCGAGCATGTGGTCGAGCTGATCATCAAGAGCGACGAGCTGTTTCGCATCAAGCTCGACGGCGAGGAAGACGGCCCTGCGGTGCCCTTGAACAAGATCGCCGCACGCGTGCGCCAGATGCAAGGCGACGATGCCACCATCCCGGTGGTGATCTCGGCCGACCGCAACGTCAAGTACGAAGCCGTGGTCAAGCTGATGGACACGCTGCAGCGCGCCGGCATCCAGCGCGTGGGCCTGTCGGTCAAGAACAGCAACTGAGTCCGCGCGGTCACGATGGCGAGCAGCGCATCTCTGCAGCACGACACCTTCATGCCACGGTCACCGGCGGGGCTGGGTCGTGGCTTGGCGTTCGCGGTGGTCGCGCACTTGCTGCTGGTGGCCGCGCTGTCATTCGGCGTGAGCTGGCATGCCAGCCCGCCCGAGGGCATCGAAGCCGAGCTGTGGGCGGCCGTGCCTCAACAGGTCGCACCCCGCGCGGTCGAACCCGAGCCGCCGCCCAAGCCCGAACCCCGGGTCGAACCGCCACCCGCGCCCCCGAAGCCGCCGGTGGTGCAGCCCGAACCCGATGCGCAGATCGCCATCGAAAAGGCCAAGAAGAAGAAAGAGCTGGCTGACAAAGAAGCGGAAAAAGCCCGTGAGGCCGACAAGCTCGCCGAGCAAAAGCGCAAGGACGACGAAGCCGACAAACGCCGCGAAGAGCTCGACAAGAAAAAACGTGATGCCGCGGCAGCCGCCGCGCTGGCCGCCGCGCGCGAAAAGCAGATGCAGCGCATGGCCGGGCTGGCCGGGGCCACCGGTGCGCCCACGGCCACCGGCAGCGCGCTGCAAAGTGCGGGGCCGAGCGCCGACTACATCGGCCGCATCAAGGGTCGCATCCGCCCCAACGTGTCGTTCCCCGACACCTTGCCCGGCAACCCGGCGGTCGAGATCGACATCCGGCTCGCCCCCGACGGTCGCATCGTGTCCAGCCGCATCTCCAAGCGCAGCGGCGTGCCTGAGTGGGATGACGCTGTCTTGCGCGCCATCGAGCGAACCGAGGTGCTGCCTCGCGATGAAAACGGCAAGGTTCCCCCCGCCATGACCATCGTCTACCGGCCCCGTGACTGAGGCGGTGATCGTGCCGGGCTGGCTGCTGACGAAGCGGCGTGCCGGCCGCACCCTGGCGCTCGCAGTGGGCCAGGCGCTGGCAGCGTGGCCGCTGATGCGTTCAACGCGCAATTTGCTCGCTCGCTGAGCGCCCAAAGCGGATCAGGGCGTAGAAATACGCCGGCAAACGCCTTCATATCAGGACATCTGCCGCCCCTGAACGCGTCAAATATCACGCTGTGGCAACTCTTCTCAGGTTTGAGCTTGTCACCGCACGCCTCGAGACGTGTTGCCCCTTGACGACAGAAGCATCCACAGCACCATGGCTCAAACCACGACACCTTCAAAACCGAAAGCTCAGGACGCCGCACAGGCCGCGAATCCCGCCGACTTGACGGCCGGCGTCGAAGCCGAAGACGAGGCCGCTGCCGCGCCACCGTTTTGCTGGCCCTCGCCGCCGTTTGCGATCTACCCGATCGCCCAGCCTCAGTCGGGCGCGCTGGCGTGCAAGATCGTGGGCCTCAATGACAAGCTGATGCACGGCAAGATCAGCGCCTTCTTGCCGGACAGGCGCGCCGCATGGGTGCAGTTGCCGCCATCGAAATCCGAACTGCTGCTGCGCTTCGAGCAGTTCCGCTCGCTCACGCTGACAGACCCCTTGCCGCCCCAGCAAATTACCGCAGAAACCCCCGGCGAGATGGTGCTGGCGCCGGGCAAGCCCACCACCTTCAGGCTGGTGTGGAAACAAGGCGGCGAATGGTGCGGCTCGACCGTCGGCAACGTGGAGACACCCTTCGGCTTGTTCCTGTTCCAGCCCGATGACGATTCAGGTGCGGTCATGCGCACCTTCGTGCCGGCCAGTGCCTACAAGTCCTTCGATCTGGGACAGCGCATCGGCGAGTTGCTCATCGAGCAGCAAGCCGCCACGCCAGATCAGGTCGAAAGAGCCGCCGCCGAGCAAGTAAAGATGCGCGAAAAGCGCATCGGCGACATCCTGGTCTCGCGCAACATCGTCACCTCCGACCAACTGGTGAGCGCGCTCGAACAGCAAGCGCGCATGCCCATGGTGCGCATCGGCGAGGCGCTGATGTCGCTGGGCATGATCGACATCCAAGACCTGCAGGCCGCGCTGCGCCAGCAGGAGCTCGATCGCAGCGTGCCGCTGGGCGAGATCCTGGTGCGCAGCGGCGTGGTCACGCGGCCTGACCTGCAAGTGGCGATGGCGCGCAAGATGGGCTATCCGCTGGTCGATGTCGACGCGTTCCCGATCGAGGCCGACGCACTGCGCAAGCTGCCTTACACCTTGGCGACCCGGCTGCGTCTGCTGCCGCTGCTGATCTTTCAGGGCCGGCTGGTGGTGGCGCTGGACGACCCGGCGCGCCGACGTGCGGCCGTTGAGGAAGCCGAGTTCTCAGCCCAGATGAAGGTGGTGCCCGTGCTCGGGCAAAGCCGCTCGATGGACGACCGCACCCACGCGGCCTACGACCAGATCGGTGCGGTCACGGGGTCGCGGCAAAGCAGCCTCGAGCGCATGGACGCCGAGCCCCAGGCCGCCATCGGCACCGACCAACTGGTCGAAACACTCGAGCGTGAAAACGACGACGCCGACCACGATGAAAGACCGATCGAGCAATCGGACAACTCGCTGGTTCGGCTGATCAACAACATGATCATCGAAGCCCACCGCGAGGGGGCGTCTGACATTCACATCGAAAGTTACCCGGGTCGCGAAAAGATCCGCATCCGCTTTCGCAAGGACGGCGCGCTGCGCACCTACCTCGAGCTGCCGCCAACCTACCGCAGCGCGTTCATCGCCCGCATCAAGATCATGTGCGACCTCGACATCTCCGAGCGTCGCAAGCCGCAAGACGGCAAGATCAACTTTGCCAAGTTCATGCCGCAGCACCGCATCGAGCTGCGCGTGGCCAGCATCCCCACCCACAGCGGCCTCGAAGACGTCGTGATGCGGATCCTGGCGTCGGCCAAGCCGATGCCGCTCGACCGCATCGGCCTGACCGAGCACAACTTCAAGCAGCTCACGGCCGCCATCCAGCGCCCCTACGGACTGGTGCTGTGCGTGGGGCCCACCGGCTCGGGCAAGACGACCACGCTGCACTCGGCGCTCAGCTTCATCAACCAGCCCGAGCGCAAGATCTGGACGGCCGAAGACCCGATCGAAATCACCCAGGTCGGCCTGCGTCAGGTGCAAGTCAACCCGAAGATCGACTGGACCTTTGCCAAGGCGCTGCGCGCCTTCCTGCGCGCCGACCCCGACGTGATCATGGTCGGCGAAATCCGCGACCACGACACCTCGCACATGGCGGTCGAAGCCTCGCTCACCGGCCACTTGGTGATGTCGACGCTGCACACCAACAGCGCGCCAGAAACGGTGACGCGCCTGCTCGACATGGGCATGGACCCGTTCAACTTTGCCGATGCGCTGCTGGTGGTGCTGGCGCAGCGTCTGGTGCGCCGTCTGTGCAGCGGCTGCCGCACCAGCCGGCCGGCCACCGAAGAAGAGATCGACGAGCTGCTGTCCGACTACCTGCACACCAGCCCGAAAGACGACCCGCGCTTTGCCCGCGAAACCGTGCGCGCCGATTGGACCCAGCGCTACGGCGAGTCAGGCCGTCTGGTGCACTTCTCGTGCACCGGCTGCGCGCAATGCGGCGAGACCGGACAGCGCGGCCGCGCCGGTTTGCACGAGCTGCTGTCGGTGTCGCGCGAGATTCGCCGCATGATCCAGACCGGCGCGCGCGCTGAAGAACTGCAAACCATCGCCATGCAGCAAGGCATGCGCACGCTGCGTCAGGACGGCATCGAAAAGGTGCTGCAAGGCATCACCTCACTCGAAGAAGTGCGCGCCAACAGCAACCTATGAACGCCAGGCAGCTCCCTCCCGAAGCGCTCGTCAGCGCCACCGCACCGGCGGCTGCGCCCAAGCGTGAGCGGTTGCGCCTGGGCGATGTGCTGGTCCAGCAGCACCTGATTTCACAAGACCAGCTCAAGCAAGCGCTCGAGCAGCAATCGGCCACCGGCAAGAAGCTCGGCCGGCTGCTGATCGAAGCCGGCGTGATCAGCGAAGAAACGCTGGCCCACGGCCTGGCGCGCCAACTGCGCGTGCCGATGGTCAACCTCAAGAGCTTCCCGGTGAAAAGCGAGACGGTGCGCCTGCTAGGCGAATCGCCAGCACGCAGGCACCGCGCGCTCGTGCTTGAGGACAAGGGTGACTACCTGCTGGTGGGCTTCGTCGATCCACTGGACCTCACTGCCTACGACGAACTCGCCCGGCTGCTGCGCCGACAGATCCGCATCGCCGTTGTCGCCGAGAGTCAGCTGCTGCCGGTGCTCGACCGCCACTACCGCCGCACCGAAGAAATCTCCGGGCTGGCCAAGGCGCTCGAAAAGGACATCGGCGACGCCGTCGACTTCGGCACGCTGCAAGCTGCCGTGGGCCAGGAAGGCGCGCCCGTCGTACGGCTGCTGCAATCGGTGTTCGAAGACGCCATGCAGGTGGGTGCCTCGGACGTGCACATCGAACCGCAGGAAAACGGTCTGGCCATCCGCAGCCGCATCGACGGCGTGCTGCAAACGCAAAACCAGGCCGACAAGCGCATCGCCGCGCCGCTCGCGCAGCGGCTCAAGCTGATGGCTTCGCTCGACATCTCTGAAAAACGCCTGCCGCAAGACGGCCGCTTCACGCTGCGGCTGCGCGAACGCACGATCGACGTGCGGCTGTCCACGCTGCCTTGCCAGTACGGCGAGTCGGTGGTCATGCGGCTGCTGGTGCAAGGCGACAGCGTGCGCCGGCTCGACGCGATCGGCATGCCCGAGCGCATGCTCGAGCGCTTTCGCAGCATCCTGGGGCGCAGCTCGGGCATGGTGCTGGTCACCGGGCCCACCGGCTCGGGCAAGACGACCACGCTGTATGCCGCGCTGGCCGAACTCGATGCCGAACAGCTGAAGATCATCACGGTCGAAGATCCGATCGAATACCGACTGCCCGGCCTCACGCAGGTGCAGGTCAACGACAAGATCGAGCTGAGCTTCGCGCGCGTGCTGCGCGCCACGCTGCGCCAGGATCCCGACGTGATCCTGATCGGCGAGATACGCGATCCCGAAACCGCCGAGATCGGCCTGCGCGCTGCCATCACCGGTCACCTGGTGCTGTCGTCGCTGCACACCCGCGACGCGATGGGCACACCGTTCCGCCTGCTCGACATGGGCGTGCCGTCTTTCATGGTGGCCAGTTCGCTGCAAGCCGTGATCTCGCAGCGCCTGGTGCGCCAGAACTGCGACAACTGCTCCGAGCCGCACCTGCCCACCCCGCAGGAATCGGCCTGGCTGGAAAACCTGAGCAGCGGCGCCGCCGACGGTCTGGGCACGCTGCGCGGGCGCGGCTGCTCGAGCTGCAACGGCACAGGCTACTGCGGACGCATCGGCGTGTACGAAATGCTCGAGATGGACGCCCCGCTGGCCCACGCCGCGGCCCATGAAGACCCGGGCACCTTCACCCGGCTCTCGCGCGAGCAGCTCGCCGGACACACCATGGCCCACCATGCCGTCGAGCTGGTGCGCGCGGGGCGGACCTCGTTGGCCGAGGCGATGCGCCTGTCGTCTGACATCGACTGAGCCGCCAGCCCCTCATGCAAACCTACACCTGGCGCGGCCGCAACCAATATGGTCATGTGATCAAAGGCGTGATCGACGCCGAGAACGACGACTCGGTGGCCGCGCACCTGATCGCCAGCGGCGTCACGCCAGTGCACATCGGCGTCAAGGGCAGCAGCCTCTCGGCGCCGCGCATGGGCTGGTGGAACACGCTGCTCACCGGCTCGGTGAACGATGAAGACCTGCTGCTGTTTTCGAGACAGATGCATGCCCTGCAGCGCGCCGGGGTGCCGATCCTGCGTTCGTTTGCGGGTTTGCAGGCTTCCACCGCCAAGCCTTCGCTGGCCGCGCTGCTGGCCGATCTGCGTGCCGGGCTTGACCAGGGCCGCGAACTGGCCACCACCATGACGCGCCACCCCTCGGTGTTCTCGGCGTTCTACGTGGCGATGGTGCGCGTGGGCGAGATGACCGGCCAGCTCACCGAGGTCTTCAAGCGGCTCGGCGAACACCTCGAGTTCGAGATGGATGTGCGCGCGCGCATCAAGCAAGCGCTGCGCTACCCCGCCATGGTGATGCTCGCCATGGGCGCCGCGCTGGTGGTGATCAACCTGTTCGTGCTGCCGGCCTTCGCCAATGTGTTCAAGGGCTTCAACGCCGAGCTGCCGCTGATGACGCGCGTGCTGCTGGGGTTTTCCGATCTCACCGTGCGCTGGTGGCCGATGCTGCTGGCCGCTGCGGTGGCGGTGGTCTGGTCGTTGCGCGCCTGGGTGGCCACACCGACGGGTCGCTACCGGTGGGACCGCGTGAAGCTGCGCCTGCCCGTGGCCGGACCCATCGTGCTCAAGGCCACGCTGGCGCGCTTTGCGCGCAGCTTCGCACTGGCCTCGGCCAGCGGCGTGCCGATCAGCCAGGCCATGACGGTGGTGGCGCAAACGGTGGACAACGCGTTCATCGGCCAGCGCATCGAGCAAATGCGCGACGGCATCGAACGCGGTGAGAGCATCTCGCGCTGCGCGGCGGCCACCGGTGTGTTCACCCCCGTGGTGCTGCAGATGATCGCCGTGGGCGAGGAAACCGGCGAGCTCGATGCGCTGCTGGGGGAGATCGCCCTGATGTACGAACGTGAGACCGACTACGCCATCAAGGGCCTGTCGGCCGCGATCGAGCCGCTGCTGCTGCTGCTCATCGGCGGCATGGTGCTGGTGCTTGCACTCGGCGTGTTTCTGCCGCTGTGGAGCATGGGCCAGGCCGCTTCCGGACGCGGCTGAGGTTTGCCACCGTACGCCCACCTTTCAATCACTGAGCCCTCAAGTCCGATCGACAACGCTCCGATAACTCAAAAACCAAGACGGCAATGGGCGTGCGTCTTTCTCCCACCCACTTTTTCAACCGCCCGACCCCAACCCGTTTCAAGGAAAACATCATGAAAAAATCACAAGCCGGTTTCACCCTCATCGAACTCGTCATGGTCATCGTGATCCTGGGCGTGCTCGCTGCCGTGGCCATTCCCAAGTTCATCGACCTGCGCAGTGACGCCAACAGCGCTGCCGTGCAATCGGTTGCCGGCTCGCTGAGCGCGGCGGGCGCCACCAACTTCGCTGCGCGAACAGCGAACGTCGCCAAGGGTGTGGCGGTGGTCGATTGCACGGACGTCGCCAAGGCTTTGCAGACCTACACCAGCGGTGCCTACACGACTGCATTGCCGATAACCGGCGGTAAATACGAGATCACCTCGGCCGCCATTGCCGCAAGCGCGACAGCCTCGTGCACGCTGACCTTCACGCCGACCGGGGGTACGGCAGTCACCGCCACGTTCACCGGCATCGGCATCGTCTGATCCCCACCTGACCGGTCCCCGCCCATGAGCCCGCTGCTCCTGCCTTCGCGCAGGCTCCAGCGGGCTCTTGGCTTCACACTGGTCGAACTGGTGATGGTGCTGGTCATCATCGGGGTGCTGTCGGTGTTCGCGCTGCCGCGACTGCTCGACATGACGGTGTGGCGCCTGACGGCCTACGGCAACGAACTGCAAGCGCAGATGCAGGCCATGCACCGCCTGGCGCTGGTGCAGCGCCGGCCGGTGGTCGCCACGATCAACACCACCGGGGTGAGCTTTGCGTATGTGTCGGGCGGCGCGCTGCTCACGCTGAACTGCCCGGCCACCGTCAGCCCGTGCATCAGCGAGGCCGGGCCGCGCACGGTGACCTTCAATTCACTCAACACCGGACGCACTGTCACCTCGACCGGCGCCGCGCTGGCCGTGACCGTGGCCTCGGGCAGCCAGTCCACCCGGTATCAGGTCGAGACCGAAACAGGCCTGTTTCGCACCCCTCTTTGAGCGATCGCCGCCGGGCGGCGCCGCCTAGCATCAACCGTGACCTTTTCCACGCTTGGTGTTCCATGTTGTCCGTTTCACCGCCAAACCCGCTGCTGCGCGCGTCTTGCCGCCCTGTCTCGCCGCCCCGAACGGCGTTGGCGATGGCGCGGTGCGGGCGTGAGCGCGGCTTCACGCTGGTCGAGTTGCTGATGTTCATCGTGATCGTCAGCGTGGCCCTGGGCGCGGTGATGAGTCTGTTCGCCCAGACCTCCGCGCGCAGTGCCGATCCGATGCTGCGGCGCCAGGCGCTGGCCATCGCCGAATCGCTGCTCGAAGAAGTGCAGCTCATGCCGCTGACCTTTTGCGACCCCGACGATGCCAACGTCGACACCGCCACCAGCAGCGCCGGTTGCGCCAGCCTGGCCGAGGCGACGGGCCCTGAATCCGGCGAGACGCGCTTTGCCGCGCCGCAGTTCGACAACGTCAGCGACTACCACGGCTACGCCATGACCCCGGCTACCACCGGGGGCATCACGGACATCACCAACACCGCCATCAGCGGGCTGTCGGGCTACAGCGCCAGCGTCAGCGTGGCGGCCGCGGCGCTGGGCACGATCACCGCGGCCAGCGGTGATGCGCTGCGCATCACGGTGAGCGTCACCGACCCCGGCGGCAACGTCATCACCCTTGACGGCTACCGCAGCCGGCACGCGCCCAATGCGTCGCTCTAACACCTCATGCGGCGGCCGCGCAGCGCGCTGCGCGGCAGGCTTCACGCTGATCGAGTCGGTGATGGTGATCAGCATCACCGGCGTGCTGGCGGCCATCGTGGCCACCTTCATCGTGCCGGCGATCAACGCCTACTTCTCGACGCGCACGCGCGCCGCGCTGGTCGACAGCGCCGACATCGCGCTGCGCCGCATCGGGCGTGACTTGCACCTGTCGCTGCCCAACAGCACGCGCGTGAGCGCCTCGGGCTACAGCCTGGAGCTGATCCCGGCCACGGCCGCCGCACGCTACATGACCGAAGGCGCCGACCCGTTGCAGTTCGGCACCAACGACACCAGCTTCGGCATCGTCGGCCCGGCGCTCACGCTCACCGCCGCTCAGTCGCTGGTGTTCTACAACCTTGGGGCCAGCGTGATCGGCTCCAACGCCTACGCGGCCAACAGCACGGCCACCGAGCAGGCCGACTCGAACCGGCGCCTCAGCACCACCGCCGCCGGCGCGGCGACCACCGTCACCATGACCTCGCTGGCGGGCCTGCCCGTGGGCGGTTTTGCCGCGCCCCATCGGGTGTTTGCCGTCGATCAGCCGGTGACCTACCGCTGCGACCTGAGCGCCGGCACGCTCACCCGCTACCAGAACTACGGCTTTGTGGCCACGCAGCCCGATCCGCCCAGCGGCGGCAGCAACGCCGTGCTGGCCACTGGTGTGAGCGCGTGCCGCTTCAGCTACGACGCCGCCGTGGTGGCCTCGCGCGCCGCGCTGGTCAATATGGCGCTCACGCTCACGAGCACCACCCACGCCGGCAGCGAATCGGTTGCCTTGCACCATGCGATCCATGTCGACAACCTGCCCTGAGCGCCGCAAGCCACCGCGCAGCCCTCGCCATTCGGCGGGCTTCACCATGGTGTCGGCGCTGTTCATCCTGGTGGTGCTGGCGGTGCTGGGTGCGGCGCTGGCCAACATCAGCGTGCGCCAGCAGCTGGGCTCGGCGGCCGAGATCCAAGCGGCGCGGGCCCGCCAAGGCGCACGTGCCGGGCTTGAGTGGGCGGCCTTCCAGGTGCTGCGCAACCCGGCCGCGCCGGCCGCCGCACCCGCGTGCTTCGGCACCACCAGTTTTACCGTGGTCGGCGTGAGCGGCTTCACCGTCACCGTGCGCTGCACCCGCACCGACGCCACCGATGGCGCGCTGGCGCTGGCCTTTTACCAACTGATCGCCAACGCGTGCAATTCACCGAGCAGCGGCGCCTGCCCCAATACCGG
>JBBAPK010000023.1:1788-43194 GCA_040400875.1 Burkholderiaceae bacterium | reverse complement strand
GCTGGAGGCCGAGAGGTTGGCGGTGGCGACATCGTCGTTGTCGGTGACCAAGGTGGAGGCGGTGCTCGACGTGTTGAGCGCTTCGAAATTCCCCCCCGAGGTGCCGGTGATGGTGGCGGTGATGGTGTCGGTGCCCTGGACGTAGGGGTCATCGGCGCGCACGGGCACGGGCTCGCCGTCGGCCGAGCTGCTGCCCACTGGGATGGAGATGGTCGTGCCGTTGTTGAGCGTGATGACCAGAGGACTGCCTTCGACGGGGTTGTCGAGCGATGCGGTGTAGACGATAAAGCCGCCCTCGGTGACCGATTCGGTGGCCGTGAGGGTCACGGTGGTGGCGTCAAAGTCGTCGCTGACCAACGTGGAGGCCGAGCCGAAGGTGGAGATGTCAAGTTCCTCGAAATTCCCCCCCGAGGTGCCGGTGATGGTGGCAGTGACGGTCTCTTCGCCCTGGACGTAGTAGTCATCGGCGCGTACGGGCACTGGGTCGCCGTTGGCCGAGGAACTGCCCACGGGGATGGTGATGGTCGTGCCGTTGTTGAGCGTGATGACCAGAGGACTGTCTTCGACGGGGTTGTCGAGCGATACGGTGTAGACGATAAAGCCGCCCTCGGTGACCGATTCGGTGGCCGTGAGGGTCACGACTTCCGGGGTGGGGACATCCGTGATCGTGATGGTCGTGCTGGCCGAGCCCGTAGAGAGGTCGATGAACTCGAAATTGCCACCGCTGCCCGAAGTGATCGTGATCGTCTGGGTGTAGGCATCGAGGTAGACGTCGTCCGGCCTGTAGATCTCTATTTCAATCGAGCCGGTCGTTTCGCCGTCTTCGATGGTGATGGCGCGGAAGCCGCGATTGCCATCGTCAAGATTCGTCACGAGCGTGGTCTGGCCCTGAGATGGTTCCGTCAGCGAGGCCGACAGCGTGAATTTGGCTCGTTGCCCTTCGGGTACCGTGATGGTCGATTCGACGGCGGAGGCACTCAGGCTGAACGGGGCTTCCGGGGGCGCTTCTTCTTCGAAGGAAAAAGATCTGGCGAAGGCAAAACGGGCGAATGGGGTCGGCGGGGTTAGGGGTACGGGCTCGGTGCCGAGACTCGTGGTCACCGGGGTTTTCGTGTCGTCGATGCGCGCCTCGGCAGAGCCGGTTCTCACGTTGATTTGACCGAAGTTGCCGCCGCTGGCCGAGGTGATGGTGGCCATGAGCGAAGTCGGGTCGACGTAGACGTCGTCCGGGTTAGAACCGACGCCTACCGTGATGGAGCCGATGGTCTGGCCGTCGTTGATGGTGATCACGCCTTGGTCGGTCACGATCGTGGTCACGCCTTGCGATTTGGCCGACAGCGTGGCGGTGAAGGTGTAGCCGGCAGCGTCGCTTTCGAAGGCTTTGCTGGCGCTCAGGCTCACGGTGGCCGGGGGGGCTGCGGGAGGCGGTGGTGGTGGGGGAGCCGGCGGAGGGGGCGGTGGCGGCTCCACGGGTACCAGGGCGAGCGGCAGCACCTCGGCTCGAATCACGTTGGGAAGGTCTTCGAGTGTCGATTCTTCGTACTGCGGCAGCCCCATCGAGGCGGGGGTCACGCCTTCCGTGATGCGGCCGACGCGAAAACCCTCCGACAAGCTTCCGCCATCACCGCCGACAAGGCCCGCGCCCGGGGCGACGTCGAGATCGCCCTGGTTCAGCCCGGAGATCACGCGATCGGTGTCCGAGGGCTCGGTGGTCTTGGCCGCAGCCACCGGACCGGCTAGGTCAGAGATGCGCACGATCCCGTTTTGAGTGGTAAGGATCACGTCCCCCGTCTTGACCGTATCGCCCACATGAAGCGGCTGCATCTTGCCGTGCTGGTCTTTGATCTGCGCGCCGCCCCAGATGGAGGTGACTTTTCCGCCTGAACGAGTGATGACCGGCATGGTGGGGCTCCTGATGGGACTGCAGCTTGTGGGCGCGGGTTGGTCCTGACAAGGCCAAACCGTTGCTGGAGCATAGCCACGATGCGCTTGCGCTATCTGCGCCGGACGCCCCTCATTTCGTGATGAAGATCACTCAGGATGAGAATTTCTGGGAAATAAGGCAAGCGGCAAACTGGCGCGTTGCCAGCCGCGACCCCGGACGCTCAGCGTTCGCGCAGGGCGTAAGCGCGGGCCTTTAGCACCGGCTTGAGCAGGTAGGACATGACGCTCTTGTGGCCCGTGAGGATGTCGACTTCGGCGGTCATGCCCGGGATGACCGGCAGCTTCTCGCTGAAGTTGGCGCGCGTGGTGCGCACCCGAACCAAATAAAAGGCGTTGCCCTTTTCGTCGACCTCGGTGTCCGGGCTGATGTTCTCCACCTTGGCTTCGAGGCCGCCGTAGATCGAAAAGTCGTAGGCGGTGAACTTGACCGTGGCGGCTTGCCCCGGGTGGATGAAAGCAATGTCGCGCGGCTGCACCTTGGCCTCGAGGATCAGCTGGTCGTCGAGCGGCACCACCTCGACGATGTCCTTGCCCGGCGTCACCACGCCACCGACGGTGTTGGCAAGCAGTCGCTGCACGCGGCCGCGCACGGGGCTCTTGACCTGCGACTTGTCAACCTTGTCTGCCAGCGCCACCGCACCCTCATTCAGGGCATTGAGCTTGCCCATCACATCGGCCATTTCCTTGCGGGCCTCGTTGCGAAAGGTCAGCTCGGTTTCCTGGACCTTGCGCTGCGCCTCGCCGATCGAGGCCTGCACGCGTGCCATCTGCGCCGTCGCCTGTTCGATGTCGCCGCGGTTGCGCGACACCTCGCGGTCCAGGCGCAGGATGTCGACTTCCGACACCGCACCGCTGGCCAGCAGCGGACGCGTCTTGTTGAGTTCTTGCTGGGCCAGATCGAGCGCGCGTTCTGCCGCCGACTTGCGCGCGCGCATCTCGCTCAGCTCCTGCTGACGCTGCTGCAACTGCTGCTGATTGATGGCGATCATGGTGCCCAGCTCCGAGCGCCGGGTCTCGTACAGCAAATGCTCTTCTTCAAGGATGAGCGCTTCTTCCGGGTTGCTGCTGGAAGGCGGCTTGAATGCGGCGCCTTCGGCCAGCGCGCGCAGTCTTGCTTGCCTTGCACGCAGGGCGAAGCCCTGGGCGGCGCTTTCGCGCACGCCAGACGTGGCGCGTGTTTCATCGATCTTAAGCAGCAGCTGGCCGGCTTCGACCATCTGGCCTTCGGTGACCAGAATTTCGGACACCACGCCGCCGTCAAGCGACTGCACCACCTGCAGTTGCCGCGAGGGGATCACGCGGCCGTCGCCCCGCGTGACCTCTTCGACCTGCGCCAGGCTGGCCCACAGCACCAGCACCAACAGCACCACCGCGCTGGCACGCACGATGAGCTGCGCGCGTTGGGTGGTCGCGCGCGACATCACCACCTCGGCTTGCTGCTCGAAACTGCCGAAGCCGGCGGCCTCGGGCTCGGCCTTGTCCGAGGGTTGCAGCAGCCGTTGGAGCCAGTTTTTCATGCGGCTTTCGCGATGCGCCCGCTGGACAGCGCTTCCATGATGCGGTCGCGTGGGCCGTCGGCCACCACCTTGCCGCCGTCGATGACGATCACGCGCGTGGCCATGGCCAGCATCGAGGTGCGGTGCGTCACCAGCACCACGGTCTTGTCGGCCGCGAACTCGGTGACGCGCGCGGTGATCTGTGCCTCGGTCGAAAAATCCATCGCGCTGGTGGGCTCGTCGAGCAGCAGCAGCGGTGCGTTGTGCAGCAGCGCCCGGGCCAGCCCTACGCCCTGACGCTGGCCACCCGACAGCGACTCGCCTCGCTCGCCCACGGCCATGTCAAAGCCGCGCGGGTGGCGATTGATGAAGTCCGACAGCCCGGCCAGCTCGGCGGCGGCCACCACGGCGCCGTCATCGGCATAGGGCATGCCGAAGGTGATGTTTTCTCGCAGCGAGCCGTGAAACAGCGTCACATCCTGCGACACGCAGCCCAGGTTGCGCCGCACGTCGGCCGGATCGATCTGGCGCAGGTCGATGCCGTCGAGCAGCACCGCGCCTTCGGTGGGTTGGTACAGACCCATGATGAGCCGCTGGATGGTGCTCTTGCCCGAGCCGACGCGCCCGATCAACGCCACCCTCTCGCCGGCGGTGATCTTGAAACTGATGCCCTCGATGGCCGCATCGGTACGGCCCGGATAGGCAAAGCGAACATTGCGAAACTCAATGTCGCCGCGCAGCTGGGGGCGGTGGATGAAGGTCTCGTTGTCGGGCCGCTCGACGGGCTGCGCCATGATCTTGTTGAGAGATTCGAGCGCAGTTCGTGCGCCTTGGTACTGCATCAGCAAGCCGACGATCTGCCCGGCCGGGGCCAGCGCACGGGCCGAAAGCATGTTGGCCGCGATCAGCGCGCCCATCGTGAGCTCGCCTTGGGTGATCAGGTAAACGCCGATCACGATCATCGACACCGACACCAGCTGCATCAACGAGCTGGTGGCATACATCGCCCCTGAAGACAGCCCGCGCATCTTCACGCTGGTGCTGGCCAGAAACACATTGGCGCGCTCCCACTTCGACTGGATCACGCTTTCTGCGCCTTGCGACTTGATGGTTTCGATGGCCGACAGGCTCTCGATCAGCGTGGCGTTGCGCTGCGCGCTGGCGCGGTAGGTGGTCTCGGCCAGCTCATGCAGGCGGTTTTGAAGGAGGTAGCCCAGCGTCACGATGATGGCGAAGGTCACCACCACCGGCAGCGCCAGCCACGGCGAGATCCACACCAGCACGCCGATGAAGATCAGCCCGAAGGGCAGGTCGATCAAGGTCGCCACGGTGCTCGAGGCAATGAAGTCGCGCACCTGCTCGAAGCCGCGCAGGTTCTGCGCGAACGAGCCCACCGACTCGGGCCGGTGCTCAAGCCGCAGTCCCAGCACCTTTTCCATCAGTCTGGCCGACAGCGCCACGTCCACGCGCGCGCTGGCCTCGTCCACGAAGTGGCTGCGCAGCAGGCGCATGAACAGATCGGCCCCAATCACCAGCACCATGCCGATGGCCAGCGCCCACAGCGTTTCGACCGCATGATTGGGCACGACGCGGTCGTAAACGTTCATCGAGAACATCGGCAGCGCCAGCGCGAACAGGTTGATCAGCAGCGCGGCCAGCAGCACGTCGCGGTAGACGAAGCGCTGCGCCAGCAGTGCGCTCCAGAACCAGTGCTCGGGAACGCCGCCGGCCTTCGGCGCCGAAGGCGCGCTGCCGTCGAAGCGGAAATGAGGCCGCACGAACAGCACCAGACCGCTGTAGCGGGCCTCGAGTTCGGCTGCGCTGAGCACCACAGCGCCCTGGCCGGTTTCGGGCATCAGCACGCGTGCGTTGTCGCCGTCGCGGCCCAGCAGCACGCAGGCCTGATCGTTGCGCAGGATCAGCAGCACGGGCAAGGTGGCCGCGTCGATGTCGGCCAGCGGCAGCCGTTGCAGCCGCGTGACCATGCCGGCGCGTGCGGCCGCCCGCTCGGCCAGATCGAGCGGCAGGCGGCCCTGGCTGGCGGCGCTGATGGGCAAGCCCGCAGACAACGCGGCGCGCGTGGTCGCATGGCCTTGCAAACGGCAGATCTCGACCAGGCAGTCGAGCAGCGGATCAGGGTGGGTCAGGTCTTCACGCACACGTTGCAACAGGCAGCTGGCCGATGGCAGAGCAAAGGATCACTCGATATCGGCACAGTGAAAGCCGAATTGACCCTGACGTCGATCGGCGAAGTAGCGCTTGAGTGTTTCGCGCACGGTCAGAAAGGCCAATTCGTCCCAAGGCACCTCGTGCTCATGGAAAAGGCGCGCCTCGATGGTCTCGGGCCCCGGCGCGAACGTGGTGTTCAATAACTCGGCGAGGTAGAACACATGAACCTGGCCCGCGCGCACCACATTCAGCAGGCTGAACAGCGACTTCAGCTCGAAGTTCGCCCCGGCTTCTTCGACGGTTTCGCGAATGGCGCCCTGGGCCAGCGTCTCGCCCAGTTCCATGAAGCCGGCCGGCAGCGTCCAAAAACCGTGGCGCGGCTCGATGTTGCGCCGGCACAGCAGCACCTGTTCGCCCCAGATCGGCACCGTGCCGACCACATTTAAAGGGTTCTCGTAGTGCACGACCTTGCATGCGCTGCACACCGCGCGGTGGCGGTTGTCATCGCGCGGCACGAGGTAATCCGTGGCTGCGCCGCAGGCCTTGCAATGCCGAATACTGCGTGAAGAAAGCATGAGTTCAGTGTAGCGGTCGGCCCGAGTCAGGCGGCCTGTGGACAACCTGCATGAGCGCCCCTACGTGGCATCATCGTTTGGCGCTGCCTCGCGGCGTGGCGCGCCGGTCTGCGCGTTCGGTGCAGCCCCCACACAGATGAGCCCATGAGCGACCTTCATCCCGACTGGCTGCGGCCTTCATTCAACGTGCCCGACGTGGCTGCGCTCATGACCACGCGGCGCGGGGGCTTCAGCGCGGCACCCTTCGACAGCATGAATGTGCGCGATGGGCTGGGTGACGATCCTGGCGCCGTAGAGCGCAACCGGGCTGTGCTCGAACGCGCCATCGGCGTGCCGCCGGTGCACTTGAATCAGGTGCACGGGCGTGGCGTGGTGCGTTTGCACCGCGCTGATGGGCAGCGCGCTGAATCTGTGCATCAGGCCGATGCCAGCTTCACCACCGAGTCGGGCGTGGCCTGCGCGGTGCAGGTGGCCGACTGCCTGCCGGTGTTGTTCGCAGCCCCCGGTGCGGTGGCCGCCGCGCATGCGGGCTGGCGCGGGCTGGCTGCCGGGGTGCTCGAGGCCACCGTCGACTCGCTGTGTGGGGCTGCGGGTTGCGAGCCGCAGGCCGTGCAGGCGTGGCTCGGGCCGTGCATCGGGCCACGGCAGTTTGAAGTGGGTGATGACGTGCGCCGGGCGTTTGGCGGCGATCAGCGCGTCGATGCGCTGCGTTTCGCGCCGCTGGGTGCCGGCAAGTGGCTGGCCAATTTGCCCTTGCTGGCGACCGATCGGCTGCGCGAGTGCGGGGTGGTATCGATCAGCGGCGGCAACTGGTGCACCGTCGAGGACGCGTCACGGTTCTTTTCGTTCCGCCGCGACCGCGTCACCGGACGCATGGTCGCTGCCATCTGGTTGGCTGCTTGACGTGTCGGCCGACTCAGGGCTTGCCGCTTGCGCTTCGATGGGGCGGCGGCGGCGTTTGCGCGCCGGACCGCCCATCACGTACAGCACCAAGGACAGCGGCAGCGCGCCATAAAACACGAACGTGAAGAAGGCCCCAAGCACGGTGCCGTTCGCGCTGGTGGCTTCGGCGGCAGTCATCATCACCACCACATAGATCCAAGCAATCGCCACCAGATACATCGTGCTGCCCGCCTGTTTCGAAACTTTGTGTCTGTATTCTCGGCGCTTGGCATGCATTGAATTCGCGATAGCCCTTTTGTAGGGTCAGCCATCCAAGGCCCGTGCGGGCTTGAAGACAGAAAGAGCCCTCACTTGAAAAGATCATCCGGTTTTGTGCATGGCGATGCGAAGACTTTGGCCAGCGATGCGGCGGCCAAGGCGTTGGGTGAAACGGCTGCCGAGGCCGTGAAGTCGCTGACCAGCTTGAGCCTGCCGTTTCATTCGATGGCCCAGCTGCAGATGGACTACATGGAGCAGGCTGGCAAGCTGTGGAAGCAGGCGCTCGACGCCACGGCCAGCGGGGCCGCCGCACAGGCCCCTGTGCCCAAGGCGCCGCTGAGCGATCGCCGGTTTGTGGCACCCGAATGGGCTGCCAGCCCGAGCAACGAGTTCTCGGCGCAGATGTACCTGCTCAATTCGCGCACGCTGATGGATCTGGCCGATCAGGTGCAAGGCGACGAGAAAACCCGGCAGCGCATCCGCTTTGCGGTGCAGCAGTGGGTCGACGCCGCATCGCCGAGCAACTACCTGGCGCTCAACCCCGAGGCTCAGCGCAAGGCACTCGAGACCCAGGGCGAAAGCCTGTCTCAGGGCCTGCGGCAGTTCTGGCACGACGTGCAGCAAGGGCATGTTTCGCAGACCGACGAGAGCCGATTCGAAGTCGGCCGCAACGTGGCCACCTCAGAAGGCGCGGTGGTCTTTGAAAACGAGCTGTTCCAGTTGCTTGAATACAAGCCGCTCACGGCCAAGGTTCACGCCCGCCCGATGCTGTTCGTGCCGCCTTGCATCAACAAGTTCTACATCCTCGATCTGCAGCCCGACAACTCGCTGATCCGCTACACCGTGGCCCAGGGGCACCGCGTGTTTGTCATCAGCTGGCGCAACCCCGACGAGAGCCTTGCCAAGGTCAACTGGGACGATTACGTCGAGCAAGCCGCCATCCGCGCGATCGATGTGGTGCGCGAGATCACGCAGGCCGACAAGATCAACACGCTGGGCTTTTGCGTGGGCGGCACGCTACTGTCCACCGCACTGGCCGTGATGGCAGCCCGCGGCCAGCAGCCGGCGGCCAGCGTCACCTTGCTGACCACGCTGCTCGACTTCAGCCACACCGGCATCCTCGATGTGTTCATCGACGAGGCCATGGTGCAAATGCGCGAGGTCACCATCGGCCCCGACAGCCCCAACGCTGGCGGCCTGCTCAAGGGAAGTGAACTCGCCAGCACCTTCAGCGCGCTGCGCCCCAACGATCTGGTGTGGAACTACGTGGTGGGCAACTATCTCAAGGGCGAGCCACCGCCGGCGTTCGACCTGCTTTACTGGAACAGCGACAGCACCAACTTGCCCGGGCCGATGTTTTGCTGGTATCTGCGCAAGACCTATCTCGAAAACAAGCTGATGCAGCCCGGCGGCGTCACGGTGTGTGGCGAGTCGTTAGATCTGGGCCTGATCGATGCGCCTGTGTATGTGTTTGGCTCGCGCGAGGACCACATCGTTCCTTGGGAGGCGGCCTATCGCAACACCCAGGTGCTGAGCGGTGCTCGGCGCAAGATCCGCTTTGTGCTGGGCGCATCCGGCCACATCGCCGGCGTCATCAACCCGCCTGCCAAGAAAAAGCGCAGTCACTGGATCGGCCGCACGTCGGCCTTGCCGGCAGATGCGGCGAACTGGCTGGACAATGCCGAGGAGCTTTCCGGCAGTTGGTGGACCGACTGGTCAGGCTGGCTGGCCACGCAGGCCGGTCGCCAGATCAACGCACCAGCGCAGCCCGGAAGTGATCAATACGCTCCTATCGAAGTGGCCCCCGGTCGCTACGTTCGCCAAAGACATTGATTCCGCTTCGACCCCTTATCCGAATTTTCAGGAGATTTCATGAGTACAGACATCGTCATCGTTTCAGCCGCCCGCACGGGCGTGGGCAAGTTCGGCGGCAGCCTGGCCAAGATGCCGGCTTCGGCGTTCGGTTCGATCGTGATCGCCGAGGTGCTCAAGCGCGCCGGCTTGAGCGGAGACCACGTGAGCGAAGTCATCATGGGTCAGATCCTGCAAGCCGGCACTGGCCAGAACCCGGCTCGTCAGGCATCGATCGGCGCCGGTTTGCCCAACACCGTGCCGGCCATGACCATCAACAAGCTGTGCGGATCGGGCCTGAAGGCGGTGGTGCTGGCGGTTCAGGCCATTCGTGACGGCGATGCCGACATCGTGGTGGCCGGTGGCCAGGAAAACATGAGCCTCGCGCCGCATGTGCTGCCCGGTTCGCGTGACGGCGTTCGCATGGGTGACTGGAAGCTGCAAGACACCATGCTCACCGACGGCCTCACCGACGCCTTCAAGCTGTATCACATGGGCATCACCGCCGAGAACATCGCCAAGCAGTTCGGCATCAGCCGCGAGGCGCAGGACGCCTTCGCGCTGGCCTCGCAGCTCAAGGCGATTGCCGCGCAACAGGCTGGCCGCTTCAACGACGAGATCGTGGGTGTGAGCATTCCGCAGCGCAAGGGCGATCCGCTGATCTTCGCCACCGACGAATTCGTCAACACCAAGTCGTCGGCCGAAGGGCTGGCCGCTCTGCGTCCCGCCTTCGACAAGGCCGGCTCGGTGACTGCGGGCAACGCCTCGGGCATCAATGACGGTGCTGCTGCGGTGCTGGTGATGAGCGCCGCACGCGCCTCGGCCCTGGGTCTGACGCCCATGGCGCGCATCGCCAGCTATGCCAGCTCGGGCCTGGACCCGGCCATCATGGGCATGGGCCCGGTGTCGGCATCGCAGCGCGCACTGGCGCGTGCCGGCTGGCGTGCCGACGAACTCGACCTGATGGAAATCAACGAGGCGTTTGCCGCCCAGTCCTGTGCCGTGCACCAGGAAATGGGCTGGGACACCAGCAAGGTCAACGTCAATGGCGGCGCCATCGCCATCGGCCACCCCATCGGCGCATCGGGCTGCCGCGTGCTGGTCACGCTCTTGTACGAAATGCAAAAGCGCCGCGCTCGCAAGGGTCTGGCCAGCTTGTGCATCGGGGGCGGCATGGGGATTGCAATGACGCTCGAGTGCTGAACACCAACGACGGCAAGAGCAGTTCCCTGAACCTCTGGAGAGACAAATGAGCAAAAAGATCGCCTACGTGACCGGTGGCATGGGCGGCATCGGCACCACCATGTGCCAGCGCCTGCACCGCGATGGCTTCACCGTGATTGCCGGCTGCGGCCCCAGCCGCGACTTCAAGAAGTGGCTCGATGAGCAACAGGCGCAGGGCTACACCTTCTTCGCGTCGGTGGGCAACGTGGGCGACTGGGATTCAACCTGCGACGCCTTCGCCAAGGCCAGGGCCGAACACGGCCCGATCGATGTGCTGGTCAACAACGCGGGCATCACCCGTGACGGCCTGTTCCGCAAGATGAGCCGCGCCGACTGGGATGCGGTGATCGAGACCAACCTGACCAGCTTGTTCAACGTGACCAAGCAGGTCATCGAAGACATGCTCGAGCGTGGCTGGGGTCGCATCATCAACATCAGCTCGGTCAACGGCGCGAAGGGCCAGTTTGGCCAGACCAACTACTCAGCGGCCAAGGCCGGCATGCACGGCTTCACGATGTCGCTGGCGCAGGAAGTGGCCAACAAGGGCGTGACGGTCAACACCGTGAGCCCGGGCTACATCGCCACCGAAATGGTCAAGGCCATCCGTCAGGACGTGCTCGACAAGATCATCGCTGGCATCCCCGTCAAGCGACTGGGCACGCCCGACGACATCGCCTCGATCGTGTCGTGGGTGGCGTCCGACGAGTCAGGCTTTGCCACCGGAGCCGACTTCTCGGTCAATGGCGGACTGCACATGGGCTGAGGTCAGACCTCAGGTGGCGGGTGTCGCGATGAGCGAAGCCGCCGCCTCGGCCAGCGTGGCATGGTCTGCGTCGGCGGGTTCGAGCAGCGCGGCGTTGGCGAAGTCTGCGTAGTTGCGCTGCATCGATTGCATGTAAACCGGGTCGTAGTGGGTGGTCAGCAGTTGTTCGACCACGCCTTCGATGTGACCTGAGCTGGCAGCGGCTTGCCACTCGTTGATGACCTCGTTGCCGCGCAGCGCGCGCAGCGCATCGAGCCGCAGGCAAAACGCGGGCACGTCCTTGACGAAGAAGTCGTAGTCCTCCATCAGCAGCCGCACCCGGGCGGCCACCGACAGCTCGACGCGCACGCAAGGCGATGCCCGCATGCGCTCGATCAGGTGCTCGGGCACGCGCAGTTCACCGACCTTGCGGCTTTCGCTTTCGATCCACACCGCCCGCGCCGCATCAAGCCGCCGAATCGCATCCCAGAGCAACGTCTCGAATCGTTTTTGCGATGGCTGCGGGTGGCCCGGCACCAGCCCCAGCACCGAGCCGCGGTGATTGGCCAGGCCTTCCAGATCGAGCACCTGCGCGCCTTGCGCGTGCAAGGCCGTGAGCAGACGGCTCTTGCCTGAACCGGTCTTGCCGCACAGCACGCGAAATTGAAACCGCTCGGGCAGCCGCTCGAGCTCGTCCATCACCGCGCGGCGGTAGGCACGGTAGCCGCCTTCGATCACCTGCACCCGAAAGCCGATCTGGCCGAGCACCAGCGCCAGCGAGCCGCTGCGCTGGCCGCCGCGCCAGCAGTACACCAGCGGTTGCCAGTCGCGGGGTTTGTCGAGCACATGACGCTCGATGTGGCTGGCCACGTTGCGAGCCACCAGCGCCGCGCCGCGCTTTCTCGCCACGAAGGGCGAGATCTGCTTGTATTCGGTGCCCACGAGCACGCGCTCTTCGTCGTTGAGGCTGGGCCAGTTGAGCGCGCCTGGCAGGTGGTCCAAGGCGTACTCGCCTTCGGAGCGCGCGTCGATGATGGCGTCGAAGTGGTCGAGGCTAGCCAGGCAGTCGACTGCCGTGATGGGCGTCAGTGCCATGCGATCTTTGCGGCGGCGGTGGTGTGTTTTTTCGATTTGAAGGGCATGGTCCGGCGCTCAGGCGGCGATGGCATCGAGCAGCTCAGTCTCGACGGCGATCTGGGTGCGGCTGTGCGACAGCGCAGCGCCGTCAAGCAAGAAGGTGTCTTCAATGCGCTCGCCCAGCGTGGCGATCTTGGCCAGTTGCAAGCTGATCTGGTGGCGCGCCAGCACCCGTGCGATGGAATAAAGCAGCCCCGAGCGATCGCTCGCCGACACGCTCAGCAGCCAAAGCTGAGCGCGGTCGTCAGGCGCCAGCGTGATGCGCGGCGTGATGGGGAAGGATTTGACGCGGCGCGACGTGCGGCCTCGGCTGGGTTCGGGCAGCGGATCTTGCGACAGCAGCGACAGCACCAGGTCGGACTCGACCAGCGAAATGAAGTCGCGGTACTGGCCGCTGGTGCCATCGCGCGAGTACTCGAGCAGCGGGTTGGTCACCTGAAAGGTGTCCAGCGCATAGCCCGAGCGCGTGGTGTGCACCTTGGCTTCGAGGATGTTGAAGCTGGCCGAGTCGAAGTAGCCGCAGATGCGCGCGAACAGGTCGGCGCTGTCGCGCACGTAGACGGTGACTTCAAGGCCTTCGCCAATGGGCGACACACGGGCTTTGACCAAGGGCCTGGTTGACGCCAGATGCGGGCTGAGCGTGCGTGCGTGCCAGGCGATCTCGCCTGAATCGTGGCGGGCGAAGTAGCTCAGCTCGAGCGTCTTCCACAGCGGCTCTTCCACGCCACTGGGCTGCAGGCTCAGGTTCAACAAGGCCCGGGCCTCTTGCTTGCGCGCTTCGATTTCGGCGGCGAGCTGGGGCTGCGCGCCGCCCAGCGAACGCAGCGTCGCGCGGTAGAGGTCTTCGAGCAACTTGCCCTTCCAGGCGTTCCAGACCTTGGGGCTGGTGCCGCGAATGTCGGCCACCGTCAGCAGGTACAACGCGGTCAGCCGGCGCTCGCTGCCCACCATCTGGGCGAAGGCCTTGATCACGTCGGGGTCGCTCAGGTCTTCTTTTTGCGCCACGCGAGACATCGTCAGGTGCGACTTCACCAGGAATTCGACGAGCCCCGTGTCATCGCGGTCGATCCCGTGGTCGCGGCAAAAGCGTCGCGCTTCGACCGCGCCCAGATCCGAGTGGTCACCGCCGCGGCCCTTGGCCACGTCATGGAACAGCGCGGCCAGATACAGCACATAAGGCCGATCCCACTGCATCGCCAGTTGCGAGCAATAGGGGTACTCGTGCGCGTGCTCCGCAATGAAAAAGCGGCGCACGTTGCGCACCACCATCAAGATGTGCTGATCGACGGTGTACACGTGAAACAGGTCGTGCTGCATCTGGCCCACGATGCGCCTGAACACCCACAGGTAGCGACCCAGCACGCTGGTCTCGTTCATCAGCCGCAAGGCCAGGTTCTGGCCGATGGGCGCCTTGAGGATGCTCATGAAGGCAGCCCGGTTGACCGGATCGCTGCGAAAGCTCGCGTCCATCAGGTCGCGCGAGTTGTACAGGGCTCGCAGCGTGCGCGCCGACAGCGCCTTGGGGCTGCCTTCGGTCTGATACGCCTGGAAGGTCTGCATGATCGCGTGCGGATGTTTGCGATACAGATCGTCGCTGGCCACTTCGAGCGTGCCGTCTCGCTCGAAAAAGCAGTCGTTGATCGGGCGCATGGGCATGTCTTGCATGCCGCTGACGCGCTCTTCAATGTTGAGCATCAGGATCTGGTTGAGCTGCACAACAGCCTTGGCCGCCCAGTAGTACCGCTTCATCAGCGCTTCAGACGGCTGCTGATCTGCCTGGGCTTCGTATCCAAAGCGCTCGGCAATGGACTGCTGCAGGTCAAATACCAACCGGTCTTCGCGGCGGCCTGCCACCAGATGCAGTTGCACGCGAATCAGCTTGAGCAGGCCTTCGTTGCGCTGCAGCTGCTTCAACTCGAAGGGCGTGGCCAAGCCGTTGGCCGCCAGCTCGCTCCAGTTGCGGCCGAAGCTAGCTGCGCGCGACACCCAGCGGATCATCTGCAAGTCGCGCAGACCCCCGGGGCTTTCCTTGCAGTTGGGCTCCAGCGAGTAGGGCGTGTCCTCGAACTTCTGATGCCGCTGCCGCATTTCAAGTTGCTTGGCACGCAGGAAGGAGCGCGCGTGCATGGCCATTTCCTGATTGCGGCGAAACACCACAAAGCCGCTGCGCGAGCCGCACACGCGGCGCGCTTCGAGCAGCGCGGTCTGCACCGTGACATCGCGCTCGGCTTCAAGGCTGCACTCTTCAACCGTGCGCACGCTCGAGCCGATCTCCAGCCCCACATCCCAGCAGGCCGTGATGAACGATTCGATGGCTTGGGCGGTGGCCTGCCCTGACGCGCTGTCGTTGATGAGTGCAGACGGTGTCAGCACCAGCACATCGACATCGGAGTGCGGAAACAGCTCGGCCCTGCCGTAGCCACCAACCGCCAGCAAGGACGCATCGGCAGGCATGCCCAGCACACGCCACAGGCTGGCCAAGGTGGTGTCGGCATGATGCGACAGACCATGCAGCAGTTTTCGGGCGGCCTGCGAACTGGGCCTGCCGCTTTCAAACTCTTTGAACAAAGCCGCCTTGCCGGTACGAAAACGCAGCCGCATCTGCGCAATGGCTTGCGCGTCGGCGACGCCGGCCTTTGGGCGTGGTGAGCGATCAGCCACGGTCAATGTGCGCGATCGCGTGAGCGCATGTCTGCAGCCGCGGCGTGGGCGATCAGGCCGTTGCGGTGTTGCAGATGAACTGCGGCACGGCGGGGCTGCCCGCCGAGACCGTGAGCACTTCGTAGCCGGTTTCGGTGACCAGCACGGTGTGCTCCCACTGAGCCGACAGGGAACGGTCGCGCGTGACGATGGTCCAGCCGTCGCCGGCCTCGCGGATGTCGCGGCGACCCGCGTTGACCATGGGCTCGATGGTGAACACCATGCCCGGGATCATCACTTCGAGCGTGCCTGGGCGGCCGTAGTGAAGGATTTGCGGTTCTTCATGGAACTTGCGTCCGATGCCGTGGCCGCAGAACTCGCGCACCACCGAAAAGCCGTTGTTTTCGGCAAAGGTCTGTATCGAGTGCCCGATGTCACCCAGCCGCGCGCCCGGCTTGACCTTGTCAATGCCGTGCCACATGGCGTCGTAGGTCATCTGGCACAGCCGGCGCGCGGCGATCGAGCCTTCGCCGACCACGAACATGCGGCTGGTGTCGCCATGCCAGCCGTCCTTGATGGTGGTGATGTCAACGTTGACGATGTCGCCGTCTTTCAGCTGGCGGTCGTTGGGGATGCCGTGGCAGATCTGGTGGTTGATCGATGTGCAGATCGACTTCGGGAAAGGCGAGTAGCCCGGTGGTGCGTAGTTCAGCGGCGCCGGAATGCACTGCTGCACCTCCACCATGTAGTCGTGGGCCAGCTTGTCGATGGCCTCGGTGCTGATGCCCGGTTTGATATGGGGCGTGAGGTAGTCGAGAACCTCGGAGGCCAGCCGCCCGGCGATGCGCATGCCTTCGATGTCGGCAGCGGTTTTGATGGTGATCGTCATGCCCCGAATTATCTCACCCGGCCCCTAAAATCAAGGGCATTCCCGTGGCGTTGCTTGCCACTTCCGGGTCATCCCGCCCGCACCAGAGCCCCTTCGCGTGACCACACCGACCCAGCACCTGCTCCACTTCGAAGGGGGCAATGCGCTCCCGGAATTTCGCGCCTCGTCGCTGCTGGCTGGGCTGTCGCAGTCAGTGCCGCGCATCACTGCGGTTCATGCTCGCCATGTGCACTGGGTGAGCAGCGCCGCGCCGCTCGAGCGCGCGCAGCGCGATGCGCTCGAAGGCCTGCTGCGCTACGGCGACCCCTATGCCGGAGCGACCGATGGCACGCTGATCGTGATCGCCCCGCGCCTGGGCACGGTGTCGCCCTGGGCCTCGAAGGCCACCGACATCGCCCACAACTGCGGCATCGGCATCCGGCGCGCCGAGCGCGTCACCGAGTACCGCCTGACGCTCAAGACCGGCTTGCTTGGCGGCAGCAAGCCGCTCAGCGCTGACGAGATGCAGGCCGTGGCCGCGCTGCTGCACGACCGCATGACCGAAAGCGTGCTGCTCAAGCGCGAAGACGCTGCGCACCTGTTTGACGAGCAGCCCGCTGCGCCGATGGCGCAAGTTGATGTGCTGGGGCAGGGCCGCGCTGCGCTGGCCGCCGCCAATGCCGAATTCGGCCTGGCTTTGTCGGACGATGAGATCGACTATCTGGTGAACGCCTTCACCGGCTTGCAGCGCAACCCGACCGATGTCGAACTGATGATGTTCGCGCAGGCCAACAGCGAGCACTGCCGCCACAAGATCTTCAACGCGCAGTTCACCGTCGACGGCCAGCCGCAGGAACACTCGCTGTTCCAGATGATCCGCAACACGCACCGGCTGGCGCCGCAGCACACGGTGATCGCCTACAGCGACAACTCGTCGGTGATGGAAGGCGGTGTCATCGAGCGCTGGCAGCCCGAGGGCTACACCAATGCGCCGCGCTACGGCTCAAGCACTGAGCTCGCGCACGTGCTGATGAAGGTCGAGACGCACAACCACCCGACGGCGATTTCGCCGTTTCCGGGCGCATCGACCGGCGCCGGTGGCGAGATCCGCGATGAAGGTGCGACTGGCCGAGGCTCGAAACCCAAGGCGGGCCTGACCGGCTTTACGGTTTCCAACTTGCACCTGCCCGACACCGCCTGGCCGTGGGAGACAGCGCCCTACGGCAAGCCGGCGCACATCGCCAGTGCCTTGCAGATCATGATCGAAGGCCCGCTGGGCGGGGCTGCCTTCAACAACGAGTTCGGTCGGCCCAACCTGGCCGGCTACTTCCGCGTCTATGAGCAAGACGTGGGCTCGGGCTCCAGCACACAGCGCCGCGGCTATCACAAGCCCATCATGATTGCCGGCGGTCTGGGCACCATTTCGGCATCACAGACCGACAAGATCGCCTTTGCCGCGGGCACGCTGCTGATTCAGCTGGGCGGGCCCGGCATGCGCATCGGCATGGGCGGCAGCGCGGCGAGCTCGATGGCCGCCGGTGCCAATGCGGTGTCGCTCGACTTCGACTCGGTGCAGCGTGGCAACCCCGAGATCCAGCGCCGCGCGCAAGAGGTCATCAACCATTGCGTGGCACTCGGCGCCAACAACCCCATCCTGGCCATCCACGATGTGGGCGCAGGCGGCATTTCCAACGCCTTCCCGGAGCTGGTCGACGGGGCCGGGCGTGGCGCGCGTTTCGACTTGCGTCAGGTGCCGCTTGAAGAAAGCGGCCTGTCTCCCAAGGAAAGCTGGAGCAACGAAAGCCAGGAGCGCTACGTGCTGGCGCTGCAGCCTGACTTGCTGCCGGTGTTCGACGCGATGTGCGTGCGCGAGCGCTGCCCGTACGCGGTGGTGGGCGTGGCCACCGAGGCCCAGCAACTGGTGCTGGCCGATGCGTCGGTTGATGCCGACCTGGCCGCAAATCCGCCGTCGGTGCTGGCCATCGACATGCCCATGGACGTGCTGCTGGGCAAGCCGCCCAAGATGCACCGCGATGTGCGGCGCGTGGCGCCCGTGTTGCCGGCGCTGGATCTGTCCGACGTGGCGTTCGAGGCCGTGGCCTTTGATGTGCTGCGCCATCCCACGGTAGCCAGCAAGCGCTTTTTGATCACCATCGGCGACCGCAGCGTGGGCGGCTTGAGCCACCGCGATCAGATGGTCGGTCCGTGGCAGGTGCCGGTGGCCGATTGCGCGGTGACGCTGGCCGACCACGTGGGTTTTCGTGGCGAGGCCATGAGCATGGGCGAGCGCACGCCGCTGGCCGTGATCGACGCGGGGGCATCGGGTCGCATGGCGGTGGGCGAGGCGCTGACCAACCTGCTGGCCGCGCCTTTCGTGCTCGAGCGCGTCAAGCTCAGCTGCAACTGGATGGCTGCGTGCGGCGAGCCGGGTGAAGACGCGGCGCTCTACGACACCGTGCGAGCCGTGGGCATGGAGCTGTGCCCCGCCTTGGGCATCAGCGTGCCGGTGGGCAAGGACAGCTTGTCGATGCGCACCCGCTGGAGCGAAGGCGGCCAATCACGTCAGGTGACCGCGCCGGTGTCGCTGATCGTGTCAGCCTTCGTCACGCTCGACGACGTGCGCGGCACCCTCACGCCGCAGCTGCAGAGCGGCGACAACACGCTGATCCTGATTGACCTGGGCAATGGCCGCAACCGCATGGCCGGCTCGATGCTCGCGCAGGTGCTCAACCAGACCGGCAACGCCAGCGACGGCGTGCCCGACCTTGACGACCCGGCGCAGCTCAAATCACTGATCGCCGCCATCAACGAACTGCGCGCCGAAGGTTGCCTGCTGGCGTACCACGACCGCAGCGACGGCGGGCTGTGGGCCACGGTGTGCGAGATGGCGTTTGCCGGCCACGTGGGCGTGAGCCTGAACGTGGACATGCTGGTGACCGAGGGCGACGGCATCACCGACAGCCGCATGGACTGGGGTGATTCCAAGAACTGGGCCGGCCAGGTCGGCGCGCGCCGCCACGAACTCACGCTCAAGGCGTTGTTCAGCGAGGAGCTCGGCGCCGTCATCCAGGTGCCCACCGCGGTGCGCAACGAGGTGATGCAAACGCTGCGCCGCCACGGGCTTTCCAAGCACAGCCACTTCATCGGCAAGCCCAACGGCCGCAACACGGTCGAGGTGTGGCGTGACACCAAGACGGTGTTCACCGCACCGCTGCGCGAGTTGCAGCAGGCCTGGGACGAAGTGAGCTGGCGCATCGCGCAGCTGCGCGACAACCCCGCGTGCGCCGACGCCGAACACGCGGCCATCGCTCAGGCCGACGACCCCGGCTTGCACGTGCACCTGAGCTTCGATGCGGCTGAGAACGTGGCCGCGCCTTTCATCCACACGACCCGCCCCAAGCTGGCCATCTTGCGCGAGCAAGGCGTCAACAGCCAGGTCGAGATGAGCCGCGCGATGGCGTTGGCGGGCTTTGAGACCTTTGATGTGCACATGAGTGATCTGCAGTCCGGCCGCGCGCGGCTCGATCAGTTCATCGGCTTCGTGGCCTGTGGCGGCTTCAGCTACGGCGACACGCTGGGCGCTGGCGAAGGCTGGGCCCGTTCGATCCTGTTCAACCCCATGCTCGCCGAGCAGTTCGCCACCTTCTTCGCGCGCACCGACACCTTCGCGCTGGGCGTGTGCAACGGCTGCCAGATGATGGCCGCGCTTGCGCCCATCATCCCCGGCGCGCAGGCCTGGCCGCGCTTCACGCGCAACCTGAGCCAGCAGTTCGAGGCACGGTTGTCGCTGGTCGAAGTGCTCGACAGCCCGTCGATCTTGCTGGCCGGCATGGCGGGCAGCCGGCTGCCGGTGGCGGTGTCGCACGGCGAAGGCCGCGCCGACTTCTCGCAGCGCGGCGATGCCAACGCGGTGCACCGCGCCATGCGCTTCGTCGACCACGCGGGTCAACCAACCGAGGCCTATCCGTTCAACCCCAACGGCAGCCCCGGCGGTCTAACTGCGGTGACCACGCCCGACGGCCGCTACACCGCGCTGATGCCGCACCCCGAGCGGGTGTTCCGTCAGGTGCAACTGAGCTGGACGAACGGTGATCTGAGTGCATCCAGCCCGTGGATGCGGCTGTTTGGCAATGCGCGTCGCTGGGTCGGCTGAGCGTTTCGAGCGGCTCGACGCGCTGCGTGGCGCGGCCATCGTCTGGATGGCCGGGTTTCACTTTTGCTTCGATTTGAACCAGGCCGGCTTCATCTCGCAAAACCTCTACGAGGACCCGCTGTGGACCGTGCAGCGCAGCGCCATCGTCAGCCTGTTCCTTGTTTGCGTTGGGCTGTCGCAGGCGGTGGCGCTGGACCAGGGGCAGGGCAGTGCGCGCTTTTGGAAGCGTTGGGCGCAGTTGGTCGGCTGCGCGCTGCTGGTGAGCGCCGGCTCGTGGTTGATGTTCCCGCGCAGCTACATCAGCTTTGGCGTGCTGCACGGCATCGCGTTGATGCTGCTGGTGCTGCGCCTGGCTGCACCCGCGCGGGGTGGGCTGTGGCTGCTGGGCGCGCTGGCGCTGCTGTTGCCGCTGCTGCTGCCGCATCCGTTTTTTGACAGCCGCGCCACCAACTGGGTCGGGCTGGTCACGCACAAGCCGGTCACCGAAGACTACCTGCCGCTGCTGCCGTGGCTGGGCGTGGCGCTGTGGGGAATGGCCGCCGGGCAATGGGCGCTGCGTCAGCGCCGCGGCTGGCTGGCCGATGCCTTGCCCGCCGGGCTGCGCGTGGTGGGCCGGCCGCTGGCCTGGCTGGGACGGCGCAGCTTGCTGTTCTACATGGCGCACCAGCCGGTGCTGATCGCGCTTGTCATGGCCGCCGCGTGGGTGCTGCACCGCAGCCCTTGAGCGCAGGGCCACCCGCTACCATCGAAGCGATGAGCACCAAGGTTTTATTCGGCTTTCACGCCATCACGATCCGTCTGAAGACGGCCCCCCAGTCGGTCATCGAGATCCACGTCGACACCAGTCGGCGCGATCAGCGCATGCGCCAGTTCGCCGAGCGTGCCACCGCCGCCGGCGCCAAGCTGGTCGACAGCACCGACACCCAGCTGCAAAAGATGTGCGGCACGCACCGCCATCAAGGCGTGGTGGCGCGCGCGCAGCCGGTAGCGCTCAGCCACTCGCTCGACGACACGCTCGACGAGCTCGACTCGGTCGGCGGCAACCCGCTGCTGCTGGTGCTTGATGGCATCACCGATCCGCACAACCTGGGCGCCTGCCTGCGCGTGGCCGACGGTGCCGGCGCCCACGCGGTGATCGCGCCCAAGGACCACGCCGTGGGCGTCAATGCCACAGTGTCCAAGGTGGCCAGCGGCGCGGCCGAGACGGTGCCTTACTTCATGGTCACCAACCTCGCGCGCACCCTCAACGAGCTCAAAGACCGCAACATCCGCGTCATCGGCACGTCCGACACCGCCACGAAGTCGATCTACGACATCGACCTGAGTGGCCCGGTGGCGCTGGTGCTCGGTGCCGAAGGCGCCGGCATGCGCCAGCTCACCGGCAAGACCTGCGACGAGCTGGTCAGCATCCCGATGCGCGGCGCGGTCGAAAGCCTCAACGTCTCGGTGGCCAGCGGGGTTTGCTTGTACGAGGCGCTGAGGCAGCGCGACAGGAAGGCCTGACGCCCGATCAGGCGTACAGGTGGCGCTGAAAACCCACGAGGACCTCACGCACCCGCGTGGGGTCGCCCAGCTCGGCAAAGGCCTCGTTGAGCGCCTGGTACCTCAGACGCAGCAGCGGTGACAGTTTCTCGGCGTCGAGCTCATCCACGCCCTGGCTCACGTATTGAGCCAGCACGAAATCGACGAAGGTCTTTTGCTTGTCGGTGAACTCGGTGGCCGTGGCTGACTTCGCGGCTGCTGCGCGTTCGGCCCGGGTCACGGGCTCGGCCGCAAAGGCCACGTAGGCCAGCACGTCGAACAGGTCGCTGTTTTCGGCCTCGATGATCTTTTGTATCTCGGCCAGCGGCTCGCGGCCAAAGCCCTTGTCGGCCAACCCGAGCAGCAGCGCCTTGCGCGTGTCGGGCGCGCTCCAGATGCGGCGCAGTTCGTCTTCGTCCCGGAAGAACTCAGGCAAAGCGCCGTACATCGTTTCCAGAAACTGCGCCGCCGACATGGGTCGACCGTCGGCGCTCCAGAAGCTGGTGGACATCATGCTCTGGATGCTGCGAATCTTGCCGTCGGCCAGTTTGATCTTGATCTTTTCAGGTCGCGGTGTGCCACCCGTTGGCGGCGGCGGTTCACCAGTTGGTATCGCGGTGGCGCCTGATCCCGTGGCAATGCCCTTTGGCTCGGGCTCGATCGGCTCGCCGTCCCACTCGGGGTCGCTGAAGTGGTGGTGTGCCTTCACGAAGTCGTAGATCGTGAAGTAGTCCTTGCCGTCGTACAGCCGCGTGCCCCGGCCGATGATCTGTTTGAACTCGATCATCGAATTCACCGGCCGCATCAGCACGATGTTGCGCACGTTGCGCGCATCCACGCCGGTGCTGAGCTTTTGCGACGTGGTCAGGATGGTCGGGATGGTTTTCTCGTTGTCCTGAAAGTCACGCAGGTGCTGGTCGCCGATGGCGCCGTCGTTGGCGGTCACCCGGGCGCAGTAGTTGGCGTTGGTGCTGGTCTTGGTCTGGTTGATCAAGTCGCGCACCGCCAGCGCGTGGGCCTGCGTGGCACAGAACACGATGGTCTTTTCGCGCTGGTCGATCTTGTCCATGAACAGACGAACCCGGTACGCCTCACGCTCCGGAATGATGATGATCTTGTTGAACTCGTTTTCGACGTAGCGCTTGCCAGCCACCACTTCGCCTGCCACCACCGCGTTGTCAGGCGTGTGCGTGTAGTCGTCCAGCGTCGTGGCGATCTGCTTGACCTTGAACGGAGTCAGGAAGCCATCGTTGATGCCCTCTTTGAGCGAGTACACGAACACCGGCTCGCCAAAGTAGGCGTAGGTGTCGCCGTTGAGCGTGCGCTTGGGCGTGGCGGTCAGGCCCAGTTGCACCGCAGGCGCAAAGTATTCGAGGATCGCTCGCCAGTTGCTCTCGTCGCTGGCGCCGCCGCGGTGGCATTCGTCGATCACGATGAAGTCAAAGAAATCCGCCGGGTAATCGCCAAAGTAGGGCGACGGTTTGCCCTCGCGGGGCGGGCCGCTCATGAAGGTCTGGAAGATCGTGAAGAAGATGCTGCCGTTCTTGGGCACGCGGCCCTTTTTGCGAATGTCGGCCGGGTCGATGCGCACCAGCGCATCGTCGGCAAACGCTGAAAACGCGTTGTAGGCCTGATCGGCCAAGATGTTGCGATCGGCCAAAAACAGAATGCGTGGGTGGCGCGTGGGCTCGGCGCCGCTCTTCCAGTCAGCCACGTTCCAGCGGCTTTGAAACAGCTTCCACGCCAGCTGGAATGCGATGAAGGTCTTGCCCGTGCCGGTGGCCAGCGTCAGCAAGATGCGATCGCGCCCGGCCGCGATGGCTTCGAGCACGCGGGTGATGGCGATGTCCTGGTAGTAGCGGCCCTGCCAGGTGCCGCCCTTGTCCTCGAACGCGATGGCCGCAAACCGGTCGCGCCACGCGGCGGTGGCCGCCTCGGCTTCGGCAAAGGTCAGCGCCCACAGCTTATCGGGGCTCGGGTAACCGGCCACGTCGCCTTCGGTGCCGGTGCTCATGTCGATGCGGTAGATCGCCTGGCCGTTGGTGGCAAAGGTGAAGCGCACAGCCAGCTTGGCGGCGTAACTCTTGGCCTGGCCCACGCCTTCGGTGTGCGGCTTGCCCCACGCCTTGGCCTCGATGACCGCCAGCTTGGTGTTGCGGTACACGAGCACGTAGTCGGCGATCTCGGCCTTGGCCCGTTGCGACCTGCCGCCGCCACCCTGCAACCGGCCCAGTGTGATGCCGTGCTCGCGCATCACGCGGCTGCCGTCCACCACGCCCCAGCCGGCGGCGGCAAGAGCAGGGTCGATGTGCTCGGCGCGGGTTTCGGCTTCGTTCATCAGGCCACGCGCCAATCGTCCCCCGGCATGATGCGGATCATGAACTGATCGAACATCGGCACAGTGAATGCCGTGTCGCCGTGGCTGGGACTCCAGATCATCCCTTTGGAGATCAACTGGTTGCGCGTCGGCCCCAGTGCCGTGACCTTGCGAGCCAGGGCGTTGGCGATGTCGCCTGAGCGGTGTGGGCCCGCGCCGAGCGAGGCCATGGCGCGCAAATAGCGCTTTTCGGACGGTGTCAGCCGGTCGAAGCGCACACGGAAAAAGCTCTCGTCCAGCGCGGCAATGGTGATGGCCGAGGCTTGCTCGACGTCGCGTACGGTGATGGGCGAGCGCGACGCCTCATCCCAGGCGTGCTTGCCCCATTCCTGCAAGAAGTAGGGGTAGCCCTGGGTTTCGCGCACGATGCACTCCAGTGCCTGCGGCTCGAACTCGACGTGTTGCTGCGCAGCCGGCACCTCGATGGCTTCGCGTGCGGCGGCGGCAGTGAGCGGGCCGATCAGGGGGTAATCGAAAAGACGCTCGGCGTAAGACTTGGCGCGCCCCATGCGGCCTGGCAGTTGCGGCAGACCTGCGCCGACCATCATCACCGGCAGCTGGCGCTGAGCGACCCGGTGCAAGGCTGTGATCAGCGCGGCCATCTGGTCTTCGTCGACGTATTGCAACTCGTCGATGAAGAGGATCAAGGCCGTGCCCGCGCTGCGCGCGGCCTCGCCGGCCACCTCGAGCAGCGCTTGAAGATCGTGTTCCAGATCGCCGTTGTCGGCCAGGCCGGGTTCCGGTTCGTAATCGATGCCGACCTCGATGTCGCTGTACTTGATCTTCAAACCCTTGGCGAAGCCCGCCAGCCCCCGCAGGGCGCGCTTTGCCAGATCGCGGGTCTGCTCAAGCCGCGACAACCGCAACAAGGCCTGTCGGAGTTGTGGTGCGAGGATGGCCGGAAGCGAGCGCCCCTCCGGTGCTTCGATGCGCAGTGTGTGCAGCGCGGCGGCTTCGGCGTCGTTGCGCATGCGATCGAGCAGCACGGTCTTGCCAACGCCGCGCAGACCGATCAAAAGCAGGCTCTTCGCCGGCCGTCCGGCGCGGATGCGCTCGGCGGCGATGCGCACGCTTTCAAGCAGATCGTCGCGGCCCGCCAACTCCGGCGGCGGCGTGCCGGCGCCGGGGGCGTAGGGGTTGTCAACGGGGTTCACGATTGCAGTTTATAGCTAACTTACAAAGATTATAAAAAGAGGATAACTTTGGTAATGTTTCTATAAATTGAGCATGGTCCGGCCGCTCGCTACAGCGCGCCGCTGAAAGCCTGATGGAGCAGGGATTTCTTCAGTTTGTCGAGGGCGGCGAGCTTGCGTTCACATATTTCGCCGAGCCGCTGCGAATGGCGGTCAGCTTCGTCCAAAGCACTGGCGATAGTGCGCTGTTCTGCCATAGGCGGAAGCATGAATCGAAAGCCCTCGATCTGCTTTCCGCTGATGTGGGGCACGCCGCTACCGGTCTGCTGTCCGAGCAAGTGCCGACTGAATGACTGACTGCCGGTCAAGTGAAAAAGAAAATTCGCCGTCATACGCCCTGTAGGTCGCAATCGAGCTGTGCGCTGGAGCAACAGGCTTGGCAAGTCAGCATGACCGAGCTGGGCGCGTTTCAGACCAGCCTTGACCCAGGGCCGGTCCATCGCCAGAACGACGTCTCCCACTTGAAGTCCGAATCGTGAGTACGGCGCGCAATCCTTGGATGGCCAGGCCTTTGCATCGTCCCAACGAAGGTAGCCCTGCATGATGTTGTCGCCACATAGAAGCCGAACGCCGCCGGTAGCGGCCACATAGCCCTTGCTGCGGAATGCGAACCCCGCTAGTACTTCGACCTCATCGCCCAGCGTGGTCTCGAGGCGTTCATTTCCCTTGTGCGATAGCGCCAAGTCGACCGAGCTGTTGAACAACTCCCGCGCATTCCGCAGGTTCTTCTCGGCGTTGGCCTTGGCGGTGGCGATGCCCTCGAAGGCTTCGTCGAGGATGGCGACTATCCGGCGCTGGTCAGGCGGTGGCGGTAGGTCAAGAACTACTGCCTGAAGCTTTTGAATGGTTAACGTATCAACGGTCGCACCGTTGCCCCTGTCCAGTTGTCCGAAGAACAGATCCGACTTGAGCCAGTAGTTGATGAACTCGCTGCTCACCGACGCAGTCTTTTTCAGCCAGAGAACACTCGCGTCCTTAAAGTAGAACCTGTCATCTTTCCTGACTACGTATGAGTTGCCGATGGTCCCGATCGCGGTGACCATGATGTCGCCAGCATCGGGAACGCCGTTCTGGCTGGCTAGCTCCGTGTACAGCGATTCCGAAATGAAGAGCTCGTTCTCCACGGAACCATCGTTCGCCAGTCGAGTGATTTCGCGTCCGCGATAGAAGGGAACGCCTTCGGACTGCCACTGCGACTTGAGTACGCGCTTGCTGGAACCAACGCGGAACAGTTCGCCCAGCGCGGCGCCCAGTGTCATGACACGAAACCCCGAATCACCGCCAGCACATCCGCACTCTCCGCATCCAGCGCCTCGATCTCGTCGAGGATCTCCTGGGGCGTGCGCAGCGCGACCTCGTCGCCGCCGTTCGGGTTCTTGACCGACAGGTCGAAGGTAGTGGTGTCGATGCCGGCGACGTCCACCGACCAGCTGCGCGCCGAGTCGGCAAAGGTCTTTTGCTGCTCGATGAAGTCGATCAGATCGGCGTCGTTGAGCGGGTTGGTCTTGCCCATGTTGCGGCCCACGTCGAGCTGGTAGAACCAGACGCGGCGCTTGGGCTCGCCCTTGTTGAAGAACAGCACCACGGTCTTGACGCCGGCGCCTTGAAAGGTGCCGCCGGGGCAGTCGAGCACGGTGTGCAGGTTGCAGCTCTCGAGCAGCAGCCTGCGAAGGCTGGTTGACGCCTGATCGGTGTTGCTGAGAAAGGTGTTCTTGATGACGATGGCTGCGCGCCCGCCGGCCTTGAGCGTCTTGATGAAGTGCTGCAAGAACAAGAAGGCTTGCCGGTCTTGATGGGGAAGTTCTGCTGGACCTCTTTGCGCTCTTTGCCGCCGAAGGGCGGGTTGGCCAGGATCACATCGAAGCGGTCACGGTCCTGGATGTCGCTGAGGTTGTCGGCCAGCGTGTTGGCGTGCACGACGTTGGGCGCTTCGATGCCGTGCAGGATCATGTTCATGATTGCAATCACGTAGGCAAGGCTTTTCTTCTCCTTGCCGTAGAAGGTGCGCGTTTGCAGCGTGGCCAGGTCGTCGGCCTTGGTGGCCTGGGGCAGCAGGTGGTCAAACGCCTCGCACAGGAAGCCGGCCGAGCCACAGGCGCCGTCGTAGATGCGCTCGCCGATCTGTGGGTTGACCACCTTGATCATGGCGCGGATGAGCGGGCGCGGCGTGTAGTACTCGCCGCCGTTGCGCCCGGCGTTGCCCATGTTCTTGATCTTGGCTTCGTACAGGTGCGACAGCTCGTGCTTTTCGGTCTGTGAGCCAAAGCGCAGCTCATCGACGCGCTCGATCACGTCGCGCAGGTTGTAGCCGCTTTGGATCTTGTTCTTGATCTCGCTGAAGACCTCGCCGATCTTGTATTCGATGGTGTTGGGCCCGCTGGCGCGCTGCTTGAAGCCGGCCAGGTAGGGAATCAGCCGCCAGTTGACGAAGTCGCGCAGGTCGTCGCCGGTGAGCGCGGCGTTGTGGTCGAGCCGGCCCTCAGGCGTGCGCGGCGCAGCCCACGCTTCCCAGCGGTGGTCGGCGTCGATGATGGGTTGGTAGCGCTTGCCTTCAAGTTCGGCTTCGAGCGCCTTGTCGCGCTCGAGCGCGTCGAGGTACTTCAGGAACAGCAACCAAGACGACTGCTCGGTGTAATCGAGCTCACTGGTGCACCCGGCATCCTTGTGCAGGATGTCGTCGATGTTCTTGAAGGTTTGTTCAAACATGGGGCCAGGCGCCGGGCAGTGGGGTGGGCGCATTCTCCATGCGGCTGGCGCCGAACTCAGGGCGCGAACATCGACTGCAGGGTTTGCAGCGCGGCTGCCAGCGTTTGCGGCCGCAAGGCGCCCAGACGCTTGACCATCCGCGAGCGGTCCAACGTGCGAATCTGGTCGAGCACGATCAGCCCTTGCTTGCCCTGAAAGGTGAGTCCGACGCGAAAGGCTGCCGGGCGCGAGCCGGTGGTCATGGGCGCCACGATCACGGTGCGCAGGTGGTCGTTCATCTCGTCAGGCGAGACCACCACGCATGGTCGAGTCTTCTGGATTTCGCTGCCCACCGTGGGGTCGAGCTGGGCCAGCCAGATGTCACCGGCCTTCATCACCAGACCAGTTCGCTGTCGCCTTCATTGGCCACTTCGGGCCACACCAGCACATCACCGCCTTGCGCGGCCAGTCGGCGCGCATCGTCGGCCCAGCCTTCGCGTGGGTTGCGGCGGACTGCCCGGATCTCGATCACGCCGTCACGCACCTGCAGATCGGCCGTGCCCTCCAGACCGATTTGCGCCAGGATCGGTTTGGGGATCAGCACCCCTTGCGAATTGCCCATCTTGCGGATCGAGACTTCCATGTGTTTTTCCTGAATCTAGGTAAGCACAATGGTAGCACCGAAGCTTATTCTTAGATGCCCCCTCACGCGTACCGCAACTCCGTCGCCTTGCCCCAGAACACCCGGTACGAGAACACCGTGTAGGCGGCGATGGCGGGGACCGAGATGCACACGCCGATCAGGATGACCTTGAGTGCGGCCGGGCTGCTGGCGGCTTCCCAGATGGTCAGGCGGTCGATCACGACGAAGGGGTAGATGCTGTAGGCCAGGCCAATGAAGCCGAGAACGAACACCGCGATCAGCGCTACGAAGGGCACCCAGCACAAGGTGGTGCGTACGATGGCCTTGTTGAGCAGCAATCGCGCAGCCAGCAGCGAGATGCCGGTGGCCAGCGGAATGACCATCAGCGCGATGAGCGCAGGCAGCGTGAACCAGCGTTCGCGCACGGTGGTGCTGACCCATGGCGTGGCCAGCGAGATCAGCACCATGCCCACCACCACGGGCCACCAGGCCAGCTTGGCCCAGGCGATGGCCTTGGCCTGCAGCTCGCCTTCGGTCTTCATGATCAGCCAGGCCGCGCCGAGCAGCGCATAGGCCGCCGGCAGTGCGACTGCGATGGCCGCTGCAAAGATGGGGTAATTCCAGCCCTCGCCAAAGCCGCTGATGTAGCGCCCGAGCATCCAGCCTTGCGAGAGAGACGCGAGCATCGAGCCGGCAAAGAACAGCCGGTCCCACAGCGGCTTGTCGCTGGCCTTGGCCTTGACCCGAAAGTCGAATGCCACGCCGCGCAGCGTGAGGCCCACCAGCATCAGCGTGACCGGCAGGTACAGCTGCGACAGCACCACGCCGTGCGCCTTCGGAAAAGCCACCAGCAAGATGCCGATACCCAGCACCAGCCAGGTCTCGTTGGCGTCCCAGAACGGGCCGATCGAGGCGATGAGCACGTCTTTTTCATCGGCGTTCGCACGCGGCATGAGCAGCCCCACGCCCAGGTCGTAGCCGTCGCTGACCACGTAAATCAGCATCGCCACGCCCATCAGCGCCATAAAGATCAGCGGCAGCGCGTGGTCAAAGCTCATGCGACGCTGCCTTCGTTCAGGGACGCGGCATTGCGGCCTTTGCTCGGGCTTGGCGTGTCTTTCTCAACCAGGTCTTCAGGCTTTTCTGCCATGTACTTCAGCACGCCCACATAGGCCAGGATGAGACCAAGGTACAGCGCCAGGTACATCGCCAGACTCATGCCAATCATGGGCGCTGTGACGTTGGTGGCGGCCACATCGGCGGTGCGCAACAAGCCGTAGACGATGAAGGGCTGGCGTCCGATCTCGGTCACGTACCAGCCGGCCAAGGTGGCCACCCAGCCCGAAAACGTCATGCCGGTCAGCACCCACAGCAGTCGCTTGGGGATGCGGTCGGCCGACCAACTGGCGCGGCGTGCCAGCCACCAGCCCACCCAGCTCACCGCCAGCATCAGCATGCCCACGCCGACCATGATGCGAAAACCCCAGAACAGTGGCGCAACCGGAGGGTGTTGGCCGGGAAATTCATCGAGGCCCCTGATCTCGCCGTGGCGGTCGTGGGTGAGGATGAGGCTGGCCATTTCAGGGATGCCGACTTCAAAGCGGTTGCTCTGGGTGGCCGCATCGGGCCAGGCGAACAGCAGCAGCGGCGCGTCGCGTTCCGTGTGCCAGACGCCTTCGATGGCGGCGATCTTCTGCGGCTGGTGTTCGAGCGTGTTCAGCCCGTGCGCGTCGCCGACCAGGATCTGCACCGGTATCAACAACGCGGCCACCGTCAGGCCCGTGCGCATGACCTTGGGCGCCGAGGTTTCGGCCACGCCCTTGAGCATCTGCCAGGCGCTCAGGCCAGCCATCAGGAACGAGCATGTCAGCGCCGAAGCCAGCATCATGTGGGTGAATCGGTAGGGAAACGACGGGTTGAAGACCACGTCGAACCAGTTCACCACCTCGAACACGCCGTTGACCACCTCATGGCCGGCGGGTGTTTGCATCCACGAATTGAGCGCCAGGATCCAGAACGCGCTGACGGTGGTGCCAAAAGCAACGAGGAAACTCGCGGTCATGTGGATGCGTTCGCTCACGCGACCGTGGCCGAACAGCATGATCCCGAGGAAGCCCGCTTCCAGAAAGAAGGCGGTGAGCACCTCGTAGCCGAGCAGCGGGCCGGCCACGTTGCCGACCTTTTCCATGAATCCCGGCCAGTTGGTGCCGAACTGAAAGCTCATCGTGATCCCGCTGACCACGCCCAGCGCGAAGCTTAGCGCAAACACCTTGGTCCAGAAACGGTACGCGCCCAGCCACGCGGTGTCACGCGTGGTCAGCCAGCGCCAGCGAAAAAACAGCAGCAACCAGCCCAGCGCGATCGTGATCGTCGGGAACAGGATGTGGAAGGTCATGTTCGCAGCAAACTGCATGCGAGCGAGGATGATTGCGTCCATGAAATTGCCTATGTTTTCAAGCTGAGGCCTTGCCACCGGGCACGAGTTTCATCTTGCCGGTGAATTCGAGCAGTCGTTGCACCTTGGAGCCCATCTTCATGAGCTGAGCCAAGGTCTTGTGATCCATGCGCTGAACATCGTCGAACCATGTCGACATCAGTTCGATCAAGTCGTGCATGCCTTTCATGCGCTGCTGGGCGATGCGGTCTTCTTCGGTGGTGGGGGTCTCGAGCAGCGCGCTGCGAAGCATGGAAAGGGTGGGCTCGATCTCGCGGCGGCGGCGCTCTTCGGCCAACGTGCGAAAGATTTCCCAGGCGTCAGAAGGGGCTTCGAAGTACTCGCGCCGATCGCCCGGCACATGAAGCAGACGCGCCAGGCGCCAAGACTGCAGCTCCTTCAAACCCATGCTCACATTGGACCGCGAGAACTCCAGTGCCTCGGCGATCTCGTCGGCATTGAGCGGCTGGGGTGACACGAAGATCAGCGCGTACATCTGACCGACCGTGCGGTTGATGCCCCAGCGACTGCCCATCTCGCCGAAGTGGCTGACGAAGCTTTTGACCAGTGGTGAAAGAGCAAGCATCCCAAAGGATATTTCAGAACTTACTGAAAATTCGATAGGGTTTGCCGCCCGCACTGCCCGCACTGCCGGCGATGCGGCTTGGTGCCTAGCTCTGAGCCCAGAAAACACCGAACCAGCCGCGCTCATCGATCCAGCGTTCGTTGCGCGAAAAGCCGGCGTCGCGCAGCAGCGCCGAAAAGCTCTCGACGCTGTATTTGTACGAGTTTTCGGTGTGCAGCCGCTCGCCCTCCGCAAAGCGCCGCTCGCCGCCGGGCCAGGCCGCGGTCAGGGCATGGCGGGCTTCAAGGTGCATTTCGATGCGCGAGTCGGCTTGGTTAAAAAACGCCACATGGCGCCACTCGCGCGGGTTGAAGTTGCTGCCGATGAGCTCGTTGAGGTGGCGCAGCAGGTTTAGATTGAAAGCTGCCGTCACACCGAGCGCGTCGTCATAGGCCGGCTCCAGTACCTCCAGCGGCTTGACCAGATCGACGCCGATCAGCAGCCCACCATCGGCGGCTTGGTCACACAGCCCCTTGAGGAAGCCACGTGCCTGCTCGGGCGAGAAGTTGCCGATGCTCGAGCCGGGATAGAAAAACACCGACCGCCCGCTCAGGCAGCCGCCGGGCAATTCGGGCGAGGCCGAGAAGTCCAGCCCGAGGCCGCTGACTTCGAGCAACGGGTGATGCCGCTGCACTTCGGCGACGGCATCGGCCAGAAAGTCGGCCGAGATGTCCACCGCCACATAGCGATTCGGCGCGAGTGTCGGGATCAGCCGCAGCGCCTTGGCGCAGTTGCCTGCACCCAGATCGACCAGCGTGTCGATGGGGCCGATGGCCTTGGCCATATCGATCGCGTGGGCGTCAAAGATGGCCGCTTCGGTACGCGTGGGGTAGTACTCGGGCAGCTCGGTGATGGCCTCGAACAGGCGCGAACCCAGGCGGTCGTAGAGGTACTTCGGCGAGGTGTGCGCTTGTGCGGCGAGCAGGCCGTCGATCAATTCGCGGCGGGCATCGGCCGAGCCGGTGGAAGGAGAAGGGGTCACAGCAACTTTCAGGGGGACAGGGGTCGTGGCGAGAGGCCGGGACCGTGGCGTAGATTGTGTCGGCTGAGCGGCGACCATAATTCGCGGCGCCTGGAGCGGCCTGTCTTCGAGAACGCGAAACGCCACACACCATGACCGATCCCACCGAACCGCGCGGCGAACTCGACCGCAGGCACATCGTGCTGGGCCTGAGTGGCGGCATCGCCTGCTACAAGGCGGCCGAACTGGCGCGCGCGCTGGTCAAAGCAGGCGCCACGGTGCAAGTGGTGATGACCGCCTCGGCCGAGCAGTTCATCACCCCGCTCACGCTGCAGGCGCTCACGGGGCGGCCGGTGTTTGGCAGCACCTGGGATGCCCGCGAGGTCAACGGCCACGCCAACAACATGGCGCACATCAACCTGACCCGCGGCGCCGATGCGGTGCTGGTGGCGCCGGCCAGCGCCGATTTCATGGCCCGCTTGCTGCACGGCCGCGCCGACGATCTGCTCAGCTTGCTGTGCCTGGCGCGAGCGATCGACAGCTGCCCGCTGATCATTGCGCCGGCCATGAACCGCGAGATGTGGGCTCATCCGGCCACGCAGCGCAACGTGGCGCAACTGCGTGCCGACGGCGCGCATTTCTTCGGCCCCGACAGCGGCGAGCAAGCCTGCGGTGAAGTGGGCGATGGCCGCATGCTCGAGCCACTCGATCTGCTCGAAGCGCTGATCGGATTTTTTCGCCCCAAGCCGCTGGTCGGACGCCGCGTGTTGATCACCGCCGGTCCCACCTTCGAGCCGATCGACCCGGTGCGCGGCATCACCAACCGCTCCAGCGGCAAGATGGGTTTTGCCATCGCGCGCGCAGCAGTCGAAGCTGGCGCCGACGTCACGCTGGTGACCGGTCCGGTGCATCTGGCCACGCCGCGCGGCGTGCACCGCATCGACGTGCAGACCGCGCAAGAGATGTTCGACGCGGTGCTGCCGCAGGCCGCGCAACACGATGTGTTCATCGCGACCGCAGCGGTGGCCGATTGGCGCCCTGCAAAGTTGTCAGATCAGAAGATCAAGAAAGACGGCAGCAAGATCGCGCCGCTGTTCGAGCTGATCGAAAACCCCGACATCCTGGCCGCCGTGGCGCAAAAGGTGGTTGCCGGCCGGCCGTTTTGCGTGGGCTTTGCCGCCGAGAGCTACGATCTGCTCAAGCATTCGCGCGAGAAGCTCGAACGCAAGCGCGTGCCGCTGATCGTGGGCAACCTCGGGCCGGCCACCTTTGGCCGTGACGACAACACGCTGGTGCTGGTCGACGCCCATGGCCACCGCGAGCTGCCGCAGGCCGACAAGCTCACGCTGGCGCGTTCGCTGATCGCCGATGTGGCGTTGCGGCTCGAGCCCGCTGCTCGCTGAGCCGCCCTTTTTTCTTCACTTCAGGCCCAAGCCATGACCACGATAGACCTCAAGGTGCTCGATGCCCGCATGGCCGACTCGCTGCCGGCTTACGCCACACCCGGCAGCGCCGGGCTGGATCTGCGCGCGTGTGTTGACGAGCCGCTGCTCATCGAGCCGGGACAAACGCGCCTGATCCCCACAGGGCTGTCGATTCACATTGGCGATGCCGGCCTGGCCGCGATGATCCTGCCGCGCTCAGGGCTGGGTCACAAGCACGGCATCGTGTTAGGCAATCTGGTGGGGCTGATCGATTCTGACTATCAGGGCCCGCTGATGGTGAGCTGCTGGAACCGAGGCGACACCGCCTACACCGTGCAGCCGCTCGAGCGCATCGCGCAACTGGTCATCGTGCCGGTGGTGCAGGCGGCCTTTCGGCGCGTGGACGACTTCGCTGCGTCTGAGCGCGGCGTGGGCGGTTTCGGTTCGACCGGGGCGGCCTGAGCCACAAGTCAGTGCAAATGCTCGCCCGGCGGCAGCGCATTGAGCACGCTGAATGCCGGCTGGCCCACGCTGGTCGCCTCGATTTCATCGGGCGTGGCTTCGCGCACATCGCACACCGTGAGGTGCAGCCGCAGGGCCATGCCGGCCAGTGGGTGATTGCCATCGAGCACCACGTGTGAGTCATAGACCTCGGTGATGGTGTAGACCACCTCGCTGGGCATGTCCGGTGTGGCCGCGTCTTCGGGCAAACCGTCGAACTGCATGCCCACTTCGAGATGCTCGGGAAACACCGAGCGGTCTTCGAAGCACACCAGTTCAGCTTGGTATTCGCCAAAGGCGTTTTCGGGCTCGATGTGCAGCGACGCCTCGAAGCCCGTGGTCTGCTCGAGCAGCGAGGCCTCGACTTGCTCGAGCAGGTCAGCCCCACCGAAGAAAAACTCGACTGGCTCGCCCAGTTCGTCGATCAGCTGGCCTTGGGCATCTTCAAGTCGCCACGTGAGTGAGACGACGCAGGGAGAGAGTATTTGCATCGGGAAATCATCGCACAGGGCTCGCCACGCATCGGCTGTGCGTATGCCCCGTGGACAATGCTCTGCATGAACATCAAAGCGCCCATTTCTTTGCTAGGCGGCCTCAGCCCGCAGGTGTTCATGCGCCGGCACTGGCAGAAAAAACCGCTGCTCATTCGTCAGGCAATCCCTGCGGCCGATCTGGCTGTGGATCGATCAGGGCTGTTCGCGCTGGCAGGCAAAGACGGCGTCGAGTCGCGTCTGATCGAGCGGCGCGGGGCCGAATGGAAGCTGCGCCACGGGCCTTTCAGCAGGCGACAGCTGCCGCCGCTGTCGCGCGCCGACTGGACCTTGCTGGTGCAAGGCGTTGACCTTCACGAACTGCAGTTTCACGAGCTGCTGTCGCGCTTTCGATTTGCGCCGGATGTGCGGCTCGATGATGTGATGGTGTCGTTTGCCACCGATGGCGGCGGCGTCGGCGCGCACTTCGACTCCTACGACGTGTTCTTGCTGCAACTGGCTGGACGGCGCCAGTGGCGGGTGGGTCGCGCCAAAGACTTGTCGTTGAAGGCCGGTTTGCCTTTGCGCATCCTTGAGCACTTTGAGCCCGAGCAGACCTGGACGCTGGAGCCGGGCGACATGCTGTACCTGCCGCCGCGCTGGGCGCACGATGGCGTGGCAGTCGGCGAAGGCGTCACTGCGTCGATCGGTTTTCGTGCACCTTCTCGCGACGAGATCGGTGCAGGCGTCTTGCAGCGCATGCTCGACGGCTGCGAAGATCCTTGCGAAGGGCCGCTCTACCGCGACCCCGCTCAGAGCGCCACCGATCAGCCGGGGCGCGTGCCGGCGGCGCTGGTCGAGTTTGCAGCCGATGCGGTACGGCGCGTGGTCGATGCCCCCCAATCGCTGGAATGCGCGCTCGGCGAGTGGCTGAGCGAGCCCAAGCCCAAGGTCTGGTTCGATGAGGGCTGTGACTTGCCGCAGCGTGTGGCGCTTGTGCTCGACCGTCGCACACGCATGGTCTATGACGACCACCACATCTTCATCAACGGCGAGTCGTTTGTGGCCTCGGGCCGCGATGCTTTGCTGATGCGAACGCTGGCCGATCAACGCTCGCTCGATGCGAAGTCGGTGGCCAGGCTCGGGCAGCAGGCGTGGGAACTGGTGCAGTCCTGGGCGCAGCAGGGTTGGCTGCGGGCTCGCGCTGGCTGAGAATCCTTATGCATTTTTCTGACACGCGGGCTCACCATGAACAACTCGCACTCACGGTTGATCACATCGCGCAGTGAATTTCAGGCGAGCCTGAAAGACGCGTTCGCCATGGTTGCCGAGTCGGGTGTGAGCGAGATCTGGTTGTGTGATGAGAACTTTGCCGACTGGCCCTTGAACGAGCCTGAGGTGGTGGCGCTGCTGGCTCGGTGGTCGCTCTCGCACCGTCGCTGCCATGTCTTGGCGCTTGACTTTGCCGCGCTGCAGCAGCGTCACCCGCGCTGGGTTCAGTGGCGCCGCGATCGTGCGCACGTGGTGCACTGCATGACGCCTGATGAGTCTGGCGGCGCGCATCTGCCGAGCCTGCTGTTTGCACCCGGCGTGGTGAGCGTGAGGTTGGCTGACCGCGTTCGCTACCAAGGCCGCCTGAGCACTGCAGCCGAAGACACGGCGCGCACGCGAGAAGAGCTTGGTGCGCTTTTCCAACGCTCTGCCGAGACCTTTCCCGCGAGTACGCTCGGACTGTGAAATATTCGTTTCACAGACTATAATTTTTGGGCTGTTAGGGAGGGTAATGCCCCCTTGGCAACCGAGTTTTTAGGATTTTGCGTTTCAGTGGAATTCCCAAAAACCTTCTACGCTCCACATACTATTAATTGAGGATGATCATGAACAAATCTCTCGTGCTAGCCGCCCTGTTTGCTGCTGTCGCTCTGTCTGCCTGCGGCAAGAAAGAAGACGTTGCTCCGGTTGCCGAAGCAGCCTCCGCTGTTGTTGCTCCAGTGGCCGCAGAAGTTACGAGCGCGGTGGACACCGCCGCTTCAGCCGCAGCCGATATGGCCGCTGCTGGCGCAAGTGCTGTGGAAGCCGCAGCCAGCGACGCGAAGTAATCTTCCTCGCTGACGAAAAATGCCGCCTCAGGGCGGCATTTTTCATGGCGGGCCGCGGTGTTTCGCGACCCTGATGGCGCGAAACACCAAAGCCAGTGGCTACTTCAGGTCTTCGGCCAGTAACTCCGCAATGCGAGCTTCCGTGGTCTTGTTTTCGACGGTGCCGGCCGCGTTCACCACGGTGACAACGCTGCCAGAGCCCGTGCCAGCCGGCTTGACCTGCACGCGATAGCGAGACGGGTTCTTCGGGTCTTGCTTGCTCGATCCAAAGATCCGGCTGAAGAAGCCCGGGTCATTTTTGTCGTCCTTGGATTCGATGTAGCGCACGAAGTACACGCCCTGCGTGCGGTCGCGGTCTTCAACCGTGAAGTTGCTGCGGTCCAGCGCGATGCCCACGCGGCGCCATGCGCGGTCGAAACTGTCGTCGAGTTCAATCGTGGCTTGAGCAGGCGCGGCAGCCAGACGCGCACGTGGCGGCCGTGGCGCATCGCTGGCGGCAACCAGCGTCTTGGCCTGTTCTTCCTTCGCCCCCAGCTTGAGCAGCAAGCGGCGCAGCATCTCTGCTTCGAGCTCGGGGTCGGCCGGACGCGGCTGCCACAACGTGCTGTCGCTTTGGGTACCCGTGGCCACTTCGGTCATGCCGCGGTGGGTGATGTAGATCTCGCTGCCCGCGTCTGTGCGCTCGACGCGCGTTCTGAATTTATCCCTCTCGCCGGTGTCATAGACCGAGTCGAACAGCGATCCAAGGGTCGAGCGGATGAAGTCCTGAGGCATCTTCGAGTGGTTTTCGGCCCACTCGGTTTCGATCACGCCGACTTCCGGTTGGTCAACTGCGATCTTGAAACCCCGCTCCGGCCAGAAGGCCTCCAACACGGGCCAAACCTGCTCCGGCGACATCTTGGTGACCAGCCAGCGGTCGCTGCCCACGCGCTCGATGCGCAGATCGCTTTCCCCGGATGGCACCACCGCTTGCGGGCCCTGCGCCTTCTGGGTTGCTGCTCCGTAGGTGGCTGCGCTGAACGATCCCGACGCGGCCTGCTGCTGGTAGCGCGTGTCACGCGCGAGTTGCGTCAGATCGGGTGGAACTTCGAGACTCGCGTTTTTTCCGGAAGCCTCGCGATAGTCGACCTTGTCGCCCGTGATGGATGTGCAGCCGACAAGGCCGATGGCCAGCAGCGATGCCGCGATCTTCTGAAGGTTTGGGGCCGTGGTAGTCATGTGGCTGGGCCGAATTCGTTTTGAGTCTGTCACGTTGTTCATCTCCAGAGAGCGGGCGGTCGGGAATTGCCGCTCAGCCCGTTGATCGCAATATCGAAAATTCAGTCCTCGTGCAACTCGAGCGGGTGCTGCACGCGGGTCATAGGCTCACAGCAGGCCGGCTTCACGCATCGCTGCGCCAACCGCGGCTTGCCCCGCAGGGGTCAATGGCAAGAGAGGCAAACGCAAGCTGTTCTTGCAACGCCCCATTTGCGTGAGCGCCCACTTGGTCGGTGCCGGGCTGGGTTCGCAAAACAACTGCTTGTGCAAGGCGAGCAACTTCATGTGGATGGCCACCGCACCGTGCACCTGTCCGGCCATGGCGGCCACGCACATCTCGTGCATGAGCCGAGGTGCCACGTTGGCTGTGACGCTGACGTTGCCATGACCGCCGAGCAGCATCAGCGTGACCGCGGTCGGATCGTCGCCCGAGTAGATTGAGAAACCTGCCGGCGCGTGCTTGATCAGCCAGGCGGCGCGCTCGATGTTGCCGCTGGCTTCCTTGATCGCCACCACGCCGGGCAACTGGGCTGCGCGCAGGGTGGTTTCGGGGAGCATGTCAGCCACGGTACGGCCGGGCACGTTGTAGAGCACCGTGGGAATGTCCACCGCTTCGGCGATGGCCTTGAAGTGTTGGTAGATGCCTTCTTGCGAGGGCTTGTTGTAGTACGGCACCACCGACAGCGTGCAGTTGGCGCCCACCTTTCGCGCGTGCAGCGACAGCTCGATGGCTTCGCGCGTGGAATTGCCGCCGGTGCCGGCCATCACCGGCACACGGCCTCGGGCGTGCTCGACGGCCACCCGGATGATTTCGCAGTGTTCTTCGACCGACACCGTGGGCGATTCGCCAGTGGTTCCGACCACGCCGATGCAGTCGGTGCCTTCGGCAATGTGCCAGTCCATCAGGGCGCGCAGCGTGTCGTAATCAACGCTGCCGTCCTCGCGCATCGGCGTGATCAGCGCGACGATGCTGCCTTTAATCGGTTTCATTCGGTTTCCTTGCCAACACGCAAGTTTAGCCGCCGCGGGTCTCAGCCATGGCGGTGGTTGAGCGCCCAATGGGCCACGAGGTCGCTACCTACAATCCGCCGCCATGGCGATCCGTCCCCCTGCTCGAAACCCTTCTGCGGCTGCGTCCGTTGCGACTTCGACCTACGCAGAGGCGTCGATACGGGTGCTCAAGGGGCTCGAGCCGGTCAAGCAGCGCCCGGGCATGTACACCCGCACCGACAACCCGTTGCACATCGTGCAAGAGGTGATCGACAACGCCGCCGATGAAGCCCTGGCCGGTCACGGTCACCGCATCGACGTGACGGTGCACGCCGACGGCTCGGTGAGCGTCGAGGACGACGGGCGCGGCATTCCGTTTGGCATGCACCCCGAAGAGCTGCGTCCGGTGGTCGAGATCGTGTTCACGCAGTTGCACGCCGGTGGCAAGTTCGACAAGGGCTCGGGCGGCGCCTACAGCTTTTCGGGTGGGTTGCACGGTGTGGGCGTGAGCGTGACCAACGCGCTGTCCAAGCGGCTCGAAGTCACCGTGTGGCGCGAGGGGCAGGTCGCCAAAGTGGTGTTTGCCGACGGCGATGTGATCGAGCCACTGGAACTGCGCAAGTCGGTGCTGACGGCGTCGTCGGGCGACCGCAAGAGCGGCACCACGGTGCGTGCCTGGCCCGACGCCAAGTACTTCGAGAGCGCCGATCTGCCCCGCGCTGATCTGACCCACCTGCTGCGAAGCAAGGCAGTGCTCATGCCCGGCACCCGCGTGTCGCTCACGATCGAGAAGACCGGCCGTCCCGATGCCGACGTGCAGAACTGGTTGTATCAAGGCGGTCTGCGCGACTACCTGATGCAAACGCTCAACGCCGATCCGCTGATCCCGCTGTTTGAGGGCGAGCACCACGCCGACGGCTCCGAGTCCGAGAACTTCGCCAAGGGCGAGGGCGCTACCTGGTGCGTGGCCTTCACCGAAGACGGCGCTCCGGTGCGCGAGAGCTACGTCAACCTGATTCCCACGGTCAACGGCGGCACGCACGATTCGGGGCTGAAAGACGGCCTGTTCGGCGCCATCAAGAACTTCATCGACCTGCACAGCCTTCTGCCCAAGGGCGTGAAGCTCATGCCCGATGACGTGTTTTCGCGCGCCAGCTTCGTGCTCAGCGCCAAGGTGCTCGACCCGCAGTTTCAGGGTCAGATCAAGGAGCGGTTGAACAGCCGCGATGCGCTGCGGTTGGTGTCCACCTGCGTCAAGCCGCCGCTCGAGCTGTGGCTCAACCAGCACGTCGAGCAGGGCAAGAAACTGGCCGAACTGGTGATCAAGCAGGCGCAAACCCGCCAGCGCGCCAGCCAAAAGGTTGAAAAGCGCAAAGGCTCGGGCGTGGCCGTGCTGCCCGGCAAGCTGACCGACTGCGAAAGCCGCGACCTGCTGCACAACGAACTGTTTTTGGTTGAGGGCGATTCGGCTGGCGGCAGCGCCAAGATGGGTCGCAACAAGGAAACGCAGGCCATCTTGCCGCTGCGGGGCAAGGTGCTCAACTCGTGGGAAGTCGAGCGCGACCGGCTGTTCGCCAACAACGAGATCCACGACATCGCGGTGGCCATCGGCGTCGACCCGCACGGTGCTGCCGACACGCCCGATCTGAGTGGCCTGCGCTACGGAAAGATCTGCATCCTGAGCGACGCCGATGTGGACGGCTCGCACATTCAGGTGCTGCTGCTCACGCTGTTTTTCAGGCACTTTCCCAAGGTGATCGAAACCGGCCACCTGTACATCGCCAAGCCGCCGCTGTTTCGCGTCGATGCGCCAGCGCGCGGCAAGAAGCCAGCGGCCAAGATCTACGCGCTCGACGATGGCGAACTCACCGCCACGCTCGACCGGCTGCGCCAAGAAGGCTGCCGCGAAACTGCCTGGAGCATCAGTCGCTTCAAGGGCCTGGGCGAGATGAACGCCGAGCAACTGTGGGACACCACGCTCAACCCCGAAACGCGGCGCTTGCTGCCCATGGCCTTCGGCGAATTCGGCTTCGACGCCACCGTTGAGTCATTGACCAAGCTGATGGGCAAGGGCGAAGCGCAGGCGCGGCGCGATCTGATGGAACTGCATGGCGATGATGTTGATGTGGATGTTTGAGCCGCACTCACCGCCACCCTCACCCTGACCCCTCTCCCACGGGTGGGAGAGGGCAATTCAGCTTCCCTCTCCCACTGGGTGGTGCGGCGCAATGCATGTTCCCTCTCCCGCTCGGCGGGAGAGGGTCAG
>JBBAPK010000023.1:0-1688 GCA_040400875.1 Burkholderiaceae bacterium | reverse complement strand
GGTGAGGGTCTGTCCGTTCCCTCTCCCGTCGGACGGGAGAGGGTCAGGGTGAGGGTCTGTCCGTTCCCTCTCCCGTCGGACGGGAGAGGGTCAGGGTGAGGGCGCGTCGAGGCGCAGCACTCAGCTCCACCGGCTCAAGATATACACTTCACGCGTGTATATCCATCCCTTGAGGAGCACACCATGCAAGTCTGCAAATGGGGCAACAGCCTGGCGATTCGGCTGCCTGCGGCGATCGTCGAAATCCTCGATCTGAAAGAGGGTGACGACATTCAGATCGGGGTGGCAGGTGACAGCAACCTGACAGTCAACAAGTCACCCAGCAACCTCGAAGTTTTGGCGCGACTGCGCAAGTACCGCGGCACGCTGCCGGCCGACTTCCAATTCGACCGGCTCGAAGCCAACGAGCGTGATTGATGCCGAGCGCATTTTTTGACTCCAACGTTCCGCTCTATTTGCTGTCGAACGACAGTGACAAGGCCAACCGAGCCGAACAAGTCTTGGCCGAGGGTGGCACGATCAGCGTGCAGGTGCTCAACGAGTTTGTCGCGGTCGCGCGCCGCAAGTACGCGGCGCCGTGGACGACCGTTGAGCAGTCCTTGTCGGTACTTCGCCACGTTTGCCAGGTTCAGCCCTTGACCGTGGCTACACACGACAAGGCTGTGGAGTTGGCCAAGCGTTACGGCATGCCGATCTATGACGCGACCATCGCCGCCAGCGCGCTGGAAGCTGGCTGCGAGATCTTGTATTCCGAAGACTTCCAGCACGCTCAGAAGCTAGGCGGCCTGACCGTACTGAACCCCTTTCGCTGACAGCGGTGATCGTTTGCCCTGGCGCGCGCGGTCGACGCCGAACGTGAGGGAGTTCGGCTCCTGAGCCGCCGCTCAGGCGCGCCCCGTCGCCGCGACGAGTGGATCGCTCGTCTGGCCGTCGGCCAGCAGTCCGACCTGGACGTCGGTGAAACCGGCTCGCTCGAGATAGAGCTTCACCAGCGCCGCATGACCGCTGATGTCGAGCGAGCGCCAGACCTCCACGGCCTTGGTCGGAAAGCAGCGGTTCGAGAAGCTGACGATGAAGGGGGCGCCTGCGACGAGAACCCGGCGCACCTCGTTGAACACTTCTGCAGGCCGCTGCAGGTATTGCACGCCGGCGCAAGCCAAAGCGGCGTCGAACGATTGATCCTCAAGCGCGAGGACGGGGTTCTGGTTGAAATCCTGCACGAACCAGCGAGCTAGCCGCGGATTCGCGCCGAGTTCTTCGGCGTTCATGCCGTGACAGACGACTTCGGCATAGCTGCCATCCTCGGGAAGGTGGCTCACCCAGCTCGACATCAGGTCGAGCACACGTGCGCCTTGGGGGATCCTTGCTCGATAGAAACTGGTGAGCGCGGCAGTGGCGCCTTCGTCGATGTGGGTGACCAGTCGCGGCGCCTTGTAGAACGCGAGATCGTCGCCGGTGTCCAGCTTGGCGAAAGCGCTTTTCGGTAATTCCGGGAACAGTTCGTTCATAAGTCGATGTGGTTGTGTGACTGAGAGCGCCGAAGCCACCGGGCAACCCCCTACGCGAATGTCCTCCGGCCGGCTGCGCCGACCTCCCCCTTTATTTCGCTGCGGGGATTGCCCTGCGGCTTCAGTGAACCGCCCCGCATTTCGCGGAGGCCCGTTGGGTTAAGTCAGGCTGCCACCTCG
>JBBAPK010000022.1:0-44806 GCA_040400875.1 Burkholderiaceae bacterium | reverse complement strand
TGGAGTCGGCCACCTACAAAAAGTACCAGCAAGTCGCTCCTGACATCCAGCGCGGTTTCATGCAAAAGCTGATCGCTGATGCGCGTCCTGCCATCGAGCCCAAGCTGAAGACGCTGGAAGAAAGCGTTCGTGCCACGCTGACCAGCGCAGTAGCAAGCAGCACTCCTTTGAATCTGGAGTCTGGCAACGCCAAGCCGCCCGGTAAGGCCACCAGCAAGTAACGGGCTCATGTCTCGAGCGTTCAACTTTTCGGCTGGCCCTGCCACCCTGCCCCTCGAGGTTCTGGAGCAGGCAGCCGCCGAAATGGTGGACTGGCGCGCAAGCGGCGTCAGCGTGATGGAAATGAGCCACCGAAGTCGTGAGTTCATGTCCATCTGCGAGGACGCCAAGCAGGATCTGCGTGACTTGCTCGCCGTGCCCTCAAGCTTCAAGATCCTGTTCATGCAAGGCGGCGGTCTGGCGCAAAACGCGGTGGTTCCGATGAATTTGATCGGCCGATCACGCAGCCAGACGGCCGACTTCGTTCTGAGTGGCTCGTGGTCGGTGAAGTCGCACGCTGAAGCCAGCCGTTATGGCCAGACTCACACGGCGGCTTCGAGCATCGGCGAACAGTCTTGCCGTTTGCTTGACCCATCGCACTGGCACTTCAGTGCCGATCCTTCGTATGTGCACATCTGCAGCAACGAAACGATTGACGGCGTCGAGTTTCATGAATTGCCTGACCTTCAGGCGATGGGTTGTGCCGCCCCCTTGGTGATCGACTGCTCGTCTCACATTGCGTCGCGCTCGGTCGACTGGTCTCGTGTGGGCATTGCCTATGCTGGAGCGCAGAAGAACATCGGGCCGGCCGGTTTGACGCTGGTGTTCGTGCGCGAGGATCTGCTCGACCACGCCTTGCGGATCTGCCCGTCGGCGTTCAATTACCGCACCGTGGCCGATCACGGCTCGATGTTCAACACACCCCCCACCTACGCGATCTACATCGCCGGGCTGGTGTTTCGCTGGCTCAAGAATCAGACAGAAGGCCCATCGCGCGGCATCGCCGCGATCGAGGCCCGAAACATCGCCAAGGCGCGGCTTCTGTACGACGTCATCGACGCTTCAAGCTTCTACCGCAACGACGTCGACCCGGCGTGTCGCTCACGCATGAACATTCCTTTTTTCATGGCTGACGCATCGCTTGACGAGCAGTTTCTGAAGGAAGCTCGAGCCGCAGGCTTGCAGCAACTCAAGGGTCACAAGTCGGTGGGTGGGTTGCGAGCCAGCCTGTACAACGCCATGCCACTGGCCGGCGTGCGTGCCCTCATCGACCACATGCAAGCTTTTGAGGCAAGACATGGCTGATATGCCGGTTGCAATCCCCCCCGAATTGCTCGCGCTGCGCGAGAAGATAGACGCCCTGGATCGCGATCTGCTGGATCTTTTGAACCAGCGCGCCAGCCTCGCCCTAGAAGTGGGCGAAGTCAAGAAAAAGGAAGGCTCGGTGACCTTCAGGCCGGAGCGCGAGGCCCAGGTCATTGAAGTGCTCAAGGCCCGCAACCGGGGGCCTTTGCTTTGCGAAAGCGTGGCGCCCATCTGGCGCGAGATCATGTCGGCGTGTCGTTCGCTTGAAACGCCCACCCGCGTCGCCTATCTGGGGCCGTCAGGAACATTCAGCGAATCGGCGGCTCTTGGGTTTTTCGGCTCGTCGATCGTGCGCGTTCCATGCGCGAGCCTCGACGAGGTGTTTCGTGCCACCACCGCAGGCGCCGCAGACTTCGGCGTGGTGCCTGTCGAAAACTCGACGGAAGGTGTGATCGCGCGATCGCTCGATTTGCTGTTGGCCTCGCCACTCACCATCATTGGCGAAACCAGCCTGCTCGTGCGCCACAACCTGCTGCGCAAGGAAAACTCCCTGGCTGGCATCGAGGCCATCTGCGCGCATCCCCAAGCGTTGGCTCAGTGTCAGGACTGGCTGGCACTGCATTTCCCGAACATCGAGCGCCGCGGGGTCTCGAGCAATGCCGAGGGCGCTCGGCTTGCCAGCCTGGATCCAAGTCTGGCGGCAGTGGCGGGCGAGCGCGCAGGCAGCGAATTTGGTCTGCACGTGGTGGCGCCGGCGATTCAGGATGACGCCAACAACCGCACCCGCTTCGCGGTGGTCGCTCATCCGCAGCGTCAGCCTCAGCCGCAGGCTTCGGGGCATGACTGCACCAGCTTGGTCGTTTCGGTGGACAACAAGCCTGGCGCGGTCCACGACATGCTGGTACCGCTGAAAACGCATGGCGTATCGATGAGCCGGCTGGAGTCTCGCCCCGCACGTTCAGGTCAGTGGGAGTACTACTTCTACATCGACTTGCAGGGCCACCCCAGCCAGCCGAAGATGGCACTGGCGCTGCAGGATCTGCGCGAGGTCTGTGCGTTCTTCAAGCTGCTGGGCAGCTACCCGATCGACGCTCACTGACCACGGCTTTCGCTGCAATGTTCAAGCAACTTGGTGTGATTGGCTGTGGCCTGATGGGGGGATCGTTCGCGCTGGCATTGCGCCGCGCGGGTCTGGTCAAGCACGTGGTGGGCTACAGCAAGTCACCGTCCACCACCGACAAGGCTCGCCGCATGGGCGTGATCGATCAGGCGGCGGAATCTGCGCTGCTCGCGATGTCCGGTTCGGACATCGTGCTCATGGCCGTGCCTGTGGCCGCCACCGAAGCAACCTTTCGCGCGATCTTGCCGCTGATCAAACCCGGTGTGCTGCTCATGGATGTGGGATCCACCAAGCGCGACGTGGTGGATGCGGCGCGTCGTGTGCTCAAAGACAAGGTGGCCAACTTTGTGCCAGCACACCCGATCGCAGGCAAAGAGGTGGCTGGCGTCGAGCACGCGGACGCGGGGCTGTATCAAGGCCAGCAGGTGATCCTCACGCCCTTGCCGCAAACATCATCCGCGTTGATCAAGAGCGCCACCGACGTATGGACGGCCATCGGCTCACGGGTGGTGTGCATGAGCCCCGAAAGCCACGACACCGCGTTTGCGGCCGTGAGCCATCTGCCGCATTTGCTGGCGTTCGCCTATGTGAACGCGGTGTCCGGGCAGCCGGCCAGCTCCGAGTTTCTTGCGCTGGCAGGCCCCGGATTTCGCGATTTCAGCCGCATCGCGTGCGGTGAGCCGACCATGTGGCGCGACATCTTGCTGGCCAACCAAGACGAATTGTCGAAACAGTTGCAGCACTTTCGCCAGGCGCTCGATGCCCTGGAGTACGCGATGAAAAGCGGCAATGCCGAAGCACTCGAAGGCCTCATTCGCGCAGCCTCAACAGCGCGCTCCGCGTGGGTGCCAGGCGGCTTGAAGGACAAGAGCGACCCGCGCTGAGCGATCCCATGTTCAACATTCCCCATCTGGACATTCCGCCCTTGCTGGGTGCTGCAGGCACGGTGCGGCTGCCCGGATCGAAGAGCATTTCGAACCGGGTCTTGCTGCTGGCCGGTCTCAGCGCGGGCACCACGACGGTCCACGATCTGCTCGACTCTGACGACACGCAAGTCATGCTTGAGGCGTTGCGCACGCTGGGTTGCCGCATCGAGCCGATCGAATCGGCCACAAGCGCCAACAGCCTGCGCATCACCGGTTTGGGTGGCCGGCTTGATGTGCGCGAAGCCGCACTGTTTCTAGGCAACGCCGGCACCGCGATGCGCCCGCTGACCGCAGCGCTGGCGATGCTGGCCGCAACCCAAGGCGGGTGCTTCGAGCTGAGCGGCGTGCCGCGCATGCACGAGCGCCCGATCGGCGACTTGGTCGATGCGCTGCGGCCTCTCGGCTGCCGCATCGAGTACCTGCGCCAGGCCGGTTTTCCGCCTTTGCGGCTGTTGCCTGACAGCGGCACGCTGGATCTCTCGGCACCGATTCGCGTGCGTGGCGATGTTTCGAGCCAGTTCCTCACTGCGATGCTGCTGGCGCTGCCTTTGCTCACATCCGATCAGGCCGCGGTGGTGGACATTGAAGGCGAACTGATCTCCAAGCCCTACATCGAGATCACGCTGAATCTGCTGGCGCGCTTTGGCATTCGCGTCCAGCGCGAGGGCTGGCAGCGCTTCACCATTCCGGCGGGCAGCCACTACCAGTCACCCGGCAGCATCCACGTCGAAGGCGATGCCTCATCGGCGTCTTATTTCATTGCACTGGGCGCCATGGCCGCCACCGGGCAGCCGCTGCGCATCGAAGGCGTGGGCACCGACTCGATCCAAGGCGATCTGCGCTTTGTGGATGCGGCGCGCTCGATGGGAGCCGAGGTGACGGGCGGCGCCGGCTGGATCGAGGTTCGCCGTGGCCGCTGGCCGCTCGCGGCGATCAACCTCGACTGCAATCACATCCCCGACGCCGCCATGACGCTGGCCGTGATGGCGCTTTACGCCGATGGCCCCAGCCGCCTGACTCACATCGCCAGCTGGCGCGTGAAGGAAACCGACCGCATCGCCGCCATGGCCACCGAACTTCGCAAGCTCGGTGCGTCGGTCGTCGAGGGCGCGGACTTCATCGAGATCACGCCGCCCACGCGGTGGTGTGCCGCCACAGTCCACACCTACGACGACCACCGCATGGCGATGTGCTTTTCGCTGGCAGCCTTCAATGCGCTGACACCTCAGCAGCCGGCATTGCCCGTGCGCATCCTCGACCCCAAGTGCGTGGGCAAGACCTTCCCCGATTACTTTGAAGCCTTTTTCTCTGTGGTGCAGGCTGAGCCCGAGAAGATTCCCGTGATCACCATCGACGGGCCGACGGCCTCTGGCAAGGGCACGCTTTGCACCTTGCTGTCGGATCGCCTCGGCTATCACGTGCTCGACTCTGGCGTGCTGTATCGGGCCACGGCGCTGGCCGCCATCGATGCTCGAATCGAGGCCGACGATGAAGCCGGTCTGGCGTCGCTGGCTGCGCGGCTCGATCTGAATTTCAAGGACGGTGCCGTGCGTCAGGCTGGCATCGACATCACCGCCCGTCTGCGGCAGGAAAACGTGGGCTTGATGGCCTCGCGAATTTCTGCCTTGCCTGAGGTTCGCGCAGCGCTGCTCAGGCTGCAGTTGTCTTTTCGACAGCTTCCCGGACTGGTGGCCGACGGGCGCGACATGGGCACCGTGGTGTTCCCCGACGCAATGCTCAAGGTGTTCCTGACCGCCAGCGCCCAAGCCCGAGCCGAGCGACGCTTTCAACAGTTGGCCGCAGCAGGTCTTTCAACTACACTCGCCGGCTTGCTGGCTGCCCTTCGGGAACGCGACCACCGGGATCAAAACCGGGCTGTTGCTCCCCTGAAACCAGCCGCAAACGCGCTGCTTCTTGACAACTCGGCCAGGTCCGTCGAATCCACGATGGAAACGTTGCTGGATGCCTGGGATCAGCGCTCTCCGTTCACTTGAGGTCTTGCTGCATCAGGCTGTGAGACTCAGGCGACGGATGATGAGACCCATCGCCCTCCCCTCGTGCCGTTCCAGGCACACCGGGGCGGTGGATTTGACAACCTAACCCGCAGCCCAGCGCTGCACCGGAAATATCAATGTCACAAAACCAAACTTCTACCACCGAGGGCGGAGAGTCTTTCGCCGCCATGTTCGAGGCTTCGCTGTCGCACTCCGAGATGCGCATGGGCGAGGTCATCACCGCTGAGGTGGTACGCGTCGAACACAGCTTTGTGGTGGTCAACGCGGGCTTGAAGTCCGAGGCCTATGTGCCCATCGAAGAATTCAAGAACGATCACGGCGAACTCGAAGTTCAGGTCGGCGACTTCGTCTCGGTGGCCATCGATGCCGTCGAAAACGGCTACGGCGACACCATCTTGTCGCGAGACAAAGCCAAGCGTCTGGCCTCCTGGCTGTCGTTGGAGAAATCGCTCGAGTCGGGCGAATTCGTCACCGGCACGGTCAATGGCAAGGTCAAGGGCGGCCTGACGGTGCTGGTCAACGGCATTCGCGCCTTCCTGCCAGGCTCGCTGCTCGACACCCGCCCGGTCAAGGACATGAGCCCGTTCGAGGGCAAGACCATGGAGTTCAAGGTCATCAAGCTCGACCGCAAGCGCAACAACGTCGTGTTGTCGCGCCGCGCTGTGGTCGAAGCATCGATGGGCGAAGAGCGCGCCAAGTTGCTGGGCACGCTGGCCGAAGGCACCGTGGTCACCGGCGTGGTCAAGAACATCACCGAATACGGCGCATTCGTCGACCTCGGTGGTATCGACGGCTTGCTGCACATCACCGACATGGCATGGCGCCGCGTGCGTCACCCAAGCGAAGTGGTTCAGGTCGGCCAGGAACTGCAGGCCAAGATCCTGAAGTTCGACGCCGAGAAAAACCGCGTTTCGCTGGGCATCAAGCAACTGGGTGACGATCCATGGCACGGCGTGGCGCGTCGCTACCCGAACAGCACCCGCCTGTTCGGCAAGATCACCAACATCGCCGACTACGGCGCGTTTGTCGAGATCGAACCGGGCATCGAAGGCTTGGTGCACGTGTCCGAAATGGACTGGACCAACAAGAACGTGGCCCCTTCGAAGCTTGTCGCGCTGGGCGACGAAGTCGAAGTCATGGTCCTCGAGATCGACGAAGACAAGCGCCGCATCAGCCTGGGCATGAAGCAGTGCAAGGCCAATCCTTGGGAAGAGTTCTCTTCCACCGTGCAGCGCGGCGACCGCGTCAAGGGCCCTGTCAAGTCGATCACCGACTTCGGCGTGTTCGTGGGTCTGGCTGCCGGCATCGACGGTCTGGTGCACCTGTCCGACCTGTCATGGCACGAGCCTGGTGAAGCGGCTGTGCGCAACTACAAGAAGGGCCAGGAAGTCGAAGCGATCGTGCTGGCCGTCGATGTGGAACGCGAGCGCATCTCCTTGGGCATCAAGCAACTCGACAGCGATCCGTTCACGACCTACACCGCCACCAATGACCGCGGCGCGATCGTCACCGGTCACGTCAAGACGGTCGATGCGCGTGGCGCTGAAGTGCAACTGGCCGACGACGTGACGGCCTATTTGCGCGCTTCTGAAATCAGCCGCGACCGCGTTGAAGATGCACGCAACATGCTCAAGGAAGGCGACGAAGTCAACGCCCTGATCATCAACGTCGACCGCAAGACGCGTTCGATCCAGTTGTCGATCAAGGCCAAGGACAACGCCGACAACCAAGAAGCCATGCAGCGCCTGTCGCAGACGAGCGAGCGCGAGAGCGCTGGCACGACGAGCTTGGGTGCCTTGCTGCGCGCCAAGCTGGACAACCAGGGCAACACCTGAGTTCCAGCCCATGCCGACCGCTGTGGATGGACCCAAAGAGGGGATGACCCGCTCGGATCTGGTGGGTCAGCTTGCCGAGAAATTCGACAAGTTGACCCACCGCGACACCGAGTTCGCGGTCAAGACCATCATCGATGCGATGTCCGAGGCGCTGGCTCGCGGGCATCGCATCGAAATACGCGGGTTCGGCAGTTTTTCGATCAACCGCCGCCCGCCACGCGTGGGGCGCAATCCCCGCTCGGGCGAGCAGGTGGTGGTGCCCGAAAAGCTGGTGCCGCATTTCAAGCCGGGCAAGGCCTTGCGAGAAGCGGTGGACTTCAATTTGCCCGCCGATGAATCCGTCCTGGATGTCGCGGGATCTGCTGCGTCTTGAGTTGGCCCACCCGGCGCTTGAGTCCAACGACTTGATGGGCCGCGCGGAGCCGTCATGCGCCTGATCACCTGGCTGCTGCGCTTCTTCATCTTCTTTGCCTTGTTCGCGTTCGCGCTGAACAACCAGCACGAGGCCAACGTGCGCTGGTTTTTTGGCTACCGATGGATCGCGCCCATGGTGTTCATCGTGCTGGCCGCTTTCGGGCTCGGTTGCGCTTTTGGCGTCCTTGCGATGGTGCCCAGTTGGTGGAGGCAGCGCCGCGTGGCCAAACGTGCGCCCTCCTCGCCCGTTGAGATCAACTCCACGGGAGTTCTGAAATCAGACCCCGCCCTGCCTGAGCATCCGCCTCGTGATGGACTTTGACTTTCAATGGGTGCTGCTCGGCCTGCCGGTGGCCTTTGCGCTGGGATGGCTGGCTTCCCGGCTTGACATCCGGCAGATGCGTGGCGACCAACGCGAAACACCCAAGGCCTACTTCAAGGGCCTCAATTTGCTGCTCAACGAACAGCACGACAAAGCCATCGACGCCTTCATCGAGGCCGTCCAGCAAGACCCCAACACCAGCGATCTGCACTTTGCCCTGGGTAACCTGTTTCGGCGCCGTGGCGAATACGAGCGGGCCGTGCGCGTGCACCAGCACCTGCTCAGCCGTGCCGATCTGCCGCCGGCCGAGCGCGATCGGGCCCAGCACGGACTGGCCCAGGACTTCATGCGCGCGGGCCTGTTCGACCGTGCCGAACTGGCCCTGCATGAGCTCGAAGGCACGGCTTACGACACCGATGCGCGACTGGCCTTGCTGACGCTGCATGAGCGCTCGCGCGACTGGCGTTCGGCGGTCGACGATGCCTTGAAGCTCGAGCGCGGAATCACGGGCTCGTACGCACCGCGCATTGCCCACTACTGGTGTGAGCTGGCGCTCGAAGCCGATGCCAAGCAGCAGCCCAGCGATGCTGAAGACGCGCTCAAACGGGCCCGCGAAGCCGCTCCGCAATCGCCCCGACCGTTGGTGACTGCGGGCAAGAGGCTAGCGCGTCTGGGGCAACATGCGCGAGCGATGGCGACATGGGACGAACTGTTGTCGACCCACCCGCTCAGCTTCAACCTGGTGGCCAGCGAATACGCGCAAAGTGCCATCGCCTGCTCGGCGCAAGAAGCTGCTCGCTTGCGGCTGGTGTCACTGCAACAGAAAAAACCAAGCATCGATTTGCTCAATGCGATCGCAGTGCTTGACACGGGTGCTGTCTCTCGGCTCGACAGAGCACGCACCCAGTTGTCCTTGCTGCCCACGTTGTCGTCGGCACAAGCCGTCTTGCGCGAGCATGAGTCGTCGGTCACCGCCTTGTTGCCAGCCGACATCGAGGCGCTCAACTCGGTGGTGGGACGGGCAGCCAAGGCCGGTCAGCGCTATCGCTGCGCTGCCTGCGGTTTTGAAGCTCAGGCCCACTACTGGCAGTGTCCTGGCTGCCAGGGCTGGGACACCTATCCGGCCCAACGCCTGGAAGAACTGTGAGCGAGTCCATCGATCGACAGTCATCGATGGAGCTGTATTGGCGAACCCTGCGCTACGTCAAGCCGCACTGGAGGGTCTTTGCGTTGGGTGTCCTGGCCATGGTGGCCTACGCGATCACCGAGACCGCCCTGCCCGCTTTGCTCAAGGAGTTGCTCGACGGCAGCTTCGTCAGGCGCGACCCCGATGCCTCCTACAAGATGCCGCTGATGCTCGTAGGGCTGTTCGTCGCACGTGGCCTGGCCGATTTCGCCCATGTCACCTGCCTCAACTCGGTGGCCTGCAAGGTGGTGTTGAAACTGCGAACCGACATGTTCGACCGACTGCTGCACCTGCCGCACAGCCACTTCGAGCGCGAACCCAGCGCGGTGCTGATGTCCAAACTCACCTACAACGCGCAGCAGGTCAGCCCCATCATCACCCAGTCGCTGATCACGATCGTCAAGGACGGTCTGTCCATCGTGGGACTGCTGGGGTACATGCTGTACCTCGACTGGAAGCTGTCGCTGGCCTTCTTCACCGTGCTGCCGGTGATCGCCTGGGGCATACGCTCGGTCAGTCGACGCCTGCGGGGCTTGAGCAGCGGGCAGCAAACATCGATGGGCGACATGTCGCATGTGATCGATGAGGTCGTGGGCGGACACCGCGAGATCAAGATTTTCGCCGGCGAGGTCTATGAGTCGCAACGCTTCTTTCACGTCGCCAACCGGCTGCGCATGTTCACCATGAAGGCGGTGTCCACCTCGGCGGCCAACGGACCCATGGTGCAGTTTGTCGCGGTTCTGGCGCTGGCGGCCATCGTCTACTACGCGTCCCTTCAGTCGCAAGGCAACCAGTTGACGGTGGGCGGCTTCGTGTCGTTTTTCGGCGCCATGGCTTTGATGCTGGCTCCGCTGAAAAGACTGTCGAATGTCAACGAGGTCCTGCAACGGGGCCTGGCGGCGGCGGCCAGCGTGTTCGAAGTCATCGACACACCCGAGGAAAAAGACGAAGGTACGCGCACCATGGGCCGCTCCAGGGGCCACCTGAAATTCAACGAGGTGTGCTTTCGCTACCCCGGCGCTGACAAAGATGCATTGAGCCAGATCCAGCTCGAGATTCAGCCGGGTGAATCGGTGGCGCTGGTGGGTTCATCGGGAAGCGGCAAGTCCACATTGATGTCGACCATCCCGCGCTTTCAGGTGCTCAGTCAGGGATCGATACAGCTCGATGGCGTTGACATCTGCGACCTGAGGCTGGCGGATCTGCGCGCCAACATTGCCCTCGTCACGCAAAACGTGGTGCTCTTCAACGACACCGTGGCGGCCAACATCGCCTACGGACTCAAAGACACGGCCACCGAGGCCGACATCGTGGCTGCGGCCGAGGCCGCCCACGCCATGGAATTCATCCACGAACTGCCGCTGGGTCTGGCCACGCAAATCGGCGAAAACGGTGCGCGACTTTCGGGCGGCCAGCGCCAGCGCATCTCGATCGCCCGAGCGCTGCTCAAGGATGCGCCCATCTTGCTGCTTGACGAAGCCACCTCGGCGCTTGACACCGAATCCGAGCGTCTGGTGCAAGTGGCTATCGACAACCTCAAGCGCGGTCGAACCACGCTGACCATCGCGCACCGGCTGTCCACCATCGCCAATGCCGACCGTGTGGTCGTGATGGACCAGGGACGCGTAGCCGAAATCGGCACCCACAGCGAATTGCTGGCACTCGACGGGATTTACTGCCGCTTGCACCGCATGCAATTCGGACGCATCGAGGCTGCAGCGACTGGCATCGAGGTCTGAATGGGTCTGCGCTCACCCGCAGAATCGAGTGAACCGCTTGCCAGCGCCGCACCTCGAATCCTCATCCTCAGGCTGAGCGCGATCGGCGATGTGGCAATGGCCAGCGGGATCTTGCCGGCGTTGCGTTCGCGCTGGCCGCAGGCGCACATTGCGTGGCTGGTGGAGCCCGCGGCCGCCCCCTTGCTCTTCCACAACCCGAAGCTCGACGAGTTGATCGTTTGGCCTCGCGCTGAGTGGTTGGCACTTTGGAAGACCCGGCGCCTGATCACGCTTCTTCGCCGGTTGATGGCGTTTCGCCGCAGCCTTCGTGCCGCGCGCTTCGATGTGGTGCTGGATCTGCAAGGCCTGCTCAAGAGCGCCGTGTGGGGGTGGCTGAGCGGTGCGCCCAGACGCATCTGCCTGAGAGGCCGCGAAGGCGCTCACCTGCTGGCCACTGAACGGCTCGAGCCACCGCCAAGTACCGCGCCCAAGCGCATGGGCAGCGAGTATCGACACCTCGCTCGACACCTGGGCGCGGCCGAAGAAGCCTTTCAACCCGACATCGTGGTTGGTGATTCAGCCCGGCTGGCAGCGCATGCGGCGCTGGCATCGTTGGGCATAGATGTCACGGCCAAGACTCGCTTTGCGGTTCTGTGTCCGTTCACCACGCGGCCACAAAAGCACTGGTTCGAAGACCGCTGGATCGTTCTCGCCCACCGGCTTCGCGAAAGCGGCTTCACACCGGTGCTGCTGGGCGGCTCGGCCGACCGCGAAGCCGCATCCCGCATCGCCACGGGCGTACTGGGCATCGCCAATCTGGTCGGAACGCTGAAACTCGACGAAAGCGTGGCGGCCATCGCAGATGCAGCACTGGTGATCGGCGTGGACACCGGTCTCACCCACATCGGCAGCGCCTTGGGGGTTCCCACGGTGGCGCTGTTCGGCTCGACCTGTCCGTATCTCGACCCTGTCGCACCCCGCAGCGTCGTACTCTACGAAAAGCTGGCCTGCTCACCGTGCCGCCGCAATCCGACGTGTGAAGGCCGGTTTGACTGCATGCGCGCACTCGAGGTCGAACGCGTGTTGGCCGAGGCGCTGCGCGTTGGTTCGTTGCCCTGAAAAAACCTAAGCGGGCTGAATGATCTGCGAGACAGTCTCAAACGCATCTTTCAGGCTGACCTGTGCCACGCTCGGCGCGATCAAGCTGTGGATGGCCGGGTCGTGACACGGCAGACGACGATGTCCCAGGATCAGCACCGTGGGCACTTCACAGGCCGCCGCCGCGTGCACCATGCCGGTGTCGTTGCCGATGCAAGCAGAGCACTGGCTCACCACCGCGGCGCTGTCCAGCACGCTGTCGGGCATCAGCACTCGCAGATTTGTCCGAAGATCTGGCGCGATGCTGGACTCGAGACTCTCGAGAATCTGACGCTCCGCACGGCCTCCCAGGCAGACCACTGCGTGCCCAGCGTTGAGCAGTTCGGTTGCGAGCGCCGCGAAGTTGCCGACGCCCCAGTCCTTCGCCTTGTCTGAAGCGCCCACCACCAGCGCAACACGGGTTCGGGGCAAGGGCGCCAATTCCTTCGCCCAACGGCTGTTGAAGGCATCCGGAACGTTCAGCCTTGGAACCAGCGGGCCGGTACAAAAACCGTGGCCCATCATCAAGTCTGTGGCCCATTGGTAATTCGTGATGCATGGCCCCTTGTAGGGCTTCACATAAGGTTTTTTGTTGAGAAAAACCATTTGCAGCCAACTGACGCCAAATCCCCCGTAACCGATGCGAACAGGAATTCCAGCCAAATACGCCAAAAAGCTGTATCTCAGCCGATCGCCAAAGATGATCATCCGCTCGAAATCGAGAGCCTTGATCTGTGAAATCAGCGAGACATACCCAATCAGTCCACGGTGCTTGCCGCGTGCATCGGTTTTTCGGCCGCGCTCATAAACAATGACGCTTGACAGCCAGTTCACGCCCCTCAATAAATCCTCTGCGCGCGCAGTAGATTGAGCAATCAGAACAATCTTTCCGCCATGGCTTTGCCGTGCCACCGCCTCAAGATAAGGGAGCCTGAAAACCAAATCGCCTATCCCAAGGTCATGCTGGAATACCGCGGTGCGTGGACGGGTGTCAATCGTTGAATCCGAACCCATCTCATCGACCCGCAGTGCTGGACACTGGGTTCAATTCGGCATGCCGCAATCCACCTGCGGAAATACCGAGCAGCATGGTGTAAACCATGGAATGAAGCGTCATGCCGAACATGGAATCCGTCATCGAATACGCAATCATCGCTGTGAAGGTGATCAACCCCGTCACACGAAAAAGGTTTCCATCCGCCGCATTTTTCGTGACGTTTCGAAGAAACCATCGAATGCCGCCGACCCACAAAATGGCCAAAGCGAACAACCCCATCAGCCCGAGTTTCGCAGCCGTGGTGACGATTTCGCAGTGAAGATGCTTGAATTCAGCGGTTTCCAGATCGGAGTGCGACAAACCCATTTCGATGCGGTGATGGAGAAAGTCGTTGAAACCCGCGAATCCTAGCCCGAAGGCGGGAGCCGAGCGGAATGCCTCGATACCGGCAGTCCACATGTCCAGTCTGATACCAATCGAACTGGTGGCCTCTCCAGCGGTCCATCGACTGGTTCTAGACAAATAACTGTGGGCCTCGGCAACTCCCTCCGCCAGTCGGCCGGAAATGGCAGGGGTCAAATAAGCGACCAGCGGCACCGCAACCAAGGTGGCAATGAGGACTGCGTAGGAAGTCGACTTTCGCTTTGGGCCCCAAAAAGCCCAGATTATCAATATAAAAAATGGGATTGCCACCCATCCGCCACGGGTTCCTGATGCGACTGACGTATAAATTCCGGAAATAAATCCAACCGCACCGATCAATTTGACCCAGGCAGATCGCTTCGTTTCGTTTTCTGACGAAATCAGCAAAAGGCTGAGGATCCCAAAAAGCAAGGCGAAGTTACCAAATGGGATGGGGCTTGAGATGGCGCCACCACTGACTCGCTGGATTCCGTTTGAGGCCTGAATCAAAGATTCCACGCCTGCCATCAGAACACTGACAGCGATGCAGATCAAAACCTTGGAGATCGAAATTCCGTACGACCTGACGATCCAGAAGATCGGGATGGCAAAGAGCAATCGAACTACTTTGTCGAGTAACCGATGATCAATATCGGAAGGCAGCATCCTGAAAAAATATGCCAGCGGCAGGATCGCTGCAATAATGAACCACTGTCCGTCACGCCATGAAAACTGCGAATGGACTTTCCTGTTTTTCAGCGCATGAAAAACCCCCAAGAGCGCCAGTATGAATACAGACACCCCAAGGCTGATTCGGGTCAAAAAGAAAAATGCGAGACCGAGTCCGACAATGAGCGTGACCCCATCGTGACCACCCAGATTTTTTGACTTCTCAGCCCATGAAGACATGATCAATCGGCCTGTTCATAAAGACCGTTCTGTGGGTTCGCAGGTGTTGAAATCCGGCAGCGACACCCAGCTGAAAACCGGAGCTTTATGCCGAACAATGAAGGCAAAATTCGACTCGGCGATTTTGCCATCGGGCTCAACTCTCTCCTGGACAAAAACATGAATACAACGGCTTCCGGACTTCAGTTCGAAGACACGATCGAAGGCTCCGGCGAACTGGCTGTGGCCGGCCAGCACGTCAGCGTGCATTACACGGGCTGGCTCTACAACGACGGCGCCAAGGGAGCCAAGTTCGACAGCAGCAAAGACCGTGGCGACCCCTTCAACTTTCCGCTGGCAGGCGGGCGCGTGATTCGCGGATGGGATGAAGGCGTGCAGGGCATGCGCGTGGGTGGCACCCGTGTGCTGGTCATTCCGCCAGAGTTGGGCTATGGCGCGCGTGGTGCGGGCGGCGTGATTCCGCCCAATGCCACGCTGATGTTCGAAGTCGAGTTGCTGGCCGTCTGACAGCCGAAGCTGCCAGCGGCCCGCAATGCCCGATCAGCGGTTGTTGAAACCGCCGCTGCGTGGACGCGCAGGCTTGAAGTCCGACCTGGGCGCTGCGCCACCTTCGGGGGCGCGGCGTGCCGGGGCACGGTCAAACGGTCCGGCCGACCGCGGAGCGAAGCCCTCGTCGCGACGCGGCGGGTAGCCGCCACCGTCACGGCTCGGTGCAAAAGGCTTGCCGAAGCGCTTGTTCGCAGGTGCGCCTGAGCGGTTGCCAAAACCGCCCGGGCGGCTGTCGCCATCACCGCCTGGACGCGGTGCGTACATGCGCGGCTCTGGGCTCTTGGGTTCGAGACCGACGATGGTGGCCACCGGGATGCTCTGGGTGGTGAACTGCTGGATGCGGCGGATCATGCCGGTGTCCATGCGCTCGCCGAGCGTGATCGCCAAGCCGTTGCGGCCGGCACGGCCGGTGCGGCCGATGCGGTGCACGTAGTCCTCGGCCTTCATCGGCAAACCATAGTTGATGACGTGGCTGATGCTCGGCACGTCGATGCCGCGAGCGGCGACGTCGGTGGCGACCAGCACCTTGAGCTGCTGCGTGCGCAAACCTTGCAACACGCGGTTGCGACGACCTTGTGGCATGCCGCCGTGCAGTGATGCGACTGCGTGGCCCATCTCGGCCAGACGATCGGCCAGCCAGTCGGCATCGCGCTGCGTGCTGGTGAACACCAAAGCCTGCTCCATGCTGCGCTCGGTCAGGATGTGATCGAGCAGTGCATTCTTGTGGTGATGGTTGTCAGCCCAGTGCAGACGCTGCTCGATGTTCTCGTGGGTGTCGGTGTGCGAGGCCACGTCGATGCGCTGCGGATCGCGCAACAGGTTTTGCGCCAGGCGGCCCACATGGCCAGCAAAGGTGGCGCTGAACATCACTGTCTGGCGTTCGACAGGCACGCTTTCGGCGATGGTGTTGATGTCGTCGATGAAGCCCATGTCGAGCATGCGGTCGGCTTCGTCGAGCACCAAGAGTTCGACGTTCTCAAGCACGGCCTTGCCGGTTTGCAGGTGATCGAGCAGGCGGCCCGGGGTCGAGATCAGGATGTCCAGTGGGCCGCGCAGTGCCTTGATCTGCGCTGGGTAAGGAACACCGCCGACGACCGTGGCCACGCGCAGACCCTGCACGTGACGACCGTAGGTGCTGGCTGCCTTGGCGACTTGCATGGCGAGTTCGCGCGTGGGCGTGAGCACCAGGATGCGCGGCCCGTAGACCACCGAGCGATCACGACGTTGCGTGGTGTCAGCCCGCGAGGCGATGATGCGCTGCAGCGCAGGCAGGATGAACGCGGCGGTCTTGCCGCTACCGGTGCTCGACGACACCATCAGGTCATGGTTGGCCAGGGCCAGCGGGATGGCCTTCATCTGTACTTCGGTGGCAGTTTCGTAGCCGGCGTCGGCCACGGCCTTGGACAGGGCTTCGTGCAGGCCCAGGGATTCGAATGTCATTGCATTGCTTTCAAGAATGCGGTGCCAGCGCTGCGCAAATGCGCAACGCCCAAAGGCACCGGCCGGTTCCAAGAACCGAACAGGTCAGGTCGCCAGGAGAAGGTTCGCGAGGGAACAGTCAAAAGCGACGGCATCGCCGCCAACCGTTGCCTGAGGTACCACGGTGGCACCTGCTCAGCGAAATCAGGACCTGCCTCACGTGAAAGCGTGGGAAGACCCGAAGGTGGTCAGAGATGATGAACGAACATCGTCCACACGGGCCACAAAGCTAGATGAGCACATGCGATCGAAGCCCTAGAGTCTACCCTGACACAACGCTGAATGGGCTGCCTTTTTTAAGGCTCACACCACGCCCGCCAAATTGCGCCCGGCCGCTGCACAGTATCCTCGCCAACCTCTTCCAACAGCACCATGGCCGGCATCCACATCACCGATATCGAATCCGCCATCAACTGGTGGCGCGAACGCACGCCCTCGCCTGACGGCATCACCGCGTGCTCCGAAGTCCGCGCCTTGGCTGAGGTCTACGCGCTGATGATCTATCACCACGAAATCGATTGCGACGACCAATCGATGCCGGCGAAGGCACTCAATGCCTGGATGGGCTGGTATGCCACCACGCCCGATGCGCCGTGCATCGCGATTTGCTCTACCAGCCAAGGCGACAGCGTGTGCAAGGGTTGCGGCCGTCTGTTTGACGAAGTGCAAAACTGGCCGGTGATGAGCCCTGCGGAGAAACGCGTCACCTGGCGGCGCATCACCATGGAAGGCACCGCCTGGCGCTTCAACCGCTATTCCGAGCGTGCGCGCGAGGCGGTACGTCAATCCGCGCTTGAGCCTGCTCGTCCTGCGGCCTGACATCGGCCTGAATGGCTGGGCGCCGGGTGCTTGATGCGATTGAATTCGCGACCTGCGCGAGTTCAATTGGCCAAGTCGTGGTGGCTCATGGCTCACGCGGCATTCGTGCGGTGTTCATTGGGGACGACGGTGCTGCGGTGTTGCTGGCACTCAGATCGCGGTTTCCTTCGGCCGCGCTGACACCCGATCAAGGTTCATGCAAGCGCGTGTTGCCGGATGTCATGGGTTTGATCGAGGCGCCCTGGAAGGGCTTCGCACTGAGCGTCGATGCGCGCGGCACCGCGTTCCAGCAGCAGGTGTGGCGGGCCTTGCGCGAGATTCCGGCCGGGAGCACCGCGTCTTACACCGACATCGCGCAACGCATTGGTTGCGCAAGCGCGGTGCGCGCCGTGGCGCAGGCCTGTGGCGCCAATCCGCTGGCTGTCATCGTTCCATGTCATCGGGTCGTGCGCCGCGATGGCGGCTTGTCGGGCTACCGCTGGGGCGTCGAGCGCAAGCGCGAGTTGCTCAGACGCGAATCGGCCTGGTCGTGCCGTATCGAGCCGGCATAGGGCACGCGCGAATCCATCAGCCAAACAGTTCGGCGTAGCTGGCCGAGGCGGTGCCGAACTTGCCCACCACGATGCCGCCGGCGCGGTTGGCGTGCGTCATTGCATCCCGCGCGTCGACACCCGCGGCGAGCAACACCGCCATGGTGGCGATCACCGTGTCGCCAGCACCCGTCACGTCGAACACCTCGCGGGTTTGCGCGGCTTCGTGGGCTGACCCCCGAGCATCAAAGATCGTCATGCCCTCTTCAGATCGCGTCAGCAGCAGCGTTTCAATGCCCAGGCTGGCACGCAGTGCCTGAGCCTTTTCGGCGAGCTGTTCCTCGCTGCCCCAAGCACCCACCACCTGCATCAACTCGGAGCGGTTGGGCGTGATCACGGTGGCACCGGCATAGCGCGCATAGTCGCTTCCCTTGGGGTCGACGAGCACCGGCTTTCCTGCGTGGCGCGCCACCTCAATCATTTGCGTGATGTGCGTCAGGCCGCCCTTGCCATAGTCAGAAAACAGCACCGCGTCATGCAGCGGCAATTCCCGCATGAAGTCGTCGAGCATTTGCTGCAGCACTTCATGGTCAGGCTCGTTTTCAAAATCGATGCGCAAAAGCTGCTGCGCCCGGCCGATCACCCGAAGCTTGACGATGGTGCGAAGCCGTGCGTCCTGTCCCAGCCGCGTCTCGATGCCTTGTCGCTCGAGCAGAAGCTTCAGGCTTGCGGCCGCGGCATCGGTGCCCACCACAGTGAGCAGCGTCACGCGAGAGCCCAGCGTCTTCACATTGAGCGCGACGTTGGCCGCGCCGCCGAGCCGCTCTTCCTCGCGCGACACCCGCACCACGGGCACCGGGGCCTCGGGAGAAATGCGCTCCACCGAACCGTGCCAGTAGCGGTCGAGCATCACATCGCCCACCACGAGCACGCGGCGCTGCTCAAGTGCCTGCAACGACGGAATCATGGGAGTGTCCCGACCGCCACGGCGCAGCCGTGAGGGGTAAAGCGTGCAGCGGCGGGCAGTTTCATGAGGGTGGGCTGCTTTGGGGAGATGTGCGGGTTATATCAACCCCCGCAGTGCTGCCTCTCAGTCGGCGCATCCCCAATCTGGGTGCCCCCACGAAGGGGAGAGCCAAAACCAGCTTCGATCGCCAGAATTTCTTCCAGACCGACAAGCAATCAACGCCCGGTCTGCAACCCAACCTCAACTCTGGAGAACATCATGATTCGCACCCTCATCAGCTTGCTCATCGCCCTTTGCGCCTTTGCTGCCCACGCGGCGGTCGACGTCAACAAGGCCTCTCAGGCCGAACTGGAAACCGTCAAGGGCATCGGCCCCAGCATGTCGGGTCGCATGCTCGACGAGCGCAAGAAAGCCACGTTTAAGGACTGGCCTGACATGGTCGCTCGCGTCAAGGGCGTCGGCGAAGGCAACGCCAGCCGGTTTTCTGCCGATGGCCTGACAGTCAACGGCTCGGCCTACAAAGACGTGGCCACCGCTTCAGTCAAGCCGGCCGCTCGCGCGGTTGGCAGCGACAAGAAATTACCAACCGAGGCCGCTCCAGATGCGGTGGCCTTGAAGAAGTAATTTCAGCCCACGCGAGAGACCCAGCCCCGCACCCGCGGGGCTTTTTTGCGTCAGGAATCAACCGACGGCCGATCGCGGCCAACACGCTACATTTTCTTAGCGCCCGTCACAAGGCATCGAGTGACCTGAAAAACAACCGGAACAGCCAGCGGATGTGACCATGACCGAATACGAATACGACTCGATGATGAAGTTTCTGGATCAGTTGATTCACACCAAGACAGCCGCCAAAGACCTGACCGCAGAAAGGCGCATCAAGCAGGCGCTTGAGCGTCAACCCTTCGCCGCCTATTTTTTGGTCCAGCGGGCCATGAGCCTGGAACTCGCGCTTGAAGGTGCACGGCAGAAGATCAAAGAACTCGAGGGCGCGCCAGCCATGGCTGCGCCGGCGCCTGAGTTGTCAAACTTTCTGGGTGGTGGGGAAAGCCTCTGGGGCGTCGATGACAAGGCCCAACACGTTCGTCAACCGCAGCAGGCACAAAAGGTGAAGAGCACTCCAGCGCCGAAGTTCCTGACGCTCGAGGACCGATGCGTCAGGTTCATCGGCAACAACACCGCAGCCATCTGGATAGGCATCGCTGCGATGGGCGTGCTGGCCGCGCTTTTCAAGCTGTAGATTCGACCCGCAGATGACCCCCTTGACGACAGAGTGCCCCTGCGGATCGGCCCTGCCCTATGCCAGTTGCTGCAGCCAGTTTCATGCCGGCGCGCTCCATCTGCTGGCCCCGACAGCCGAGGCACTGATGCGCTCGCGCTACAGCGCCTACACGCTGCAGCTTGACGACTATCTGCTGGCCACATGGCACCCAACCACAAGGCCGACCACGCCGTTTCATCACGAGCCCCAGCTGCGCTGGCTCGGGCTGCAGGTGAGGCGCCATGAGGCCCAGGGCGACGATGCGGCGGTGGTCGAATTCGTGGCCCGCAGCAAGCTCGGCGGCAAGGCCCACCGGCTGCGCGAACTCAGCCGCTTTGTGCGTGAGGACGGTCGCTGGTTGTATGTCGAGGCGATCGGCGAGTGAGTGGGGCCGCGTGCGTCGACGATCTGTCTGACACGGTTTCAGTGCATTGCGCTACGCTCGCTGCGCTGCATCACGCGGACTGGACTGCGTGGCAAGCGATGGAAAGACCCGACCCATGAGCTCAAACCCCCACTTTCACGGCGACGAATTGCCCCTTGGCAACGGCCTGCCGCTGCTTTACAACCTGGTCTACTGCAGCCGCGCCACCCCCGGCGTGGACCAAGCAGAAGTCGAGCGCATCATCAAAGCCGCCAAGCGCTGGAACCCAGCGAATGGCATCACGGGCTTGCTGGTGTTTGGCGGCGGGGTCTTCTTTCAGTGGCTGGAGGGTCCGCGCGACAGCGTGATGGGGCTGATGCGCATCTTGAAGGCCGACTCCCGACACGAGTCCATCGTGCCGCTCACCGAGACCGAAGAGGTGCGAGAGCGCATGTTTCCGGACTGGGATATGGAGTTGGTCACGCCCGACGACATCCGCGACGTGCTGGCCGATGCGCTGGGCGAAGCCACCGACCCCCAGCACTCGGCTGCGTTAACGCTGCTGCTGGAACAGCTTGATTCGGGTCAGCTCGGCGAATTGAGCCACGCGTGAAGGCCAGCCGGGCGACTTGCACCTGAGCTCGCCGGGTTGAGCCGACGACAAGCGCTCACAGCGCCGATCGATAGGCCGCTGACTCCAGTCCCTTGGCACCGAATCGAAGCTCGCAGCCGCGCCCGCTGTCGATCTGCGCGGCCATTCGCGGCGGCTTGATCCACACGCGGCCGTCCTCGGCCGACTCCACTTCATAGCCGCCTTTGTCGGCTTGTTCCCGCACCTCGCTCGCTGACATGCCAGGGGCCAGTGATGTGCAAAAACCAGGCAATTTCTGGGATGCGGCATACAGCGGCCAAAAGCCCAGGCCGATGCCCAGCGCCATCAGCACCACCATGCCGAACATCAGCCAGCGTCCTATGGACTTGCGCTGGGCCACAGGAAGACCAAACAGAAGCGGGCGCTTTTCCATGGTGTCTTCAGCATCCAGTGCAAACGGCCTGCGGCCAAGCTGCTACTTCCTGCCAATCAAGAAGTAAGTTTGCACAGGGCCTATGCCCTTGCATTCCACGGCACCCGCACCGCTGGTCAAAAACTCCCCGGCCAACGACTCGTAGGTGCTTAAGGAAATATGAATCCTTCCTGCGGGCGCAGTCGACTCCATTCGGCTTGCAATATTGACCGCACTGCCCCAAAGGTCGTAAGAAAATTTCGTGAATCCAATGACGCCGGCCACCACCGGCCCGGTATTGATGCCTACCCTCATGTCGAGCGCCGTGCCATTTTCTCGGTTGAAGGCATGAAGATCGTCAAACATGCCCAAAGCCATGTCGGCGCACAGCGCCGCGTGATCTGGTCGGGGTAACGGCAGTCCACCAGCAGCCATGTAGGCGTCGCCGATGGTCTTGATTTTTTCAAGGCCGATGGATTCGGCGCGTTTGTCAAAGCGCGTGAACAGGTTGTTCAGCAGCTTGACCAATTCGGCTGAAGATATCTCAGAGCACATTTTCGTGAAACCCACCAGGTCACTGAAAATCACGCTCACATCAGGGTAACTTCCTGAAATATTCTTCTCGCCGCGCTTCAGCCGCTCCGCAATGGGCTGCGGCAAGATGTTGAGCATCAGTTTTTCCGTCTTCATTTGCTCAATCTCAAGCAGATAATTTTCCTTGTTCAGGTTTTCTAGCCGCTCGCGATCCAGTTCGTGCAGTCTTTTTTTCTCGAATGCGGAAACGACTCGAGCCTTGAACAAGACGGTATTGAAGGGTTTGGGCAGATAGTCGTCCGCCCCGATCTCGATGCACCTGATGGTTTTGTCCAACTCATCGGCGCCCGAGATGACGATGACCGACATCCATTCCAGTCGGTTTTCAGCCTTCAATGCCTCGAGCACGCCAAAGCCATCGAGCTGTGGCATTTCCATGTCGAGCAGCATCAGGTCTATCTGGGTGTCTTTCAACTGGGCCAGGGCGTCAAGCCCGTCAACGGCTTGGGTGATGCTGGTGATGCCCAGGGCGTGGAGTTCTTGCACCAGGATCTTTCTCAAGGTCCTGCTGTCGTCCACCACCATCACGTGGAAAGTCGAAAAATCAAATCCGGCGGCTTTTGAAATGTAGGAAAGTGACATCGAGTCCGTTGCTGCTGAGGGCGACCATGGGACGGTGAACGTCGGCTTTGAAGGGCAGGGCCACGAGGGCCTCACCCCCACAGCGAGTTCACCACGCCATCAAAAGTGACGGATGTTCTTCCCGCGCGCGAAGCTCAGATCCATCGTGGTCACGCGCAGGCGACCGGCCAGAAAGTTCGACATGGATCGGAAAAACTTCACCGCCACGGCCGGGTTCTGATCGAAGTGCGAGCGCAGGGCATCGAACCTGATTTCCAGAACTTCGGTGCGCTCGGTGGCGCTCGCCGATGCAGACCGCGGCTCGCCATCCACAAAAGACATTTCGCCAAAGTGAGCCCCGGTGCCCAGCTGCGCGAGCTGAATGGTTTTGTCTGCGGCTTCACGAGCGATCTTCACGGTCCCGCTGCGAATCACAAACATAGATTGGGCAGCTTGTGCCTCGGCAAAGATCTCGGCGCCTGCGTTGAAGGTGTTGAGAACACCCTTTTGGCTCAGTTGATCGAGCTCTCCCGGCAGGAAGTCCTTGAAAAGATAGATGTCTTGCAGCAGTGAAGCGGCCATGAAATACCCCGTTTTGTGGCGAAAAAAGAAGGCGGCCCCGCGCGCAGGTCCACCGTGTTTGCTGATTCACTCGCTTGTGGAAGGCGGTGCGCGAGGATTTTCACACGCGGCTTCGCCTCGGCATTCAGCAGCGGTGGAGGTTGTACGATGGAAGCCCTTCCCAAGGCTGTCTCAGCGCAGCTTTACGCCCGAGACTTGCAGTACTTAACTTCGGCGATGTCTCAGCACCAGTCCATTCTCGAATTCAAGCGCGGGCGCTATTTCAAGCTCGCGTTGCTCCTGTGCGCGGCATGCGTTGCCGCCTACGTCTGGCATGAGCCCTCCACCAGCCAGTTGAAACCCTATGGTGGCACCTGGCTGGGTTACACGCTGGGCACCATCGCGGCTGTGCTCATCGTGTGGCTGATGATGCTGGGCGTGCGCAAGCGCAGCTACTCGTCCACCCTCGGCAGCGTGCAGGGCTGGACGTCGGCGCACGTGTTTCTGGGCGGCAGCCTCATCGTGATTGCCACGCTGCATTGCGCGTTCGAATTCGGCTGGAACATTCACACGCTGGCTTATGCGCTGATGGTGCTGGTGGTCGGCAGCGGCATGTTCGGCGTGTTTTCCTACTTGCTCTACCCCGCACGCATCACCAACAACCTGGCTGGAGAAACGCTCGACAGCCTGTTGCTCAAGATGAGCGAGCTCGACCGCAAGTGCAGGCGCATCGCGCTCGAGTTGCCAGACGAGTTCAACGCGCTTGTGATGAAGGCCTCGGCCGATGCCGTGCGCCACGCCGACAGCGGCAAGAGCCTGCGGCCGTGGTGGCTGGGCGGACGGGGCCGCAACCGTCTGGGTGAATCGCGAGATGCCTTGCTCGCGATGGGATCGTCGCTGAGCGGCGCGCAGGTCAGGGTCAACGAACAACTGGTCTCCGAAATGACGCGGCTGGCGTCGGTGACCGAACGCGTGCGCCTTGAATTTCGCTTGCGCGCGCTTCTCAAGGGCTGGCTGGTGCTGCACGTGCCGATGTCGTTTGCATTGCTGGCCGCATTGACGGCGCATGTGATCTCGGTTTTCTACCTCTGGTGACGACGGGCTGATCGCGCCATGGAAATCCTCGTCATTCAGGTCGGAGTCAACTCGCGCGGTCAGCCGCAGCGTGATCAGCGGCGCATACGCGGCGATGTGCTGCGCGTGGGTCGCGCGCTTGAGTGCGAACTGCAGCTGCCCGATCCGCGGGTCGCGCGCGAGCACGCGCTGGTCACCTTCAGCGCGCAAGGTGCGCTCATTGCGGCAAGCGGCGGGCCGCTCAAGATCAACGGCAAATCCGCCAGCCAAGCCGTGTTGTCGGTCGGCGACCGCATCGAGATCGGGCCGTATCGAATCGATGTCGAAGCCGCACCCGCCGGGCTGCCGCTGGCTCTGGCGGTCACGCTCGAATCGTCCTTGCAGCCGCCTTGCGGCGAGCGCATTCGCAGCGCCGAATCGCGCGGATCCGGTGTGTCGCGCAGACGCCTTTCCTACATTGCGCTGCTGGGCTTGTTGCTGCTGTGCCTGCTGGTGCCGGTGGCGCCCGATCTGCTGAGCTATGCCCGACAGGTTTCGCCAGCCGCCCTTGCGGTGGCCTCGGCAGCCACCGTCGACACCTCGGTGAACCCGGCAGCGGCAGCGGCAGCGGCAAGCGCGGTCAACGCGCTTCCCCACATCGACACCGTTTCGCTGCAAGAAGCCACGCTGCGCGGTGCCGCCGGCAATTTGCTGCAGGCCTGGAACCCCGGGCCGCTGTCGCAGGGCCATCAGGTCTTTGCGTCGGATTGCGGCGCGTGTCACCAGACACCTTTCGTTCAGGTGCGCGACGAGGCTTGCAAAACCTGCCACAAGGACACGCTGGATCACGTGCCGATCAGCCAACTCACCGGCCCCGCCGGGCATGAGTTTGCGGACACCCGGTGCGCTGAATGTCACCGCGATCACAAGGGCACTCACCTGGTGGTGCGTTCGCAAGAGCAGTGCGCCGACTGCCACCGCGACGTCAAGCAAGTCGCCGCGCAAGCCACCTCTGCCAATGTGGTGGACTTCCACAGCGGCCACCCGGCATTTCGGATCTCGCTGAGCGATGCGGCCACACCCGATCAGGTGCGCCGCGTGCGTCAGGCCACACCGATGCCCGCCGACATGGTCGAACGCTCGCGGCTGAAATTCAACCATCAGGTGCACCTCGACCCCAACGGCGTGCGTGACCCCGATGGCAAGGGCGACCCCACCGGCCTGCGCGATGCGAAGGGGCAACGCACGGTGCTGGACTGCCAGAGCTGCCATGTGCCGGCCGATGGGGGCCGCTTGATGGCGCCGGTGAAGATGGAGCAGCACTGCCAGAGCTGTCACTCGCTGGCTTTCGAGCCCAGCGTCACATCCCGCCAGGTCGTTCACGGCGAAGACGCCCAGATCGCCACCATGCTGCGCGAGTTCTATGCGCGGCTGGTGTTGGGTGATGTGCCTGACGGGGTCCACCCGCCCGACGACTTGCCTCGAGTGCGGCCTGGCGCGGTGCTGACGAGCGAAGACCGCAGCCGCGCGTTGGCCATCGCCGACCGCAAGGCCAAGCAGGTCTTGCATGAACTGTTCGACACGCGCCAGGTCTGCTCGACCTGCCACGAGGTTTCGCGCAAAGGCGAATTCAGCTGGTCGGTGGCATCGGTGAACGTGTCGTCGTCATGGATGCCGCAGGCGCAGTTCTCTCACGCCGCGCACGACACCGAGCCGTGCGCCCAGTGCCACGACGTGGCGCGATCGAAAGATTCAAAAGACGTCGCCATGCCGCAAATCGAGACCTGCCGCGAATGCCACGTGGGCTCGCAACCGGTGGCCGGCAAGGTCACGTCCGATTGCGCCACCTGCCATGGCTACCACGGCGCGGTGAAGGGTGCGCCTAAGGGCTTGGTCGCCGGGGCAGCTTCGGCCCACAGCACAGCGCGTGTGGCTCACGCCCATCAATCTTCCAAGGACAGTCCATGAATCGCCCCGCCGTCGCGCTGTGGTTGCTCGCCGTGATGTCGGCCATCGTGGTGGGCTGCGGTGGCGGTGGGGGCGGGGGCAGCAGCAGCACCGCGCCAGCCGGCTGCAGCGGACCGTGCCCGCCGAAAAGCGCCTCACTGACGGTGGCCGATGTGCAGACTGTGCTGGCTCAGGCAGTGCAAGAAGGCAACGCGCGCGGTGCGCCCGCGACGATCGCGGTGGTTGATCGCGTGGGCAATGTGCTCGCGGTGTTTGAGATGAATGGCGCAGCCGACTCGATCACCATCAACGGCGCCACGGGCAGCGCCGGCGGCGGGCTTGAGCAGGTCACGCTGGGCGGCACGGGCGGGGTGGCCGTGCCCGGGCCGGCCTTCGCCGCGATCTCGATGGCGATCACCGCTGCCTACTTTTCTTCCGAAGGCAATGCGTTTTCCACCCGCACCGCCGGGCAGATCATTCAGGAGCACTTCAACCCCGACGAACGCAACACGCCCGCCGGCCCGTTGTTCGGCGTGCAGTTCAGCCAGATCACCTGCTCGGATGTGAGCCGCAAGGCCAGTGACGGCAGCGTGGGCCCCAAGCGTGCGCCGCTGGGTTTTGCAGCCAACCCGGGCGGCCTGCCGATGTACAAGAACGGCACGGTGGTTGGCGCGATCGGCGTGATAGCTGGCACCAACTACACCATTGACCGCGACGTGCTCGACTCCAGCCCCACGAATGGCGAACTCATCGCGGTGGCCGGCACCTACGGTTACGCTGCGCCCGCCGACATCAGAGCCGACCGCATCACGGCAGACGAGCACTTCCTGCGCTTCACCGACAGCGACCAGACGGCGAGCAACCCGGCCTCAGCCCCCTCATTCGCCAACATCGGTGCTTACGGCGCGCTGATCGATGTGCCGGGCTACGGCGGATCTACGGTCGTGGCCGGCACCGCCTATGGGTCAGCGGCCTCGGGCATCCGCCCTGACACCACCTCAGCCTTTGGGGGCACCGGGGCTTATGTTCTGGTCGATGCTGCGGGGGCGGTTCGCTTTCCGCCGCGCGACAGCACCGACGGCGGCATGACGCAAGCCGAAGTCACCCAGATCCTGAAAAGCGCGCTCGAAGTCGCCAACCGCGCACGCTCGCAAATCCGCAGGCCGCTCGGCCTGAGCGCGCAGGTCTCGGCCGTGGTGGTCGACACCAACGGCGAGATCCTGGGCCATGTGCGCTCGCCCGACGCGTTGGTCGACAGCGCCGACGTGGTGGTTCAAAAGGCGCGAACCGCCGCCTTCTTCTCGAATCGGGCGGCGGCCAACGAGTTGCGAGCGCTGCCCGCGGCCCACTATGTCAGTCCTGCCGCCTCGTCGGTCATCGGAAATTACGTCACTGCCGCGCAGGCCCTGCTCGGATCTGGCGCCTTCACCGACGGCATTGCGTATTCCAGCCGCTCGGTGGGCAATATTTCGGCGCCCTACTTTCCTGACGGGATCGAGTCGCGCCCTGCCGGTCCGTTGTCGAAAACGCTGCCCCCCTGGAGCATCTTCAACAACGGCCTGGCGCTCGACCTGGTCTACAACCAGCTGGTCGCAGCGCTGGGTGGCGACACCAGTGCCAATTGCACCGGCAATGCGCGCATCCGCAACGGCATCACCTTGTTCGGCGGCGGCTTTCCGATCTATCGCGGCAACCAGTTGGTGGGCGCCATCGGCGTGTCGGGCGACGGCACGCTGCAAAGCGACCTGATCGGATTTTTGGGCATCGCCAACGCGGGCAATGTGCTTAAAAGCGGCATTGGCAACGCACCCAGGGCCATCCGTGCAGATTCACTGGAGCCTGCAGGCACAGGCTCGCGTTTGAAGTACGTGACGTGTCCGGTGGCGCCCTTCTTGGACACCACCGCCAGCGATGTCTGCAACGGTCTTTGATTCGCGCTCGGTTCGACTGACGCTGCGGCTGGGGCTGGCGTTCGTGCTGGCGTGTTCGTGGGCGGCGTGCCGCGCCTCCGGCTCGATGGCTCAGGCCGAGATCGAATCCATCAGCAGCGCGCGGCAGTGCGACATGCAGATGATCAGCGTGCGGTTTTCGGAAGCTTTACCGGTCACACCCAAGACCTTTGCAACCCAGGACCCGCCTCGCATCGCGATCGACCTGCCGCGGCTGCACAACGGCACGGGCAAAGTCGCTTTCGATCTGGGCGAAGGCCGCGCGCAGGCCGTGCGGATTGCGCGTTCTCAGGAAAAGACGCGGCTGATCATCGGTTTGAACCAGCCCGCCGCCTTCCGCACCGCCGTCAACGGCAAGACGCTGACCATCTTCGTCGACGAGCGCGAGTCGACCATGACCACCGCAGCGAGTAAGGACGCAGCAGCAGCACGTTATCTGCTGCTGGTCGAAGACACGCAGTTGCCCATACGCGGCGAACCTGTGAACGGTGCCGATGTGGTGGGCCAGGCCGAGCAAGGCAGCGAACTCGAGTCCGATCTGCAGCAAGGCGAGTGGTATCGCATCCGGCGCACGTCGGGTCAGCCGGGCTGGGTGCGCCGGGTGAAGGGCGCTACGGGTGAATCCCTGTCGATGCGCTGCGTGCCACAAGCCGACCACGTGCTGTCGGCCAGCGCGGTCACGCCGGCAGGCCAGCTCGAGCGCGCGCGCCCGCAAGGCGCGCCGATCGAGCCCTCGGTGGCGCTCATCGATCCTTCGCGGGTGCCACCGCCCACGGGCTTGCATCAGGTCGACTCGCTGCCGGTGCGAGACCGCTGGCGTCTGGTCGAGGCACTCAATTTGCTGCCCTACGACCCGCTGGACCCCTACAACCCCAACGTGCTCAAGGGCGATCTGCCCGTACTCGAAAACGTGCTGGGCAAGGAGTGGTTTTTCAATTTCGCGGCCATCTCTGACACCCTGCTTGAAAGCCGCCGGCTGCCCACGCCGTCGGGCGCCCAGTCCAACCTGAACCCCAACACCAACAGCCAGCTTGGTCGCGGCCAGCAGACCACGCTGTCGCAAACGCTCATCCTCAGCCTGTCACTGATCAAGGGCGACACCACCTTCCGACCGCCCGACTACGAATTCCGCTTCGTGCCGGTGTTCAACGTCAACCGCACGCAAACACAAGAGGTGCGCGCGGTGAACATCGACCCGACGGCCGGGCGCAACCGCAACGACAGCTTCGTGGGCATCCAGGAGCTGTTCTTCGACAAGCACCTGCGCGATGTGTCGCCGCGCTTCGACTTCGACAGCATCCGCATTGGCATCCAGCCGATCACGGCGGATTTCCGCGGCTTCCTTTTTCTGGACCAGCCGTTTGGCGTACGCCTTTTTGGCATTCGCGACAACAACCTGTGGCAATACAACCTGGGCTGGTTCCGCCGGCTCGAAAAAGACACCAACAGCGGCCTCAACGACATCAGCCGCAAGATGCGCGACGACGATGTGTTCCTGTTCACCTTGTACCGACAGGACTTGCTGGCGCTGGGGTTGACGTCGGAATTCAGCGTGCTGCACAACCGAAACCGCGAAGGCGACAGCTCGGATCTGTACAACGCCAATGGCTTTCTGGAGCGGCCGGCGGTGCTGGGCACCGGCAAGCGGCACAACTACGACGTGACCTATCTGGGCTACAACACCGACGGACACATCGGCAAGTACAACCTGAGCGCATCGGCCTATTACGCCACCGGCAGCACCAACCCCGGTGTGATCTCTGACCGCAAGGAAAGCATCGGTGCCTACTTCGGCGCGGTCGAGCTGTCGCGCGATTTCGACTGGCTCAGAGTGCGCGCGAGCGGCTTGCACGCCTCGGGCGACAAGAACCCCTTCGACGGCAAGGCCGGCGGTTTCGATGCGGTGCTCGAGAACCCCCAGTTTGCCGGTGCCGACACCAGCTACTGGATACGCCAGGGCGTGCCGCTGATCGGCGGCGGTGGCGTGGCGCTGTCGATGCGCAACGGGCTTTTGCCATCGCTGCGCTCGTCGCGCGAATTCGGCCAGTCCAACTTCACCAACCCCGGGCTCAACCTCGTGGGCATCGGTGCCGATGCCGACGTGATGCCGGGGCTGCGGGTGATAGGCAACGTCAACGATCTGTACTTTGATCAGTTGGACTCGCTGGCGGTGCTGCGCAACCAGAAGCTGCACAGCTCGCACATTGGCGTCGATGTGTCGATCGGCGCTCAGTACCGACCCTTCTTCACGCAGAACATCGTCTTCAACTTCTCTGGTGCCGTGCTCTTCCCGGGCCAGGGTCTGCGCGAGCTTTACGGCAACGCGCTCGACGCCACTCAGTATTCGCTGCTGGTGAACCTTTTGCTGACCTTCTGATGAAACGCCTGTTCACCGCCGCCGTCATCCTCGCCTGCTCCATCGTCGGGCTGGCGCAAGCCATCCCCGAAAAACCCGTTGCCGCCACACACGCGGCCCACAGCGCGCCAGCACCGAAGAAGCAAACCCAGGCCGATGCCGATGGCAAGACTGAAGGCTGCATGACCTGCCACACGGCTTCCGACCGCCACACCATGCACGCCAACCCGGCGGTCATCCTGGGCTGCACCGATTGCCATGGCGGCGACGCCAGCGTCCAGAAACAAGCGGGCACCGAATACGACGGCGCCAACAGCGCGGCTTACCAGGCGGCCATGAACAAGGCCCACGTGGCGCCGCAGTTCGCCAGCGACTGGCAAGCGCCTTCATCGGCCAACCCCAAACGCAGCTACACCTTGCTCAACCGCGAGCGCCCGGCCTTTGTGCGCTTTATCAACCCGTCGGACTACCGCGTGGCGCGCGAAGCCTGCGGCGCCTGTCACCTGCCGGTGATTCAGGCTGCCGAGCGCAGCCTGATGGCCACCGGTGCCATGTTCTGGGCCGGTGCGGCCTACAACAACGGCATCTTGCCGTTCAAGCACGCCTTGCTGGGCGAGTCGTACACCGCACAGGGCGAGCCTGCCACCATCATGAATCCGGTCCAGCCCGACGAGGCGATGCTGCTCAAGGGCATCTTGCCCAATCTGTTTCCGCTGCCGGCCTGGCAGACCATGCCACCGGCCGACGTGTTTCGTGTCTTTGAGCGTGGCGGGCGCGTCATCAACAGCCAGTTTCCAGAGGTGGCCCTGCCCAACGGCACCGGCAAGCTGCAACTGCTTGACGAACCCGGCAGGCCTGACTTCAGGCAATCGAACCGTGGGCCGGGCACCGGCTCGCGCATCGCGGTGCCCATACTCAACATCACCAAGACCCGCCTCAACGACCCGATGATGTGGTTCATGGGCACCAACGACCAGCCGGGCGACTACCGCTCGTCGGGCTGCGCGAGCTGCCACGTGGTCTACGCCAACGACCGCGACCCGCTGCACTCGGGGCCGTATGCCAAGTTCGGCAACGACGGACGCACGCAGACCGCCGATCCGACCATCTCCAAGACCCAGTCGGGCCACGCGCTCAAGCATGAGTTCACCCGCTCGATTCCGTCGTCGCAATGCATGATTTGCCACATGCACCAGCCCAACATCTTCGTGAACAGCTTCTACGGCTTCACGATGTGGGACTACGAATCCGACGCGCCGGCGATGTGGCCGAAAAAGCAGCACACGCCCTCGGAAGAAGAGCGTCGTGCCACGCTGGATCGCAACCCCGAAGCTGCGGCCGTGCGCGGCAACTGGCGCGACCCCGAGTTCTTGAAAGAGGTGTCGTCGCTCAACCCCACGCTTAAGGACACCCAGTTTGCCGACTACCACGGCCACGGCTGGAACTTCCGCGCGATCTTCAAGCGCGATCGCAAGGGAACGCTGCTCGACAAGGACGGCGAGGCGGTCAGCGATGACGATCCGCAAAAGTTCAAGAAGTCGGTGCATCTGACGTCGATCCACCTCGACCTGGGCATGCATTGCTCGGACTGCCATTTCGCGCAGGACTCGCACGGCAACGGGCATCTCTACGGCGAAGTGGCCGCAGCCATCGAGATCGAATGTTCCGACTGCCACGGCACCACCGATCGCTACCCCAACCTGAAAACATCGGGTCCGGCCGCTCGACCCGGCGGCACCGACATGAGCCTGCTGCGCACGCCCGACGGGCGCAAGCGCTTCGAATGGGTAGACGGCAAGCTCATGCAGCGCTCGGGCATGGACCCCAAGCTCGAATGGGCGATGTCGCTGGTCAAGGACTCGGTGAACCCGCAGCACCCCGGCTATAACGCCAAGGCCGCACGCGCCAAGCTGGTCAGCGAGGGCGATCGCGACGGCGTCGATCAGCGCTGGGCCGGCGGCTCGGCTGGTGGCATGGACAGCGCGAAAAAAGCGCACGACAACGAGAAGATGAGCTGCCAGAGCTGCCACCTGTCGTGGACCACCAGCTGCTCGGGTTGCCACCTGCCGATCGAGGCCAACGAAAAGACCGACTCGCACCACTACGAAGGCGGCTCGAGCCGTAACTTTGCCACCTACAACCCGCAGGTCGCACGCGACGACATGTTCCATCTGGGCCGCAACAGCCCGATCAAGAGCAGCAAGATCACACCGGTGCGTTCGTCTTCGGCGCTGGTGCTGTCGTCGACCAATGCCAACCGCGAAAAGATCTACATCCAGCAGCCGCCCACGTCGTCCAGCGGCTTTTCCAGTCAGGCCTTTGCCCCGCACTACCCGCACACCGAGCGCAAGACCGAAACCAAGACCTGCAGCGACTGCCACCTGTCGGCTGACAAGGACAACAACGCCATCGTGGCGCAAACGCTGATGCACGGCACCGGCTACATCGGCTTCATCGGCTACAACGCCTGGGTCGGCGAAGAGCAGCACATCGAGGCGGTGCAAGTCACCGAGTGGGAAGAGCCGCAGGCGGTGATCGGCAGCTACCTGCACCGCTACGCCTACCCCGACTGGTACGCCGCGCACGAAACACGCGGTCGAGAGCTGCCCGAGGCCCACGATCACAGCACCGAGGGGCGTGCCGGCTGCTTGCAGCTGCGCGGTGAATACCTCTATGTGGCCGAAGGCAAGGGCGGCATGCGCGTGTACGACGTGGCCTCAATCGCCAACAAGGGCGTGTCGCAGCGCATCGTCACCGCGCCCTTCTCGGCACTGGGTCAGGGCACTTACATACCGAGCCGCAATGCCACGTGCGTGGTGCTGCCCACCACGCAACCGGTGGCGCCTGCCAAGAACCACGGTGACCTGATGCGCGTGACCAACCAAGAGCAGGCGATGCACGCGATCTACAACTACGCGCTGATCACCGATGCCGAAGAAGGCCTGATCCTGGTCAACGTGAACACGCTGCAAGACGGCGATCCGCGCAACAACTTCATCAAGCGCGCGCTGACCTGGAACGCAGGCGGCGTGCTCAAGGGCGCGCGGCACATCACGATGGGTGGGTCTTACGCCTACATCACCGCCACACAGGGCGTGGTCATCGTCGACTTGAAAGACCCGCTCGCACCCAAGCTGGCTGCGGTGGTGCCCATGGCCGGCGCCCGCTCGACAGCGCTGCAGTTTCGCTATCTGGCCGTCACCGACGCCAGTGGACTGCGCATGATCGATGTCACTGTGCCCGAGCGCGCGCGCATCGTGGCCTCGGCCTTTGTGCCGCTGGAAGATGCCGACCGCATCCATCTGGCACGCACCTATGCCTATGTGGCCGCAGGCCGCCAAGGCCTGGCCATCATCGACATCGAAAAGCCCGAAGCCCCGAAGCTGTATTCGCTGTTCACCGCCGATGGCGAGCTCAACGACGTGCGCGATGTGACCGTGGCCTCGACCAATGCATCGGCGTTCGCCTATGTGGCCGACGGCAAGAACGGGCTGCGGGTGATTCAGCTGACCGCGCCCGACACGCAGCCCAAGTTCTACGGCTTCAGCCCCGACCCCAAGCCGGTGCTGATCGCCACGCGCAAGACGCGCACCCCGGCCTTGTCGCTGTCGCGCGCGCTTGAGCGTGATCGCGCCGTCGACGAAACCGGTGGGCAGGTGGCGGTGTTCGGTCGCATCGGCTCGCGGCCCTTCACGCTCGAAGAGCAGCGCCGCCTGTATCTCAGACCCGACGGCACGCCGTGGACGGTGAAAGACCGCGTCGACCCCGTTTCGCCCATCAAGCCATGACCTCACGCCTTGCCTTTTGGTGGCCATCGGCCGGCCACGCCTTGTTGCAGCTCTTGTGGGTCGTCGTGACCGCGCTTGCGGTGTTACCGGCGCAGGCCGCATCGCCAGCGCCCTCGCCCACCGCCGCCCTGCCCGAGTCGCACAAGTCGCTCGGTGTGGGCAGCTGCGCGAGCAGCTTGTGTCACGGCTCGGTCGAGCCGTGGAAAGACTCGCCGGTGCTGCAAAACGAGTACATCACCTGGTCGCGCCAGGACAAGCATGCCCGCGCCTATTCGGTGCTGCTCAATGCGCGCTCGCGCGAGATCATGAAAAAGCTGGGCTCGAAGCAGCCAGCGCACGAGACCAAGCTGTGTCTCGACTGCCACGCGCACAACCCGCCTGCGGCCGAGCGTGGCGAGAACTTCCATGTGAGCGATGGCGTGAGCTGCGAGGCCTGTCACGGCGCGTCCCAACGCTGGATCAAGACCCACGTCGAGCCAAACGCCACACACGCCCGCAACGTGGCCCACGGCTTGATCGCCACCGATCAGGATCTGACGCGCGCGCGGATGTGCCTGTCGTGCCATCTGGGCACGCAGCAAAAGTTCGTCACCCACAAGATCATGGCCGCCGGACACCCGCGCATGAGCTTCGAGCTCGACACCTTCACCCAGATCGAGCCGCCGCACTACCGCATCGACGACGACTGGCAAAAACGCAAGGGGTCGTCAAACGGCGTGCGCTCATGGGCCATGGGACAGGCGGTGGCCGCGCAGGAACTGCTGGCTTTGCTGCAAAGCCCGACCGGGCGCGACGGGCTGTTTCCCGAGCTGTCGCTGTTTGACTGCCACTCGTGCCACCACGAGATGAGCGACAAGCGCAACACCGCAGCGCGGGTGGGCGCCGGCCCCGGCGTCGTGCGCCTGAATGATGCGGGCTTGCTGATGCTGCGCCAGATCGTGCGCCGGGTCGAGCCACAGCAGGCAGCAGATTTTTCGCAGCAGGTCACGCGGCTGCACGAGCAGGTGGCCAGCGGCACCAACGCGCTGGCACAGGCAGGCCAGGTCGAATCGATGATTGCGGCGATGGTGCCGAAGATCGCCGCGCACCCGTTTTCCAACCGCGATCTGCAGGCCATCCTGATCGGTCTGATCGACGACGGACTGGCCGGTCAGTACACCGACTACCAAGGCGCGGAGCAAGCGGTGATGGCCATGCAAAGCGTGGCCGACTTCATGGACCGGCTGCAGCTGCTGAGCGCGCAGTCGATCAGGCAGCCGATGCAAAAGCTGCTGGCCGCGGTGGCCCGTGACGAGCAATACGACCCGACCCTGTTCAAGAAGTACCTGGGGCAACTGCGTGCCAAGGTCCAGCCGGAGAAAAAATCATGACAGCCAGCGTGCGCATCGCGATCATCGGCTCGGGCCCCAGCGGGCTGTCGTGCGCAGCTCATGCGGCCAAACTGGGCGTGCCCCATGTGCTGCTCGAAGCCGAGTCGCATGTGTCGCACACCATCCACCGCTATCAAAAGGGCAAGCATGTGATGGCCGAGCCGTCCATCCTGCCCCTGCGCAGCGACATGAGCTTCGGGGCGGGTCGGCGCGAAACCATCCTGGAGACCTGGCGACAAGAAGTCGAGTCCCTGGGCGTCAACATCCGCTACGACAGCGCGGTCAGCGCGATCACGGGCTCCAAGGGTGCCTTCGAGATCGTCACGGCTGGCGGTGAGCGTCATCTGGCCGAAGCGGTGGTGCTGTGCATCGGCCTGCAGGGCAACATCCGGCAACTCGGCGTGCCCGGCGATCAGCACGAGCGCATCCAGTACCAGCTCGACGACCCCGACGAGTACAGCGGCGAGACCATCGTGGTGGTCGGCGCGGGCGATGCCGGCATCGAAAACGCGATTGCCCTCACCGAAAACAACCGGGTCATCCTGATCAACCGGGTGGACGAGTTTCCGCGCGTCAAGCAGGGCAACATCGACCTCGTCACCGCGGCCATTGCCAACGGCAGCATGCAATGCAGGTACAGCACCTCGGTCACCCAGGTTGATGCGATCGAAACCGATGGGCGCCCGCTGCTGCTGAGCGTGCGCACGCCGGTGGGTATCGAGCAGATCGCCTGCGACCGGGTCATCGCGCGGCTCGGCGCGATCCCGCCGCGCCAGCTCGTCGAGAGCTTTGGCGTGACCTTCCCGAGCACGGCCTACGACGCCGTGCCGCAGGTGTCCGACACCTACGAGTCCAACGTCCCCGGCTTTCACATCATCGGCGCACTGGGCGGCTACCCGCTGATCAAGCAGGCGATGAACCAGGGCTACGAGGTGGTCGAGTACATCCTGGGCAACCGGGTCGAACCGGCCGATGAGTCGCTGCTGCGCGAGACCTTCCGCAGCTTCAAGCGCGCCACCCCGGTGTCGGCGGCACTGGCCATGGTGCAGCAGCAAGTACCGGTGTTCCGCGAACTGTCGACCCTGCAGCTGCGCGAGTTCATGCTCGACAGCGAGGTCACCGCGCCGGCCAAGGGATCGGTGATCTTTCGCAAGAACGACTACACCAACTCGTTCTTCTCGATCGTCGAAGGCGAGGTGCTCGTCGAGGTGGACGGCGACAACGGCAAGCCCAAGCAGCTCGCGCTGGGCGCCGGTCAGTTTTTCGGCGAGCTCGGGCTGCTGTCCGGACGCCGCCGTTCGCGCACGGTGTACGCCGGCAGCAACTGCGTGCTGATCGAAACACCCCGGCGCTCCATGCTCAAGCTGATGGCCAGCAACGAGTCGGTGCGTCGATGCATCGACGGCGTCTCGCTGCGCCGCGCCATCGGCACCAGCATCGCGCCATTCGTGTCCGAAACCGTGCTCGATGAGCTGGTCGAGGCCGCGTCGGTGAAGAGCTTCACCGCGGGCCAGACCCTGTTCGCTGAAGGCGACGAAGCCGATGGTCTGCACCTGATCCGCCGCGGGTCGGTCACCGTGTCCAAACTCATCGGCGGCAAGGATGTGGTGCTGTCCTATTTGGCGGCGGGAAACTACGTGGGCGAGATGGCGCTGCTCAGCGCGGACAGCCGACGCTCGGCGACCGTGCGAGCGGCGGTCAACTGCGAAACCATCGTGCTGTCTGCAGAACTCTTTCGTGCCGTGCTCGACAAGAGCCCGGCCATGCGCAAAGAGCTCGAAGCCAGCAGCTTGAAGCGCATGTCGGCCAACGTGCAAAAAGAAAGCGACAACACACCGAGCGACCTGATCAGTTTCCTGATCGGCCAGGGTCTGGGCGAAGGCACAGACGTGCTGCTGATTGACGAAGGCCTGTGCATCGGTTGCGACAACTGCGAGCGAGCCTGCGCCGATGTGCACGATGGCACCTCACGGCTCGACCGCGAAGCCGGCGCGACATTCGCCAACATCCACGTGCCCACCTCATGCCGCCACTGCGAGAACCCGCACTGCATGAAGGACTGCCCGCCGGATGCCATCCACCGCAATCCGCACGGTGAAGTCTTCATCGACGACACCTGCATCGGCTGCGGCAACTGCGAGCGCAACTGTCCGTACGGCGTGATCCAGCTCGCGCAGCACGACCCCAAGCGCAAGCCGCCGAGTCTTTGGGCATGGCTTTTGACGGGTCTGACGCCCGAACCCGGACGCGAAGCACCCGTGCACAGCAAGGAACTCGGCAAGAAGGCCGTGAAGTGCGACATGTGCAGCGGGTTGTCAGGCGGTGCCGCCTGCGTGCGTGCCTGCCCGACCGGTGCGGCCATCCGCGTGAGCCCCGAGGAGTTCATCAACTACGCCGGAAGATCACGGCTGTAAAGCGCGCCTGTCACGGCGGGGCTGCAGCGCGCCGAACTCAGTCCAAGCGCATCAGGTCACCGGCGGCCAGCGCGCTCACCCGGTGGGGCAGCCCCAACCGGCCGATCTGCGCCATCACCAGATCCATCTCGCCCGGCTTGACGTGGGTGATGTGCACATCGACGCAGCCCACGAGTTGCCGCAGCTCTTCGCCCAGCAGCTTCGGACACAGGTGACGGCTGATGCGCGCGAGCTCAGCCTCGTCATCGCCAAAGGCGGTTTCGATCACCAGATGGCCGACCTGCATGTCGCGCAGTCGCTGCCACAACAGCGGGTTCGGGCCGGTGTCGCCGCTGTAGACCCACCAGCCCGCCGAGCCGCCGTCCACGGCAAAGCCCACACCCGGCACGATGTGCTGCGCGCTCAACACCTCGATGTGCCGCTTGCGCGAGCCCAACACCAGCGTGTCGCCTACGGCGATCGGCACCAGACGCAAGGCGGGCCGCTCGGCGCTGGGCAAGCGCGTGAAGTCAGGCCAGATCACCCCGTTGAGCAGGTGTTCGTGCACGGCTTTCAGGGTTTGCGGCAGGGCGTGCACCGTGACGGGCGGCCTGCCTTGCGCCATGCGCAAGCGCAAGCCGGTGTCGGCCAGCAGCGGCACCGACAGCACATGGTCAAGATGCGAATGGCTGAGCAGCACGTGATCGATGCCCGCCAGCGCTTCAAACGTGAGGTCGTTGACGCCAGTTCCGGCGTCGATCAGCACATCGTCGTCCAGCAGGAACGAGGTGGTCTTGCATCCGGCCGCGATGGCGCCCGAACACCCCAGCGTTCTGATGGTCAGGCCCATGTCGAACCACTTGGCGAAATCAACAGCTCGGACATGCAGGCTCAAAGTTGCGGTGCGTTGTACCCCGTTGGGCAGCTTCAGGTCACTGACAGCGGCGCATGAAATGCCGACTTGAGTGAGCTGCGCTTGCGGCCCACACCCTAGCCGCCGGCGATGATATCTGCGCCGTTGCGGCGACCGCTTCAGCGGCGAGATAACAGCTTGCGGTACCAGGGCTTGCGCTGCTGGCCTTCGGCCTTTTCTTTTTTTCGCCCGCGGCTCATGACCGTACCGATCAGGTTGAACGGGGCCAACAGGTCGGCCATCTTTTCCAGGTCGGTGATGGACGTGGTGTGCTCCTCGACCACCACCAGCGTCGTCTCGACCTGGGGCAAAAACGCCAGCGCGTCGGCGGTGTCGAGCAGCGGAGGCAGGTCGATGATGATGTAGCGGTCCTGGTAGCGCTCTTTCATCTCCTGGATGAGTTGCTGCGCAAGCCGGGTCGACAGCAGCTCGGCCGAATTCAGCACCGACTTCTGGCCCGCGGGCAAGAACACGAAACGCGGCACACCCGGGTTGATCAACAGCTCGTTGATCGGCGTGGCGTCGGTCAGGTGGTCGCTGAGTCCGGGCGCGCCATCAAAGCCGAACATGGCTTGCAGACCCTGACCCGACATGTCGGCATCCACCAGCAAAACGGCCGCGTCGTAGTCGGCCGCCATGGTCAGCGCCAGGTTCAAGGCGGTGAGCGACTTGCCCTCGATGCCCCGCGGACTGGTCACCGCCAGCAGGGTGAAGCCGTCGGCTCGCATGCGCTGCAGCACCTGGTTGCGCAGCATCTTGAACGCCTCGGTCAGCTCCGAGCGATCGGCCTTGACCACACCGTGCGTGCGCTGCAGCCGCAGCAGCGCATCGGCTCGCACCTGGGTGCTCGAATACTTGATGTTCAGTGCTTCGGGGCTTGCACCTGCAGCGCTCTCGTCGCCGACGGGCAATGCGCCCTGAGGCATGTTCATGATGTCACTCACTTTGCCAACCTCCTCATCAGGCCGTACCAGGCCACATCAAGAGGCATGTAAAGGTTGTGGAAGGCCACCAGCAGCAGCGCAATGAAGACCAGCGCGGCCACCACGACGATGCGCAGCCTCAAAGAGCGACGCCGCAGCAGCACCGGTGTGGGCAGATCAGGCAAGACGGCCAGCACGGGCACTTGCATCACCCGGATCACGTCACGCGCGCTGTGCACGGTCTGGTCGAGCACCTCGCGAAGCGCTGCTGCGCCGATGCCACCGAAGAGAGCAAACAGCAGTCCGATGATGACGATCATCGAGCGGTTCGGACGCACCGGCTTTTCAGGATAGATCGGCGGCTCGATCAGCGTGAAGCGCTCGGCCTTGCGACCGCGCTCCAGCGTTTCGGCCACCTGGGCTTGCATCTGCTTTTCGCGCAGTTCGCGGAAACGCCCTCGCGAGCTGTCCATGTCGCGCACGAGTTCGAGGTACTCGCGCTCGACTTCGGGCGTCTGGCTCACACGCAATTCATACAGCGCGAGCTTGGCGCGCAGTTCCTGACGCTCGCTGCGCATCGACTCGATCTGGGAGGTCACGGTCTCGATTTGAGACTTCAGGGTGATGTAGGCCGGGTTGTCGGGCTTGCGCGCGCGCTTGATCTCATTGACGCGATCGGCCGGCGCGTCGGAGCCGGTGCGCACCGCCTTGTCGAGCACGGCAAAGGCGCGCTTCAACTGCACCACGTCGGGGTGATCGTCAGAGTATTTCTGGCGCAGCAGGTTGATCTGCTTTTGCAGTTGCAACAGCTTTTCCTCGCGGTCGCTGGCTTCGCGCTCCAGACCCGTCTCGGACTTGAGCACCGCGATCTCGCGACGGGTGCGCTTCACGTCGGGGTGGTCATCGCTGTACATCGCGGTGAGCAGCGGAAGCTGCGCTTCGAGCGCCTTGAGCCTGTCTTCGGGGTCGAGCACCTGCCCGGAACCCACCGGCATGCCCGGCTTGGTATCAGCCAGCTGGCCCTCGAGCGCCATCTTGCGTTCTTCGAGAAAGGTCATGTCGCGGTCGAGGCGCTTGAGCTCATCGTTGGTGCGCTCGCTGCCCATCTGGTTAGACAAGGTCAGATCCGGCGTGCGACCCTGATTGCGCGCCTTGAAGCGCGACAGCGTGTCTTCGAGCTCCGAGATGTGCGCCGTCACGCGCGTGAGCTCTTCATCAAGGAACGAGGTCGTCTCGGCCGCTTTTTGCTGTCGGTTCTTGACGTTCTCGTTGAGGTACAGCGTGGTCAGCTCGTTGGCGATCTTTTGCGCATTGGCGGGCACCTCGCTGTCGTACGACAAGGTGAAGGCGATGGTCGACTTGCTGCCCGACGGCCCGCCCTTGTCAGCGCTGATCGGCGTGAGCTTGATGTCGGCCCGCATGCGGTCGATGATTTCTTCGCTGGTCTCGCTTTGTCGCTTGGCACCGTAGAGGTTGTACTTGTCGACCAATTCGAGCAGCGTGGCTCGCGTCATCACCTGCTGGCTGATGACCTGAATGCGCTCGTCGGCAAAACTCGTCACGGTGGATCGCACGAACTCCTGCGGAATTTCCTGTTCTTTGATCAGGATGGTGGCCGTCGAGCGGTAAACCGCCGGCAAGGTCATGGCCACCACCACGGCAATGGCGAAGAACACCCCAAACACCACCAGGATCAGCACGCGACGGCGTTTGACCATCCCGAGGTAGTCGAGCAGGCTCTTGCCGGAGTCGGTCACCGGGTCGACCTGAGCGTAGATATCTTGTGGGGAGGCTGCCATGGATCAGATTATTCGGGTGATGTGGTGACAGCTCAGCGTGATGCGGTGACGGTCGGAAAGTTGTAGGTGAGCGAAATGTTCACCGTGTTGGAGTGCGCCGAATTGCTCCCGCCCACGTTGTTGGCCTGCGTCAGCAAATAGGACAGCCCAAGGCTGACGTCGGGTGTCAGCTGCTTCGACAGCGATGCGCCATAAGACCGCTGCCTGGAATCGCCCTGAAACACACCACCCGCGCTCACCCCGAGCTGACCCGTGTTCTTGGACAGGTTGTAGTTGAGCCCGCCGCTCATGGTCTCGGTAAATCCGTAGTTGGCGGCCAGGCTCACCGACTCATTAAGCAGCACCTCGCCCGCGCCGCTGGGCTGCTCGCCCCGGCTGGACGAAAACGACAGCGACGACGATTCATCAAAAGCAAAGCTGTGCGAGGTGCTGTACTGCAGCCCGCTGGTCGACGGCTGCAGATTGCGGCTGGTGTGATACGTGCCCACCGACACCTGCGAGCTCCACTGCTCGCTCCACTGGCGCGAGATCCCGACCGTCCACTGTTCGGTCGTCGATTGGTCACCGCCGGTGTCAGGGCGGTATTCCGAGGTCGACACATTCAGGCTCAGGGTGTCGACCTCAGTCAGCAGATAGTTCAGCCCGCCGCCCCAACTGCTGTTGGTGAAATTGATGGTGCCGGGCGCTGCTTGCGAGTACCACTGATGCTGTGAAGACACTGTCAGCGAGGTACTCAGACGCTCGGTCAGCGAGTGCGACCACGAGGCTCCCAAGTTCGACCCGCGCCGCTGGCCTGGCGCCACCGCCACGTCGGCCGTTTGCACGTTGTTATTGAAGTCCTGCGAATAGCCCGCGTTCACCGAAAAGGTGTTCCGCTCGATGGTCACCGACTGCGACAAGCTGGCATTGCCGTCGAAGCGGTCGCCTCCGCCATTGGAGCTGTTGGAGTCGCCCCACTGGGCCACGCGTGAGGTGCTTAAGCTCAGCACCGTCGACATGTCTTCGACCTTGCGAGAGGCATTCAAGGAGCCGGAGAGGTTGAGGCTGTTCACGGTGCCAGTCGACTGCGGAGCGAGGTTGATGTTGTCGTTGGAATTAAGGCTGGAGCTGACCGAGCTCTCGATCGACCACTGACCGGCATTCGCCGAGCAGGCCGGCGCCAGCGTGGCCACCACACAGATCAAGCGCCAATGCGGACGACTTGAACAGGGCCCGCCAAACCGTTGGATGGGCCGCCCTGATGGGATCACGGCACAAGCAGCACGTCTCCGCTTTTCAGCGTGATGTTCTGCGTCAGATCCACGCCTTTTCTCACCTTGGAGTACTGAAACGGGATCGAGATCGTCAGGTTGTCCACCTTGCGAATGACGCGTATGCCGTCCTCAGAGGCAAACGGCGTCAGGCCACCGGCCAGGGTCAGTGCCTGCAGCACGTCGATGTTTCGGCCGACCAGCAGCTCACCTGGCCTGTTCACCCGGCCCAGCACATAGATGTGATAGCTCGACACCTTCACCACGGCCACGGTGACCACCGGCTCGGGAATGAATTTTTCAAGTCGCTTGACCAGTTCGTCACGGGCCTGTGCGGCCGTCATGCCGGCCACCACAAAGTCACCGGCCAGCGGGAACGAAATACCGCCATCGGGCCGCACCAGCACCGTGCCCTTGAGCGTTTCGTCTTTCCACACCGCAATGTCCAGCGCGTCTTCAGGGCCGATCACATAAGCCGGGTCGGTGGCCACCACGCGTTCGATGTTGTCGCCCCATTTGCTCGGGCCGCTGGCCGCGGCACCGGGAACCGCGGCCGCGTTGTAAGGCAGGCCGCTGGCCGGCGCGCCTGGCGACACCTTGACGACAGGCGCTTCGTTGATGAAAGGCAATTCGGGCAGGCCCGAACAAGCGGCCAGCGCGCACAGCCCAAACAACGCAAATGCAAGGCGCATGCGCGGCAGAAGACTCACAAAGCACCCGTCAGACATGTCGTTGCCTTACTTGTTGGGTGTGGGCGCAGCGGGCGGTGTGAATCGCTCGGCATCGGCCTTGTCGCGGTAGTCCTGAACCATGTTGAACATTTCGACATCGCCCATGCCCAGCACGGGTTCGCGTTGTTTAATCACGTCGGTGACCGACTTGTTGCGGTAGCGGTTGAGCAGTTCCACATTCAGATGCAGCAGCTTGTCGTTCTTGCCGGTGCAATCGGCCACCAGCGCGACCTGATCGTCGTGCTTGCGCTGCAATTGGGCCTGCTGCTCGTCGCGCAGCTTGGTGTACTGAGCCAGTTCACGGGCCTTTTGGGCCAGTGCCTGTTCATGGCTGAGTTTCTCATCAGCCAGCTGCTTTTCCAGCGACTTCACGTTGGCGGTCAACTCTTCGCGGGCCTTTTCAGACGCCCTGAGCCTGGCTTCGAGCTTGCTGATCGATGTCTTGAGTTGCTCGGCCTGGGTGGTTTGCTCGCCCAGCTGCTGGTCGACCGCAGCCTTGTCCGACTCGACCTTGGACTTGGCGGCTTGCGCTTCTTGCAACTGCTGCTGCAGGTTTTGCAATTGAAGCTGCGCGCGGCGCGCCGCTTTTTCAGCCGGTGTCTGCTCTGCCATGGCGCCACTGGCTGCCAGCGCGAGACCCAGCGCGACGAGTGCGGATCGGACCATCAGGCCTGCTTTCATGAGGGTGCGCTGCGACATCAGAACTTCACGTTGAGGTCGAACTGGAAGACGTCGATGCCCAGCGGCGGGCCCGAGATCTGGTCGGCGCTCAGGTAGCGGAACGTGAGGTAGGTGTTCTTGGCCACACCGTAACTGCCGCCCAGGATGTAGCCCTTGGTGTCGGTGCCGCCCAGATGAAAGTCGCTGTCGGTGAAGGCATCGAGTACGGCATCGCGCTCGACCCGCTTGTAGGCGACGAACACTTGCCAGTCATGCGCCTTCTTCAACTCGACATCGCCGAAAGCTGCACGCACGTGATAGGCGTTGACTTGGCCATCGACGTCAGAGGTTGTGCCGGTTTCACCATCGACCACCAGACCCGTGCGAGCGGTGACCTCACTGCTGTTGAAGCCCACGTTGCGAGCGAAGTCACCCGTGAAGATCAGGCGCTTGCCCGCGTAGGACGGAAGATCGATCTGACCGGTCAGGTCGATCAGCTGGTACTCGGCGGCCAGGCCATACAACGGCCTCGTCGGGTCGGAAGAGATCTGGTAGTAGGTATTGCCCTTTTGCACGAACTGCGGTGCGGTGAACTCGTTGGCCGTCGAGCCTGCCGGGCTGAGTTCACCCAGCATGTTTTTGTAGTGGTAATAGGCCAGA
>JBBAPK010000021.1:0-45527 GCA_040400875.1 Burkholderiaceae bacterium | reverse complement strand
CTTGATGGCGGTTTTTGCCTATTTCACCCTTGAAGTGATTCGCCCTGTGTTGATGGGCGCCTGGGGACACGGGTTTCCCTACGGCATCCTCGCCCACCTCGACTGGGTGTCGAATACGGGTTATCAATACCTGCACTTTCACTACAACCCGGCCCACATGCTGGCGGTGACCTTCTTCTTCACGACGACGTTTGCGCTGTCGCTGCACGGCGGTTTGGTGCTGTCTTCGACGAACCCAACCAAGGGTCAAACGGTCAGATCGCCGGAGCATGAGGACACTTTCTTCCGTGACTTCATCGGCTACTCGATCGGAACGCTGGGCATCCACCGCCTGGGACTGTTTCTCGCACTTTCCGCCGGGTTCTGGAGCGCGGTGTGCATCGTGATCAGTGGTCCTTTCTGGACCCGCGGCTGGCCTGAATGGTGGGGCTGGTGGCTGAATCTTCCCATCTGGTCTTGATGCTTCAAGCGCACAAGGAGACAAACAATGATTGAGTACCAAAACCTATTCACCACCGTGCAAGCGGTGGGGCCAGTGCACCACGGCATCGAACTCGGCCATGGCAACAGCCCTCGAACCGGCGAGCCGACGATCGTTCATCTGTTCGGCCGCCTCGGCAACGCACAGCTGGGTCCGATCTACCTCGGAGGCCTGGGCGTGGCTTCCCTCATGTGCGGCTTGATTTGCTTCAACATCATCGGCCTCAACATGCTGGCGCAGGTCAACTGGGATCCGGTCCAGTTCGTGCGCCAACTGTTCTGGCTGGCGCTGGAGCCACCCGCACCCCAAAACGGCTTGCACTTTCCGCCCATGAATCAAGGCGGCTGGTGGATGTTTGCTGGCGCCTTGCTGACCACGTCGCTGCTTCTGTGGTTTGCCCGCACCTACCGGCGCGCTCGCGAACTCGGAATGGGCACCCACGTGGCCTGGGCCTTTCTTGCGGCGATCTGGCTGTTTCTGGTGCTGGGCTTCATCCGCCCCTTGTTGATGGGCAGTTGGGGCGAGGCGGTGCCTTTTGGCATCTTCCCGCACCTTGACTGGACGGCAGCGTTTTCCATCCGTTACGGAAACCTGTTCTACAACCCTTTCCACATGCTGTCGATCGTCTTTTTGTACGGCTCAGTGCTGCTGTTCGCCATGCACGGAGGCACGATTCTCGCGGTGAGCCGCTTTGGCGGAGAGCGCGAAATCGAACAGATCACCGACCGCGGAACAGCTTCGGAGCGTGCGGGGCTGTTCTGGCGCTGGACCATGGGCTTCAACGCCACGATGGAATCCATCCACCGCTGGGCCTGGTGGTTTGCGGTGCTGACCCCGATCACGGGTGGCATCGGTATCTTGCTGACCGGTACGGTGGTCGACAACTGGTACCTGTGGGCCGTGAAGCACCACGTGGCGCCGATGTATCCGGCGGTATGGGCGCCAGCCATCGATCCTGCCTTGCTTATCCAGGGAGTCAAGCCATGAACTTCAAGCAACGATCCACCCTGACCTGGTTGGCACTGAGCGCCGTTGCGTTGCTCGCAGGTTGCGAGCGACCACCCATCGAGGCCGTACAGCACGGCTTCCGCGGAACCGCCATGGTCGAGGTCTACAACCCGCGAATCGTGGTCAAAGACCTGGAGAAAAATGTCGTGCCTGAGGCCCCACCGGCCGCAGCGCAAGGTGGTCCTGCATCTTCGGCGATCTATCAGAACGTTCAGGTGCTAGGCAACTTGTCGGTGGGTGAATTCACTCGGACCATGGTGTCAATGACAGCATGGGTTGCCCCCGAGCAGGGCTGCGCTTATTGCCACAACGTGGCTAATTATGCGTCTGACGAGAAGTACACCAAGGTGGTGGCTCGCAAGATGCTGCAGATGACGCACAAGATCAACGCCGACTACAAGGCCCACGTCGTCGAGACGGGTGTGACCTGCTACACCTGCCACCGCGGCAACAACATCCCGCAGAACATCTGGTTCACTGCCAAGCCCGAAGCCCGCTCCGACGGCATGCTGGGTGACAGGGCAGGGCAGAACACGGTGTCTGTGGCGGCTGCCTATGCGTCACTGCCGGAAGATCCGTTCACGCCTTACTTTCTGGAGGCCAAGGACATTCGCGTTCAGGGCGAGACGGCCTTGCCCACTGGCAATCGTCACTCGACCAAGCAAACCGAGTGGACTTACAGCCTGATGAACCACATGTCGACGTCTCTGGGGGTCAATTGCACCTATTGCCACAACACCCGCTCATTCGGGTCGTGGGAAACCAGTCCGCCTCAGCGTGTGACCGCCTGGTACGGCATCCGCATGGTTCGTGACTTGAACAACGAGTACATGAAGCCGCTCACCGGGGTGTTCCCGGCCCACCGGTTGGGCCCCACCGGCGACGTGGCCAAGACCAACTGCACGACCTGCCACCAAGGCGCGTTCAAGCCCCTGTACGGCAAGGCCATGGCCAAGGACTATCCGGGGATGAAGGGTGCCCCTAGCCCAGAATTGGCGGCCTCGGCGCCAGAGCTGGTGGCGCAGGATGCGGCTGCACCCGCAGTTGAGGTGGCTGTGAAGTAATTCGCACCTCTGCCAGCTCTCAAGGGCGGCCTTCGGGCCGCCTTTGTCATTTCTGAGCGGATGGCGGTCGCCAGCGGCGCAGCAGCAAGGCGTTGCCCACGAAGCTCAGGCTGCTGAGCGCCATCGCTGCACCCGCAATCACCGGGTTCAAAAGCCCGAATGCGGCCAAAGGCACGCCGAGCAGGTTGTAGAAAAACGCCCAGAACAAGCCGCGGCGCAAGACGGCGGTGGTTCGACGCGAGATGTCTAGCGCATCAGCCACCAGCCCCAGCTCGCCACGCATCAGCGTGATGCCCGCGGTGCCCATCGCCACATCGGTGCCGGTCGCCATGGCCATACCGATGTCCGCCGAAGCGAGAGCCGGTGCGTCATTGATGCCGTCACCGACCATGGCCACGACCTGGCCGCTGGAGCGTAATTTTTCGATGAAGCTGGCCTTGTCTTCGGGAAACATTTCGGCCTGGTGGTCGCTGATGCCGAGCTGATCGGCCACCGCTCGCGCACTTCCGGCGTTGTCTCCGGTCAACATCACCACGCGCACACCTGAGGCCTTCAATCGGGCGATGGCATCGTGCGCGGCGGGCTTGATAGGATCGCCAAAGAGCAGCAGACCCAGCACCTGCGCTGGCGCCGTGTCGGGCCTGATGAGCCATGACACCGTGCGACCCTCGGATTCGAACCGGCTCGCCGAGTCGAGCAGCTCACCCGGGTCCAGGTTCATTTCCCTGATCAGGCGAGAGCTGCCCAGCGCGAGCGTCTTGTCGCCGACGCGTCCTTCGATCCCGCGTCCTGGCAGCGCCCGCACGTCGAGCGCTGACGGAATGGGCAAGGTCTTGTGCTCAGCCCGTTGGCAAACGGCACGAGCCAGTGGATGCTCGCTTGCGTGCTCAAGCGCTGCTGAAAGTCTCAACACATCGTCAACGGCTGTGCCTGCTGCTGCCTCGACGCTCACAAGCTCGGGGCGACCCAGGGTCAGGGTTCCCGTCTTGTCGAAAACGACCGTGTCGACCCGATGGGCTATTTCCAGCGCCAGAGCGTCCTTGATCAGGATGCCGTGGCGGGCGGCCACGCCCGTGCCGACCATGATGGCGGTGGGTGTGGCCAGCCCCAACGCGCAAGGGCAGGCAATCACCAGCACCGAGACCGCGTTGACCATGGCCTGTTCCCATTCGTCCAAGTGAGCCGCCCAGGCCAGCATCGTCAACAGCGCGATGACCAGCACCACAGGCACAAACACCGCACTGACGCGGTCCACGGTGCGCTGGATCGGGGCCTTGGCGGCCTGCGCCGATTCCACCAGCCGAACAATGCGCGCCAGCGTGGTCTCGGCACCCACGGCCAGGGTTTCCACAGTCAAGGCCCCTGGGCCGTTGATGGAGCCTGCCGTGACCCGATCACCAGCGGCCTTGGCCACGGGCAGGCTTTCTCCGCTGATCAGCGACTCATCGACCTCGCTTGATCCGCTGCTGACCAGCCCGACAACGGCCAGCCGCTCGCCTGGGCGCACCAGCACCACATCACCGACCACCAGCCAATCGACGAGCACATCGCGCCCCACGCCGTTGCGAATCACGTGAGCGGCTTCGGGTCGCAAGGCCTGCAAGGCGCGTATGGCCTCGGTCGTTTGCCGCTTGGCTCTTTTTTCCAGCCATTTGCCCAGACGCACCAGCGTGATCACCGCGGCCGAGGCTTCAAAGTAAAGATGCATGGGGCCTGGCTCGGCCTGACGCAGCAACAGGTAAACCGACAAGCCATAGGCGGCCGTGGTGCCGAGCGCCACCAGCGTGTCCATGTTGCCGACTCGAGCGCGCAGCGCCTTGTACGCATCGCGGTAGAACCGCGCGCCGAACACGAATTGGACCGGTGTGGCCAGTGCCCACTGAATCCAGCCGTCCAGCATCCAGTGCACGCCGGTTGCGCCAAGCAGCATCGGCGCCAGCAAAGGCGCGGTGAGCAGGGCGCTTGCGGCCACCACCCAGTTTTCGGGCAATCCAGGCGGTTTCTTCGGCCCGCTCGAGTCGCTTTCGACGACGCCGTAGCCGGCTTTGTCCACGGCGGCCACCAATGAACTGCGCTCCAGCGAATCGAGCACGCGCACGAAAGCTTGCTGCGTGGCCAGGTTGACTGTGGCGCTGGAAACGCCAGCCACCTTGAGCAGCGCCTTCTCGACGCGCGCTGAGCATGAGCTGCAGGTCATGCCCTGCAACTGCAGCATCAGTTCGTGGGTGACTCCGGATCCGTCGGCAGGGGTGTTCATGGGGGGTAATGTCTCGGGTAGACGAGTCAAGCGCATGGCTTATCCTTCGCCGCACTTCAGGTGTAGATCCGACACATGCGCCAGCGATGATTGTTTTCAACGTGCTCGATATGACTTGCGGCCATTGTGTCGGTGGCATCACCAAGGCTGTGCAAGGCGTGGACCCCAAGGCTAGCGTGAAGGTAGACCTGTCGACGCACCGCGTGGAAATTCGCGACGCGTCCATCAGCGCGCAGGCTTTCGCTCAGGCAATCCGCGACGAGGGCTACACGCCCTTGCAGCAACCGGTCGCATGAACATTCACCCTGGCCAACACGCCGTTCCCGCTGCGTTTGTGGCCCATTGGCTGCGCTGCTTGTTCGCGGCAATGCTGCTCAGTGCCGTCTTCAGCAGCCACGGTGCCCCGGCGGCTGACGGCATGCTCGAGTCGTCCGTGCTGACAGTCACTCCCACAGCTGAGGCCGCCTCGGCTGCCACTGTCGAGGCGGCAGAGACTGTCGTCATCTTCAACCGAGAGATCGTCGTTTTCCGTTCCACCTTGCTGGGCGTGACAGCCGAGGACAGAGCTCGCCGCACACGAGCCAATCTCGAGCGTTTGCTTGATCGGGCAGGCGAGGGCAAGCTGACGGTGCAGTCCGAGAGCCTGGGCAACCTGGTGATGCTCGATGGAATCCTGGCAGTGATCGTGACCCGGGGCGATGTCGATGCGCTGCAAGGTCAGACGCTTGCGCAGTTGACGACAGCCGTCATGGAGCGTTTGCATCTGGTGATCGAAGAAACACGCGAAAGCCGCGATCTGTCTTCGCTGCTGCGCGGTGTGTTCAAGGCAGCGGTGGCGCTCTTGGTCTTTGTGTTGGGTCTTTGGTTGCTGTCACGCGCAAGACGGTACGCGCAGCTGATGTTGCTGCGCATGGTGGACCGGCGTGCCAACCGACTTCGCCTGGCAGGCGCGCAATTGATTCGCCGCGATCAACTCGTCGCTGGCGTGCGCCTGAGCATGCTGGCCTTGCACTGGACTTTGGGGCTGGCGCTGGCCAATGAATGGCTGAGCTTTTCGCTGCGCGTGTTTCCGTACACGCGAGCGTGGGGCGAGCAGCTTCACGGCTACATGATGGGCGTTCTGGTGCACATCGGCAGTGCCACCTTGCATGCCATCCCGAATCTGGCCGTGGCCGTGTGCATCTTCCTCATCGCGCGCGCGGTCATTGCGATGTTGCGCCCGGTCTTCGACAACATCGAAGGCGGTCGCGGCAGCGCCGGCTGGCTGGACCGCGACACGGTGGCGCCCACACGGCGCATCGCCTCGGCCCTGATCTGGATCTTTGCGCTGGTGATGGCCTATCCCTACTTGCCCGGAGCCGACACCGCGGCCTTCAAGGGGGTGTCGGTGCTGCTCGGCCTGATGATCTCGCTGGGTTCTTCGAGTGTGGTGGGGCAGGGCGCCAGTGGTTTGATCCTGATGTATTCGCGATCCGTGCGCCGTGGTGAATACGTGCGCATCGGCGAACAGGAGGGCACCGTCACCGAGGTCGGGCTTTTCATGACCAAGATTCGCACCGGTCTGGGCGAAGAGGTGTGTCTTCCCAACGCGATGATCTTGGGCACGCCGACCAAGAACTATTCGCGAGCGGTGCAAGGTGAGGGCTACATCGTGGACACCACGGTGAGCATCGGTTACGACACGCCGTGGCGTCAGGTCGATGCGATGTTGATCGAGGCGGCTCGCCGCACCAATGGCATCTTGACAACGCCGCGTCCGCAAGTCTTCCAGACCTCGCTGTCTGACTTTTATCCGGTGTACCGGCTGGTTTGCCAGGCCGTTCCTGAGATGCCGCGTGTGCGCGCCGAGGTGCTTGATGCACTGCACGGTAACATCCAAGACGTCTTCAACGAACACGGCGTGCAGATCATGTCGCCTCATTACATGATGGACCCCGCCACGCACAAGGTGGTGCCGCCCAACCAGTGGTTCACGCCACCGGCCAGACAAGACCGCACGGCAGTCGGTACGGAAAACACGTCCCATCCAGATCTCGCTCAGCCCATCTCAAAGACCTGAAACGGAACCCTTATGCCTGCGTTGAACAAGCCAGCCAAAGCCAAGCGACGCATCGCCATTGCGTGTCAAGGCGGTGGCAGCCAGACGGCGTTCACCGCCGGGGCCCTTCGTGGACTGTTTGAGGGCGGCATCCTCGACGAGTACGAACTGGTCAGCATCTCCGGCACTTCGGGCGGATCGATCTGCGCGACGCTGGCCTGGTACGCGCTGATGCACGGCGACGAAAAGCCGTGGGAGCGGATGTACGACTTCTGGCGCGAGAACTCGGCGTCCTCAGACGGTGAAAAGCTCTTCAACCGGATGGTGCTTCAGTCGATGCGCCTGGCCAATGCGGGGCGGATTCCCAGTTTGTCGCTCAGCCCCACCAACCCGATCGCCAAGATGATGCTCGATGCGTCGACGATCGGTTTGCGTCCGCTGTTCACAGACTTTCAAGGGCTTCTCAATAAGCACATCGATTTCGCCAAGCTCAAGAAGTGGGGGGCTCGGCCTGACGATGTGGTGCTGATGATCGGTGCGGTCAATGTACTGACCGGCAAGCTGGCCAAGTTCTGCAGCGCGCGCGAGCCCATGAGGGTCGAGCACATCCTCGCGTCCTGCGCGGTGCCCAGCATCTTCCCGGCCGTGGAATTTGACGGCGGCGCCTACTGGGATGGCTTGTTTTCTGACAACCCGCCGATCAGCGAACTGCTTCAGCCGCGTTTCGTTGGCATGCAGCACGTGCCTCAGGAAATCTGGGTCATCAAGATCAATGCCACCGACCTTGAGCATGTTCCCCATGCGGCCGACCAGATCGTGGACCGCCGCAACGAGCTGGTCGGCAATGTGTCGCTGTTTCAGCAACTCGATGCGATCCGGGTGATGAACGAGCTGTACTTGCAGGGTGCGTTCACCAGCGAGTTCGCCAAGGGCATGAGGATCGACGGCCCGATTTGCATACCCAAATCGTTCGAGGACGACGAGGCGCGCGACTATTACATCCCGTTCATCGAGATGAGCACCAAGCTTTCGCGTTCGCTGGACTACGAAAGCAAGATCGACCGCAGCGTCGAGCACATCGAGAAATTGATGAAGGACGGCGAGCAGCAAGCCAGCGAGTTCCTGACCCAACGCAGGGCGCTGGCCTTTTGAGCCATCGTCGGGGCGGTCGAGACATTGGCCGCGGATGGCCATTTCTCGGGCGGGCCGCGAAAGCCAAATTCGCTGCTCACTCAAAACTTGAGTAAACATAATACAAATAGTCACCCTTAAGGATGACGTCCAGCACAGGCCAAGTGCCTGCGTCTGGCTGCTCACCGATCAATCGTTGAGTTCGCGATCGATGCGCCGGTCGTAGTCGGCCACGTCATCCGCCACCAAACCCAGCAAAGGCTTGTCGAGTGGATGGAACACCTGGGCGCGCAAGCGAGCCAGAGATTCGGAACTTGCCACTGCGCTGAGCACGGCGCTCGGATCGGTCATCAGCGCAAATGGATTGCAATGGACTGCGGCTTGATTGAATTGCATGAGGGTCTCCTTGGTGTCGGTGACCTCACTGTAAAAAGCCGCGCCAGTTTCTACAGTCGGCGTGCAACCATTTGAAACGTCAGAAACGCGCTGACACGGGTGTCAGGCAACCCCCCTCTGCGAACAGCGTGAATCAGCGCATCAGCCGACGCAATCGCTCGGCCAGATTGTCGCGACCGGCCTGCTCGGCGATGTCCGCGGCCGACAGGTTGATGAGATTGAGCCGGTTGACGTCGGCGCCCTTGGTCAACAGCATTTCCACGCTGGCCGAAGCACCCGTTTGCGCCGCCATCATGAGCGGCGTGTTCCCGTTGGGTGCCGTGGCATTGACGGCCGCCACGCGTTGCAGCAGCCACGCCACCATGCGTTCGTCTTCGCCCGCAGCCGCGTAGTGCAGCGGCGACCAGCCTTCGCGATTGATCGCCGCACCGCGCTGCACGAGCCGATGGGCCAGCGCCGGCTGGGCTCGAAGGCAAGCCATCATGAGCGCGGTTTCACCCTGGGGGTTTGCGGCATCAACAAGCAGTTTCGGGCTGTCCATCAGCACCGCGGCAACCTCGTAAGACTCGATGCGCAACGCGAAGACCAGCCCCGGGCTGCCCACTTCATCGACGGTGTTGGGATCAAAACCCTGGGCCAGCAAGCCCTTCATCATCGACGGATGGTCGCGCTTGATGGCGGCAAAGAACTCGTCATAAGAGCCGGCATGCGCCGAAATAAACCCAGCAAAAACAATAAGGTATATTGCATACCTAAAGTGTTTTATGAGGTATTTCACGCGGCGTTTCCAGCGGTCGACACGGCAAAAAGCGTCTCGAAGTTGTGGGTGGTGATGCGCGCGATGTCTTCTACAGGCAGCCCTTTGAGCTCGGCCACTTGCTTGGCCACCCACGGCAGCAGCGCGGGCGTGTTGGTCTTGCCGCGAAACGGCGCCGGTGCCAGGTAGGGGCTGTCGGTTTCGATCAGGCATCGGTCCAGCGGCACAAAGCTGGCCACCTCACGCAGATCCTGGGCGTTCTTGAACGTCAGGATGCCGGAAAACGAGATGTAAAACCCCAGATCCAGCGCCGCTCGCGCCACCGCCTGCGTTTCGGTGAAGCAATGGAAAACACCCCGGACAGCGCCCTTGCCTTCTGCGCTCAGCACGTCTAGCGTGTCTTGCGACGCGCTTCGGGTGTGAATCACCAGCGGCAGCCCCGTGTGCTGGGCCGCCTGAATGTGGACGCGAAAACGCTCTCGCTGCCATTCCATCTCGGCCACGCTGCGGCCGTTCAGGCGGTAGTAGTCCAGGCCGGTTTCGCCGATCGCGACCACCTTGGGGCGGGCGGCCAACTGAAGAAGGTCGTCGAGCGAAGGCTCGCGCACGCCTTCGTTGTCGGGGTGAACGCCGGCGCTGGCCCAGAAGTTGTCGTCCGAGCAAGCCAGCGCGTGCACGTCTTCAAACTCTTCGAGCGTGGTGCAAATACACAAGGCCGCACCCACATCGGCCGCGCGCATGTCCGCGCGAATGACGGGCAGCTGCTCGGCCAGCCCCGGAAAACTCAAATGGCAATGCGAATCAACGAACACGAATCAGATGGTCTGCGTTGGCTTGGACGATGAAATTGCCGTGCCCAGCGCCTGCTCGATGCGCATTCGAAGCACACGCGATTTTTCATCCGCAGGAAAGCAAACCCCCACGCCCTGAGTGCGCCCGCCCGATGCATTGGCGGGCGTCAGCCACGCCACCTTGCCCGCCACCGGGTAGCGTTGGGCGTCATCGGGCAGCGTCAACAGCAAGTAGATGTCTTCACCCAGCCGGTAGTCGCGCGAGGTGGGAACAAACACACCGCCGTCGCGCAGCGATGGGATGAAGGCCGCGTAGAGCGCGCCCTTTTCCCTGAACACGAGCTGAATCACCGCCGGGCGGCTGATCGCCTGTGGCACCGACAGCAAAGTCAGCGGGGCCGGTGATGTGGAATCGCGATAGCTCATCAATTTAGTTTAGCGAAGCTCGCGACGGCGCCGGTTCGGTCAGCGCCAGGCGGGCTTGCCCAACCAGCCACTCGATGGTCAGTGCGGCCTGCCAGGGGTGCTCCGCATGGCGAGCCAAACGAGCGAGTTCCTCATGCCATCGAGCCAGAGCCATGGGTGCTGCATGGAACTTCGTTGGCGCCAGTGCAAAGTAAACCGGGGCCGAACCGCACGCCACGCGCATGGCGTCGTGGCACACCTTGAACATCATGTCCACCACCCGCGCAATCGGCCATGAGCCCAGGCTCCCCACCTCGCCACGCATGAGTTGTCGGGGCAAGTCCAGCCACAGCGATGCGTCGATGCCTTCACGAGACCATCTCAGCGCCTCTTCCGGTTGACCGCCTGCGGCCGCCAGCAGCACTTCGGGCTGCTTGACGCCTTGCGATGCCAGCCAGGCCACCGTCAACGGCTCGTCCGGCAAGGTCAGCCGCAAGGACTGACAGCGGCTGCGCAGGGTTGGCAGCAAGGCGTCTGTCGTCGAGCCGGCGAGCACCACACGCAGATCACCCGCGGGCTCCTCGAGCGTTTTCAGCAAGGCATTGGCCGACACGGTGTTCATGCGCTCGGCCGGAAAGATGACCACGACCTTTCCATGCCCTCTGGCACAAGTGCTTTGCGCAAAGTGGACCACGCGCCGCACCTCCTCGACCCGGATGTCCTTGCTGGGCTTGCGCTTGGAGCTGCCTTCAGAAGCACCGGCGCCCTCCTCTTCGTCGCCGGCGTTCCAGCCCAGTGATTCGCGCAGGACTTCGGGCACCAGCACCATCAAATCGGGATGCGAGCGCGCAAGCACCAAGCGGCAACTCGCGCACACACCGCAGGCGGGCACGGGCTCGCGGCCCAACCCTCGTGAGTCGCACAGCCAGGCCTGGGCCAGCGACAAGGCCAGATCAAACTGCCCGACGCCGCTCGGTCCGTGCAACCAGATCGCATGGGCCTGCTGCGAACCCAGTGCTTCGCGCAGCGGCTTCTCAAGCCAGGGCAGCAAGGGCAATGCCGCTGAAGGCGCGGGTTCAGTCACCATCCGCGCGCCTCCAGCACATCAGCCACTTGCGCTGCAACCGACTCGCGATCGAGTGAGGCGTCAATGCGAGCGAAGCGCTGCGCATGGGTCTGAGCCCTCGCTCGATAACCCTCGCGCACGCGGGTGAAAAACGCCGCATCAAGTTGTTCGAAGCGGTCCGGCTCGCGCGCTGTCACAAGACGCTCGGCCGCCTGCTGTGCGCTGAGGTCAAACCACAGCGTCAGATCAGGCTGCAACGGCGCTTGAACCCACGACTCCAGCGTGTGCAACACCTCGGCGTCAAATCCGCGACCGGCCCCCTGGTAGGCAAAGGTCGAATCGGTAAAACGATCACACAGCACCGTGTCGCCGCGTGACAGCGCCGGCTCGATGCACTGCGCAATGTGGTCGCGGCGCGCGGCAAAAATCAGCAGCACCTCGGTCAGCGCGTCCATCGATGTGTTCAGCACCTCTTTGCGCAACCGCTCGGCCAGGGCGGTGCCACCGGGCTCGCGACTGACATGAACGGTGCTCCCTGCCGATCGCAGGCGCTGCGCCACCGCGTCGATGTGGCTGCTCTTGCCCGCGCCGTCGATGCCTTCGAATGTGATGAACAGCCCGCGCATGCCGGTCCTGACAGGGTGAGATTCGGGCCAGGCCGCGATGCGCTAGAGGCCGCGCTGGTACTTGTTGACGGCACGATTATGGGCGGCGAGGTCGTCGCTGAATTCGCTCGAGCCATCGCCTCGGGCCACGAAATACAGCGACTTGCCCGTGCCCGGACGGGCAGCCGCCAGCAACGAAGCCTTGCCCGGCATCGCGATCGGTGCGGGCGGCAGTCCATTGCGCGTGTAGGTGTTGAAAGGCGTGTCGGCTTGAAGATCGCGACGGCGCAGGTTGCCGTCGAACGACTCGCCCAGCCCGTAGATGACAGTCGGGTCTGTTTGCAGCGGCATGTTGATGCGCAGCCGGTTGATGAACACCGCAGCCACCTTGCCTCGATCGGCGGGGCTGCCGGTTTCCTTTTCCACGATAGACGCCAGCGTGAGCAGTTCGGTGTCGCTCTTGAGCGGCGTACCGCTCGCACGTTCAGCCCACGCGGACTGCAACTGCCTGGCCATCGCGCGGTGCGCACGGCGCAGCACGGCGAGGTCGGTGCTGCCCTTGCTGTACGAGTAGGTGTCCGGAAAAAACCGGCCTTCGGCTGGCGTGCCGCCATCGCCCAAGGCCGACATCAGCTCCACATCACTCATCGCGGCGGTGACAGGCTTCAGGGCTTCGGCACGGGCCAGCTCGGCGCGCACCTGGCGCACCGTCCAGCCCTCGTTGAAACGCACGAAGGCCGTGCTTTCATTGCCGCTGACCAGCATCTCGAGCAGCTGCACCGGCGTGACGGCACCTTCGATCTGGTAGCTGCCGGCGCGGATGCGCTTGGCCTGGCCTGACCACCTGAACCACTCGTAGAGCAAGAAGGAAGAAGTGCTCACCCCGGCTTGCACCCAGGCTTCGGCGATCCGCCTCGGCGGGGTTCCGGGCCCGATCGACACCTCGACCGACTCGGCATCCAGGCTCAGTGGCTGATTCAGCCAGACGTACACCGCCCCTGCTGCCAGCGCAAGCCCTGCCAGGCTCGCGATCAACGCGGACTTCCAAACCTTCATCGGGTCTTCCTGGGTGGGGTCGGCAAATCATAATCCGCGCATGACAAGGACCACGGCCACACCCATCTCAGTCGAGCTCTCTCATTGGGGCGTGATCCGCGCACGCGGAGCCGATGCGGCCAGTTTCCTGCACGGACAACTCACGCAAGACGTGCTGCACCTGCCGCCGACCGAGGCGCGGCTGGCCGGCTACTGCTCGGTCAAGGGCCGTTTGTTGGCGAGTTTCGTGATGTGCCGCCCTTCTCCCGACGAGGTGCTGCTGGCCTGTCACGCCAGTGTGTTGGCCGCCACCTTGAAGCGCCTGGCCATGTTCGTGATGCGCGCCAAATGCCAGCTGAGCGATGCGACGGCCGACTTCGAGATGGTCGGGCTGGCCGGCGAGCCTGCTGTCGAGGCGGTCGGCCATCTGCCGATCTGGGGGCGTGCCGACCAGCATGGTGCAAGCTGCATACGGCTGCCGGATGCTTCGGGCCAGATGCGCGCACTGCGCCTGGCCGAGCGTGGTCAAGGCGCCGAATTGAATCTGCCAGCAGATGCCATGGGCCTGGCGGCATGGCGCTGGCTCGAGGTGGAAAGTGCCGTCGCGGTGATCGAGGTCGCCACGGTGGATCAGTTCGTGCCGCAGATGCTGAATTTCGAACTGATCGGCGCGGTCAATTTTCAAAAGGGCTGCTATCCGGGCCAGGAAGTGGTGGCGCGGTCGCAATACCGTGGCACCGCCAAACGCAGAACGTTTTTGTTTGAATGCGATGAGCCGACAAGCGCCGGGCAAGAGGTCTTCCATGCGCGTGACGCCACCCAGCCGGCCGGCATGGTGGTCAATGCGGCGGGTTCGATGGCCGCACAGGCTGCAGGCCCGCGCTGGCTTGCGCTGATCGAAGTCAAGTTGGTGGCGCTCGATGACACGGCGCTTCACCTGGGCGCGGCCGACGGTGCCGCGTTGAAGCGCTGCGCCATGCCTTACGACGTGCCCATCGAACCCACCGACAGCAGCATCGCCGGTTGAGATCGGCGCCACATGCCCAAAGAGCTGTTTGTGTACTACCGGGTTGAGGTGGCGAATGAGGCGGCTGTTGCTTGCGCCGTGGTCGGCCCGCGGCATCTCGAGGTGTTCGACGCATGTGCCTGATCGCGATGGCCATAGACCAAAGCCGGCAATTTCCGCTGGTGATTGCAGCCAACCGCGACGAATACTTCGCCAGGCCGACGGCGCGCCTGGGGTGGTGGGCGCCCGAAGGCGTCGGTGCGGCCATTCTGGGCGGGCGCGACCTTCAAGCCGGCGGCACCTGGTTGGGCCTGACGGCTGCCGGACGCTTGGCAATGGTCACGAATGTGCGTGATCCCAAGCGTATCGATGAGCAAGCCCCCTCGCGCGGTGCGATCGTGCCGCGTTGGCTGTCGGGCCGTGAGCCCACCGACAGGTTCTGGGCCCGCACCATGCTGTCGGGCTACAACGGCTTCAACCTGATCGCGGCCGATTTCAGTCGGGGCGAGTGCTTTTGGGGGTCTTCTCTGGGGGCGAGCACTCAGCGTCTGGAGCAAGGGGTCTTCGGGGTTTCCAATGCCTCACTCGACACCCCATGGCCGAAGACCGACCGTGTCAAGGCGGGCCTGAAACGGTCATTGGCTGATGCGAGCTCGCTGGTTGAACTCACAACGGCCTTGTTCGGCGTGCTGTCAGACCGCAGCCTCGCCGACGATGCGCAACTGCCTTCCACCGGCGTCGCGCTTGAGGTCGAAAGGCAGTTGTCGTCGGTGTTCATCCGCACGCCAGACCACAGCTACGGCACCCGCTGCTCGACCTTGATCGTCAGCGAGCGTGTGGGACGAGACGTCGTCACCCACGTGTTCGAACGCAGTTTCAGCGCCACAGGTGCTGCCGCCTTGCTGCGCCAGGCCACGCTCAAGCGCTGGCCGCCGCGCTACACCGATGCCGCAGACTCGCTGCCAGTGGCCGAGTCGGAAGTGACCGAGGACGCGGGCGAGACCACCGCCGAGACGGTGGCGACCAAGCGCACGCGGGTGCGCAGCCTGCTCAAGCCGGTGGCGCCCCGGCGCTGAGGCTCAGCGCAGATTGCCGGTGTGGCCCAGGCTGTAGCGCCCGGGTTGCGGCCACACCGTCAGACCGTGAGGCTCGCGCCCGACCTTGATGGTGTTGATCGCCCCGGTCGCGGTGTCGAAGCGATACGCCACATCGTCGAAGCGGCCTGACAGCCACAGGTACTTGCCGTCGGCGCTCACGTTGCCCATGTCGGGACTGCCGCCACCGGGAACCGGCCAGTTGAGAACCACTTTGCGCGTGGCGAAATCGATGACCGACACGCTGCCCGGGCCCTTTTTGCGACCCACCACGCTGTTGCTGCCGCGATTGGCCACGTAGAGCAACTTGCCGTCGCGGCTGGGGTACAGCCCGTGCGCACCGACGCCGGTAGCGATGAATCCGATTTGCCGGAAGGTGGCCGAATCGACCACATGCACGCCAGCGACCATCATGTCTGCCACGAACAGCACAGCGCCGTCAGGTGATGAGCGCACGTCCTGAGGCATGCCCGGCACGGTGCAGATTTCGCCTCCGATCTGCGCGGGATCGGGGATCTTGCGGGGCTTTTTGCCTGGCTTGGCCAGCAGTTGCAGTACGTCCGGACGAGCGTAATAGGGCGTCAGCTTGAGGGTTTCGACGACGCGCCGCTCGATCAGATCGACCTTGGTGAGCGAGCCATTGAATTCGCAGGTGAAGTAGGCGACGCGGCCATCGACCGAAAAGTCGGCGTGGTTGATCCCGTCACACCCAGGTGTGGCGATCGAATACTCCAGCGCCATGGTGCGCGCATCACGAAAGTCAAGCCGCTTGAAGGCCTCGGCCACCACGATCGCGTGCCGGCCGTCGGGGCTCCAGTACATGTTGTAAGGGTCATCCACGGCCACCGCCTGACCCGGCTTGCCGGTCAGCGGGTCGATGGGCGTGAGGCTGCCGTGATCCGAGCGCTCTGCGTTGTTGGCCACCCACAGAGTACGCAGGTCCCACGAAGGCACCACGTGCTGCGGCTTGCTACCGACCTTGAAGGTGTCGATGACCTTGAGCGTGCGTGGGTCGATCACCGACACCGAGTTGCCGATGCGGTTGGGCACGTAGATGCGCTCGAGCGCACCGGCGACCGAAGCGCTCATGCGCCCCGCCGTGGTCTCGCCGTAGATGTTGCGGCGATCCACCACCGGCGGCATGCCGGGAAAGTCTGTGGACGGGGTGACGAGCGCGGCGGGTTTGGACGATTCAGACGCATCGCTGCGCCCCAGCACGTGAGGCGAGAAAGCGGCTGCCGCAGCAGCCATCAGCGCGGCTGTGACGGTACGAATGGATGGGGGATTCATAGGTTCAGTGTGAGCGCTCCACCGCCTTGCGAATGGCCAGGACGGTGCGCGAAACGATCAAATCGGTGCCCAGGCGCCCCAATGTGGCTGTGGCCACACTCGGATCTCCCACCACGCCCAGCGCTCTCAGGGCTTCGACGCTCATCAGCGATGACATTTGCGCCGGACGCACGAGCGCAGGGTCAATGGCCAGCATCAAAGCGGTGTCGGCTGCCCCGGCGTGGACTCCGATCTGCGCATCGGTCAAACCATGCTCGCGAAGCAGTTGTTGGAAGGGCTGCACGGCCGCGTCGTAGTAAGTGCCGATGAAGTGCACCCGGGTGCGTGAGTGTGGAGCTTCACGATTGAGCCGATTGGCCACCTCGGCCAGCAACTGCTGGTAGCCGCCATGGTCGCCGATCAGCACCACATCCACAAAACCATGCTGCCTGAAGCTGCGCGCGGCGCCCTCCACCAAGCCGGTGAAGGCAAGCGGTGAGATGGACACCGTTCCCACGTAGCGCATGTGTTGTGAGGGCGGAGAGATGCTGCCTTCGGGAACATAGGCGATGACGGGCGCCACCAGCGCGTTGCCCAGTTCCTTGGCAATTCGCTCTGCCAGCACCTTGACCCGGACGTTGTGCTTGCCCAGCGCCATGTGCGCGCCGCTTTGCTCGGTGCCACCCACCGGGATGATCACCGTGGATTGGCCTGCGCGCAGCGCATCGCGCACCTCGGTCCAGGTCATGTCGTCGATGTTGGGCCCTGCGGCCATCGCTGGCTTGAGCGTGAGCAGCATCACGCAAGCCACAAACGCCAGCCCTGCGAATCGGCAAAACAAAACAGCCCAAGGACCGGAGTCCTTCGGGCTGCACACTGCCCCGAGGGGCAGACAGTTCAACACCTGAGCGATCAGTGCTCGTCCTTGTCGAAGAACTGTTCGTCTTCGGTCGAGCCCTTCAGCGCGCCGGTCGAAGCCAGAGCTTCAATGGTCGTGGTGACGGCATCGAAGTAGCCGGTGCCCACCTCACGCTGGTGCTTGACGGCCGTGAAGCCACGGTCGGCGGCGGCAAATTCGGCTTGCTGCAACTCGACGAATGCCGTCATGTTGTTGCGCGCATACCCGTAGGCCAGGTTGAACATCGAGTAGTTCAGGCTGTGGAAGCCAGCCAGCGTGATGAACTGGAACTTGTAGCCCATGGCTCCGAGCTCGTGCTGAAACTTGGCGATGGTGGCGTCGTCCAGGTTCTTCTTCCAGTTGAAGCTTGGCGAGCAGTTGTAGGCCAACAGCTTGCCTGGGAACTTGGCGTGGATGGCGTCAGCGAAGGCCTTGGCGTAAGCCAGGTCAGGCTTGCCGGTTTCGCACCACACGATGTCGGCCACTTCGGCGTAAGCCAGACCGCGCGAGATCGCCTGATCGAGGCCGGCCTTGCTGCGGTAGAAGCCTTCAACGGTGCGCTCGCCGGTCATGAACGGCTTGTCGTTGTCGTCCACGTCGCTGGTCACCAGGTCGGCGGCTTCAGCGTCGGTGCGTGCGATCACCAGAGTGGTGGTGCCCGAAATGTCGGCAGCCAGACGAGCAGCTTGCAGCTTGGCCACGGCTTCACGCGTTGGCACCAGAACCTTGCCGCCCATGTGACCGCACTTCTTGACCGAGGCGAGTTGGTCTTCAAAGTGAACGCCCGATGCGCCGGCGTCGATCATCGACTTCATCAGTTCGAACGCATTGAGCACACCGCCGAAACCGGCTTCAGCATCAGCAATGATCGGTGCGAAGAAATCGGTGTCGCCCTTGCCTTCGGACCATTGAATCTGGTCGGCGCGGGTGAAGGCGTTGTTGATGCGCTTGACAACCATGGGCACCGAGTTCGCTGGGTACAGCGACTGGTCAGGATACATCTCGCCGGCCAGGTTGGCGTCACCAGCGACTTGCCAGCCCGACAGATAGATGGCTTTCAGGCCAGCCTTGACTTGCTGCATGGCCTGGTTGCCCGTCAGTGCGCCCAGCGTGTTGACGAAGGGCTCGTTGTGCAGCAGGCCCCACAGCTTTTCGGCGCCGCGCTTGGCCAGCGTGTGCTCGACCTGGACCGAACCGCGCAGGCGAACCACGTCGGCTGCCGAGTAGCTGCGCTTGATGCCTTTCCAGCGTGGGTTTTCGGCCCAGTCTTTTTCGATCGCGGCCACTTGTTGTTCGCGGGTCAGTTTGGTCATGAGTGAGACTCCAGTTAAGGGTGTTGAGGTGAAACGAGGGGAAAACCAAGCAAAAATCAAGGAGGTCGGCACTTTTCTTAGAGGATACGGTCGCCCGGGTCAAAATGGAAGACTTATGTCTTATATAAGACCAAATATATTTGCCAATGAAAACAAGAGCTTGCCAGCCTAATTTCATGATGCGAAACCGCATTTTGCGAAGCGATAAATTTTGATGCGGTGCAGCAAGATTCACACGCCACAACCATGACGTCTTTTCCATATTTATCGACCGGTGGCTTTTTGAAAGCTCCCGCAGCCGCGTTGCCTGGTGGTGCCCATGCCCATGCCCACTACGCCGTGGCGGGCGTGGCCTGGGACGGCTCGGTCACGAACCGCCCTGGTGCGCGGTTCGGCCCTGGCGCCATCCGCCGGGCCAGCCACATGCTGTGCGACGGCATTCACCCGCTGTTCGACGTGTCGCCCGTGGGCCAGCTCATCGATGTCGGTGATCTGCCGTTGCCCAACACCAGCATCGAGCGCATGCGTGAAGCGATGGCACCGCTGGTCGATTCGCTGCTCGCCAGGCACCACATGGTGTGGCTTGGCGGCGATCACTCGATCACCCTGCCCTTGCTGCGCGCCTACAAGGCCAGACTCGGCCAGCCGCTGGCGGTGCTGCATTTCGATGCGCACTGCGACACCTGGACACATCATTTCGGCGAACCCAGCGGCCACGGCACCTGGGTGCATGAAGCCTTTGAAGAAGGTCTGGTGCTGCCCCAGTGCTTCACGCAGATCGGCATTCGATCGGCCGGCGAGCGCTGTGCGCGTGAGTACGTGAGCGACCGTGGCGGCGTGATCCACACCGCGCGTGAGTTGCGCGGGCTGGAAAGCCCATCGCAGCTCAAACCGGCTACCGATGGCATCCGGCAGCGGCTCGCTGCACATGGCAACCCGCCGCTGTATCTGACCATCGACATCGATTGCCTTGACCCGGCGTTTGCCCCCGGCACCGGCACGCCCGAACCCGGCGGCATGAGCACCAATCAGGTGTTGAGCCTGCTGGAAGAGCTGGCCGACCTGCCCTTCATCGGCATGGATTGCGCCGAGGTGGCTCCGGCCTATGACCACGCCGAGCTCACCAGTAACGCCGCTGCCAACTTTGTGTGGACCTATCTGTGTGGCCAACTGGCAAAGCGCGCCTGAACAACGACACCCCAAACGAAAGCCCACCCATGCCCACGCTCGACGCCTACTGGATGCCCTTCACCGCCAACCGCCAGTTCAAGTCGGCGCCGCGTTTGGTCTCCAAGGCCGAAGGCATGCACTTCACCACCCCCGAAGGCCGACGCGTGCTCGACGGCGTGGCCGGCCTGTGGTGCGTCAACGCGGGGCATGCCCGACCGCGCATCACACAAGCCATCCAGGCCCAGGCCGCCGAGCTCGACTTCGCCCCGCCCTTCCAGATGGCGCACCCCAAGGTGTTCGAACTGGCCGAGCGGCTGGTCGAGCTCACGCCCAACGGGCTCGACAAGGTGTTCTTCACCAACTCAGGTTCCGAGTCGGTAGAGACCGCCTTGAAGATGGCTCTGGCTTATCACCGCGTGCGCGGCGAGGGTCAGCGCACCCGCCTCATCGGACGCGAACGCGGCTACCACGGGGTCAATTTCGGCGGCATTTCGGTCGGTGGCATGGTGGGCAACCGCAAGATGTTTGGCGCGATGCTCGGCGGCGTGGATCACATCCGGCACACGCACGATCCGCTGCGCAACGCATTCACCCGCGGCCAACCCGAGCACGGCGCCGAGCTGGCCGATGACCTCGAGCGCTTGGTCGCGCTGCACGACGCGTCGACCATCGCGGCCGTCATCGTCGAGCCGCTGGCCGGCTCCACCGGCGTGCTGGTGCCGCCCAAGGGCTATCTGGAACGGCTGCGGTCCATCTGCGATCGCCACGGCATCTTGCTCATCTTTGACGAGGTGATCACCGGTTTCGGGCGGTTGGGTTCGCCCTTTGCGGCCAACCACTTCGGCGTCACGCCCGACCTGATGACGGTGGCCAAGGGGCTGACCAATGGTTGCGTGCCGATGGGCGCGGTGTTTGCGCAGCAGTTCATTCACGACGCCTTCATGAACGGCCCCGAGCACCTGATCGAGTTCTTTCACGGCTACACCTATTCGGGTCACCCGCTCGCGTGCGCGGCCTCACTCGCCACGCTCGACACCTACGCCGAAGACGGCTTGCTGACCCGCGGCCGCGAGATGGCCGGTTTCTTTGAAGAGGCTGTCCACACGCTGGACGGCGTGCCCAACGTGATCGACGTTCGCAACCTGGGTCTGGTGGGCGGCATCGAGCTTGCGCCCATCGCGGGCGAACCCGGCAAGCGCGCCTTCCAGGTCTTTCTCGATTGCTGGGAGCACGGCGTGCTGGTGCGCAACACCGGCGACACGATCGCGCTGTCGCCACCCCTGATCATCGAAAAGCAGCACATCGAACACATCGTCGGCACGCTGGCCGGCGCCATTGCGCGCGCGGCCTGATCGCACCCCATGGGCTTTCTCGACACCGACCGCGACCTCGCTCGCCACTCGTACTACAACGCCACCGCGCAGCGCGATCGGGTTCACCCGCCGCTCGAAGGTGATGTGGACTGCGATGTGGCCGTGGTCGGTGGCGGTCTGGCGGGCTTGTCGGCGGCCATCGAGTTGGCCGATCGCGGGCACAAGGTGGTGGTGCTCGAGGCGCAACAGATCGGCTGGGGCGCATCGGGTCGCAATGGGGGGCAGGCGATTGCAGGGCTGGCTTGCGATCAGCAAGTCGTCGAGTCACAACTCGGCATGGACGAGGCGCGCCGTGTGTGGGGCGTGACGCTCGAAGGGCTCGCGCTCATTCAGCAACGCTGCGAACGCTTCGGCATCGAGTGCGACTGGCGTGCCGGTTACCTGACTCTGGCCGTGGGGCTGCGCAAGGCGCGCGAGTTGCGGGCCTGGCAAGAACGCATGCAGGGTCAGTACGGCTTTGACACCACCTGGATCGAGGCTTCGCGCATGCCCGAGTGGATCGCCAGCCCGCGCTTTGAGGGCGGCGTGTTCGATCCGCTGTCCGGGCATCTGCATCCCCTGAAATACACGCTGGATCTGGCGCGCGGTGCGGCAAGTCTGGGGGTGCAACTGCACGAGAACTCGGCTGTCACCGGCTTCGAAACCGCAGCGCAGCCGGGCGGCCGCCACCGGTTGCGCACGGAGCGAGGCAGCGTGCGCTCATCGCATGTGCTGCTGGCTGGCAATGTGTACCTGCGCGGCATCGCCCCGGTGCTCGAGTCGCGCATCATGCCGGTGGGCACCTACATCGCGGCATCCGAGCCGATCGACCCCGAGGTGGCTCGCTCGCTGATCCCCAGCGGCGCGGCGGTGTGCGACACCAACTTCGTGCTGGACTACTTTCGCCTCGTCGAAGACGCAGCGAGCAACCGGCCGGCCGCAGCGCCTGCTGCCACCGAGCACCGCATGCTCTATGGCGGGCGGGTGAGTTACTCCACAGCGACGCCAGCCAACCTCGAAGCCACCATGCAGCAGCGCATGGCCGCCACCTTCCCGCAACTCAAGGGCACAGGCATCGAGTTCACCTGGGGCGGCTTTGTTGACATCTCGATGAGCCGTGCGCCGGATTTCGGTCGGCTGTCCGATCGCCAGCGCGACCCGCGCCTGGCCAGCGTGTATTACCTTCAAGGCTTCTCAGGTCACGGTCTGGCGCTCACCGGCATCGCCGGAAAAATGGTGGCCGAGGCGATCGATGGCGACGCCAGCCGGCTCGACACCTTCAGCCGCCTGCGCCACCGCAGCTTCCCGGGGGGCTCCTTGCTGCGCACGCCAGCGCTGCTGCTGGCCACCACCTACCACCGGCTCAGGGATCTGCTTTGAACACGCCCGCGAAACCTGCGTTTTCAGGTGATCATCCCTGCGTCAAATCCCCTCGGGCTTGCTAATTGCCTGCGTTTTTTCCAACCTGACGAAAAAGTCTGTCATGCCACGCCGACCCCACGTTCTCGTACCCGCTTGCCATCGCGTGCTCAATGAGTACCCGAGCTTGGTCGTCAGCAGAAAGTACACCGATGCATTGCGGCTGGCGGGTTGCACACCGCTGGTTTTTCCATCGATCGAAAACGCCGACGAACTCGAGCACCTGCTCGACGCGGCCGATGGTGTGCTGCTCACCGGCTCGCCTTCCAACGTCCACCCCAGTCATTTCGGCGAGGCCGTGCACAACCAAAGCCTGCCGCTCGATCCTGTGCGCGACGCGGGAACGCTGGCGCTGATCCCGCGTGTGATCGCGCGCGGCATTCCGCTGATGGCGATTTGCCGCGGCTTTCAGGAAATCAACGTGGCCCTGGGCGGCAGCCTGTTTCAGGCGGTTCACGAAGTCGAGGGCCACCGCGACCACCGTGGCGCGCCAGACGCCGAACCGGCGGTTGTCTTTGCGTTTGCCCATCAGGTCGATCTGGTGGCCGGCGGTTTTCTGTCCACCTTGCTCCAGCGCGATTCGATCGAGGTCAACTCGGTGCATGGACAAGGCGTCAATCAACTGGCGCCAGGCTTGCGTGTCGAGGCTCGCGCACCCGACGGACTGGTCGAGGCTTTTGTGGTGGATGGCGCGAGCGGCTTCACCCTGGCGGTGCAGTGGCACCCCGAGTGGCAGACCCACCTCAATGCGGTGTCAACCCAGATTTTCGAGGCCTTCGGTGCGGCTTGCAGGCTCTATCGTGATCGTTAAATACAGGCTCAGTCAGCCCCCGCATCAAGCCTGCGGTCCGACCCCACAAAATCGTGCGTATGGTTCGTTCCTGACGCAGCCGCGAAATCAATAAGGTGCAATCCATGGTGGCCCGAGAAAACTTCACTTTCAGCGATCTAGAGAACTGGCTCAACGAGCACCGCGTGACCGAAATCGAGTGCCTCGTGCCCGACCTCACCGGCGTGGCGCGCGGCAAGATCCTGCCGCGCGAGAAATTCACCGAAGACCGCGGCATGCGGCTGCCTGAGGCCATCGTGGCCATCGGCGTGACCGGCGAATTCCCGGCAGAAGGCCCGTACTACGACGTGATCCACGCCACCGATCGGGACATGCACCTTCGCCCGGATGCTTCATCGGTGCGCATCGTGCCCTGGGCCACCGATCCCACGGCACAGGTCATCCACGACTGCTTCGACCGCCACGGCGTGATGATTCCCTTCGCGCCGCGTTCGGTGCTGCGCCGCATCTGCGATCTGTACGACGCCGAGGGCTGGGACCCGGTGGTCGCGCCTGAGCTCGAGTTCTATCTGGTCGAACGCAACGCCGACCCCAACACCCCACTGCGCCCGCCCAGGGGACGCAGCGGCCGTGCCGAAACCTCGCGTCAGTCTTATTCGATTGACGCGGTGAACGAGTTCGATCCGCTGTTTGAAGACATCTACGCCTACTGCGAAAAGATGGAGTTGAACGTCGACACGCTGATCCACGAAGCCGGCGCGGGCCAGATGGAAATCAACTTCTTCCATGCCCATCCGCTGGGGCTGGCAGACGAGGTGTTCTTCTTCAAGCGCACCATCCGCGAGGCCGCGCTGCGCCACGAGATGTATGCCACCTTCATGGCCAAACCCATGGCCAACGAGCCGGGCAGCGCGATGCACGTGCACCAGAGCGTGCTCAACAAGGTGACCGGCCAGAACATCTTCAGCAACCCCGATGGCTCGCCGTCGAAAGAGTTCTACTGGTACATCGGCGGCTTGCAAAAGTACACGCCGGCGGCCATGGCGCTGTTCGCGCCATACGTCAACTCCTACCGTCGACTGGCGCGCTCCACCGCCGCGCCGATCAACATCCAGTGGGGCTCGGACAACCGCACCGTGGGCATCCGCTCACCGGTGGCCACGGCCGCTGCGCGGCGCATCGAAAACCGCGTCATCGGCGCCGATGCCAATCCCTACGTGGCGTTCGCCGCCACCCTGGCCTGTGGCTATCTGGGCATCAAGAACAAGATCGAGCCCGCCAGCGAGTGCAAGGGCGACGCCTACTTGTCCGAGTACCAATTGCCGCGATCGCTGAGCGAAGCGCTGGGCTGGCTGGCCGACGAGAAAGACCTGCACGATGTGCTGGGCAAGTCCTTCATCACCGTGTATTCCGAGATCAAGGAAATCGAGCACGACGAGTTCATGAAGGTCATCTCGCCGTGGGAGCGCGAGCACCTGCTGCTGCACGTTTGAGCGCAACCTTGCGAGGCACCGATGAACGACATCTCCCACATGCTTCACCTGGATCAGCCGGCCAGCGCACGCAGCACGTCTGAATGGCAGGCGGCCGACGCCGCGCACTACCTGCATCCCTTCACCGATTTCAAGGCGCTGGCCGCCAAGGGCTCGCGCGTCATCAGCCGCGCCGACAACGTCTATCTGTGGGACAGCGACTCGAACAAGCTGTTCGATGCCATGTCCGGCCTGTGGTGCGTCAATGTGGGCTACGGCCAGCAAGCGCTGGTCGATGCGGCCACACAGCAGATGCAAACGCTGCCGTTTTACAACTCGTTTTTTCAGACGGCCACACCGCCAGCGATCGAGCTGGCCGAGTTGCTGGCGCAGGTCACGCCGCCGCAGTTTCAGCATGTGTTTTTCTCGGGCTCGGGCTCAGAAGGCAACGACACCGTGGTGCGCATGGTGCGCCGCTACTGGGACGTGCTGGGCCAGCCCGAGCGCAGCGTCATCATCAGCCGCCGCAACGCGTATCACGGCTCGACCATGGCCGGTGCCTCGCTCGGCGGCATGAGCGACATGCACGCGCAAGGTGGCTTGCCGATCCCCGGCATCGTGCACATCGAGCAGCCGTTTTGGTTTGCCCACGGCCGAGGCGACAACCCCCAGCCGTTGTCGCCCGAAGCCGAAAAAGCCAGCCGCGATCGCTTCGGCCTCGAGGCCGCCGGCTGGCTTGAAGCCAAGATCCTCGAGATCGGTGCCGACAAGGTGGCGGCCTTCATCGGCGAGCCGGTGCAAGGCGCCGGTGGTGTGATCGTGCCGCCGGACACCTACTGGCCCGAAATCCAGCGCATCTGCGACAAGTACGGCATCTTGCTGGCGTCTGACGAAGTGATCTGCGGCTTCGGGCGCACCGGCAACTGGTGGGGTTGCGAAACGCTGGGCTTTCGGCCCGACCTGATGACCTTCGCCAAGGGCGTCACCTCGGGTTACATCCCGCTGGGTGGCGTGATGGTGGGCGAGCGCGTGGCGCGCGTGCTCATCGATCAGGGCGGTGACTTCAACCACGGCTACACCTACAGCGGCCATCCGGTGTCCTGCGCGGTGGGGCTGGCCAATGTGCGGCTCATTCAGCGCGAGGGCCTGGTCGAGCGGGTGCGCAACGAGACCGGTCCGTATCTGGCCGAGAGGTTTCGCGAACTCGCCGAGCACCCCTTGATTGGCGAGGTGCAGTCGATCGGGCTGATGGGCGCGATCCAGCTGGTCAAGGACAAGTCCACCGGCCAACTCTTTGACGGCGCCTTGTCGGTGGGCATGGTGTGCCGCGGACATTGCTTTGGCAACGGACTCATCATGCGCGCCGTGGGCGACCGCATGATCATCGCCCCGCCGCTGGTGACCACGCTCGAGCAAATCGACGAGCTCATGCGCCTGATCCGCTACTGCCTTGACCTGACGCTGGCCGATGTGCGCCAGCGCGGCTGGATTTGATTTCACTGCCCTTGCCCTACCCCCGTGTTTTTTGACCTCACGCCGCCTGGAGATTCAGACATGCCACGACCTTTCCCGAAGACGATTCTCAAGACTCTGGCCATTTGTGCCGCACTGCTGGTGTGTGCCGGCCCGGCCAGCGCGCAGTCTGAAGAGCCGGTGCTGAACATCTACAACTGGTCCGACTACATCGCACCCGACACCCTGGCCAACTTCGAGAAAGAAACCGGCATCAAGGTGCGTTACGACAATTTCGACAACAACGAAATCGTCCACGCCAAGCTGGTGGCAGGCAAGACCGGCTACGACATCGTGGTGCCATCGTCGAACTGGGCCAAGCTGCAAGCCGACGGCGGACTGCTCCAAAAGCTTGACAAATCGAAGCTGCCCAATCTCAAGAACCTCGACCCCGCCGTGCAGGCGCAACTCGCGCAGCTTGATCCGGGCAACGAGTACATGGTCGACTGGCTGTGGGGCTACACCACGGTGGGCATCAACGTCGACAAGGTCAAGGCCGCACTCGGTGACCTGCCCATGCCCGACAACGCCTGGGACTTGCTGTTCAAGCCCGAGTACATCTCGAAGCTGAAGTCATGTGGTGTGTCCATGCTCGACTCGGCCTCTGAAGTGGTGCCTGCCACCTTGCACTACCTTGGCAAGCCCGCGTACAGCAAGAACTCGGGCGATTACGCGCAGGCCGCTGCTGTGCTCAAGTCGATCCGCCCCTACGTCACGCTGTTCAGCTCATCGGGCTACATCAACGACATGGCCAACGGCAGCATCTGCGTGGCGCTGGGCTGGTCGGGTGACATCAACATCGCCCATCAGCGCGCCATCGACGGCAAGACCGGCCAGAAAATTCAGGCCCTGATCCCCAAGACCGGCGGCGTGCTGTTCTTTGACGTGATGGTCATCACGGCCGATGCACCGCACCCCGGCAATGCCTACAAGTTCATCGACTACATCCTGCGCCCTGAAGTGCACGCGAGCATCACCAACAAGGTGTACTACGCCAACCCCAACCTGGCCTCGCGCGCCTTCGTCAAGCCTGAGGTGGTCAACAACCCCACCGTGTTCCTGTCTGAGGCCGACCTGAAGCGCATGGCCGCACCCGACTCGCTCAGCAACGATTTGCGTCGCCTCATGACGCGCACTTTCACCTCTTTCAAGACGGGCATCTGACCCCCACTCGAGCGCTACGCCATGAACACCAGCACCCCGTCGCCTGAGGCTGATCCGTCGAAGTTCCTGTCGATTCGAGATCTCGTCAAGAACTTCGATGGCTACAAGGCCGTCAACAACGTGAGCCTTGACATCGCCAAGGGCGAGATCTTTGCGTTGCTGGGGTCTTCGGGCTGCGGCAAGTCCACCTTGCTGCGCATGCTGGCGGGCTTCGAAAAGCCCACGTCAGGCAGCATCGTGCTGGCCGGTCAGGACGTGGCGACCATGCCGCCCTACGAGCGGCCCATGAACATGATGTTCCAGAGCTACGCGCTGTTCCCGCACCTCAGCGTGTGGGACAACATCGCCTTCGGATTGCGTCGTGCCGGCATGCCCCGTGACGAGATCGCCGCTCAGGTCGAGGCCATGCTCAAGCTGGTGCAACTGGGCAAGTTCGGCCAGCGCAAGCCGCACCAGCTCTCAGGCGGACAGCAGCAACGCGTGGCGCTGGCCCGCAGTCTGGCCAAGAAACCGCAGTTGCTGCTGCTCGATGAGCCGCTGGGTGCGCTTGACAAGAAGCTGCGCGAAGAAACCCAGATCGAGCTGGTCAACATCATCGAAAACGTGGGCGTGACCTGCGTGATGGTCACCCACGATCAGGAAGAAGCCATGACCATGGCCTCGCGTCTGGCGGTGATGAGCGAAGGCAGCTTTTTGCAGGTGGGAGCTCCCGGCGACATCTACGAAACCCCAGCCACGCGCTTCGTGGCCGACTTCATCGGCAACGTCAACCTGATGGAAGGCACGCTCAGCGACGACCAGGTCGATCACGTCATCATCGATTGCGCCGACTGCCAGCACCATGTGGGGCACGGCATCACCGGCACCGAAGGCATGGCCGTGACGGTGGCGCTGCGGCCCGAAAAAATCCGCATCGGCCGCGAGCTGCTTGCGCCGGTGGATGGCGAGCCTCCGGGCGGACTCAACCGCGTGCAGGGAACAGTCAAGGACATGTCGTACTTCGGCAGTTTCACCGTGTACCACCTGGCGCTGGCCAGCGGCATGGTGCTCAAGATCAACGCCAGTAACACCGAGCGCCACCGCGCCGACTCACTGACCTGGGGCGATGTGGCCTGGGCCAGTTGGAGCCCTGACGCTCACGTGGTGCTGACGTCATGAAGCGCTGGTGGTCTGCCCTGTTCTCCGGCCGCTCGGCGGTCATCGGCGTGCCGTATGCGTGGCTGCTGGTTTTCTTCTTGTTCCCGTTCCTGATCGTGATGAAGATCAGCGTGTCCGACATGGAAGCGGTCAGCTTCAAGGACCTGATCACGGTGGCCGACGGTGCGATTTCGATCACCCTGAAATTCAGCAACTACGTCTTCATCACCGAAGACGACCTGTACTTCCTCACCTATTTGTCCAGCCTGAAGTACGCCGCCTGGACCACCGTGCTGTGCCTGGTGATCGGCTACCCGTTCGCCTACTTCATGGCCCGAGCCAGCTCCACGATGCAGCCGACGCTGCTGATGCTGGTGATGCTGCCTTTTTGGACATCCTTCTTGCTGCGCGTTTATGCGTGGAAGGGCCTGCTCAGCGAAAACGGCTGGGCCTACGAGCTGGTCACCGGCACCGGCCTGGACCAGGTGCTGGCCTCGCTGGGGCTCATCTCGGCGCCTGGCCAGTTGATGAACTCGCCCTTTTCGCTGGTGCTGGGCATGACCTACACCTACTTGCCATTCATGATCTTGCCGCTGTACTCCAACCTGTCGAAGATGGACCTGCGCTTGCTGGAAGCCGCGCAGGATCTGGGCGCCACGCCCTTCGTCGCGTTCTGGAAGATCACCGTGCCGCTGTCGAAGGCCGGGATCATTGCCGGCTCGATGCTGGTGTTCATTCCCTGCGTGGGCGAGTTCGTCATTCCTGAACTGCTGGGCGGGCCGCAAACACTGATGATCGGTCGCGTGCTGTGGGACGAGTTCTTCAGCAACAACGACTGGCCCATGGCCTCGACCGTGGCGGTGGTGATGGTGCTGTTGATCCTGGTGCCGCTGGCCATCTTCAACAAATACCAGGCTGAAGCCGACGGGGTGCGCAAATGAACGGCTCGTTTGTGCAACGCTGGTTTGGCACCGGCTGGCTCGCCATGGGCTTTGTCTTTTTGTACCTGCCCATCGTGGCGCTGGTGGTGTATTCGTTCAACGACTCGCCCGTGCCGAACTCATGGCGCGGCTTCACCCTGAAGTGGTATTCCGCGCTGGCGGCCGACGACGAGATGATCTCGGCCTTCTTGCTGTCGATGAAGATTGCCTTCTTCACGGCGTGCTCGTCGGTGTTGCTGGGCACGCTGGCGGCTTTTTCGCTGGTCAAGTACCAGCGATTCACGGGGCGCACCTTGTTCAACGGCATGGTCAACGCGCCGCTGGTGATGCCCGAGGTCATCGTCGGGCTGTCTTTGCTGCTGATGCTGGTGTCGGTCGAGCGGGCACTGGGCTTTCCAGAGCGCGGGGTGCTCACCATCTGGATGGGCCACCTGTTGCTGGGCATGGCCTATGCCACGGTGGTGATCCAGGCGCGGCTCAAAGAGTTGAACCCGCAGCTCGAAGAAGCGGCCATGGACCTGGGCGCACGCCCCTGGCAGGTGTTCACCCTGGTCACGCTGCCGATGATTTCGCAATCGCTGATGTCGGCCTGGCTGCTCACTTTCACGCTGTCGCTCGACGACGTGGTGCTGTCGGCCTTTCTCTCGGGGCCGGGCTCGACCACCATGCCGCTGGTGATCTTCTCGCGTGCGCGGCTTGGGTTGAACCCCACCGTCAACGCAGTCGCCACGGTGATCGTGGTCGCCGTGGCCATCGGCGTGGTGGTGGCCAGCTACCTCATTGCCCGAGCCGAGCGCAACCGCTTGCTTGAAGTGGCTGCGGCCGATCGCGCCTGAAAACCCATTTCCCTTACACCCTCGCAATCGACTTACCTCAAGGAAACTCAACATGAAGATCTGGCGCATCTCCAGCGTGACCCTGGCCATCGCCGCGGCCTTTCCGTTGCCCGCTGCAGCGCAATCGAACGCCGAACTGCTCAAGGAGCTGAAGGCGCTGCGCGACCGCGTGACCCAGCTCGAAGACAAGCTCAAGGCCGCCGAGGCGCCCAAGCCGGCTCCAGTCGCACCCGTGGCTGCGGCACCGGCTGCGCCAGCGATCGTTGGCATGACGCCGGACCAAGCCCGTGAAATGGGCCGTCTGGCCGTCAAGGTCGATGCGCTCGAAGACGAACGCGAGAACTCCTTCCTCAAGGGCCTCGAGATCCACGGCAGCATCGACCCGACCTTCATCTACAACCGCGCTCAGGACACGGCGGGCTTCCAGTTTTTGCAAAAGGCTGGCAGCGACAACAACAACATGTACGCCTATGACAACTCGTTCTTCGGCACGGCCACGCTGGACATCGTCAAGCAGCTCGAAGGCGGCACCCGATTCCGCCTGACGCTGATGCCAGACCGTGGCGTCGGCGCCTTCATCAACGACGGCGACATCGTTCACGAAGCCAGCGCATCCATCCCCCTGACCGACGAAAACACCCGGCTGATCGTGGGCCAGATCCCCGACTGGTCGGGCTATGAATTGCTGCCTTCGGCGCAAAACAAGCTCATCACCCACAACCTGCTGTTCGACTTCATCGCGCCGCTGGCCTATACCGGCGCCGGTCTTGAGCTGACCCGCGGTGACTGGGTGGTCAAGGGCGTGGTGGGCAACATGAACGCCACCAGGCAGTCCACCGGTGACAAGTCGCCGGTGGTCGCCTACCGGGCCGACTACTCGATCAGCGAATACGCGGGCATCGGTTTTGCCGGCGTGCATGGCAAGGCGGCCAACTTCGTTAACGACACCGGCAACACCGGCTTGAACCTGTTCGAAGTCGACGGCTACTTCATCCGCGGCGACTGGACCTTGCAAGGCCAAGCCAGCTATGGGCACCAGCACGATGCGGCCATCGCCTACAGCGAAAACGGCAACTATCAGGACGCTCAGTGGTGGGGCGTGTCGGCACTGGCGGCCTACAAGTTCACCCCGCGCCTTGAAGGCGTGGTGCGGGCTGACTACATCGACAACCACAAGAACGGCGGCGGTCTGCTGGGCTTTGGCCAGGACAACGTCAACGGCATCGGCCAGGACATCGACAGCACGGGCAATGTGGCCGACCCGTTCAGCAATGGCGCCAACCGCTACGCGCTGAGCCTGGGCGGCAATTACCGCTTCAACGAGTTCACGCTGTTCAAGCTGGAATACCGCTTCGACTTTGCCAACAAAGACGTTTTCTACTACGTCGACAAAGACAACTACAAAAAGAACAACCAGCTGTTTGGCGCCTCGGTGGTGGTGTCGTTCTGATGACGGCATCGGCGGCACGCGACTGGCACGCGCTGGCAGCAGCCTGCCAGCCTGATGGCCGCATGGTCATCGACGGCGTGCGTCGGCATGCGGTATCGGGCGAGACCTTTGAGTGCATCTCGCCGGTGGACGGCCGCACGCTCACGCAAGTGGCGCGCGGCCAAGCCGCCGACATCGACATGGCCGTGGCCTCGGCCCGCCGTGCCTTTGACGACGGGCGTTGGGCCCACAAGCCGCCAGCGGTGCGCAAGAAGATCCTGCTGCGCTTTGCCGAAAAAATGCTGGCGGCCAAGGATGAGCTGGCCTTGCTCGAAACACTCGACATGGGCAAACCCATCGGCGACAGCCTGGGCGTCGACGTTCCTTCAAGCGCACGCTGCATCGCCTGGTACGCCGAGGCCATCGACAAGGTCTACGACGAGATCGCCCCCACCGCACGCAGCGCGCTGGCACTGATCACGCGCGAGCCCATGGGCGTGATCGGCGCCGTCGTGCCGTGGAACTACCCGCTGCTGATGACCGCCTGGAAGCTCGGCCCCGCGCTGGCCACCGGCAACAGCGTGGTGCTCAAGCCCAGCGAAAAAGCCTCGCTCACCGCGCTGCGCCTGGCCGAACTGGCTGTTGAGGCCGGTTTGCCCCAAGGCGTGTTCAACGTGGTGCCGGGCTTTGGCCACGAGGCCGGCGAAGCGCTGGCACTGCACATGGAAGTCGACGCCATCGGCTTCACCGGCAGCACCCGCGTGGGCCGCAAGATGCTCGAATACGCAGGCCGCAGCAACCTCAAGCGCGTGTACAACGAGCTCGGCGGCAAGTCGGCCTTCATCGTGTTTGACGACTGCAACGACATCGCCCGCGCGGCGCGCACCGCCGCCGGCAGCGTGTTTTTCAATCAGGGTGAAAGCTGCAATGCGCCCACGCGCGTGATGGTTCACGAGCGCGTGGCCGACGAATTCATCGAAGTGCTCAAGGCGCAGGCGCCCAAATACCAGCCCGCCGACCCGCTGAACCCCAACACCGCCATGGGCGCCTTGGTCGACGACAACCAGCTGCGCACCGTGCTGGGCTACATCGACATCGGCCGCAACGAAGGCGCCAAGCTGCTGTTTGGCGGACAGCAGGCCCGCGCCGAGACTGGCGGCTACTACGTCGAGCCCACGGTGTTCGAAGGCGTCAACAACCAAATGCGCATCGCGCGCGAAGAGATCTTCGGCCCGGTGATCTCGGTGCTGCGCTTTTCGACCGAGGACGAAGCCATCGCCACCGCCAACGATTCGCCCTACGGCTTGCAAGCCAGCGTGTGGAGCCACCAGTTCGACCGCGTTCACCGCGTGTCGCGCGCGCTGCGGGCCGGCACGGTGCAGGTCAACCAGTTTGACGAAGACGACATCACCGTGCCCTTTGGCGGCTTCAAGCAAAGCGGCAACGGACGCGACAAATCGCTGCACGCGCTCGACAAGTACACCGAGCTGAAAACCACCTGGATGCGTATCGACTGATGCAAGCCTTGCGCGACAAACTCGCTGCCGACGGCGTGCACAGCCTGATGGCGCAGTTCACCGACGTGCACGGCGTGGCGCGCGGCAAGCTGGTGCCGCTCAACCAGCTCGAGTTGCTGATGACCGAGGGCGTGGGCTTTGCCGGCCCGTCGATCTGGGGCACCGGGCTGCCGCGCACCGGGCCGCGCGCCGAGTACTACGGCCGCGGCCAGATTGAATCTGTGCGCGCCCTGCCCTGGCTGCCCGGCATCGCCCGCGTGGTGTGCGACGGCTTTGTGGCCGGCGAGCCGTTCGACGCCTGTCCTCGCCAGGTGCTGCGCCGCCAGATGGCGCGCCTGGCCGAACGCGGCTGGATCTTGCGCACCGGCATCGAGCCGGAGTTCTTTTTGCTGCGCCGCACCGACGGCGGCTTTGAGCCCGCCGACCCGCTTGATGGGCTCGACAAGCCGTCGTACGACCTCAAGAGCCTGCCGCGCCAGCGCGAGTTTTTGCACTCGCTGGCCGATGGCCTCACGCGCTGCGGGCTCGATGTGTTTCAGATCGACCATGAAGACGCGCACGGCCAGTACGAGCTCAACTTCCACCACGCCGATGCGCTCACCAGCGCCGACCACCTCATGCTCTTCAAGATGGCCGCGCACACGCTGGCCGAAGAGCGCGGCATGGTGTTTTCGATGATGCCCAAGCCCTTTGCCGACCAGCCTGGCAGCGGCATGCACTTTCATGTGTCGCTGTGGCAAGCGCAAGCGAACGGAGTCTGCGTGTTCAACGACACGCAGCAAGACCTGTCGCCGCTCGGCCGTCACTTCATCGCCGGCGTGCTGCATCACGCCGCCGCGCTCACCGCCTTGGGCGCACCCACGGTCAACAGCTACAAGCGCCTGAGCGCGGGTCAATCCATCACCGGCACCACCTGGGCGCCGGCCAGCGTGACGCACGGCCCGAACAACCGCACCGCCCTCGTTCGCACCCTGCCCGGCCGCTTTGAATGGCGCGCGCCAGACGCTTCGGCCAATCCGTATCTGGCCACCGCCGCACTGATCGCCGCCGGCCTCGATGGCATCGACCGCGGCCTGGCCCTGCCTGTGGCCTGCACCGACGACCTGTTCGATTGCACCCCAACGCAGCTCGCCTCACGCGGCATCGCCACCCTGCCCCAAAGCCTGGCCGAAGCCATTGATGCGCTCGAAGCCAACAGCGTGGTGCGCGCCGCCCTGGGCGACACCTTGAGTGCTGAATTCATCCGCCTCAAGCGCGATGAGTGGCAAGCCTATGGCAGCCACATCAGCAGCTGGGAAATGCAGCGCTACGCCACCACGTTCTGAGGCAGCGGCGTCATCCGGTGATGCCCAACCTCGCGAGTGCTTGGCGCGCGGTCACGATCTCAATGCCCTCGTAAGAGCCCAAGGGCAGCAAGTGGCGTTTGTCGCCTGAGGCGATGAGATCGGCACGACCGGCCAGCGCGGCAGCCAGCACATGGTCGTCATCGGGGTCTGTGCTCACCACGCGCGGCACAGCGATGGGTGTGACGATGACGGCCAACTTGCGCAGGTCATCGACGATCGCTTGAGGCGTCAGGCCCGCCCGGCTGAGTCGGGTCGCAAACTTCTCGCGTGAAAGCACATCCAGCAATTCGGCCAGCAGCGTCTCGCTGGTGCAGAACTCAAACTCTGCGGCTTTCGCAGCGTTGAGCAACTGTCGTGGCAGGTCGTCAGAAATCAGCGCGGACACCAGCAAATTGGTATCGATGACGATGCGCACGATGGGTGGTGATGCTTGGGTCAGGCGCTTTGCTGTGTGCGCCGAGTCGCCCGTGTGGCTTGCACTTCGGCGTCGATCTCATCTTCCGAAATGGGTGGCAGATTCAATGCGTCCAGCCGCGCCATGCCTTCGGTGAGTCGCTCGGCGGCCAAGGCGCGTTCCTCGCGCGAGGCGAGGAAATCCACAAAGTCGAACACCTCGGCCACCCGCCCTGGCGGCAGCATCTTCAGGCGCTCGAGCAATCTTGATTCGATGGCGGTCATGGGCAAACTCCTCGCTTGTTGCTCCGCGGTCTGGCCAAAAACCCGCACCGCGTCAGTCCCCGACGTGAGCATACGCCGCAGCGTTCTGAGGCAGCGCCTCGCGCCGCGCGGCGCGTGACACGTCGGCGGGTGCGTCGAGCTTGCGGCGGTGGTCTGACCAGACCTGGCGCCAGTGGCGCGCGCCGGGGGTGCCGTTCCACAGGCCCAGCAGGTGGCGCGAGGCACGTGACCACGGCTCGCCTTGCGCGACCAGGCGGTCCATGTAGTCGACCATCGCGGCTTCGATGTCGGGGCGTGTCATGCCGTTGGGCGCTTCGCCGTAGTGAAGCTCGTCCCAGCGCGCCAGCCACCACGGGCGGTGATAGGCCTCGCGGCCGAGCATCACGCCGTCGACATGGCGCAGGTGCTCGGTGATCTGATCGTCGGTGGTCACGCCGCCGTTGATCACGATGGTCAGCGCCGGAAAGTCGTGCTTCAGTCGGTACACCAGCTCGTGGCGCAGCGGCGGCACCTCGCGGTTTTCCTTCGGGCTCAGCCCCTTGAGCCACGCATTGCGCGCATGCACGATGAACACCTCGCAGCCGGCATCGGCGATCTGCCCGACGAAGTCACGCACGAAGTCGTAGCTTTCGATCTTGTTGATGCCAATGCGGTGCTTGACCGTGACCGGAATGCTCACCGCATCGCGCATCGCCTTCACGCCATCGGCCACCAGCGCCGGCTCGGCCATCAGGCACGCGCCAAACGCGCCGCGCTGCACCCGCTCGCTCGGGCAGCCGCAGTTCAGGTTGACCTCGTCATAGCCCCAGTCCTGCGCGAGCTTGGCGCAATGCGCCAGATCGGCCGGCTCGCTGCCGCCCAGCTGCAGCGCCAGCGGATGCTCTTCGGCGTTGAACTCAATGTGCCGCTTCACATCGCCATGGATCAACGCGCCGGTGGTGACCATCTCGGTGTACAGCCGCGTGCGGCGCGTGAGCAGCCGATGGAAATAGCGGCAGTGGCGGTCGGTCCAGTCCATCATGGGCGCGACCGAAAGGCGCCATGGGTTTGGCACGCCTTGCGCAGGGGTGGCCGGTGAAGTCTGATCGGGCGGCATGTTGTTCATTGCCTGCAATTTTGAGGTGGAAGTGCACGTGGGGAGCCAGAGGTTGGCCCGCTACCGGTTTGAAGTACTCGTGGCTCACCCGGTGAGCCCGGCAAGATCGAATCCTGGCGCCGGTGCATCGAACTGATTCGCAAGTTCTGCCTGGCCGCGGCTGTCCGGACAGCGCGCTTCGCCTGCAACAGCGTGGGGTTCTGGATCGAGCTTGCTTTCCCGGCGCTGACCAAAGGCGATGGAACGCCGGCGAAAACGCCGGTAGAAACGCCGGTGAAAACGCGGGCAAAAACGCGGGCAAAAACGCCAGAGAAAATTCTTGAGGCGCTTGGGGCCTGGCAAGACCTGCCCGTGGCCGCCCGTACCTGTCACCCCCGAAGTTACCCCCGAAGTCACCCCCGAAAACGGTGACCATGGCGGCACTGGCGCTGGGTGTGTCCCGCCGCATGCTCGCCTACTACCGCAGCGGCGCCAAGCCAGTGCCGCGCACCGTCGCGCTGGCCTGCCTCGGGTGGGAAGAGGTGATTAAGAACGGCGGCGGTTACGCACGGGCCGCGTAGCTACTGCCGGCCGGCTTGGCCATCAGTCACGCGCCAAACGTGCCGCGCTGCACCCGCTTACCCGCTGACTCACCTCAAAAAATCCCACCCCGGTGAAAGCCCCAGTCGATTCGCGCCCAACGCGAGCACGCTGGCCGCATTAACTTCAAAGAGACTGCGTTCCGCTCATGGTACTTTTATGGCGGCGGCGCCTTTTTACAGAACAGCGCTGGGCCGGGAACCAGTCCGAATATGTATTGACGGCAGCGCCCCCCAAAAAAATCTGGGTAGATCGCTCTCATTTCTGGCTCACGCTATGAGCCTCTCACCGGATAGCCTCTGCACTCATGGACACCAAACTTGCTCACATCAGCACAGATGGCACGCCACATCTGCTGCGCGAGCATCTTCTGGGCGTCGCGGCTGGGTCGCGTTCGTTTGCGACGCCATTTAGTTCTGAGACCTGGGCTCACCTCGCGGGGTTGTGGCACGACCTTGGCAAGTACCGTCCAGGCTTCCAGAGTTACATCCGCGCGGTCAACGGGCACGAGGCCCACATCGAAAGCAAGCTGCCCAGCAACAGCGACAAGACGCACTCAGCTGCCGGAGCGCTCCATGCGCGGCGAGCCTTTGAAGCGCAGTTCGGCCCAAATGGCGCAATGCTGGCCAGGGTGCTCATGTACGTGATTGCAGGACACCACGCCGGGCTTGGCGACTGGGTGGCAGGACTCGACCGCCGGCTCTCGGGGACAGGCGCTGCTGACAGTGAGCGGGAGTTCATGGAGGCGGTGGCCATTTGCTCACCACTAGACGGCGACCTGCTGGCACTGCCCAGCGGCTTCACATTGAAAGCTGCGCTGGCGGCCATCCCCGACCCAGCGGGCAATCAACCACTGACCGTGTCTTGCTGGATTCGCATGCTGTTTTCGGCATTGGTTGACGCCGACTTCCTAGACACCGAAAGCTTCCTCAACGCAAAGCACAGTGACGCACGCGCCAGATTTCAACCGCTGGCTGCCTATGCGGCGCAACTCGCTGCGCACCTTGCCAATATGGCAAAGCAAACTGAGATGGCAGGACTGGCGGCCGACAAAGTCATGCTCGCGCGCTCCAGCGTGCTCGCGCAGTGCCGGGCCAAGGCCACGCTTCCACCGGGGGTTTTCACGCTGACGGTGCCAACCGGTGGCGGCAAGACTCTTTCATCCCTCGCGTTCGCACTCCAGCACGCCGAGGCTCATGGCAAACGACGCGTCATCTATGCCATCCCCTACACCAGCATCATCGAGCAGACGGCCGATGTGTTTAGCCGCATCTTCAGCGCCAACCAGGTGGTGGAGCACCACAGCCAAGCCGACGCGGCCGACTGGCAGGAAAGCCTTCGCAGCCGCCTTTCGTGCGAGAACTGGGACGCCCCACTGGTCGTGACCACCAACGTTCAATTGTTCGAGTCGCTGTTCGCCGCGCGCACTTCGCGTTGCCGCAAGCTGCACAACATCGCCGGCAGCGTGATCGTGCTTGACGAAGCCCAGTTGCTTCCCCCCGAATTCCTGCAGCCGATCCTCGATGCCTTGAACGTGCTGGTTACACATTTCGGCGTCACGCTGCTGCTGTGCACCGCCACACAGCCCACGCTTGGCGATAGCCAGCGGTTCGATCCGCGGCAACGCTTACGCGGGCTGCCTGCGGCCACCCGCGTCATCGACGACGAACTTGAACTGTTTGCGGCGCTTGAACGCGTCGATATCGAGTGGCCGACTGACCTGCACACGGCAATGGGCACGGCCGAACTGGTGGATCGGTTGGCGACCTTTGACTGTGTGTTGACCATCGTGAACACGCGCCGCGATGCCGCCGAAATCATGAGTGCACTGGACCAGGTCACTGGCGACGTCACGCTACACCTGTCAGCTTCGTTGTGCGGACAACACCGTGCCGACGTCATCGCCGAGATCCGCGAGCGCCTGCAGGCCCGTCGTGAAGGCCGCGACGCGCGCCCATTGCGGGTGGTCAGCACACAACTGGTGGAAGCGGGTGTGGACATCGACTTTCCAGTCGTATTTCGTGCACTTGCTGGGCTGGATTCGGTAGCGCAAGCCGCAGGGCGTTGCAACCGCGAGGGGCGTTTACCTGTGGGTGAAAAAGGTCTGGTCGTGGTCTTCGTGAGGGACATTCCCAAGCCCTTGCACCAGATTCGAATTGCCGCACAAGCCGCGCGCACGGTATTGGAGGCCGGCGGAAACGCCCTGTCGCCCGAAGCCTTCGAGCGCTACTTCCCGCTGTACTACGCTGGATTTCCGAGCCGAGACAAACACCAGATCTGCAATGAGCTGGCCAAAAACTCCCGCTTCGAATTCAATTTCAAGACCGCAGCCGAGCGCTTTCGGCTCATCGACGATGAGGACCAAGCCACCGTGATCGTCGATTACAAGAGCGACGGGAAGCCTTCAATCCAACCGCTCATATCGCAGTTGCGCAGTGGTGCCACAGACCGCTGGCTGCTGCGAAAGTTGCAGCGCTACACAGTCACGGTGCGGCGCAAGCAGGTGACCGCATGGCAGGCTCGCGGAGATGTCCAGGAACTCGTGCCCGGCATGTTTCTGCTGGTCGATCAGTTGCGCTACGACCCGCGGCTCGGCCTGCTGCCTGAGGGACAGGCGCTTGACGCGGCCAGCCTGGTTCAATGAACGAAACGTAGGGGGGATTAGCGTCAATGAAAAGTTACTGCCTAGAGATCTCGGGCGAGCTGGCCTGTTTCACCCGCCCCGAAATGAAGGTCGAGCGCGTGTCCTATGACGTGATCACCCCATCGGCCGCGCGGGCGGTTTTTGAGTCGATCCTTTGGAAGCCAGCCATCCGCTGGCACGTGCGGCGCATCGAGGTTTTGCGCCCCGTTCGCTTCGTCAATCTGCGGCGCAATGAGGTGGGAAGCAAGGTATCGGTCAGCAATGTCGCCAAAGTCATGAACGGCGCAGACGTCGACCTGGCGATCTACGCAGATGACCCCAACGAACGCGCCCAGCGCGCCAGCCTGCTGCTGCGCGATGTCGCCTATCGCGTGCATGCCGATCTGGAAGTACGTGCCGATCGCCAAGATCCCGAGCCGCCGCAGAAATACCACGCCATGTTCGAGCGCCGGGCCGCGAACGGGCAATGCGTCAACCAGCCCTACTTGGGCTGCAGGGAGTTTGCTGCGCGCGTGCGGTTGGTGACCAGCGCGGACAGCGAGCCCGCGCCTATCCCGGAAACGCGTGACCTCGGATGGATGCTGCATGACCTGGATTTCACTGACCCCCAGGACCCACAGCCTGTGTTCTTCCGGGCGCAGATGAATGCAGGTGTCATCGCAGTCGGCATAAAGGGGGCCGCGCGATGATCCTGCAAGAGCTGGTGCGGTACTACGACCGCAAGGCGTACGACCCGAATCCTGCAAACCGGTTGCCCAGCCTCGGTTTTGAGGACAAGGACATCCCCTTCGTCATTGAACTCACGTCCGACGGCCGGGTGGTGCAACTGCGCGACACCCGCAGCCTCGACGGCAAGAAACTGCGTGCCCAGTCTTTCCTTGTTCCCCAAGGTGTCAAGAAAGCTTCGGGCGTAGCAGCCAATCTGCTGTGGGACAGCGCGGCTTACGCCATCGGCACTGACAGGGCGCGCAAGGGGCATGCCGCGATCACCCCGCATGCGGCGTTTCGCGCCCGCATCGCGGCCCTGCCCAACACAGCCCAGGCGGATGCCGGCGTACAGGCCGTGCTGGCAGCGATCGACCGCGCCGACTGGAGCGCGCTCCAGGCCCACGCGGCGTGGGGCGAGATCTGCGAGACCAACCCGGTCATGACCTTCCAGCTGAGCGGGGATGTGGATCTGGTGTGCCAGCGCCCGGCTGTGGTGGCAGCAAGCCGCCCGGCGGCCGCCGAGGATGCGGCGGTGGGCCTGTGCCTGATTGAAGGTGTGCAGGCACCGATTCAGCGGCTGCATTCATCGATCAAGGGCGTGTGGGGCGCGCAATCATCCGGCGCCAACATCGTGTCGTTCAATGCGCGTGCGTTCGAGTCTTACGGCAAGACAGAGCGGCAGGGTGAGAACGCGCCTGTGGGCGAGCGCGGTGCCTTCGCCTACACCACCGCACTCAACCACCTGCTGTCACAAGGCTCGCGCAATCGCGTGCAGGTCGGCGATGCCTCCACCGTGTTCTGGGCAGACAAAACAACGCAGTTCGACGGCGAATTCACCCTCGCCGATTTTTTTGGTGAAAACAAAGACGACCCAGATCGTGGCGTGCGCGCGGTGCAGGCGCTGCACCAGGCGGTGGCCAGCGGCCGGTTGCCCGCAGGCGAAGAAGACACCCAGTTCTTCGTCCTCGGGTTGGCCCCGAACGCGGCACGCATCAGCGTGCGCTTCTGGCTGCGCGCGCCACTGGCCGAACTAGCGCCGCGCATCCTTCAGCACTTTGCTGACCTGGCGGTGATACGCCGGTACGACAACGACCCCGTCACGCCCTCGCTGTTTCGGCTGCTCGCAAGCGTGGCCTTGCTGGGCAAGCTCGACAACATGCCACCACGGCTGGCAGGCGAATGGATGCGGGCCATTCTTGAGGGCCAGCCCTACCCTGCAACGCTGCTGAACGCCGCGGTCATGCGCTGCAAGGCCGAGCAAGAGGTCACCACATTGCGGGCCGCCGTGCTCAAGGCCTGGCTTAACCGCGATCACCGCCGCACGCACGGCGCTGTCGCGCCATCTCATCAACACTTCAAGGAGGAACTGGACATGCTCCAAACCGATGCGCCTTATCTGCTGGGCAGGCTGTTCGCCGTGCTGGAGCGAATCCAGCAACAGGCACAGCCCGGGATCAACGCCACCATCCGCGACCGGTACTACGGCGGCGCATCGACCACGCCCGTGCTGGTGTTCACCACGCTGTTGCGGCTCAAGAACGCGCACCTAAAGAAACTTAGCGACGGGCAGACCGCCTATTTCGAACGGCTGATCGGCGAAATCATGCTGCCGATCACCGAGTTTCCGCGGCAGCTCACGCTGCCCTAGCAAGCCTCCTTTGCGCTTGGCTACTACCACCAACGCCAAGCCTTCTACGCGCGCAAGCAAGAAGGCCACGTCGACGAACCCACCCAGGAGATCTGACCATGACGCTCACCACCCGCTATGACTTCGTGCTGCTGTTCGACGTGAAAGACGGCAACCCCAACGGCGACCCCGATGCGGGCAACATGCCCCGCATCGATGCCGAGACCGGCCACGGGCTGGTCACCGATGTCGCCTTGAAGCGAAAGGTCCGCAACTACGTGGGCATGGTCAATGACTACGCGCCGCCGCACGACATTTACATCAAGGAAAAGGGTGTGCTGGAGCGCACACACCGTGCCGCCTATGACGCCATCGGCGCCACCGACGAACTGGCCGACGACGGCAAAGGCGGCAAGAAAAAGCGCAAGGGCAGCGAAGACAGCGTCAAGGCCGCGCGTGACTGGATCTGCAAGAACTTCTTCGACGTCCGAACCTTTGGCGCAGTGATGTCCACGGGCGTTAACTGCGGGCAGGTGCGCGGGCCTGTCCAGATGACCTTCGGCCGGTCTGCAGACCCTATCGTGGCCACCGAGCATTCAATCACCCGCATGGCCGTGGCCACAGAGGCTGAATCCGAAAAGCAGGATGGCGACAACCGCACCATGGGGCGCAAGCACACCGTGCCGTACGGCCTGTACCGGGCGCATGGCTTTGTATCCGCTTTTCTGGCCAAGCAAACCGGCTTCGGCCAAGCCGACCTTGAGTTGTTCTTCCGCGCGCTGGAAGACATGTTCGAGCACGATCGATCTGCCGCGCGCGGCGAGATGGCGACACGCGGCCTCTACGTCTTCGAACACAAAACAGCACTCGGCAACGCCCATGCCCATGACCTGTTCGACCTCGTGAGCGTGACACGCAAGCCTGATGTGCTGGTGGCGCGCGACTTTACCGACTACGACGTGGCGATCAACGCGGCTGAGATACCTGAGGACATCCTCATGATCAGGCGGTTGGGCTGACGGCTGTGCGGGCGACCGCTGGGCGAGCCAAGTGCCGCCGGCCAGGTGACTCAACGCACCACCTCGCATGGAAGACCTTGACCCGCTGACGCTGTCCGCGCTGCAGCACTGGGCTTATTGCCCACGCCAGTGTGGTTTGATTCATCTCGAGCAGGCTTTCGACGACAACTTGCACACGTTGCGCGGCCAAGCCGTCCATGCCACTGTTGACCAGCCGGGCATGGAGTTGCGCAAGGGGCTGCGCGTCGCACGCGCGCTGCTGCTTTGGCACGACACGCTCGGACTGATCGGCAAGGCCGACGTCGTGGAGTTCGGGCCCGATGGCACGGCCTACCCCGTGGAATACAAGCACGGCACACGCCACAAGGCGGCGGCGATCGCCGCGTGCGACGAGGTGCAGCTGGCAGCACAGGCCATGTGCCTCGAACAGATGACCGGGCATGCCGTGGCCGAGGGTGCGCTGTATTACGCGAGCTCGAAGCGCCGGCGGATTGTGCAAATTGACGAGCACTTGCGGCGGCAGGTCATGGCCACTGCCGCGGCTGTGCGCGACATGCTGACCAGTGGCGTGCTACCTCCGCCGACCGCCGACACGCAGCGGTGCAAGGGCTGTTCACTGCGCGACCGCTGCCAGCCGGAGGCCATGGGCCGCCTACTTGATCGCGGCGCAAATTCGACCTTGTTCGACCCGGATGCCTGACACAACAAGGGGTGCAATGCATGCAACTGCTCAACACGCTTTACGTCACGCTGCCCGACAGTTACCTGCGGCTGGACAACGACACGTTGCGCATCCAGGTTGGTGACGAGACCAAGTTGCGCGTGCCGCTGCACCACCTGCAAGCCGTGGTGTGCTTCGGCCACGTGAACCTCAGCGCACCGCTGATGCACCGGCTGGCCGAGGAGGCCATCGCGCTGGTACTGCTCGACGCCAATGGCCGATTCAAAGCGCGACTGGAAGGAGCGGTGTCGGGCAATGTGCTTTTGCGGCAGGCCCAGCACCGGGCGGTCGATAACGCCAGCTTCACGCTGGAAGCAGCGCGCGCGGTGGTGGCCGGCAAACTGAAAAACCAGCGACAGGTGCTGCTACGCGGGGCACGCGAAGCGAAGGCGGCTGACGAAGAGGAGCTGCTCACGCGCGCCGCGCAAGACCTGGCGGCCAGCGTGAGGGCCCTGCCACAGGCCACCGCACTCGACGTGCTGCGCGGCGTCGAGGGTGAAGCGGCTCGTACCTACTTTGCGGCCATCAACCTGATCGTGCGCCCCGACCTGCGCGGCGACTTCAGCATGGACGGCCGTAGCCGACGCCCACCGCGTGACCGCATGAACGCGCTGCTGTCGTTTCTTTACGCGATGTGGATGAACGATTGCCGATCGGCCTGTGAGGCGGCAGGGCTCGACCCGCAGCTGGGGTTTCTGCACGCTGTGCGCCCCGGCCGCGCAGCGCTGGCGCTGGATCTGATCGAAGAATTTCGCCCTCTCGCAGACCGGCTGGCACTGACCCTGGTCAACCGCGGGCAGCTTCGCGCTGGCGACTTTGAGCTGCGCGATGGGGGCGCGGTGAACCTGGTGGCCGATGCACGCAAGGCCGTGGTGGTGGCGTACCAGGAGCGCAAGCAGGAACTGCTGACCCACCCGCTGCTGGCCGAAAGCCTGCCGCTCGGAGTCGTGCCGCTGGTGCAGGCGCGATTGCTGGCCAGACATGTGCGTGGCGAGACACCAGGCTATCTGCCTTTCGCCGTCAAGTAGCACCAGAAGGGCTGCTGTGCTGGTCATCGCCTGCTACGACGTCAACACCGAAACGCGCGAAGGCCGACGGCGGCTGCGCCGTGTCGCCAAGGTGTGTGAGAGCACCGGCCAGCGCGTGCAAAAGTCTGTGTTCGAGTGCAAGGTGACGCTGGCAGAACTGGAGGCACTCGAGCGCAGGCTGCTGGCAGAAATCAGCCTGGACGAAGATTGCCTGCGCCTTTACCGGATGGCCGACACACGCGGCTGCGAAGTTCGCGAATACGGCAAGTTCAAAGCCACGGACTTCGATGGGCCTCTGGTTCTATGATCGTTTCGCGAACTTGGAGTGACCGGCAAAGTTGCCTCACGTTCGCGCGCCACCCAAGTGCTTGATGCAACTGATAAACCGGGTTGTGTTGTGCGACCTGTCACCGCCCTGCAAGCAGCCGGGCAACCGGTTCGCGCAACGTGAGCAGGCCGACATGTGGAATCAACAAGTTACTTGGGCGGAGTCGCGCGCCTCTCACGAGGCGCGTGTGGATTGAAACAGCCACAGCCAGCGGTCACAGGGGTGTCCGACGAGTCGCGCGCCTCTCACGAGGCGCGTGTGGATTGAAACGTCAACGATTACGGCGCAGACGCGCCCCCGGTTGGGTCGCGCGCCTCTCACGAGGCGCGTGTGGATTGAAACTGTATAGATTTCGTCGTTGTCTTTGCATATAGCAGTCGCGCGCCTCTCACGAGGCGCG
>JBBAPK010000020.1:0-45682 GCA_040400875.1 Burkholderiaceae bacterium | reverse complement strand
CTCGAGGTGCATGATGTGAACCTGCCCGTCGGGAAGCCGCATCGGAATGTCACGCGTGAACGGTGCGACCGTCTCGAGGGTTTCGGCGAGCATGGTGCGTTTGCCGCGCCGCTCTTCCTTGGGCAGCATGCGCACCAAGGTCCCGAAGGACAGCACCTCGTAGGGCTCGCGCTGGAACACGCGCAGCGCCTGAGGCGAAAAGTCTGGCGTGCTCGAGCCGACAAGCCACTCGAAGCTGCCCATGCGTGCCAGATCCTGCGCACGCGCCAGGATGTTTTCGCTGCGCTCGAGTGCGATGCGCGTGCGCGACGATCGAAGCAGGTAGCGCAGCCGGCCGTCGAGCAAGCTCCACTGGTTGGACTTGACGAAGAAGTCGGTGGCACCGACCTCGTAGGCGTGGTTGATCGAGGCGTCGTCATCAAGGCCGGTCAGCATAAGCACCGGCAGCGAGACACACGCGGGCAACTTGCGCAGTTCGCGGCAGGTTTCAAAGCCGTCCATGCCCGGCATCAGCGCGTCAAGCACCACCACATCGGGCTGCCAGCCGGCCAAGGTGTCAAGCGCTTGCTGGCCGCTGGCCACCTCGGTGACCGCAAAGCCGCGCTCGCGCAGCGCGATCGAGGTCAACAGCAAGTTGACTTCGTCGTCATCGACGAGCAGCAACCGGGGCTGCTGCGGGTCGACGCCTGCGGTGTGTCGGCTCTTGTTCATGCGGTGTGCGCCACGGCTTGCAGCTGCGCGGCCAAGCGTCGCGCGGCATCGCGGGCGGCCACGGCCTCCACGATCATGCGCTGCACGCCATCGCCATCCTCATCGAGCCGGGACTCGCGTGCCATGAGTTCGACCACGGCGCACTGCCGCGACAGCGCCAGCGCACCGACAGCAGCCGATGACGACTTGAGCGTGTGCGCCACCCCATGCACGGCTTTGGCGTCGTCAGCGGCGCGGGCCTGTTCGATTTGAATCAACATGCGGTCGATCGATTTCTCAAAGACGCAAAGCAAACGCACCAGCAATTGGTCGCGGCCGGCGGGATCGAGCTCGCGAACGCGGCTCAGAGCCTCTTCGTCCAGGCCAAAGTTGTGTGTGGCTTCCATGTTCAACACCTGCTCTCGCCAACGACCCGACCCCGCCATCGCGGACTGAGAGCGCAGTGTGCCCCAAGCGCACCGCACCGACCCCTGAAAGGGACGGCTCGAGTGGCATGAAAAGGACGCAGCATGGGCATGAGTTCGGGTCGTATTTGAAAACCTGATGCGGTCGACGGGACGCCGCAGTCAGTGTTGTATCGGCCAGCGCCACGGCAACTTGAATGGGTTGGCTGCCTACAATCTGCGACCATGAAATCGGGTCTCGGCCAGCCTGGGTGTGCGCGGTGCCTGATCGGCGTCCTGAACAGGCGCGGGTCGGCGCGGGCCTTGGCGACGGCGACGCTGGCGCTGGCGTGCACGACCGTGGCGGCAGCGGCCGAGTCGCCCCCTCCGCTCGATGCTGCCGCGACGCTGAGCACGATCGGTCTGGGTCTGGGCATCGTGCTGGGTCTGGGCTTGGTGGTGTTGGTGGCCACGGTGCTGCGTCGAAGCGAGCGGCTGTGCGTCGAGGCCGCCGATTTGCAGCAACGCCAGGCACGCAGCGCGGCGCTCGCACGGCTGCTCGACGTGTGGCAGTGGCACACCGATGCCAGCCACCGGCTGCTGTCGATCAAGCCGCCCCGCGGCGAGGCGCCTGGCGCAACCGCTGCACCGGACAGCTCGGCACTGGTGTGGGAACGCTTTTGTGGCATCGACGCCGACAGCCAGTCCGCGTGGCGCCGCAGTCTCGAGTCTCATCAACCCTGCGAAGAAGTGCGTGTCGAGATCGCCGCGGCCGCTGATGGCGTGCGGCTGGGCTGGTTGCGTGCCGTGCCACTGCACGGCGCTTCAGGTGAATTTCTGGGCCACGTGGGCACGGTGCGCGAACAGGCGGCGCCGGCCGCAGCGGGCGCAGCGGCAACCAAGCCGGGTGCGCCCTCGCTATCAGAGCAAGACGCCGAGTCGTTCAGCTACACCGTGTCGCACGATCTGCGCGCTCCAGTGCGCGTGGTCGAGGGCTTCACCAAGATCGTCAAGGAAGACTACGGCCGGCTGCTCGACCGCGTGGGCAACGACCACCTCGACCGGGTGCTCGGGGCGGCCGCGCGCATGAACAGCATGATCGATGCGCTGCTGGCGCTGTCGCAGCTGTCTTCGAAGCCGGTGTCCAGGCAACCGGTGAACCTGTCGCAGCTGGCCGGCTTTGTGGTCGATGACCTGCGCCGGCAGTGGCCGCAACACGCGGTCACGGTGCACATCGAGCCGGCGATGCATGTGCAAGGCGACCCGACGCTGCTGCGGGTGATGCTGGAAAACCTGCTGGGCAACGCCTGGAAATACACCACCAAGTGCGCCACGCCGCAGGTCTGGTTCGAGCGTTGCACCGACTCGGCCGCACCGAGCTTCAGCGTGCGCGACAACGGCGCGGGGTTTGACATGCGATACGCCGAGCGGCTGTTTGGCGTGTTCCAGCGCCTGCACAGCGCCAGCGATTTCCAGGGCACCGGCGTCGGCCTGGCTTCGGTGCGCCGCATCGTGCAAAGGCACGGGGGTGATGTGTGGGCCGAGGCTGAAGTGGGCCGCGGCGCGAACTTCTATTTCTCGATCGGCTCGCCGTCAGCTTGAGCCGCCCGTGGCGGGCTGCACGCTGTCAGTGCGCGCTCGGTGCGGCCAGCCGCTCGACGGCGTCGAGCAGGCCTTCGGCTTCGTCGTCGAGCGAGCGCCCGGCACTGGTGGCCATGCGGTGCAGGCGGTCGACGGCCGCCTGGCGTGTCAGTGAAAAGCGGTGCATCAAAACACCCACAGCCATGGCCGACAGCAGCGACAGGGTCTGCGCCCGCTCCATCGGCGCCAGCGGCGCGGCAGGCTGCAGATCGGCCGGCTCGGACCGCGCCAGGATGCGATCGAACACCGCGTTGACCGCCGGCACGATGTGGCCGATGTCGAGCGGCTTGACCAGGTAATCGACCGCGCCGAGTTCTTGCACCTTGCGCACGGTTTCGGCGTCGGTGAAGGCCGACAGAAACATGAAAGGCGTCTTGCCGTGCTCGCGCAGGTAGGCGGCCACATCGAAGCCGCTCAGGCCTTCCATGCGGATGTCGAGCAGCGCCAGATCGGGGCGGTGCTCGCGCGCCAGCAAGATGGCGTCGTCGCCGTTGTCGGTGTCGATCACCTCGAAGCCGGCTTCGCTCAGACCGTGGGCCAGCGTGGCCAGCACCAAGCGGTCGTCATCGACCACCAGGATCTTGCACCTGCGTATGCCTGCCTTTTGCGCAACCGTCACTTGATCAACCTGCCGTTCTGATCACCTGAAACCCCGTCGATTCTGGCTGAAAGCCCGTGGGCTGAACAGGCGACCACGATCGCCAGGCGCATATTCATGTCACGGCAACGGCCGGCGCAGCCGACCTGGCCGCAGACACCACCGCAGGCGCGCCGATCGCCACGGTGACCAGCACGTCGTCTTGGTCCTGCTCGATGCTGAACTGCGCGCATCGGCGCGGCAGCAGCGCGCGCACCAGACCCAGCCCGGACACACCCCCCGGCACGCGCGTGAAGCTGAAGCCCTCAGGCAGCCGCGCGCGGTTGCGAATCACGATGCGCACGCCGTCCGAGCCGCACTGCAGCTGGCAATCGACGGCCGGCACCGGGCTGTCGCCTGCCGGATCGGCGGCCCGGTGCTGCATGGCGCTGTGCTTGACGGCGTTGGTCAGCAGCTCGTTGATGGTCAGTGCGATGGGAATGGATTCAGCCTCGGGCAGCACCCATTGCGCTGGGTCGTCACCCAGCACCGAAAAGCCGATCGCATGGCCGAAGGTGCGCTGCACCGACGCGGCGATGGCCTCGAGCACGCTGTCGACGTGCAAGGGCCCGCCCGCACCCACCTGCAGCCCGTAGACCTGCGCGATGGCATGCACCTGGCCGACCACCTCGGCCATGGTTTCGGCCATCTCGGGCTTGCGCTTGGCGATCTGCTGCATCAGGCCGGCCACGCCTTGCAGGTTGTTCTTGATGCGGTGGTGCACTTCCTTGACCAGCATCTCGCGCTGCGCGATGGCGGCGTCGAACTTGGCACGTTCGGCGGCGCGCTGCTCAGACACGTCGGTGGCCACCAGCAGCAACTGATCGGGCGGCGCACCGGGTGCGGCCAGCGGCAGATAGCGCGCGTCCCACACCCGCTCCTCGTCGTGCAGCGCCAAGCGGTATTCGCGCTGGGTGACGGCGCTGGCGCCCAGCGCTTCTTCCATGTCGGCTCGGCGCTGCGCGGCGATATCGGCGCTGAAGATTTCTTCCGGGCTGCGCCCGATGATCTGCTGCGTGGTCAGTTGCACGCTGCGCGCGGCCACCACATTGGCCTGCAGGATGCGCAGCGTGCGTGCATCGCACACGGTGATGGCCATCGGCGCGGCTTCGATGACGCGCTGCAGCGAGGCCTGGGCCTCGGCGATGCGCGCTTCGGCCTGGCGGCGGCGTTCGATGTCGAGCAGCGCATAGGTCAGCTGGCGGCCGTGCGACTCGTGTCCGGTGACCACCGCATTGCCGACCACCCAGAACTCGCGCCCGTCGCGCGCCTTGACGCGGCACTCGAAGGTCTCGGCCTCGCCTTCGACCAGGTCGTCGAGGTAGCGGGTGCGGCTGAAGGGGTGGTCAGGCTCGGGCGTGGCCACGGTGCTGATGGGCTGGCCGAGAAAGTCGTCGAGATCGGCGCCGAACATGCGGCGCGCCGAGCGGTTCATCCACTCGATGCCGCGCGGGCCCACCGTGACGATGCCCACCAGCACCGAGTCAAGGATGGCGCGCGTGCGCTGCGCCTGCAAGACCACCGCCTCCTCGGCACGGTGCCGCGCGTCGACGTTGACGAACGAGGTGATGACGCCGCCCGAGATGTCTTCGCCCACCAGCCGCGTGCTGATCTGCACCCACACCTGGTTGCCGTCACGCTGCAGCAGCTGGCGCTCGCCGAGCCAGCGGCCGCCTTCGCGCAGCGCGGCTTGCTCTTGCGCCACCAGCCGCGCGTGCTCTTGGCTGTCGCCGAACAGCGCGGCCAGCGGCAGCCCCTGCAGTTCCTGCGCCGAATAGCCCGCCAGCTGCGCCAGCGCGTCGTTGGCGCGTTGCAGCACGCCGTCACGCAAAAAAGCCACGCCGACTTCGGACAGGCTGAACATCAGTTCGCGGTCGCGCAGCAGCTGCTCGCTGCGCAGCTGCGTTTGGTGCTGCTCGGTGATGTCGAGCGTGACGACCGAGGTGGTGCGCTGGCCCGACGCCAGGGTGGCCGGCTCGACGCGGGTCAGCAACCAGCGCAACCCCAGCACGGGGTGCTCGATGGCGTAGCGCACCTCGGCGCGCTGCGCGGTGCGCAAGGCGTGCTGTAGCTGGTCGTAATCGGCCTTCGATTGCTCGACCACGATGTCGCGGCTGATCGACTGCAAGTCGGCCGAGGCAGGGGCTTCGAGCAAGGACTCGCCCACCGGCGAGGCGCGGCCGCGGCTGACCCAGCCCGATGCCTCCTGAAAGGTGGCCAGACCCACGCCGGCGGTGTCCATCAGCGCGCCGATCTGCATTTGCGCCAGATCGCGCTCTTCCTCGGCGCTGCGGTCCTCGAGGATGGCCATGTGGCGGCGCTGACCGCCAGACGTGGTGTAGCCGCGAACCATCGCGCGCAGCCGCCGCGCACCGCCTTGCGGCATGGGCAACCAGCCCTCATGGACCCGCGCGGGCGCATCAGGCTGCACAACGCTGGCCGGCCCGGCTTCGGTCCAGCCGAGCAGCTCGCGCAGGGCCGGCGAGGCGCCGCTGATCAGCGCCGGTGCGGCGCCCACCATGGCCTCGAAGGCCGGGTTGCTGTGCACCAGCAGGCCGGCATCGTCGTACAGCACCATGCCGATCGGGCTGATGTCGAACCAGTCGTCGATCTCGCGCGCCGAGCGCTCGGCACGCTCGCGCGCCACGTGCTCGGCGGTGGTGTCTTGCAGCACCGCCATCGTGAACACGCGACCGTGCTCGTCGGTGAGTTCGCTGCGCGCTTCGCGGTACCAGCGCTCGCGTCCATCGGCGCTTTGCAGCCGTCGGTTCGTCAAGGCGCGCTCCTTGCCGTGCGCCGGTTGGCGCTCGAATCCGTCGAGGCGGCTTTGGCGGTCGGCCTCGGGTTCGAGCTGGCTCGCGTCGATGCCGATCAGCCGCTCTCGGGGGTAGCAGCTGAACGACTCGAACGCGGCATTGACCTCGACGATGCGCCCGCGCTTGTCTTGCATCAGCGCCGGGAAGGGCGAATCCCACAGCACATGCATGAGCTCGGCGATGACCGGGCCGGCGATGGTCGGCGGCAGCAGCGGTGCTGCAGCGGGTGCGGCTTCTGCGCTGACCGAGTGCAACTCGCTCCAGTGCAAGCGCAGCGCGTACAGCCCCGGCGCCAGCACCTGCCAGGCGGTGCTGGCCGAGCGGCCGTCGGCCAGCACCGCCGGCGGCGGTTGCGCCTCAACGCTGCGACGCGCCGGCCACACCGCGCGCACCGCCGAATAGCCTGGGATGCGCGAGCCCCCGGAAACACCTTGGATGGTCTGGGCGATCCATTCGACCAACGGCGTGCCGAGCACCGCTTGCCACTCGCGCACCGAGGAGCCGACGGCCGCGGGCAGCCGCCGCAAAGCGGCGGTGTTGGCAAAGCTGACCTGCGCACGGCGATCAAATAGCAGCACGCCTTCGCACAGGTGATCGAAGAATTGTTCGAGCGGCGGCAAGTTGGCGGTGGTGGCCATGCGCGTCAACGCCGAGCGGCTGGAGGATTCATGCACGCGAATCTATCGCGTTGTGGCAGCGGCGCTTTTTCAGTCGAGATCAGACGCCGTGGTCAGCGCGCGCAGCAGTGCGCGGTTGACTTGCCGCATGTCCATCATCAGAGCGTCAGCGCAGTCGCGAATGTCGTACGGCGACTGCGACTCGATGGCGCGGGCGAGGTTGAAGTACGGCACATACGGCCCGCGACCCTCGGCCAGCGTGTCGTAGACGCCTTGCGGCACGGGGATGGTGCGCAACAGCTGTGGCAGCGGCTGATCGAACAGCCGGTCGAGCAGTGAAAACACACCGCAGATGAACAGCTCGTTGCGCATTTCCGCGTCGCTGCTGTCGCGCGCCAGCTCTTCCATCAGCAGCCCGCGACGCACCGAGGCGAACATCGTGGCGCGCAGGCTGGGCTGGGTGCTGGCGGTGGCCAGCATCAGCGCGAGCCAGCGCTTGAGCCGCTGGTAGCCCAGCAGCATCACCGCGTGGCTGAACGAACTCACCACCACCGACAAGCCGAAGGCGGGCGAGGATATGTAGCGCAAGATCTTGAAGCTCAACGACGGGTCACGCTTGAGGGTGCGCTCGATCTTGTCGACCGGCTCGGCCTGATCGACCTGGCGCATCAGCTCGACCACCGCCTGCAGATCGATCGGTGCACTGCTCGCCTGCGCACCTGCCGGCGCGCTGCGTGTCACCTCGTCGCCGATAGGCCAGCCCAGCACGGCGGTGGCACCGCGCTCGAATGCGCCTTCCATGTGCTCGAGCGTGCGGATTCCCGACAAGATTTGCGGCAAGCCGCCTTGGGTGGGCGGCCCATCGGCCAGATCGAGCAGCGAATGGCTGAAGCAAGAGTGCACCTCGGCAGACAGTGCCTTGAGCGGCGCGCCCGTGAGCAGCAAGCCATTGCCGTGGGCGTGCAGCGCCAGCAGCGCGCGGGTGTTGGCCTCGTCGCAGGCCATGAAAGCCGGCACCTCGATCGTCATGTGGGCGGGCGGTGCAGCCAGCAGCAGTTGCTGCAACAGGCTTTCGCTGGTCACGCCAAGCACCAGCCGCGAGCCGTTGGCAGGCCACACCGGCGCGAGCACCTCGAGCAGTTGCGCAGCGTCAAGCTGGGCATCGGGCTGCAGCGCGAACACCGTCAGCCGGGTCGCCGTGACCGCGCGGTTGCGCTCGATGAAAGCGCAATAGCCAAGAGCCATCTGGCCCAGGATGTCGTCGTTCACGACAAGTCCTTTCGCATTGACGCTCAACGTTCAACGATCAGCCGATCGGCGCATTAGCCGCCGAGATATTGGAACAGCGACATCTTTTGCACCATCGAATACGACTTCAGCGCAGCCTCGTAGCCGGTTTGCTGGTTCTGGAAGTCGGCAATCGCCTCGACCATGTCCAGGTCTTCAGCGTTCGAGCGTGTGGTTTGCGCGCTGAGCTTTTGCGTGGCCAGGCGGCTGGTTTCGTTGTCGATGCGGTTGAGCGTGCCGCCGGCTGCGGTGCGCACCAGGTTCAGCGTGGCCATCGAAGCATCGATGTCACGCAGGCTGTCAGCGGTCGACTGCAGGCGCTGCGCGGTAGTACGGTTGGGCGTTTGCAAGCCGGCGATGGCCTGATCGATGCTGTCGAACACGCTGAGCGTCGGCGTCGACGGCTCGATGTTGAACTGGTCGCCCGTGGTCGGTGTGCCCGAGACGGTCACGCTCATGCCGTGCAGATCGATGGCCACGCCCGGCTGGTAGGTGCCCGTGGACTCGTAGCTGGTCAACCCCGAGGACAGCGAATAGCTCTCGATGTCGTAGGTGCTGCTGCTGCTGAAGTGGATGCGGTAGCCGGTGTCGGGCACCGGGAACAAAGCCGAGGGGTCGCTCACGCTGCCCGCGTCGACCGTGGCGCCGGTGATTTCACTGCCGCTCACGCTGTTGAGCGCCGACGAGGTCACGAACACGCCGTTACCGGTGCTCGCATTGAGCCAGGTGGCCGCACCATCGGTGCTCAGTGGCAGCTCGGTGTCGGTGTCGGTTTGCAGGCGGCCGCTGGTGCCGCTGAACTGCACGCCGGCGGGCTTGTCGATGAAAGGCGGCTGCGACGAGCCCTGACCGCCAAACAGGTAGCTGCCAGCGCCATCGGATCGGTTGGCCACGGCCAGCAATTGCTGGCGCATACCTTTCAAGCTGGCGGCGAGCTGGCTGCGTTCGCGGTCGGAGTACGACGCATTGCCCGAGGCCACCAGCGTCTCGCGTATTTGCTGCAGCAACTCGCCGGCATCGCCAAGCGCGCTTTCGGTCTGGCTGACGATGACCTGGCTGGCATCGACGCTGCGCTGCGAGGTCTCGCTGCGCATTTCGGCAGCCAGCGCACGCTCGGCGCGCGCGGCAGCGGCCGGATCGTCGCTGGCCTTGAGCACGCGCTTGCCGCTGGTCAGGCGAGTCTGCAGATCGCTCAGGTCGGACTGCCGACGCTGCAGCGTTTCGATGGTGTTGTCGTAGGCGTTGGCGGAAGAAATTCTCATGGCGGTGCTCGATCAGTTCAACGAAGGCACATGGGGTCAGCGCGATCAGCGGCCTGCGGTCTGCAGCAAGGTCTCGAAAACCGACTGCGCCACTTGCAGCATCTTGGCTGCGGCCTGATAGCTTTGCTGGTACTGGATCAGCCGTGCGGCTTCCTCGTCGAGGTTGACGCCGGCCTTTGAGGAGCGGGCCTGTTCGGTCTCGGCGGCCACATCGGCTGACAGCTGCGCCGAGTTCGTCGCGCTTTGCACGCTCACACCGATGTGGGCGATGATGCTGGCAAAGGCATCGGTGACGCTGGCTCCGGGCTCCAGCGTGCCGGCGTTCCAGATGGCGCCAACGAAGGCGGCGTCGCGCAGGCCGAGCAGTGCCTTGGCGTTGGTGTTGTCAGCGCTGGTGTAGCTGTTGGCGCCGAACACGAAGGTGTCGCTGGTCACCGCGGGTGAGGCGCTGGCGTCGGCGGCCACCGGCACGCCGGTGATGAGCACGGAAAACGAATCCGACGCGGCCGCGCCTGAATAGGGAATCGGCTGGCCGGGCGACCACACATTGGGCACCGTGGTCGTGCCGCCAGCGTTGGTCCAGGTGTAGGTGTACTGGCCGGGCACTATGGTGGTCTGGAACTTCAGCGTCACCGGCAAGTTGGCGTTGGCCGCCACATCGGTGCTGCCAAAGGTCATCGCGCCAATCGCACCGGTGCCTGCGTTGGTGGCCCCCAGCGTCCCGCTGAGCGGCGAGGCCGCGGCGATCAGTTTGGGGTTGCTCATGTCAAGCCGCATGTTCAGCGCGGCCGTGCCGCAAGGTCGAAGCAAGAAGGTGTCACCCGCTGCCGCCGCGCCACTGATGGCGATCTTGAAGCCTTCGACCACGTCGCCATTGACCACGCTCACCGGGGTGAAGCTGGTGTCGAGCTCGCCGTCCTTGAGCCGCGCCAGCTCGAAGCCGCCCGCACCGTCGGCGGTGAGGCGATAGTCGCTGGGCTGCACGCTGCTCACGCCCAGGCCGGACAGCGTCGAAGGGGACTGCAGGGTCAGCGCGACGCTGGCGCTGCCGCTGTTGAAGCTCGAGCCGCTGGCCGCCACCACGGGCAGCCCCGAGGCCGAGCCGAAACGGAACATCCCCGCGCCGGTCTGGCCGTACAGGTCGATACCGAGCGACTGCTGTTCGTTGGTTTGCAAGCCCACCGCCAGCGCCATCTGCCCCAGCAGGTTGCGCGCATCGGTGATGTCGGTGCTTTGAAAGCGCACCAGCCCAGCGATGCTGCCGCCGGTGAGCAGCGAAGCCGGCAGTGCCTGATTGCCACCTGCGGTGGACAGGCCGACCGCCACGCGCGAGGCGTCGTAGGGGTCGGGCATCGCCACCAGCGACGTGGTCTGGCTGCCCAGCACCAGCGCCTGTCCGGCGCCCATGAACACCGACAGCGAGCCGTCGTCGGCGCCGATGGTGGTCACCTGGACCAGCTTACTCAGGTCCTGGATGGCCTGATCACGCTGGTCGAGCATGTCGTTGGGCGGCTTGGTGGTGCCGCTGTAGTTGGAGATCTTCTGGTTCAGCAGCGCGATCTGCTTCGTGAGGTCGTTGACCTGCGCCACCGAGGCCTTGAGCTCCACGGTCACACCGCCTTGCAGCTCGTCGATCTGCTCGCCGGCGATGGCAAAGCGCCTGGCCAGCTCGCCCGCGCGTTCGATCACCACCTGCCGCGACGACAGGTCCTGCGGCTTGCTGGCCACATCGGCGAAGGCGTTGAACATCTGGTTGGCCGCAAAGCCCAGGCCGGCCTCGCCGGTGCCGAACACCTTCTCGAGCCGCAGCAGCTGCTCGCTGCGCGCGCTGTCGGCGGCGGCCAGGGCCGTCGACAGCGACGCCTCGCGGGTGAGGAAATCATCGTGCGCACGCGTCACCGTGGCGATGTCCACGCCCCGGCCGAAAAAGCCCGCGCCGGTGAACTGGCCGCCGGCGGTGACCAGCTGGGCTTCCTGCCGCGAGTAGCCCTTGGTGTTGACGTTGGCGATGTTGTTGCTGGTGGTTTGCAGTTGCGCATAGCTGGCCGTCATGGCCCGAATGCCCAAAGAGGTCAATGCACCGGTTCCCATGTCAGCCTCGCTGTGGTCAGGTCGTCATCACGCGCTGCAGGCGCAGCGTCGTGTTGATGACACGTGTGAGCTTGTCGGCATAAGCCGGATCGGTCGCGTAGCCTGCGCGCTGCAGCCCCTGCGCAAAGCCTGCCGGGGTGGCGCTGCCGGTGCTGGCGCTGGCCATCACCTGGCTGTAGCGCGGGCTGTCTTTCATCAGCCGCGCGTAGTCCTTGAACGATTCCTCGTAGGAGCTGTAGGCGCGGAATTTCGCCGTCACCTTGCGCGCCACGCCGCCTTCGTATTCGGTGGTGGTGACTTCGGCCACCGGGCCCTTCCAGCTGCCCCCCGCCTTGATGCCGAACACGTTGAACGAGGTCGAGCCGTCGGCGTTCTTGATCTCGCGGCGACCCCAGCCCGACTCATGCGCGGCCTGAGCCACCATGAAGCCCGCAGGGATGCCGGTCTCGGCTTCGGCCGCGCGTGCAGCCTCGGTATGGCGCTGCACGAAATCGGCCTGCCGGATCTGGCTGGACGCCACCGGCGCGCCGGCCGCACCAGCCGCCCCGGCGGGTGCCAGGCTGCTGGTCGAAAAAGGTTTGAGCGTCATGGCAGCCGGCGCCTCGCCGCCCATCTGACGCTCGAGCTGGCGTGCGATCACGTCGGCCAGGCCGCCGGGGTTGCCGCTCATGCGCTTGGCGTATTCGGCATCGAGCATTTCGTTGCCCATGCTGGTGCCGGCGTTGTCCATCATGCCGCCAGACATCGCGGCCTGCGCCTCGCGCATGCTCTTAAGCAGCTGCTGCATGAACATGGCCTCGAACTGCTTGGCGGTTTCCTTGATCGCCGCCTTGGGGTCGCGCGCCGACGTGCTGCGCAGCGCGGCCAGCGAGCGCGCGTCGGCACTCGAGGCGCTGGCCTGGGTGAGCAGCGGGTTGGATGCAGCCGGCGAGCCGAGGTTCATCAGATCACCTCCAGCTCGGCGTTCAGCGCGCCGGCAGCTTTCATGGCCTGCAAGATGGCCAGCAGGTCTTGCGGCGTGGCACCCAGCGAATTGAGGGCCTTGACCACATCGGCCAGCTTGGTGCCAGCGGGCAGCTGGATCAGCGAGCCCGGCTCTTGGTTGATGGTGATGTCGCTCTTTTCGCTTTCCACGGTGCGCCCCTGGGCAAACGCATTGGGCTGGCTGACCATGGGCGTGGAGTTGATGACCACCGACAGGTTGCCGTGGGCCACCGCACATGCCGACAGCGTCACCGCCTCATTGACCACGATCGAGCCGGTGCGTGCATTGATGATCACCCGGGCAGCCGCACTGACCAGATCGACAGGCAGGTTCTCGATTTCGGCCAGAAAGCTCACCCGCTCATCGGGCGATTCGGGCATCACCACCTGCACCCGGCGGCCATCGACGGCCTGAGCGATCTGGCCGCCCATGCGTTTGTTGATGACGCGCGCCACCTGGCGTGCGGTGCTGTAGTCGCTGGAGTTGAGGTCGAGCTGCAAGATGCTGCCCTGATTGAGCGGCGTGGCCACCGCGCGCTCCACCGTCGCGCCCTCGGGGATACGCCCCGAGCTCAGCTGGTTGATCTGCACCTTGGAGCCCCCGGCCGAAGCACCAGCGCCGGCGATGATCAGGTTGCCCTGCGCCATCGCATAGATCTGGCCGTCGGCGCCCTTGAGCGGTGTGGCGATCAGCGTGCCGCCGCGCAGGCTCTTGGAATTGGCCAGCGAAGACACATTGACATCGATGTTTTGGCCCGGCTGGGCGAAGGCGGGCAGTTGCGCGGTCACCATCACCGCGGCGACGTTCTTGACCTGGAGCTGGGTGCCAGGAGGCAGCGTGACGCCCATTTGCTGCAGCAAAGAGGTCAGGCTCTGGGCGGTGAAGGGAGCCGCCGTGGTCGAGTCACCCGTGCCGTCAAGGCCGACCACCAGACCGTAGCCGACCAACTGGTTGGTGCGCACGCCCTGGACCGACGCCACTTCCTTGATGCGCACGGCCTCGGCACTGGCCGGCCATGCGATGGCGGCAATGGCGAGGCACCAGCCGAAGAGCCATCCGCCTTGCGTGAGCCTGTCGATCCTGTTCATCTCGATTGCACTCCCTGTTGCAATCGATTCTGAAGAAACTTAAATCGGCAGAACGCTCAAAAAGAACCGTGCTAACCAGCCAATTAACTGCGAATCGGCCTGCGCGCCACGTCCGCGGTTCTCCAGACGCACATTGGCGATCTGGCCCGACTGCACGATGTTGCCCTGCTGGATGGTGCGTGGGTCGACTTGGCCCGAAAAGCGCAGCACGTCGACGTTGTCGTTAACACCGATCTGCTTTTCGCCCGAGATCAGCAAGTGCCCGTTGGGCAGCACGCCGGTGACGGTGGCGGTGATGGTGCCGGTGAAGGTGTTGGTGTTTTCGGTTTTGCCCTTGCCTTCGAAATTGTTGGCCGATGTGCCATCGACGCTGGCGCGGTTGAGCTGGGTCGGCGACACGAACGGCAATGCCGTCACGCTGCCCGACACCGTGCCGGTCTTGTCGATCTTGCTGGTGCTTTCCTGGCTGGCCGCCACGGCTTCGACGATGCTCACCGTGATGGTGTCGCCCACCAGGCGGGCTCGATAGTCCTCGAACAAGGGCCGGTACTGCGCTTGCTGAAAGATCGAGCCGCTGTTGATCGCCTGCGGCGAAACCGCCACCGGTGCGGGCACAGCAAAGGTCGGCGTGACCACTTCGACCTTGGGGCGCGGCGCGAGCGCCTCGCAGCCGCACAGTGCCACGGCGGCGAGCACGCTCACAGCGCGGCCGGTGATTTGCCATCCACGCACGGCGCTCATCACAGCTGCCCCAGCTTGGCCAGCATCTGGTCGGAGGTGGAAATCGCTTTCGAGTTCAGCTCGTAGGCGCGCTGCGTCTGGATCATCGAAACCAGCTCTTCCACCACATTGACGTTGGATGTTTCGACAAAGCCCTGCGAGATGGTCGCCAGGCCGTTTTGCCCCGCGGTGCCGGTGGTCACTGTGCCAGACGACGTCGTTTCGGCGTAGGTGTTTTGTCCCAGCGGCTGCAGGCCGGCCGGGTTGGCGAAGCTCGCCACGCCCACGGTGCCCACGGTCTGCGAGGCGGTCTGACCCGGCAGCGTGACGCTGACCGTGCCGTCGGTGCCCACAGTCACGCTGGTGGCGGTGGCCGGAATGGTGATGCTCGGGTTGAGCGCATAGCCGTTGTTGGTGACCAGCTGCCCGGTCGAGCTCACCTGGAACGAGCCGTCACGGGTGTAGCCGCTGGTGCCGTCGGGCATCTGGATTTCGAAGAATCCGTTGCCGCGCAGTGCCAGATCGAGCGGGTTGCCGGTTTGCAGCAGGTTGCCCTGGCTGAAATTGCGCGAGGTGGCCACTGCACGCGTGCCCAGTCCGAGCTGCAAGCCGGTGGGCAAGGTGGTCTGGTCGGTGCTGTTGGCGCCGGCCTGACGGATATTTTGATACATCAGGTCCTCGAACACCGCGTGCGACTTCTTGTAGCCGTTGGTCGAGACGTTGGCCAGGTTGTTGGAAATGGCGTCCAGCTGGGTTTGCTGGGCTTCCATGCCGGTCTTTGAAATCCACAGGGAGCGCATCATGGCGAGGTTCCTTGTTCAGTTGGTTGGCGTGCGGGTCGCGGCTGGCGATCAGTTCAGCGACAGCAGCTGCGAGGCAGATTTCTCGTTGGCCTCGGCGGTCTGCATCATCCTGATCTGGGCTTCGAACTGTCGGGCGGCAGCGATCATTTCGACCATGGTCTCGACCGGGCTCACGTTGGAGCCCTCGAGCGCGCCGTCTTGCAATCGGGCATTGGTGTCGGCTGACAAGTCACCGCTGCCCGCGCGAAACAGTCCGTCGGTGCCACGTTCGAGGGGGGCCTCGGGCGTGACCAGCTTGAGACGGCCGACCGGCGTGGGCTTGCCGTTGCCCGAGCGCGCACTGATGGTGCCGTCGGAGCCGATGGTGACTTCGCTGTCTTGCGGCACCTGGATCGGACCGCCATCGCCCAGCACCGTGATGCCGCTGCGCGTGGTCAGTGTGCCGTCGGCTGCGATGTCGAGCGCGCCACCGCGGGTGTAGGCCTCGGTGCCGTCGCTGCCCTGCACGGCCAGCCAGGCGTCGCCCTTCATCGCCACATCGAGGTTGCGTCCGGTGGACGCCACCACGCCGGGTGATGGGTTGTACCCGGGCGTCGATTCGAGCACGTAGGCGCGCGTGTTGGCGCCACTGCCTTGCACCGGCACCGAACGAAACGCCTGCAACTCGGCGCGAAAGCCCGGGGTCGACACGTTCGCCAGGTTGTGCGCCAGGGTTTCCTGACGCTGCATCGTGGCGGTGGCGCCCGACATCGACAGATAGATCATGCGGTCCATGGATGGCTCCTCTCAGGCAGCGCTCAGTGCGGTCCCGGCGCTTAGCGCAGGTTCACCAGCGTTTGCAGGATCTGGTCTTCGGTCTTGATGGTCTGCGCATTGGCCTGATACAGGCGCTGCGCGGTGATCATGTTGACCAGCTCGCCGGTGAGGTCGACGTTGGAGTCTTCCAGCGCGCCCGATGTCGTCGAACCCAGCACGCCGCTGCCCGGAGTGCCCAGGCGCGCCGGGTCGCCCGAGGCAAAGGTCTTTTGCCACAGGTTGCCGCCCAGCGGCTGCAGGCCCTGAAGGTTGGAGAAGTCGGCCAGTTGCAGCTGCGACAGATTGGTCGAGCGGCCGTTGGAATAGGTCGCCTTGATCACGCCGGTGTCGTCAAAGCCGATGCCGGTCAGCTCGCCTGCGGTGTAGCCGTCTTGCTTGAGCGACGACACGCTGAATCCGGCCGCGTACTGGCTGGTGCCGGTGAAGTTGATCGGCAACTGCGAGAACAGCGTGCTGGTGCCATCGCGCGGATCGATGATGTCTTTATTGATGGTGGCCGGCGTGGTGGCCATGGTGCCGTCGGTGTCGAACGACAGCGAGGTCAGCTTGTTGGGTGCAGTGCCCGCACCGGCCGTGCCTTTCCAGTCCGAGCCATCGACCGAACCGTAGATATCCCAGCTGTCGGTGGCCGTCTTGCGGAAGTAGTAGTTCATCGTGAGCCCCGCGCCCTGTCCGTCGTACAGGGTCTGCGAGGTCGAGAAGTTGTAGCTGTCGGGCTTGGAGAAATCCATCGCCACCAAGGGCACGTCCTTGCGCGCATCGAGGTTGAGCGACATCTGCACGCCTTGCATCGCCGTCGTGCCGCCCTGACCGGTTTTCACCGGTGAGCCCAGGCCGCTTTGCAACTGGATCGGCACCGCATCGCCCACGCCACCGCCGGCGGCCTCGTCCCAAGTTTGTGCCAGCAACTTCAGGCCCGCTCCGTTGACCACGAAGCCGTCGCGGTCGAGCTTGAACTGGCCGTTGCGGCTGTACACCGTCTCGCCGGTGTTGGCCTCGAGCTGGAAGAAACCGCGGCCGTTGATCGCAAGGTCGAGCGGGTTTTCGGTGGTGGTGACGTTGCCCTGGTTGAACTGCTGGGCGATCGACGAGATGCTCACGCCGATGCCGGCCGAGCCGCCCGTAGCACCATTGAGTGCGCCGGCGTAGAGGTCGGCAAATTCAGCACGCGAAGCCTTGGCGCCAAAGGTGTTGGCGTTGGCGATGTTGTTGCCGATGACCTCGAGGTTTTTGCTCGATGCGTTCAATCCGGAAAGACCTTGCTGGAAGCCCATGATTTTTTCCTTAAAGTGTTTGGGTGGGGTGTGGGGTGGGGATCAGTTCAGCGCGCGCACCGAGCTGTAAGGCACGGTGCCGGCGTTTTGCAGCTCGAGGTTGAAGCTGTTGCCGGTGGTGTTGATGGCATTGACGCGATCGCGCATCAAGGTGGCCGGTGTGCTGCTGACGCTGCCATTGCTGGCGGTCACGCGAAAGCGCAGGCCGCTGTCGTTGGTGGCGCCCTTGGCGGACCAGTCAAAACTTTGCATGCCGCTGCCCAGCGCGCCGAGGTTCATGGTGTCAACCACCTGGCCGGAAGGTGCGAGCACCTCGACCTTGACGTTGTCGGCCGGGCCGCTCAGATCGAAGCCGCCTTGGCCCACGCCGTTGGTGATGTCCATCAGGTTGCCCGGCACCACCACGTCGCGGCCGACCATCGAGGCGCCCTGCAGTGCCTGCATCTGCGCGAACTGGCCCGACAGCGATTCGACAGTGGTGTTGAGTTTTTCGATGCCGCTGACGGTGTTGATCTGCGCCATCTGCGAGGTGACCTGCGCGTTGTCCATCGGGTTGAGCGGGTCCTGGTTTTGCATCTGCGTGACCAGCAGCTTCAAGAAGCGGTCTTCGGAGCCGGCCTCCTTGGTCTTGTCGACAGCCGAAGCCGCTGCCGTGGTGGTCTTGGCTGCGGTTTGCGAATTGACGTTGAGGGTCGAGAAATCCATGGCGGTTTCCTGGGTTGGCGGGCTCAGTTGCCCATCTGCAAGGTCTTGAGCAGCAGCGACTTGGCCGTGTTCATGACTTCGACGTTGTTCTGGTACGAACGCGACGCAGAGATCATGTTGACCATCTCCTCGATCGCGTTGACGTTGCTGTAGGTCACGTAGCCATCGCCATCGGCCGAGGGGTTCTTGGGGTCGAGCACGCGGCGACCGGCGGCCTGGTTTTCGGTGATGGAGCTCACGCTGACACCCGCCGAGCCGGGGCCGCCATCGGCGCCCATGAACTGGGTCTGGAAGTTCACCTGCTTGGCTTTGTAGGCGCTGCCGTCTGGGCCGTCCACGGTGTCGGCGTTAGCCAGGTTGGAGGCCACCACGTTGAGCCGCTTGCTTTGCGCACTGATGGCGCTGCCCGACACATTGAAGATGTTCAACATGCTCATGACAGCCCCTCGTGCCATGCAGGCATCGCCCACTCCCCCGCGGGGAAGCGAGCCGCCTTGGGAGCGGCCCTGCGCTCGTCTCGCTTACTGATCAGCAGTTTCTTCATGATTGCCCCTTGATCGCATCAAGCATGGTTTTGACGCCGCCGTTGATGAAGCCCAGCGTGGCCTCGTACTTGATGGCGTTGTCGGCAAAGCTGGCCCGCTCGCGGTCCATGTCGACGGTGTTGTTGTCGAGGTTGGGCTGGCTGGCCGTCGAATACAGCAAGTTGGCGTCCGACGTGGCGCCGCCGATGCGGATGTGGCCTGACTGGGTGGTGTCGAGTCGGCCCGCGGCAACTCCCGAAGGGCGCGCCATGCTCAGGCTGGTGCCGCCGCCTTGCCGGCCGGTGGCTTCGCGCAAAGCCTTGGCGAAATCCATGTCACGTGACTTGTAGCCCGGCGTGTCGGCGTTGGCGATGTTGCTGGCGAGCAGCCGCTGGCGCTCCGAGCGCAGGCTCAGGGCCTGTGCCTGGAAGTCAAGGATGCTGGTGAGGTTGTTGATCATGGGGCGCTCCAATAGGGGCCGGGTTTGCGTTCATTGTGTTTGGCTGCCTCAAATACATAAGCGAGAAGAAAGGCCCTTATGGCCCTCATTTCCGCGCTTTGGACGCACAGGTGGCGACCTAGAGTTGCTGGCATGAACATCGCCACTTCGACTTCGACCGCTCGCCGCCGCACCTCGCTGCAGGCTTGGGCCGTGGGCGCTTTACTGGTCATCGCGGCGGCCTTCATGGCCACGCAGGCCCGGGCGCAGGTGGCCAACGAATCCATCGACGCTGCGCTGATCAATCAAGTGCGCGAGATGGCACTGGTGGCCTCGCAGCAAACGCGCGTTTCGAGTAACGGCACGGGCGGCCCACTGCGCTTCGATGTGACCGTCGGCGCGCTCGACTCGCGCCTGAAGCTCGCAGCCTGCCAGCGCATCGAGCCTTATCTGCCGGCCGGCACCCGTCTGTGGGGCAAGTCACGCATCGGATTGCGCTGCACGCAGGGCGAGCGCCCCTGGAACGTTTATCTGCCCATCACCGTTCATGTGTATGGCCAGACGCTGGTGGCATCGCAGCCGCTGATGCTGGGCAGCACGGTGCAAAGCGGCGACCTGACCTTTGCCGAAGTGGACCTGGCCGAGGACAATAGTCCGGCCATCGTCAACGAGGCACTGGCCATCGGACGGGTGCTGACCCGCTCGCTGGTGGCCGGTCAAAGCATTCGACAAGCTGATCTCAGAGCACGACAGTGGTTTGCCGCAGGCGACACCGTGAAGGTGATGGCGCGCGGCAAGGGCTTCAGTGTTTCGGGTTCAGGCACCGCGCTTAGCCCCGGTTTGGACGGGCAGTCCGCACGCGTTCGCACCGACAGCGGCCAGATCATCACCGGCACGCCGGTGGCATCGCGCGAGCTGGAGATCAACTTGTGAGCCCCGGCAGCCAGCGGTATGCCGATCTGAACGAGGGCTTGAAAAAGCCTAAAGTCAGCCTCGTGTCGGCCGAAAAAACTTTCATGTTGATAAGGCCGCTGTCCTCGCAGCCTGTTGGGAGAACCTCATGAAAATCGGAAATCCGGCTGACAAGCCCATCGTGACGCCAGCATCCACGCCGTCGTCCAACGCCGCATCGTCGGCTGCCACGGGTCAGGCTGCCGCGACGCAGCAACCTGCCGAAGCCAGTGCTCAGGTCGCGCTTTCCAGCACGGCCACCGCACTGCTATCGGCAGGCGACGCCGACTTCGACGCCGCCAAGGTCGACAGCGTTTCGCAGTCGATCGAACGCGGTGAATTTAAGGCCAACGCCGAAGTGATCGCTGACAAGCTGATCTCGAATGCGGCTGAACTCCTGTCCGGTGGTACGGCCAAGCCCTGAGCTTTGCCGCCACCTGACTTCTCATTGATTGCCCAACCACGGCCCAGACCATGAACCTCACGCTGACCTCACGCCCAACGACGGGGATCTTGCCCGTCGACGCTGCGGATCCGGTGCTCGAGTCGGCGCTGAGCGCGGTGGAAGGTCAACTGTCATTTCTGGGCGAAGCCCTGCGTGCGCGCGATCTGCCATCGATCGACCTGCACGCCAGCGAGCTGCACCGCGCGCTGTCCAGCGCGGTCGATCAGTTTTCACGGGCTGCGCGCCAAGGCCCGCTGCCACCCGCACTGCGTCGCCGTCTGGTGGACGCCGGCGGCTCGGTGGCTGCCCAGCGCGAAAGCCTGGCACGCGCCACGGCCGCCCTCGACCGGGCGATCGATGTGCTGCTGCCGCGCGATGCACCCGTCATGTACGGCAGCTACGGCGCGTCCGAGCGACTCGGCCACGGCGGCTCGCTGAGCGCCTGACGCGCTCGCACACCGCCCGCGGCGATGCGGCGGGCGTTTTTCCGTCACACCACATCCCAGCGACACCTCAGCGCATACGTCTCGCACGCCACCCTCGCGGCAGCCTGACGCCGCGGGCGCTGCTATAGCGTCTTGCTGGCAAAGGTGTTGCACTGCTCCAGACTGCCGCCTTGCAACCCGCGCTGGAACCAGCGCATGCGCTGCTCGCTGGTGCCATGGGTGAAGCTCTCGGGCACCACCATCCCGCGTGACTTGCGCTGCAAGGTGTCGTCGCCGATCTGGCTGGCTGCCTGCAGCGCTTCTTCGACGTCGCTGCTCTCGAGCCAGCCCTTGCTTTTCTGGGAGTCGTGGGCCCACACGCCGGCCAGGCAATCGGCCTGCAGCTCAAGCCGCACGCTCAGCGCGTTTTGTTCGGCAGCACTCACGCGGCCGCGCATCGCATCGACCTTGCCGCTGTAGCCCAGCAGGTTTTGCACATGGTGGCCGACCTCGTGCGCAATCACATAGGCCTGCGCGAAATCGCCCGGCGCGCCCAGGCGCTGCGACAGCGTGTCGAAGAACCCGAGGTCGATGTAGACCTTGCGATCGCCGGGGCAATAAAACGGCCCCATCGCCGCATCGCCCTGACCGCAGGCGGTGGGCTCGCTGCCACGAAACAGCCGCAGCTTGGGGTCTTGGTATGTGCGCCCGGCCCACTTGAACTGCGCCGCCCAGACGTCTTCGGTGTCGGCGAGCACGGTCGAGACGAAGCTTGCTTCCCGGTCGTCGGCCGGCGGTCGCTGCGCCGGTGCGCGCTGCACCTGAGCCGGTGCGGCCGGGCCATCCATGCCGCCGATCACGCCCAGCACCGTCAGCGGATTGATGCCGAAGATCCAGCCAGCCACCAGCGCGACAGCGATGGTTCCCAGGCCCAGGCCGCGCCCGCGACCCACCGGAAAGCCGCGCCCACTGCCGCTTCGAGCGTCCTCGACGTTGTCACTTTGCCGGTTGCCTTCCCATTTCATCGCGATACCTCCGCATGCCGTGCTGCTCGCCGGCTTGGCCATCGTAGCGGCCGCAGCCCATGAAAAAAGCCGCCCTCGGGCGGCTTCTTCTCTGGTGCGGCGAGCGCTGAAAACTCAGGCCTTGCGACGCCGTGCCATCCAGCCCACCAGACCCAGCCCGGCCAGCATCAGCGCGTAGGTCTCGGGTTCGGGGATAGGGGGGGTGGGTGCAAACGAGCCGCCGAAGGCCCACTGTTTTTCACCACCGCTCATTGCGATGCCGATCGCAGTGTTCAGGTCACTCAAAGCGCTTTCGTTGAGTTCCAGAATTTGCACGGTGTCACTGTCAGTTACCTCGTACTCAAATGAGCCATAGGTCGCTTCGGCACCCAGATCGTCGTAGATGGATGTCAGGCCAGAGCCGCCCTTCTTCAGTTGCTCGATCGTTCCCGAACTGGCGTAGTCCCACAGGGTGTAGGTGCCTGAACTGCTGACCTCAAATGAGTCCAGCGTGAAGGTCAGTTTCGTGACTGGTGCTGTGAGCCCTGTGAGATCTATGACAAAGAAGTTACGGTAGTCGCTGTAGTGGCAACTGTCGCAGTGGCCGGCAATGTAATTCCCCAGCATCGTCGATTCCGCCGGGTTGTAAAACCCTGTCGAGCTGTACGAACCAGCGAAGGTGATGTCACGTGTGGTGGTGTTGTTGATCGTCAGCAGGTTGTCAACATCAGAGTTGCCACTGAAGCCGAAAACATAGGCATCAACCGCATGAGCGTTTCCAGCAAGAGCCAAGCTGGCGGCGATGAGTGCAAGTGAACGTTTCATGGTGGTGACTCCGATCTCATGACCAAGGCTTCAATGCTAGCCGCCGCCTGTCCCGCCGCCTACCCCCCTGTTCAGGGGGTATTCGCACCGCAATTCGCGCAAAACAACGACCTTCTCACGCCGCACTCGCCTCACGTCTTCGGCAGCGTCACGCCTTTTTGGCCCTGGTATTTGCCGCCGCGGTCTTTGTAGCTAATCTCGCAGACCTCGTCGCTCTCGAAGAACAGCACCTGCGCGCAGCCTTCGCCGGCGTAGATCTTGGCCGGCAGCGGCGTGGTGTTGCTGAACTCGAGCGTGACGTAGCCTTCCCATTCGGGCTCAAACGGCGTGACGTTGACGATGATTCCGCAGCGCGCGTAGGTGCTTTTGCCCAGGCAGATGGTCAGCACGTTGCGCGGGATGCGGAAGTACTCGACCGTGCGCGCCAGCGCGAAGCTGTTGGGCGGGATGACGCACACATCGCCTTCGATGTCGACGAAGCTCTTTTCGTCGAAGTTCTTCGGGTCGACCACGGTGCTGTAGATGTTGGTGAACACCTTGAATTCACGCGCGCAGCGGATGTCGTAGCCGTAGCTCGAGGTGCCGTAGCTGACGATCTTGTGGCCGTCGGCCGACTGGCGCACCTGGCCGGGCTCGAACGGCTCGATCATGCCGGTGGTCTCGGCCATGCGGCGGATCCACTTGTCGCTCTTGATGCTCATGGGCGGGGTCTCAGGTGTCGTTGGAGATGGTGATGGTCGGAAACTTCGACGAGAAATCACGGGTGCGCTGCGCGATCTTCACCGCCACCTGGCGCGCCACGGCCTTGTAGATGCCGGCGATTTCGCCGTCGGGATCGCTCACCACCGTGGGGTTGCCGCTGTCGGCCTGCAAGCGGATGCTCAGGTTGAGCGGCAACGCGCCCAGGTAGTCGGCCTTGTACTGCTCGGCCAGCCTCTTGCCGCCATCTTCGCCAAAGATGTGTTCGGCATGGCCACATTTCTCGCACACGTGCACCGCCATGTTCTCGACGATGCCCAGGATGGGCACGCCGACTTTTTCGAACATGCGAATGCCCCTTCTGGCGTCGAGCAGCGCGATGTCCTGCGGCGTGGTCACGATCACCGCGCCGGTCAGCGGCACACGCTGCGACAGCGTGAGCTGGATGTCACCGGTGCCCGGTGGCATGTCGACGATCAGGTAGTCAAGATCGCCCCAGCTGGTTTGCCGCAGCAGCTGCTCGAGCGCCTGGGTGGCCATCGGGCCGCGCCAGATCATGGGGTTGTCGGCTTCAACAATGAAGCCGATCGACATCACCTCGACGCCGTGGTTGCGCATGGGCTGCATGGTCTTGCCGTCATCGCTGCCCGGCTTGCCGGCCAGGCCCATCATCATCGGCTGGCTGGGGCCATAAATGTCCGCATCGAGGATGCCCACCGCCGCGCCTTCAGCGGCCAGCGCCAGCGCCAGGTTGACGGCGGTGGTGCTCTTGCCCACGCCGCCCTTGCCCGAGGCCACGGCGACGATGTTCTTCACGTTGGGCAGCAACTGCACGCCGCGCTGAGCGGCATGCGCGACGATCTTGCTGCTGATGTTGACGTGGACCGCATCCACGCCGGCCACGCCACGCGCTGCCGTGGTCAGCGCCTGCCGCAGCGCATCGAACTGGCTCTTGGCCGGGTAGCCCAGCTCCACATCGAATGTCACCGCGCCGCCGGTGATGCGCAGATTTTTCACCTGCTTTGTGCTGACGAAATCGCTGCCGGTGTTCGGATCGACCACGGCCCTCAGCGCTTCGAGCAAGGCGGATTCAGTCAAAGGCATGGGGGGTTCCGGGTGGGGGAAACAGGCAGGAAGCGCACGCTCGAACGGACTCGCGACACGATGGCAAAGCAGTCTAGCGCAGGGGTCTGGCCACGGCGGCGCGGTGGCTGGCGACGCCTAGAATCGACGAGAAGCCCGCGGCTGCCGTGCCCCCTGGCGGCAGGTGCCAAACCCGAGTCCCACGCATGACCCGCCAGCTCTTCGTCACCACCGCACTGCCCTACGCCAACGCGCCGTTCCACGTCGGTCACATGATGGAGTACATCCAGGCCGACATCTGGGTTCGCTTCCAGCGCATGCAGGGCCACGCGGTGCACTTCGTGGGCGCCGACGACGCCCACGGCGCGCCCATCATGATCGCCGCCGAAAAGGCCGGCAAGACGCCGCAGCAGTTCGTGGGCGAGATCGCCGCCGGCCGCAAGCAGTACCTTGACGGCTTTCACATCGCCTTCGATCACTGGCACTCGACCGACTCGCCAGAGAACACCCAGCTCGCGCAGGACATCTACCGCGCCTTGCGCGATCGCACCGACGGCTCGCTGATCACCACGCGCACCATCGAGCAGTTCTTCGATCCGGTGAAGGCCATGTTCCTGCCCGATCGCTACATCAAGGGCGAATGCCCGAAGTGCGGCGCCAAGGACCAGTACGGCGACAGCTGCGAGGTGTGCAGTGCTGTCTACGCGCCCACCGACCTGACCAACCCCTACTCCACGCTCAGCGGCGCCACGCCGGTGATGAAGACTAGCGAGCACTACTTCTTCAAGCTGAGCGACCCGCGCTGCGTGGCCTTTCTTGAGGAATGGACCGGCAGCAACCGGCTGCAAAGCGAGGTCGCCAACAAGATCCGCGAGTGGTTCGCCAAGGACGAAGACGGCGCCACGGGCTTGAGCGACTGGGACATCAGCCGCGATGCGCCCTACTTCGGCATCGAGATTCCCGACGCGCCGGGCAAGTACTTCTATGTGTGGCTCGACGCGCCGATCGGCTACTTGGCTTCGCTGAGAAGCCACTTCGACAACGGCGGCGCAGCCCGGCTGGGCGAAACACGCAGCTTCGACGACTACCTGGCCGACCCCGCGCTCGAGCAGGTGCACTTCATCGGCAAGGACATCACCTACTTCCACACGCTTTTCTGGCCGGCGATGCTGAAGTTCTCAGGCCGCAAGGTGCCCGACCGCGTCTACGCGCACGGCTTCATCACGGTCAGCGGCGAAAAGATGAGCAAGAGCCGCGGCACCGGTATCTCGCCGCTGCGCTACCTTGAGCTCGGCATGAACGCCGAGTGGCTGCGCTACTACATCGCCACCAAGCTGAGCAGCCGCGTCGAAGACGTCGACTTCAACCCCGATGACTTCGTGGCGCGCGTCAACAGCGACCTGGTGGGCAAGTACATCAACATCGCCAGCCGCGCGGCGGGCTTTCTGAGCAAGCGCTTCGCCGGCCGGCTGTGCGCCGATGTGGGCGTCGAAGGACGCGCGCTGCTCGACACCCTGCGTGCAGCCCACGCCGACATCGAGCGCCTGTACGACGAACGCGAATTCAGCAAGGCGCTGCGCGACACCATGCTGCTGGCCGATCGGGTGAATGAATACGTCGACCAGAACAAGCCCTGGGAGCTGGCCAAACAAGAAGGCCAGGACGCGGTGCTGCACGAGGTGTGCACCGTGTGCATCGAGGCCTTCCGGCTGCTCACGATCTACCTCAAGCCGGTGCTGCCGGCGCTGGCTGCGCAGGTCGAGTCCTTCTTGCGCATCGAGCCCATGGTGTCGGCCGACGCGCGCCGTGCGATGGGTGCGCACACCATCGGCGACTACCAGCACCTGATGCAGCGTGTTGACGCCAAGCTGCTCGACGCGCTGTTCGAGCCACCGGCTGCGCCCGTCGTCGAAACACCCAAGCCCGGCGGCGAGGAGATCGCGCCGCTGATCGGCATCGAAGACTTCGTCAAGATCGACCTGCGCATCGCCAAGATCGTCAACTGCGAGCAGGTCGCCGGCTCCGACAAGCTGCTGCGCCTGACGCTCGATGTGGGCGAGTTCGATGCCGCCGGCGCGCCGCGCCACCGCCATGTGTTCAGCGGCATCAAGAGCGCCTACCAGCCCGATGACCTGATCGGCAAGCTCACGGTGGTGGTGGCCAACCTGGCGCCTCGCAAGATGAAGTTCGGCGTCAGCGAAGGCATGGTGCTGGCGGCCAGCCACACCGACGAAAAAGCACATCCCGGCATCCATGTGCTCGAACCCTGGCCCGGCGCTGCGCCCGGCATGCGCGTGAGGTGAACCCCCATGAGCGAGCGCAGCCCAAAAGCACCGCAAACCGGCACCGCGCCGGAGCGTGCCGAGGGGCTGCACATCGATCTGGCGCGGTTTCGCCCGCGTTTGCTCGACAGCCTGAAAGACTACGACCGCGCGCGGTTCATCACAGACCTCACCGCCGGCATCACGGTGGGCGTGATCGCGCTGCCGCTGGCCATGGCGTTTGCGATCGCCAGCGGCGTCAAGCCCGAGCAGGGCATCCTCACCGCCATCCTCGGCGGCTTCCTGATTTCGGCGCTGGGCGGCTCGAACGTGCAGATCGGCGGTCCGGCCGGTGCTTTCATCGTCATCGTGTACGGCATCCTCGAGCGCTACGGGCTGGCCAATTTGCTGATCTCGACGCTGCTGGCCGGGGTGCTGCTGTTCGTGATGGGCGCCTTGAAGCTCGGTGCGCTGGTGCGCTACGTGCCGGTGTCCATCGTGATCGGCTTCACCAACGGCATTGCGGTGCTGATCGCGCTGTCGCAGGCCAAGGACCTGCTCGGCCTGTCGATCGACAAGATGCCGTCTGATTTTTTCTCGCAGCTGCAAGCGCTCTCGCAGCACATCGACAGCGTCAACCCGGTGGCGCTTGCCGTGGGGCTGATGTGCCTGAGCGGGATTTTCTTCTGGGCGCGGCTGTTCAGCGGCGGCGGGATGCTGCCTGCGTGGCTGTTGGACACGCGGGCCATGCGCTTGGCGGCGCGCCTGCCGGGCTCCATCGTGGCACTGGTCAGCCTGAGTGTGATCGGCGCGGTGTTCAGTCTGCCGGTGGAAACCATAGGCACACGCTTTGGCGGCATTCCGCAAACGCTGCCCAGCCTGGCGCTGCCGCCCATCAGCTGGCTCAGCCTGCAGCATCTGTTCATACCCACCATCACCATCGCGCTGCTGTGTGCCGTCGAGTCGCTGCTGTGCGCGCGGGTGGCCGACAACATGACCACCGGGCTGCCGCGCCACGACCCCAACCAGGAGCTGATGGCCCAAGGTGTGGCCAATATGGTGGTGCCGCTGTTCGGTGGCTTGCCGGCCACCGGCACCATCGCGCGCACCGTGACCAATGTGCGCTCGGGTGCGACCAGCCCGGTGTCGGGCATCGTGCACGCGCTCACGCTGCTGGTCATCGTGTTGGTGGCCGCACCGCTGGCGGTGCATGTGCCGCTGGCCGCGCTGGCCGGCATCTTGCTGTTCGTGGCCTTCAACATGGGCGAGTGGCGCGAGTTCTCGCGGCTGCGCCAGTTCAATCCCAGCTACCGCACCATCTTGCTGGGCACGTTTTTCCTCACCGTGGTGTTTGACCTCACGGTGGCCATCGAGATCGGGCTGGTGCTGTCGTGCGTCTTATTCATCTATCGCATGGGCACGCTGTTCCAGGTGCAGCCGGTGGTGGGTGAGCCGCTGGAAGTGCCCGACAGGGTGCAGGCCTTCCACCTGTATGGCGCGCTGTTCTTCGGCGCGGTCAACAAGCTCGAGGTGCTGAACGAGCGGGTGGCCGGCGACACGCGCTCGGTGGTGCTGGACCTGCAGCGGCTGGTGCTGATGGACACCTCGGGCCTTGACGCGCTCGAGCAGCTCAACCGTTCGCTGCGACGCAAGGGCCAGCGGCTGATCCTGTGCCGCATCAACGAGCAGCCGCTCAGCCTGATGAGGCGCGCCGGCTTCGACGCCGAGCTCGGCGCCCACAACATTCACGCCGACCTGAGCGCTGCGCTCGCGTCGTCAGCCACCACGGCAGCGAGCTGACACCACGCGGCGCTCAGTGCGCCGACTGGCCTACCGTGTGCGTGATCAGCGCTCGCAGCTTGACAGGCGCCACCGGCTTGATCAGCGCATGAACACGCTCGATCCGGCTGTCGATCTCATGCGGCGACAGCGCGCTGGCACTGATCAGGATGGCCGGGATGTCCGCGCCAAACTGTTCACGCACAGCCGCCAGCGCGTGCACGCCGTTGACCCCTGGCTCCAGCCAGTAGTCGACCACCACCAGGTCGGGGGTGACAGCCGTGTGCGAACTCACGGCCCACCTCATGAAACTGGCCAAGCTGTCGAAGGCATGCACGTGAGCGCCCCAGCAGAGCAGCAGCGCCTCGAGCCCTTCCCGAACAGCGTCGTCGTCTTCAATCACCACGATGGTGTGTGCCTCAAGGGTGGTCGTTGGTGTGGCGTGGGCCAAGGGCTCGGCGAGCGACGCATCGGCGGGGTGGCCGACGGCCAAGTCCACGGTGAAGACGCTGCCGCGGCCGCAGCTTGAACGCAAGCTGACGGGCGCGCCCATGAGCTCGCTCAGGCCCCTGACGATCGAAAGCCCCAGGCCCTGACGCTGGCGATGTGGGGCGTCTTCGAGGCGCATGTCGGGCCACTGGTAGGGCTCGTTGAACACCCGCGTCTGGTCTTGCTCATGGATGCCTTCGCCGGTGTCCCACACCTGCAGCAGCAGCCGATCTCCGCGCCGGCGGCAGCCCACCAGCACCGTGCCGTCGCGGGTGTAGCGCAGCGCGTTGGACACCAGGTTGTTGACGATGCGATCGAGCAGCATCGGATCGGTGTGCACCAGCTGCGCCCCCCCCCTGAAGCGCAGGGCAAGTCCCTTTTCGAACGCCAGCGGCTCGAAGCGCAAGCGCAGTTTGCGGTAGAGCTCGCTCACGGCGAAGCACTGCGCACGGACTTCGATCGCGCCGCTTTCAATGCGCGACTGATCGAGCAGCTGCGAGAACTGCTCTTCGAGCGCGTCGACCGAGTCGTTGATGCTGGCCACGATGCGCGCGGTGTCGGCATCGAGCTTTTTTTGACGCAGCGAGCCGGCGAACAGGCCCATGGCGTGCATGGGCTGACGCAGATCGTGGCTGGCGGCGGCCAGGAAGCGGCTCTTGGCCCGATTGGCCGCCTCGGCCGCCAGCCGCGCGGCTTCGGCCGAGGCCTTTTCGATGCGCAACTGCTCGAGCAGCCGATCGGACTGCCGCTGGAGCTCGAACTTGCTCAGCAACGATTGCCTAAATCCACGCACCAGCATGAAGGTCAATGCGAACACTAAAAGCAAGATGGCCGCCTGAACGTGGCTGTCGCCCCGTTCACTGATGGCGATGCGCACGATGACCGGCCCGAAATACAGCGCCGGAAACAGCGCGAAGGCGAGCGGGTGATTCAGCAGCACCGGAACCGCCGCGATGGACAAGGTGTAGCCGATGACGAGCAGCACCTCCTGATTGGTACTGTCGAGAAGGGGGTAGAACAGCCACGCGCCCGCTCCCCACAGGGCGGCCGAGACCAGCATCGCGCCGACCCACCACAACTGCCAGCGAGCCGATCCAAGCGCGGCCGGCGCCGCTCGCCATGTCAGCAGCAAAGCGCCCAGCCGCGCCAGCCACAAGGCTGCGAAGCTCAGCAGCCATGGCTGCAACAGGGCGGCCGGCACTTCAGAGCGAAACAGCAGCCACACCGCGGCCCATCCCGTGAGGTTGACCGCCAGCGTGGCCGCCATGCCCCGGAGGCGGAAGCGGGCCTCATCGGACGGCACGTTGGGCGACGCTTGGTTGCCGCGCGTGGCCGTCGCGTCGGTCATGGGTCGGTCTTGCGGCGGCCCGGGCCGTTGTCTTGGGCGCGGGTGAGTTCGCTCATCGCCAGCACCGCCTGCGTTCGGCTGCTGACGTTGAGCGCGCGCAGCACCGCGGCCACATGGTCTTTCACGGTCTCGACCGACAGTTTCAGATCGCGCGCAATCAACTTGTTGGGCTTGCCCTGCAGCAGCAGCGCGAGCACTTCGTTTTGGCGCGGTGTGAGATCGAGTGCCTCGAGTGGCGAGGCCTTGGCGAGGGCCGCGCTCGCATCGGGCATCAAGCGCGGCGCGGCGGGCTCGCCCACCCCAAATCGGCCGCTGGGGTCGTGCGCTGCGCCCAGGTTCATATGGGGCACGTAGATGCCACCGCACAGCACCATGCGCAGGGCTTCGAACAAGGTGTCGTTGGACGAACGCTTGGGCACGAAACCCATGGCGCCCAGGTCGATGGAGCGGATCACGTCGCTGGTGCGGTCACTGGCCGACACCACCACCACGGGCAAGGCGGGGTAGGCGGTGCGGAACTCGCTCAGCACCTCAAAGCCGTCGTCTTCACCCAGCCGCAAATCGAGCAGCACCAGATCGAAATCGCTGTCTTGCAGCAGCACATCGCGCGCGGCCTGGGCATCGGCCACATCGACCACGCTGACGCCTTCTTCCAGCCCGGAAATGGCGGTCTTTAGCGCTGAGAGGATCAGCGGGTGATCGTCGATCAGCAGCACTTTCACGGGAGAATTTCGGAGGCTCGCATTCCGAAAGATGCTAGGCGACAACCCCCCCGAAAGCGCCGCAGGAAATACCCCCAAAAGGGGGATGGGTAAACCCTAGTCGCGTGTGTTCAGCCAGTTGGTGATGGGCTGCCACTGGGCCAGATCACGCTCCACCCGATGAGGCGCCACGTCCCACAGCGTGAGGCCCTGAGCTGCCAGATGGATGTAGTTTTGGGTGTCGCGCAGGTGGGTGAGCACCCGGAAGGCCGAGCCCTCAAGGAAGCTTTTGAGCTGATCGGCCGAAATGGTGCCTTCGCGCGCGCGCATGCCGACCAGGCCGACCTCGAACTTGCCGGCGCGTTTGTGCTGCGCGAGCTCGGTCAAAAACGCGTGCGTCGCATGGATGTCGAAGATGCTGGGCTGCAGCGGCACGATCACCCGCGTGGCGATTTTCAGCACCTCGTCGAGCCGCTTGCCGTGCAGGCCGCCGGGGGTGTCGAGCACCATGTGGGTGGTGCCCTTGGGCGCTCGCACTCGCAGGTCATCGCCGGTGTCCCAGCTGCTGATGGCGCGCGACTGCTCGGGCCGCAGACCCAACCAGGTGCGCGCCGACTGCTGGCGATCGACGTCGCCCAGCATCACCGAATGCCCCTGCGAGGCGAAGTAGCCGGCGATGTTGGTCGACAGCGTGCTCTTGCCGACACCGCCCTTGGGATTGGCGACCACGATCACGGGCATTTCGATCTCCTGAAATTGAGACGGCGATGTTAGCCACGGCCAGCGCTGTCGACGCCGACAAAGCGCCCCAGCTATTGCCAATGCAATTGCATTAGCATCACGCCATGGAACGCCACACCCGACAACGACAGTCGCTGCTCGACGCGCTTGCCCACAGCGGCCAGGCGCTGAGCCCACCGGACCTGCTCGCCCTGGCCAAGCTGGCGGTGCCCAGCCTCAACCTGTCGACGGTGTACCGCCAGATCAAGGGCCTGCTCGACGCCGGCCGGCTGGTGCGCGTCGAGCTGCCCGGTCAGCCGGCGCGCTACGAGATGGCCCCGTCGCCCGAGGCGCAAGCGCACGGCCACGCCACGGCCACGCCGCATGCCCACAGCGCGCACGCCGTGCCGCAGCACCACCATCACTTTCACTGCGTGCAGTGCGACCGGGTGTACCCCATCCACGCCTGCCCCGGCCCCATGAACCACCTGGCGCCGGCGGGCTTTGAGGTGCAGCACCACGACCTGACGCTGCGCGGGCTGTGCGCGGCTTGCGTGAGCGGAGCGGCTGCATGAGCGATCACGCACACCACTCGCACGACCCGCACGAGCCGCACGATTCGCACGGGCACGGGCACGGGCACGACCATGCCCACGACCATGGATCGGCGCCGCACCACCATCCGCGCCCTGCCCCCCAACCCGCCACGACGGTGGCCAGCTTGCTGATGAGCTCGGCGTGGCTGCGGCTGGTCGGGGCGGCGGCGCTGACGGCCTGCCTGTGGCTGGCCGTCGCATGGGCCTTGGCGGGCACGACATGAACGCACGCCTCGCGCCATCGGCGGTCGCTGCCATTTCGCCCGCCGCACCGCTCATCTCGGTTGAAGACCTGACGGTGAGCTACCGGCAGCACCCGGCCGTGCACCATCTGACGTGCCGCTTCGAACCCGGCTCGCTCACCGCGGTGGTCGGCCCCAACGGCGCGGGCAAGAGCTCGCTGCTTGACGCGCTCAGCGGCCGCGTGAAGCCCAGCACCGGCAGCGTGCAACTTGGCGGCCTGCCGCGCCAGGCGTTGGGTTACCTGCCGCAGCAGTCGGGCATAGACCGCAGTTTTCCGCTGGGTGTGCTCGATGTGGTGATGCTGGGGGCGTGGCCGCAGCTGGGCTGGCTGCGCGGTGCGACGACCGCGCAGCGCGATGCGGCACTTGGCGCGCTGGCTGCCGTCGGGCTGGCGGGGTTCGAGCTGCGATTGATCTCGGAGCTGTCGGTGGGCCAGTTCCAGCGGGTGCTGTTCGCGCGCGTGCTGATGCAAAACGCGCCGGTCATCCTGCTCGACGAGCCCTTCAACGCCATCGACACGCGCACCACCGCCGACCTGATGCGGCTGGTGCAGCACTGGCACACCGAAGGCCGCACGGTCATCGCGGTGCTGCACGACCTGACGCAGGTGCGCGAGCACTTTCCGCACACCCTCCTGCTGGCGCGCGAATGCGTGGCCCACGGGCCGACCGCCGAGGCGCTGGCGCCACAGCACCTGCGCCGCGCCCAGCAGATGGCCGAGCAGTGGGACGAAAACGCCGATTGGTGCGCAGCCACGGCAGGCCGATCGTCATGACGCTGCACGAATTGCTCATTCAGCCCTTCGTCGAGTTCGGCTTCATGCGCCGCGCGCTGGTGGCGTGCGTGGCGTTGGGCCTGAGCTGCGGGCCGATCGGCACGCTGCTGGTGCTGCGCCGCATGAGCTTGGTGGGCGATGCCATCGCGCACGCGCTGTTGCCGGGTGCGGCGCTGGCCTTTGTGATGTTCGGCTACTCGCTGTGGGCGATGAGCGTGGGCGGCTTTGTCGCGGCCATCGCGGTGGCGGGTCTGGCCGGGCTGGTGGCGCGCTTGACGCCGCAGCGCGAGGACGCGAGCTTTGCCGCTTTCTATTTGATCGCGCTGGCCGGCGGGGTGATGATCATCTCGATGCGCGGCAGCAGCGTGGACCTGATGCGCGTGCTGTTTGGCACCGTGCTGGCGGTCGACGATGCGTCACTGCTGCTGATTGCCGGCATCTCCAGCGTGAGCCTGCTGGTGCTGGCGGTGGTCTATCGGCCGCTGGTGGTCGAGTGCTTCGACCCCGGTTTTCTGCGCCACCTGGGTCACGCCGGTGCCTGGGTGCACGGCCTGTTCTTGATGCTGCTGGTGCTCAATTTGGTGGGCGGCTTTCAGGCGCTGGGCACGCTGATGGCGGTCGGTTTGATGATGCTGCCGGCCACCGCGGCGCGCTTCTGGGCGGCCGAGGTGTGGAGCCTGGCGGCCGTGGCCTCGCTGATCGCGGTGCTCAGCGGCTGGGGCGGCCTGCTGCTGTCGTACCACGCGAACTTGCCCTCGGGCCCGGCCATCGTGATGCTGGCCGGCAGCTTTTATGTGCTGTCGCTGCTGGTGGGCAGCCGCGACAGCCTGCTCGCGCGACAGCGCTCGCAACGCAGCCACCGCAAGGCCTGAGCATGCACTTCAATGCATCCCGACGCGCGAGCCTGCAACTGCTGGCTCTGACAGCGCTGCACCCCGCGTTGGTGGCCACGGCCGCAGCCGCCGAACCTGCCGCCGCGCCCGTGCTCAAGGTGGTGGCGACCTTCTCGATCCTGGCCGACATGGCGCGCGAGGTCGGTGGCCCGGCGGTCGAGGTCAGCGCGCTGGTCGGCCCCAACGCCGACGCCCACGTCTACGAGCCGACGCCGGCCGACGTGCGCCGCGTGGCGCGCGCCGACGTGGTGGTGACCAACGGACTGCGTTTCGAAGGCTGGATCGACAGGCTGATCGCCTCGTCGGGCTATCGCGGCAAGGTGGTGGTGGCCAGCGCCGGCATCGTGCCGCTGCAACTCGGCGGCGGGGCCGACCCGCATGCCTGGCAAAACCTTGCCAACGGCCAGAGTTACGCCGAGACGATCCGCGCCGCGCTGGTGGCCGCCGCCCCAGCGCGCACCGCCGAGATCAACGAGCGCGCCGCCGCTTACCAGGCACGCTTGATCGCGCTCGATCAAGACACCCGCAGCCGCATCAATGCACTGCCCGAATCGTGCCGGCGGGTCATCACCTCGCACGACGCCTTCGGCTACTTTGCCACGGCCTATGGCGTGCGCTTCATCGCCCCACGCGGCTGGACCACCGGCAGCGAGCCCTCGGCCGAAACGGTGGCACGCATCGTGCGCCAGGCGCGCGAAACCCAGGCCAGCGCGCTGCTGGTTGAAAACATCAGCGACCCGCGGATGATCGAACGCATCGCCCGCGAGGCCCAGGTCAAAGTCGGCGGCGAGCTTTACTCCGACGCGCTGTCACCGCCCGGCACCGCCGCCGACACCTACCTTCGCATGTTCGAGCACAACGTGCGCACGCTGCTCGATGCCATGACGCCAGCGAAAATCAGCGATGCGCGCTGATCGCTTGATCGCCTGATCCCCACATTCCCCACACAACCTCGACCTACACCATGACCAATCCATCCGACATCAATCTCAATTCCCTCGGCGTGATGGGCATCAAGACAGAGCGCGCCGGACCGCGCCTGCTGGTGCTCGGCGCAGTTCACGGCAACGAGACCTGCGGCACGCGTGCCATCGAGCGGGTGATGGCCGATTTCGAAGCCGAACGCCTGCAACTCGTGCGCGGCAGCCTGACGGTGGTGCCTGTCACCAACCCGCTGGCCTACCAACGCGGCCAGCGCATGGGCGAGCGCAACCTCAACCGCAACCTGCGCGTGAGCGACGCACCCCAGGACTACGAAGACCGCATCGCCAACGCGCTGTGCCCACTGATCGGCCAGTGCGATGCACTGCTCGACCTGCATTCGTTTCAGTCACCGGGCGAGCCCTTCGTCATGATCGGCCCGCTGACCAACGAAGGCGAGCTCGAGCCGTTCGCCTTTTCGGCGCAGGAAGAAGCGCTCGCGCTGCGACTGGGCCCGCGCCGCTTCGTCGAGGATTGGATGGCCGCCTATGCGGACGGCGTGGCCAAGCGCGTCAAGCGCGCCGACGAGTCGGGCGAGCCCGGCGCGCGCGCGCAACTGCTCAACACCGACCCCAGCTACGGCGTCGGCACCACCCAATACGTGCGCAGCGTGGGCGGCTTGGGCGTCACGCTGGAGTGCGGCCAGCACGACGACCCCAAGGCCGTCGAGGTGGCCTATCAGGCCATCCTCAACACGCTGGCCTTCCTGCGCATGACCTCCGCACCATGGCCGCCGGTGACCACCGACCCGCAGGTGCTGCGCCTGACCGAGGTGATCGACCGCCTGCACGCCGACGACGCCTTCGTCAAGCCGTGGGCCAGCTTTGATGCGGTAAGCGCGGGCGAGCCCATCGGCCGCCGTCACGACGGCAGCCTGGTGTGCGCGCCGGCTGACGGCTACATCGCCTTCCCCAACGTGAAGGCCCTGCCTGGCAACGAGTGGTTTTATTTCGCCCAGCCAAGCGACCGTCAGATGAACGCTGAAACGGCGGTGTGAGCAGGCCATGAAACTGCGCCTTGCGTGCCTGGCCCTGACAGGGCTGTCGATGAGCGTGGCGGTCTGCGCCCAGAGCCGACCCCATGTGCACGGCGCGGCCGAGCTCGACATCGTGATCGAAGCCACCCAGGTCACGGTGCAGCTGCAAACGCCGCTGGATGCGCTGCTGGGCTTCGAGCGCACACCGCGCACCGAGGCCGAAAAGAAGTCCGCCAATCAGGCCGTGGCCACGCTCAAGGCGGCTGACAGGATGTTCACGTTCACGCCGGCAGCACTGTGCAAAAGCGCCAGCGTCGAGCTCAGCTCGGCCGCGCTGGCGCTCGGCCACCCCGACCCGAGCGAAGCCCATGGCGATCACGCCGATCTGGACGGCACCTATGTCTTTCAGTGCGCCAGCACGGCGCGCTTGACCGAGGTCGACGTGGCGCTGTTTGGCGCCTTCGCTCGACTGCAAAAGATCAAGGTCGAAGTAGCCACCGCGCGCAGCCAGTTCAAGCGCGACCTGACGCGCCCGGCGCAGCGCGTGTCGCTGGTGCGCTGATGACCCAGCGGCCTTGTTCAGCCAGGGGCCTCGCGTGATCGAGCTGCGCGATGTGCGCTACGCCTGGCCTCACGCGGCCAGCGACTGCCTGGCCATCGACACGCTGAGCGTGGGTGCGGCGCGCACGCTGTTTTTGCACGGCCCGAGCGGCGCGGGCAAGAGCACGCTGCTCGGGCTGCTGGCCGGTGTGCTGCTGCCGCGTGCCGGCTCGGTCAGCCTACTGGGCACGCGCTGGTCGGATCTGTCGGGCCCGCGGCGCGACGCCTTTCGCGCCGACCATGTGGGCTACATCTTTCAGCAGTTCAACCTGCTGCCGTATCTGAGCGTGCTCGACAACGTGCTGTTGCCATGCCGCTTTTCGGCGCTGCGCCGTCAACGTGCCGCCGAGGACGCCGGCTCACCCGAAGCCCGCGCCCAGCAGCTGCTGCAAAGCGTCGGGCTGAGCGCTTCACTGTGGGCGCGGCCTGCGGCGCAGCTGTCGGTTGGCCAGCAGCAACGGGTGGCCGCCGCTCGCGCGCTGATCGGGCGGCCCGAGGTGCTGATCGCCGACGAGCCCACCTCGGCGCTCGATGCCGACTTGCGCGACAGCTTCATGGCGCTGCTGCTCGACGCGTGCCGCAGTTCGGGCAGCGCGCTGGTGTTCGTGAGCCACGACGAACGGCTGGCCGCGCACTTCGATGAGCGGCTGTCGCTCACCGCCGTCAACCACGCCAGCGCGAGTGCCAGTGCGCGCGCGAACGGCGAGGATGCCGTCGCATGAGCGCCTTGCTGACGCTGGCCTGGCGCAGCGCCTGGAACCGCCGCGCCACGCTGTCGCTGGTGCTGCTGTCGGTGGCGCTGTCGACCTTCTTGCTGCTGGGCTTCGAGCAGGTGCGCACCGACGTGCGCGAGAACTTCTCGCAGTCGGTCAGCGGCACCGATCTGGTGGTGGGTGCGCGCACCGGCTCGGTCCAGCTGATGCTGTATTCGGTGTTTCGCGTGGGCGGCGCCACCAACAACATCCGCATGAGCAGCGTCGAGGCCATCGCACAACACCGCGCGGTGGCCTGGGTGGTGCCGCTGTCGCTGGGTGATTCGCACCGCGGCTATCCGGTGCTGGGCACCCGCGCTGATTACTTCAACCGCTTTCTTTACGGCGAGCGCGAACCGCTGGCGCTGGCCGAGGGCCAGGCGTTTGCCGATGGCATAGCCGGCCTGTACGGCGTGGTGCTGGGCGCCGAAGTGGCTCAGGCACTGAGCTACCACCTGGGCGACCGCCTCGTGCTGTCGCATGGCGGCGGCGGGCTGCCGGGCGCCGAGCACGCCGACAAGCCGTTCACGGTGGTCGGCATCCTGCAGCGCACCGGCACGCCGGTCGACCGCACGGTGCACATCAGCCTCGAGTCGATGGAGGCGATCCACCTCGAGTGGGTGGGCGGCGCGCCCATGCCCGGCATGCGCATCGAGCCCGAGCAAGCACGCAAGTTCGACCTGGCGCCCAAGCAGGTCACCGCCGCGCTGGTCGGCCTGAAAAGCCGTGCGGCGGTGTTCAATGTGCAGCGCTTTGTGGCTGACTACGAAGGCGAAGCGCTGATGGCGGTGCTGCCCGGCGTGGCGCTCGATGAGCTGTGGGACGTGGTGGGCGTGGGCGAGAAGGCATTGATGGGCATGTCGGCCATGGTCGCGCTGGTCAGCCTGGCCGGGCTGGTGGCGGTGGTCATGGCCGGGCTCAACGAACGCCGCCGCGAGCTGGCCGTGCTGCGCGCGGTGGGTGCGGGCCCGCGCCAGGTGCTGCTGCTGCTGGCCGGCGAAGGTTTGCTGATCACGCTGGCCGGCGCTGTGCTCGGTACGCTCGTGACCGTGCTGTTCATTGCGCTGGCCGCGCCGTGGGTGCAAATGGAATACGGCATCGCGCTGAAACTGGGCGCGCCAAGTGTTTCTCAATGGACGCTGCTGGCCGGCGTGGTGATCGCTGGCGGCGTGGCCAGCCTGATCCCGGGCTGGCGCGCGTATCGAATGTCTCTGGCCGATGGCCTGTCACCGAGGGTTTGAAGATGAAGACCGTATCCCTGTCCGTATCTGTACCGCAATGGCAGCGTTCGTGTTCGCTGATCGTGGCGGCCGGCCTGTGGGCGCTCACGGCAGCCGTGCAAGCACAGGACAAGCCCGCCAGCGCGCCGATGGCTGCGCCGGCCACCTCGCCCACCACGCCGCTGGCCGCCTCGGGTGCCGCCAAGCCGAGCGTCGCCGGCAGCTACCGCGAGATCACCTGGGAAGACCTGGTGCCCAAGGACTGGGACCCGACCAAGGAATTCAAGCAGGCCAACATCGGCTTGATGAAGGATGGTGATCCACGCGCCACCGAGATGCTCAAGCGCATGCGCGAGGCCTGGAACAACGCGCCCACCAACAACGAGCTCGACGGCGTGGCGGTTCGGCTGCCGGGCTATCTGGTGCCGCTCGATGAATCGGGCAACGGCATCAAGGAGTTTTTGCTGGTGCCCTACTTCGGCGCGTGCATCCACACGCCACCGCCGCCGGCCAACCAGATCATCCTGGTGCAGCCGCAAAAACCGGCCAAGGGCTACCGCTCGATGGACACGGTGTGGATCAGCGGCACCCTCAAGACGCTGCGCAGCGACAGCTACATGGGCTCCAGCGGCTACCGCATGGACTCGGCCATCGTCGAGCCGTATGTGGGCGGCAAGAAGTAAGGCTGCGTGGGCTCAGCGCAGCCCGTCCCACAGCAGCTTGATGCCGGTGATCAGCATGCCGGCGTGCACCAGCCCGTAAAACACCGCCGGCTTGGCGTGCGGCAGCCAGCGCACCCCCAGCCACACGCCCAGAGGCGCCAGCGGCAGCAGCACCGCCGCGGTGGCCATGTTGCGCCAGTCGATCAGCCCCAGCCACGCATAGGGCAACCACTTCGACAGATTCACCACGGCAAAAAAAGTCGCCGAGGTCGCGGCGAACACCATGGGCGACAGCCGCTGCGGCAGCAAATAGGCATTGATCGGCGGCCCGCCGGCGTGCGACACGAAGCTGGTGAATCCCGCAGTCACGCCCATCAACGGGCCCAGCCAGCGCGGTGGAAGCGGCGAGTTTCTCTGCGCAGGAAACAGCAGTTGCTGGGCCAGAAAAAGCAGCGTCATGCCGCCGACGATGGCCGACACGGTGTGCGTGTCCAGCAGCCGAAAAGACAGCGCGCCCACCACCGTGCCGAGCAGCCCGGCGGGTAGCAGCAGCCGCACCAGTGCTGCGTCGCGCTGGGCGAACAGGGCGCGCACGCCCACGCCGTCCATCACCAGCATCAGCGGCAGCATGATGGCTGCGGCTTGCGGCACCGGCACCGCCAGCGCGAGCACCGGCACCGCGAGCGGCCCGAAGCCGGTGATCAGCCCGCTCTTGGCCAGACCCATCATCAGCACGGCCGGCACCGCCACCACGTAGAACCACGGATCGGTGATCAGCGGCCACGACGACAACAGCCCGATCACGATCGAACCTGACGAAAGTCAGCGGTATCGCACAGGCGGCAAAAAGTGGGGTTCATGGCGGGCAAAATGCAGCTCTACGCCACAGGCTCGGACTATTGTCGAATGTTCACCCCCTCTCAAAAAGACGTCCGCGAGTTTTTTTGCGCGGCCCACGCCAAATCGCTGGCCGGTACCCCGCTCACACCGCTTGAAACCGTGGCCGCGCAATGGATCTCGGAACACCCCGAACACCACGCCGAGCTGGCCGATCTGGAAGCCGCACTCGCCGCCGAATACCAGGTCGATGGCGGTCGGGCCAATCCCTTCTTGCACCTGTCGATGCACCTGACGATCAGCGAACAGGTGTCCATCGACCAGCCGCGCGGCATCCGCCAGGCCGTCGAACTGCTGGCCAAGCGCCGCGGCTCGCTGCACACCGCCCACCACGAGGTGATGGACAGCCTGGGCGAAATGGTCTGGGCTGCGCAGCGCAGCGGCACGCCCTTCGACGGCGCGCGCTACATCGCCAGCGTGAGACGGCGCGCGACGCGGGGGTGACGCGCCAGAAAAATCTGTTGCATGTCACGGCAGGCTCAAGCAGAATGTTGCATGCAACAACAGCCGAAGGGGGCCCCACATGACTGCAGCCCATGTCAACGCCAGAGTTCAAAAGTACCGCGATGCGATGCGCTTGGCCGGTCTGCGCCCGGTGCAGATCTGGGTGCCCGACACACGCCGGCCTGAGTTTGCCCTCGAGTGCCAGCGTCAGTCGCGGCTGGTTGCCGCGGCCGATGCGGCCGACATCGAACTGCAGCACTTCATGGACGAAGCCCTGAACGATGCCTTGGGTTGGGCTGAATGACCCGCGGTGACTTCGTCACCATCGCCTCGCAAGGCGATTTCGGCAAACCGCGGCCAGCGCTGGTCATGCAGACCGACGCCTTCAGCGAACACCCGTCCATCACGGTGTTGCTGGTTTCGAGCACCTGGGTCGACGCGCCGCTTTTGCGTGTGGGCGTTCAACCCACGCCTGAAAACGGACTGCAAAAGCCGTCGCAGGTCATGGTCGACAAGGTCATGACGATCAAGCGAGACAAGGTGGGCACGGCCTTCGGGCGGCTTGACGCCAACAGCATGGTCGAAGTCGAGCGCTGCCTGGCGGTGTTTCTGGGCATCGCCAAGTAGCCCGCGCCGCACGCGCGTTGCGTAACTCAGCCGCCGAACTCGAAGTTGTCGATCAACCTGGTCGCGCCGATGCGCGCCGCACCCAGCGCCACCCACTCGCCCGATCGCGCGGCGTCGTCGGCCGGGGTGCCCAGGTCGCTGCGGCGGCGCACGGTCAGGTAGTCGGGCTGCCAGCCGCGGTCGGTCAGGTGCTGGCAGGCGTGGGCTTCGAGTGTGGCCAGCGGCGTGCCGCCTTCGGTGAACTGGCAAGCCAGCGTGGCCAGAGCCTGCGACAGCTCGATGGCCTGGGCGCGCTCGGCCGCGCTCAGGTAGCCGTTGCGCGACGACAGCGCCAGGCCATCGGCGGCGCGGGTGGTCTCGCCGCCTTCGATGTCGATGGGCAGCGCGAACTGATCCACCATGCGGCGGATGACCATGAGCTGCTGGTAGTCCTTCTTGCCGAACACCGCGATGCGCGGCTGCACGGCACCAAACAGCTTCATCACCACGGTGCACACGCCGCCAAAAAAGCCGGGGCGAAAGTGGCCTTCGAGGATGTCGGCGATCGCCGGGTCGGGCTGCACCTTGAAGCCTTGAGGCTCGGGATACATCTCGGCCTCGTCGGGCGCGAAGACGATGCTGCAGCCCGCGGTCTGCAACAACGCGCAGTCACGCGTCAGGGTGCGCGGGTAGCGGTCGAAGTCTTCGTGCGGCGCAAACTGCAGCCGGTTGACAAACACGCTGGCCACCACCGGCAGCCCGTGCGCGGCGGCCAGTCTTACCAGCGCCAGATGCCCCTCGTGCAGGTTGCCCATGGTGGGCACAAACACGCACGCGCCGGGCACTGGCAAGGCCGCACGCAGTGCCGCGATGGTGTGGACGGTGTGCATGGTCAGTAGGCGTGCAGCGCGGGGTCGGGAAAGCGCCGCGCCTTGACGTCGGCCACAAAGGTGCCCACGGCCGCCTCAATGGACGGCGCGCCTTGCATGAAGTTGCGCACAAAGCGCGGCAGCTTGCCCTGGGTGACGCCCAGCGTGTCGTGCAGCACCAGCACCTGGCCAGAGCATTCAACGCCCGCGCCGATGCCGATCACGGGGACGCCCAGTTTTTGCGTGAGTCTGGCGGCCACGGCAGAAGGCATGAGCTCGAGCACCATCATCGACGCGCCCGCTTCGACCAGCTCGGTGGCGTGCTGGGTGAGCACTGCCACGGCCTCTTCACTGCGGCCTTGCACGCGGTAGCCGCCCAGTGCGTGCACCGACTGCGGCGTGAGCCCGAGGTGCGCGCACACCGGAATGCCGCGTTCAACCAGAAAGCGCACCGCAGGCACCGTCCAGCCGCCGCCTTCGAGCTTGACCATGTGCGCGCCGGCTTGCATCAGCACGACCGCGCTGGCCAGCGCCTGCTCGGGCGATTGCTGGTAGCTGCCGTAAGGCAGATCGCCGATGATCCAGGCGGTGCGGTTGCCTCGAGCCACGCAGCGGGTGTGATACGCCGCATCGTCCAGGCTCACCGGCAGCGTGCTGGCGTGGCCTTGCAGCACCATGCCGAGCGAATCGCCCACCATCAGGCAGTCGACGCCGGCGCCGTCGAGCAGCCGCGCAAAGCTGGCGTCGTAGCAGGTGAGCATGCTGATGGGCTCGCCGGCGGCGTACATCTCGCGCAGCCGATGCAGCGTGACAGGCTTGCGGCCGGCGGCTTGCGATTCAGCAGGCGACGGCGCGTTCATCAGGCGGACCTCATGCCGAGTTTTTGCAGCAGCGCCTGATCGGCGGTGACATCGGGGTTGCCGGTGACCAGCAGCTTGTCGCCGTAGAAGATGGAGTTGGCACCGGCCATGAAGCACAGCGCCTGCACCGCTTCGCCCAGCGCCTGGCGGCCAGCCGACAAGCGCACGCGGGTGCGCGGCATGGTGATGCGCGCCGCAGCGATGGTGCGCACGAACTCGAACGGATCGAGCACCTCGCCACCGTACAACGGCGTGCCTTCAACTTGCACCAGGTGGTTGATGGGCACCGACTCTGGATAGGGCTCCATATTGGCCAGCTCGGCGATCAGCGCGGCGCGCTGGGTGCGGTTTTCGCCCATGCCCACGATGCCGCCGCAGCACACCTTGACGCCGGCGGTACGCACGCGCTGCAAGGTGTCGAGGCGGTCTTCGAACTGGCGCGTTTGCACGATGTCGGCGTATTTGTCAGGGGCGGTGTCGATGTTGTGGTTGTAGTAATCGAGCCCGGCATCGCGCAAGGTTTCGGCATGACCGTCGCCCAGCATGCCCAGCGTGGCACAGGTTTCCAGGCCCAGGCCCTTGACCGCGCTGATCAGCGCCGACACCTTTTCGATGTCACGGTCTTTCGGGCCGCGCCAGGCGGCGCCCATGCAAAAGCGGGTGGCACCGGCGGCCTGGGCGGCACGTGCGGCATCAAGCACCTCATCGACCTTCATGAGCGCGGTGGCCTCAATGCCGGTGTCGTAGGCGGCTGATTGCGGGCAGTAAGTGCAGTTCTCGGCGCAGCCGCCGGTCTTGATCGACAGCAGCGTGGACAGCTGCACCTCGGCCGGATCGAAATGGGCGCGGTGCACGGTTTGCGCCTGATACAGCAGCTCGTTGAAAGGCAGCGCGAACAAGGCTTCAACCTGCGACACCTGCCAGCGCTGCGGCGCGGCTAATTCTTGGGCAGGGCTGGCGGGACGAACGATCTGGATGGTGGCTTGTTGCATGGTCGCTGACGGTTGGCGGTGGGCAGTACCGGGATGATGCTCGGGATCGTAAAAACGTGTCAGTCGCTGTGATAGGCCAGCCGCACATAGATGGGCGCAAACGCTTCGGCCTGTGTCAGCTCGAGCAGGCGCTCGCGGGCAAGCTCGAGCATGGCAATGAAGGTGACCACCATGACCGGCGGGCCGCGCTTCACGTCGAACAGTTCATGAAACTCCAGAAACTTGCGCCCTTGCAGGCTGCGCAGCACGATGCTCATGTGCTCGCGCACGCTGAGCTGCTCGCGGTTGATGGTGTGGTGCTGGTTGAGACTGGCGCGCTTGACCACATCGGCCCAAGCGGTGCGCAAATCGTCGGCCTCGATCTCGGGCCAGCGCGGCGCGTGCGACTGCTCGATGTGCACCTGCGCGCCCAGAAAGTCGCGGCCCATCACCGGCAACGCATCAAGCCGCGCGGCAGCCAGCTTCATTTGCTCGTACTCGACCAGGCGGCGCACCAGCTCGGCGCGCGGATCTTCGGGTTCGGTGCCATCGGCTGATTTTCGCGGCGGCAGCAGCATGCGCGACTTGATCTCAATCAGCATCGCTGCCATCAGCAGGTATTCGCTGGCCAGCTCAAGGTGGGTCTTGCGGATCTGGTCAACGTAGGCCAGGTACTGGCGCGTCACGTCGGCCAGCGGAATGTCCAGGATGTTGAAGTTTTGCCGACGGATCAGGTACAGCAGCAAATCGAGCGGGCCTTCGAAGGCTTCGAGGAACAGCTGCAGCGCGTCGGGCGGGATGTACAGGTCTTGCGGCAGCTTGAACAGCGGCTCGCCGTAAAGCCGCGCCACGGCCACGCCGTCGAGCGCAGCGGGCACCATGCCCGCAGGAACATCGGCCGCCAGCGGCTGCAGCTCGGGCGGCTCGACCCAGGTCACTTCGGCCCGGTCTGATAAACGTAGGGTTGCTGCGGCACGCGCGAATCGGCGTTGTCGGCCAAGGCATCGCGGTCGACGCGCTTGTCCCACAGCAAGGCACGGCCGGCGCGTTGTTCGCCCTCGAGCGACGGCTTTTTGGCCTTGAGCGACTCGATGAACGAGGTGGTGTCCGACTTGTAGGGTTTCCAGAACAAAGGCATGGTCAGGCAGGCAGTCGGCCCCAGGGGGACCGTTTGATGCTCAAGTTGTGGACGAGCCCGAGTCTACCGGGGGCCCGGGTGGTGAGTGCCAGCAACAAGCGTGCGCGTCACGCCAGCAGCCGCCGCGAGATTCATCAAATTCAGCAAGTGCGTATGTCACGATACTGTCATGAAAGAGATTGAACTCAAATTCCAGGTGCCTCAGGGCAAGCGCAAGGCCGTCGAATCGGCCGTGGCCGGCCCGCAGCCCACTCGGCGCATCCGGCTGCAAGCGGCTTATTTCGACACCCCCGGCAGTGTGCTGGCCCAACGCGGCATGGCACTGCGCCTGCGCAAGGAAGGCCGCGTGTGGGTGCAAACGCTCAAGGCGGCGCTGCCCGATGGCGGCCACATGACGCGCGCCGAACACAACGTGACGCGGGCTGAGGCCGGCACCGCCATTCCGGCCATCGACCCGCAGTTGCATGCCGACACACCGGTGGGCGAGGCCTTGCTGAAAGTGCTCAAGAGCCGCAAGGCACACGCCGACGGGCCCTTGCAGCAGGTGATGGCCACCGACATCTGGCGCCGCGCACGCACCGTTCGGGTGACCGGCGGCACGGTCGAGCTGGCCTTTGATGCGGGTGTGATCACCGCGGGGCCGGCCGATGCGCCACGCCGTCATGCGGTG
>JBBAPK010000019.1:18009-45993 GCA_040400875.1 Burkholderiaceae bacterium | reverse complement strand
CGCCAGGCAATGACAGCTACGCCTACTACCAAGGCACCTCAATGGCCACGCCGCACGTGTCTGCGGTGGCCGCGCTGATGTTCTCGGCCAACCCCAACCTGAAGCCCGGTCAGGTCGAGCAACTGCTCAAGAGCAGCGCCCGCGCTTTTCCCGCTACCTGTTCGCAGTGCGGCGCGGGCATCGTCAACGCGGGTGCTGCGGTCAGCAGCGCGATCGCGGCATTGCACCCCAGCATCGTCAGCAGCGCCAACCCCAGTGTGGCCGGCGGCCTGGTGACCTTCACTGTCACCGTGACCGGCGACTCACCTACCGGCACGGTGCAGTTCATGGACGGCAGCAGCACCCTGGGCAGCCCGGTTGACCTGATTGCTGCCACCCCCAGCACCAGCACGGCGAGCTACCCCGCCAGCGGCTTGGCATTGGGCAGCCACAGCATCACCGCGGTCTTCTCCGGCGATGCCAACAACGTCGGCAGCACCTCAAGCGCGTTGACGCAGACCGTGGCCCAGGCGACCAGCAGCACCGGCCTGACGTCCAGCGCGGCCGCGGCCAGCCTGGGCTCGACGGTCACCTTCACCTTCACCGCCGCCGTCTCCGGCGCCTCGCCCACCGGCACGGTGCAGTTCAGGGACGGCAGCGCCAACTTGGGCGACCCGGTCGCGCTGAGCGCCGGCGCGGCCAGCTACAGCACCAACGCCTTGGCGCCGGGAAACCACACCATCGTCGCGGTCTACTCGGGGGATGCCAACAACGTCGGCAGCACCTCAAGCGCGTTGACGCAGACCGTGGCGCAGGCCGCCAGCGCCACCACCTTGAACGCCAGCGCTACCAGCCTCACGCTAGGCCAGACGCTGACGCTCACGGCGTCGGTCGGTGGCTATGCGCCCTCGGGGTCGGTGCAATTCAATGACGGCGGAGTGGCTCTGGGCAGCGAGGTCACGCTCGTAGACGGCGCGGCCAGCTACAGCACCAACGCTCTGGCCTCGGGCAGCCACAGCATCACCGCGGTGTATTCGGGCGATGCCAACAACGCCGGCAGCACCTCGGCGGCGATTTCCTTGAGCGTGGCCGCAGTCGCTGTTCCAAGCGGCGGTGGTGGCGGCGGCACCAGCGCCGACATCCCGACACTGCCGCAATGGGGCTTGATCCTGCTGGGCTGCGTGCTGCTCGGCGTGGCCCACCGGCAGCGGCCTCGGACAGCGCGGCGGGCTTGAGTCGATAGCTGCGCGTCACCTGCTGGGGTACATTGATCCGATGGCGCCCACCCTTTTGCGAGATGGCCCTTTCAGGCTTTTCTTCTTCTCTCGGGAGGAGCCTCGAATTCACGTGCACGTGGCGCATCCCGATGGGGACGCCAAGTTGTGGCTCACGCCCGAGGTTCAACTTGCGGCCCATGTGGGTCTGTCTGCGACACAGGTCCGACAGGCGCAAGCTGTCGTGGAAGCCCATTTGTAGGAGGTTGAAGATGCCTGGTACCGCCACTTTGGAAGCTGAGGTCACCCACATCTCCCCCCACGGCTTCTGGATGCTTCTCGGGACCGAGGAACTGCTCGTTCCATTCACCGAGTTCCCGTGGTTCAAGAAGGCCACGGTTGAACAGATCACCCAAGTCGAGCGACCGACTTCCAATCATCTTTACTGGCCGCTGCTCGATGTCGACCTGTCGGTCGATGCCTTGCGCGACCCGGCCGCTTTCCCGCTGATGTCGCGAGCGAACAGCACGCCCTGACCCTCAGTCGTTCATCTCGTCGCTGAGTTCGTCTTCCACCGCCAGCACGCGGGCCTGGTGGATGGCATCTCCGATGGCCGGGCCGCGCGCGCCGGCGGCGGTGGCGCGTTGGGCGATGGCGCTGGTGTCGAGTGCGCTGGCGCGCTTGAGGGCCGAGCGCAGCCTGCAGGGCGATCGCACTTGCGGGCCTTCGTCGTCCTCGGCTTGGGCCCGCTCGATGATGTCGCAGGCTTGCAGCAGCAGCTCGAAGCGTTCGGGTCGGCGCCAGGCGTCTGCGCTGTCGAGCAGGCCCACCAGCGCTTCGGCGTCCATGGCGGCACTGTGCTGCACTGCCTGCCGCTCGCGCAGCAGCAGTTCGGCGAGTTCGCGGCAGTCTGTGGGGATGCGCCAGCGCTCGCACAGCGCAGCCAGTGCGGCGAGCGCATCGCCCGCATGCATCGACTCCAAACGGTGGGTCAGGATGGCAAAGCGCACCGCCAGCGCTGCGCCGCGATGCGCGGCGGCATTCAGCGCGTGACGCAGATGGACCTGACGCAAGGTCGCCACCCCCGAGCTGTCACGCCAGTGGGCATCCACCTCGGGTAGCAGCCGCGCCAGCGCGCCGCAGTCGTGCAGCACGTCGAGCATGTGCGAGGGGTGCGATTCCATCAGTCCGCGCGAGAGTTCTTGCCACACCCGTTCGGCCACCAGCGCATCGGCCTCGCCGCCGTCCACCATCTGGCGCATCAGGATGGCCGTTTCGGCTGCGACGCTGAAGTCGTCAAAGCGCGCCGCAAAGCGAGCCACGCGCAGGATGCGCACGGGGTCTTCGGCAAAGGCGGCTGACACATGGCGCAGCAGCCGCGCGGCCACGTCGCGCTGCCCGCCGTACGGGTCGATGAGCGTGCCGTCAGCGTCCACGGCCATGGCGTTGATGGTCAGGTCGCGGCGCTGCAGGTCTTCCTCGAGCGTGACGTCGGGCGCGGTGTGAAAGACAAAGCCGTGGTAGCCCGGCGCGGTGCTGCGCTCGGTGCGCGCCAGCGCGTATTCCTCTTTCGTGGCCGGGTGCAAAAAGACCGGAAAGTCACGCCCGACCGGTGTGTAGCCAGCGGCCACCATCTGCTCGGGGGTGGCGCCGGTCACCACCCAGTCGGTGTCGCCGCAGGGCCTGCCCAGCAGCGCATCGCGCACCGCGCCGCCGACCTTCCAGACCTTCATCGCAGCGCCTTGCTCAATCGTCGTGAGCGCGTGCGCGCAGCGCGTCGAGCCGCGCGCAACCGGCTCGGCCCTGCAGCACAGGCGTCATCACCGCTTCGAGCGAGCGCGGCTCGATGCCCAGCACGCCGAGGCCCGGCAGCGTGCCGCTCAGCACATTGGGCACTTGCATCGAGTCGACGTTGTCGCGCGACATCAGCGGCGTGCCCGGCAGCAGCTCCATCAGACCGGCCTGCAGTCGCGCGATGGCGTCGGGCAACCCGATCACCGGCCGCGGATGGCCGCTGGCGCGCCCGGCAAAGCGCACCAGATCGGCCAGCGTGTAGACGGTGGGGCCTGCGCAATCGACGGTCTGGCCGATGGAGTCAGGGCGGTCCAGCGCGGCCACGATGGCCGCAGCCACGTCGTCCACCCACACCGGCTGGAATGTCGCCGTGGCACCGGCCAGCGGCACGATGGGCAACACGCTTTGCATGGCCGCAAACAGGTTGATGAACTTGTCGTTCTCGCCAAAGATGACCGACGGGCGCAGCACCGTCACATCCAGCCCGCTGGCGGCCAGCACCGCCTCACCGGCAGCCTTGGAGCGCAGGTAGCGCGAGGGCGCGTTGGCCGACACACCCAAGGCGCCCACATGCACCACGCGCCGCACGCCGCGGGCCTTGCACACCGCCACCAGCTTGTGAGGCAGCGCCACATGGGCGCGCTCGAACTCTGCCTGGCTGCCATGCAGGATGGCCACCAGGTTGATCACCGCCTCGCAGTCGCTCACCAGCTGCTCCAGGGTGGCGGCGTCATTCACGTTGGCGGCCACCAGCTCGACGGTGGGCAGCGTGCGCAGGTGCTGCGCGCGCTGCGGTCGGCGGCTGGGCACCACGATGCGCCCGCCTGCACCATTGCATCGTTCGACCAGCTTTTCGCACACGCTGCGGCCGACAAAGCCGCTGCCGCCCAGCACCAAGATGCGTGTGGGTGAGTTCGGTGGGGTGGGGTGGTTCATGGCAATTCCTTGTCAACGTCAGGTGCTGTGGAGTCTCGCGGGCCGATCACTTTGCCCAGCCGCGACTTCAGGGATACCGTCTCGCCGCGCAGCAAGGCCGCGTAGTCTGCGGTGTTCGACAGCACCTTTTTGACGTAGTCGCGGGTCTCGGTGAAGGGGATGTTCTCGGCCCAGGCCGCGGGCTCGAGCGGCGGGCCTTCGCGCCAGCGGCGCGGGCGGCTGGGGCCGGCGTTGTAGGCGGCTGCGGCCAGCGGCAGCGAGCCCGCAAAGTCATCAAGCACGAGTTTGAGGTAGCCGGTGCCGATCTTGATGTTGGTGTCGCGGTCGCTGATCTGGTCGGAGCTGTAGGGCATGCCGATCTTCTTGGCCGTCCAGCGGGCGGTCGCCGGCATCACCTGCATCAGACCCGAGGCCCCCACGCCAGAGCGCGCGTCCATGATGAAGCGCGATTCTTGACGGATCAGGCCGTAGACATAGGCCGGGTCGAGCCCGATCTCCTGGGTGCGCGCGAGCACCTGCTGGCGAAACGGCGTGGGAAAGCGCTGCTGCATATTGATCTCGGTGCGGGTGCGGTCGCTGGTGTTGATGCAGCGGTCCCACAGCTCGCGGTCGCAAGCCAGCTGCGCGGCGGCCAGCAGTTCGCGGTCGCTCATGCCGCGCAGGCTGAAGTTCCATTCGCGCACGCCTTCACTGCGCAGGCCGATGTCGATCATCTGCATCGCCCGCGTGAGCCCCGGGTTGCGCGCGGCGGCATCGCGCTCGGCGGGCGTGGGCTCGGCGGGCGGCGGCGGCAGCCTGATGGGCTGGCCGATCTGCTCGCTGGCGAGCTTGCCGTAGAAATGCGGCTGGCCGGCAATGCTGCCCAGCATCTCACGCGACAGCGCTCGCAGCCCGTCACCGTCTTGCGAATCGAAGCTCAAGGCCTGCAGACCGCGCGCCTTCCAGTACACCCAGGTCGCATCACGTTGCTCGGTCGGGCTCATCGCATTGACGGCTTGCACCACCTGCTGCCAGCGGCCGGCGCCCTGATTGGCACGCAGGGCCGCGCGCGCCTTCCAGGCCAGGGTGTCATCGGGCCAGTCGGCCTGCGTGGCGTCGGGCATCGGTCTGGGCGCGCCGCGGCGTTTGACGCCCGCGCTGGCCGCCAGACCCGCTGAGCGCTCAGCGCGCTGAAACTGGTCGGGAGCGTCGTCTGACAGCCGCATCGCCGATTGCTTGGCGGTGGCGGCCCAGGCCCACGCGGCCAGATCGTCTGGCAGGTCGTGCTGCCAGCGCGATTTCAGCGCGTCGGCCGCCGCATCGGTATCGATCGCCGCCAGCCGCACCAGCGCCAGCGTGGCCAGCTCGGCGCCTTCGCGTTCGCGATCGCTGGCCGAGGCTTTGTGGGCGAGGTAACGCGCGGGTGCGTCCAGCAGCGCTTGCAGTGCCTTGTCGGACGTCTTGCTGGCCAGACCCACCGCCTGCGTGACGGCACGCGGCTTGTTGGCGTCCATGGCCAAACGCGCCTTGCGCCAGGCGTCGGACGGCTTGAGCACGCCGGCGCCGATCAGCACGCTGGCCATCTGCGCGCAGCCTTCATCGGCATCGCGCTGCGCGAACCAGGCATTACGGGCATCCTCGCGCACGTTGCGCCCCGCGAGGTGGTCGGTGATCAGCGCGTAGCAGGTGACCTCGCGGTCATCGTTCATGCGAAAGCGCGGGAAGTCGAGCGCGAAGTTGGCCCAGTCGCGGCGATGGCCCAACTCGAGCAGCCAATCGTTGCGCAGCCGGTCTTCGACGTAGCTGTCCTTGAACTGGGCATAAAAGCGTTCAAGGTCAGCCTGCTGCAGCTCGGACAGCCGCACATTGGCATCCCAGTAGGCGACCCACGGCGCCAGCGGATGGCGTTCGCTGACGGCAGCTTCGCGCAGCGCGGCCAGCCGCGCACGGTCACGCTTGCGAAACGCCTCGCGTGCGTCAAGGATGGGCTCGGCGTAGGCGCGATCGACGGTTTTCTCCACCGCCGCCTGTGCGGGAACCTGCGCCAGCACGCACAGCACCAGCGCCATGCTGAAATCGCGCAGCACGCGGGAGCAGGTCGTGCCCACTCGGGCCTTCATCATCTCGATACTCACCATCAGGTCGGTACATCCATGTCAGATTCTTTTGCGAATTCGTCGATTGCCGAGCGCCAAGCTCTCAGAGCTCGGCTGCGCGTGGCTGGCCAGACCTTTGTGGCCGACGCGGACTTTGCTGCGCGGCAGGCGGCGCTGGCAGGGCATCTTATGTCCGTGATCGAGCAGCTCTGCCCAGACAGACTCGGTCTTTACTGCGCGGTTCAATCCGAATTCGACGCGGTGGCCTTTTGTCTGCAGGGCAGCGTGCTCGAAGCCACGCCGCTGGCGCTGCCATTTTCGTTTCGCGATCCGCTGCGCATGGAGTATCGGCACTGGGATCGCCTGCCGCCCCCACTGCGCGACGAATGCGGCATCGCCGCATGCGACGGGCCTGTGTTGGTGCCCGATGTGGTGCTGGTGCCCTGCTTGGGTTACACCGCCTCGGGTTTTCGTCTGGGGTACGGCGGCGGCTACTTTGACCGCTGGCTGGCCGCCCACCCGCAGGTCACCGCGGTCGGCGTGGGCTGGTCGGTGTGCGAGATCGAAGACGCCGCACTGCGGCCGCAGCCCCATGATCTGCCGATGGCCTGCATCGTGACCGAACACGGCGTGCGTTGAAAACGCCGCTTTGTCAATACAAGTTCACCGCTGCGCGGTCGGCTCTTGCACAATCCGGCTGCCATGAGTGATCTTTTTTCCCGCGAACCCACCGACGAAGAACGCGCTTCAGTGCGCGCGAAACTGCTTGCCGCGCGGCAGGCGCTGCCCGATCGGCTCGAGCGAGCGGTGCAGTTGCAAAACGTGCTGCGGGTGTGGCTGGTCAGTCGCAAGGAAACCGCCATCGGTGGCTACTGGCCTATCAAGGCCGAGTTCGATCCGCTGCCGGCGCTGTACCGCTGGTCCGAAGCGGCCGATGAGCGCCGCATCGGCCTGCCGGTGGCCGATCGCATCACCCGCACATTGAAGTTCCATGTCTGGTTCCCGGGCTGCCCGATGGAGCCCGACGCCTACGACATTCCCAAACCCAAGGGCACGGCGGTCTTCGAGCCGCAGATGGTGCTGCTGCCTTGCATCGGCTACGGGCCTGAGGGCGTTCGCATGGGCTACGGCGGTGGTTTTTACGACCGCACTGTGGCCGCCTTGACGCCGCGTCCCTACGTCGTGGGCTTGAGCTATTCCAACGGTTTCCTGCCGATGTTGCGCTCAAGAAACCCCGACGAGCTGATGCTCGATGCGCTGCTGACTGACGACGGGGTGGTCTGGCAGCGTTGAGCCGCCCGGCCACGGCACGCCCACCGCGCACGCCACCGTGGATCGCATTCGTCGCGCGCTGCGTCAACTCACCGGTCTCACCGTCGAGCAATTTGTGGTGGTCGTCGAGCCCGAGGGCTGGCAGTTCGATGCGGTGGCCGGTGTGTCGCTGGTCGAGTCAGCGCGCCGAGCCGGCATCGTGTTGCCCACATCCTGCCGCAACGGCACTTGCCGAACCTGTCGCTGTCAGGTGGTCAGCGGGCGGGTGCGCCACCTGATCGATTGGCCGGGCCTGAGCGAGGAAGAACGACTCGACGGCGCCATCCTGCCTTGCGTGGCAACGGCAGAAAGTGCCTTGCGCATCGAGGCACCCCGGGCTTTTCAGTTGCGTGAGCCGGGCTCTGCAAGGCCGGATGCGACCTGACAGCCGCCTGACGCGCTGAGCCGGTCGCGGCTCAATCGACCCGCAAGTCGCTGAGTTCGGGGTCGGCCGCAGGCGTTTGCAGGCCCATGGCCTCGAGGGCATCGTTGACCAGGCTGGCGATCATCAGGTTGCGGTGCAGCTTGGAGTCGCTGGGCACCACCGTCCATGGCGCCACCCGCGTTCCCGTGGCCGTGATCGCGTCGGCGTAGGCCTGCTGGTATTCATCCCAGTGCTTGCGCACCTCGAGGTCGCCGATGTTGAACTTCCAGTGCTTGGCCTCGTCATCGATGCGCTCTTGCAAGCGCACGCGCTGCTCTTGCTTCGAGATGTGCAGCATGAACTTCAGCACCGTGGTGCCGGTCTCGACGAGCAGCCGCTCGAAATCATTGATGTGCGCATAGCGCTGCTGCGTCTGCTCGGGCGTGAGCCAGCCATTGACCACCGGAACCAGCACATCTTCATAGTGGCTGCGGTTGAAGACAACGATCTCGCCCGCCCCCGGCATGTGCTGGTGAATGCGCCACAGAAAGTCGTGGGCGCGCTCTTGTTCTGTGGGCGCCTTCCAGCCCACCGCGCGCACGCCCAGCGGGCTGGTGTTGCGGAACACGTCGCGCACCGCGCCGTCCTTGCCGCTGGCGTCGGTTCCCTGCAGCACCACCAGCAACTTGCGGTTGCGGTTGGCCAGCAGCAGGTTCTGCCACTCGTCGATCTTCAGCGCGAGGCGCTCGAAGTGGGCCTGATCAGCCGCCTTTTCGCCGCTTGAAAACGGTTTGCTCGACGGGTCGATTCGGTTGAGGTGAAAGCGTTTGCCGCTGCCGGCGTTCCTGAAACGGTAGGCGTCGAGGTCTTCGTCCGATAGGTGCATGGCAATGAAGGCCGGCTTGCAAGCCGACGTGTTGACCCGGTCGCTGCCAGTGTAGGTCGATGGCCTTGCGGGCTGTGGATTTGACTGCACAATCGCCGCCGATGAATTGGCCGCATCTGCCCCCACGCATTCCGGGGCGACGTGCGCTCCAAGCCCCTGCTGCACCGAGACCTGCGAGGCCGTCGCGATGAGCTTTCTGGCCGTCGACGTGGGCAACACCCGCTTGAAATGGGCGCTGTATGAGGTTGCCGAGCCGGGTGCCCCACTGCTGGCGCACGGCGCGGTGTTTCTCGAGACCATAGACCGGCTGTCCGAAGAGGGCTGGAAATCGCTGCCGCGGCCTGCGTCCATGCTGGGTTGCGTGGTGGCTGGCGAAGGCGTCAAGCGCCGCGTCGCCCAGCAGATCGAAGACCTTTGGGGACTTGAGCCACGCTGGGTTGTGGCCAGCGCGCGGGCCGCCGGCGTGATCAACGGCTATGACCACCCCAGCCGCCTGGGCGCCGATCGGTGGGTGGCGCTGATCGGAGCGCGGCAACGTGCGCTGGCTGCGGGCTTGGCTTCGGGCGCGGCTGCCAAGGCGGCGCTGGTGGTGGTGGTCGGCACCGCGGTCACGGTGGATGCGCTCGATGCCGACGGCCGTTTTCTGGGCGGGCTGATCCTGCCGGGCTTCGGGCTGATGCTGCGCGCGCTCGAGATGGGCACGGCTGGCCTCAAGGCGCCCACCGGCGAGGTCGTCGACTTTCCCACCAACACCAGCGATGCCTTGATGAGTGGCGGCGCGCACGCCATGGCGGGCGCGGTCGAGCGCATGCACCGCCGCTTGCTCGATCAGGCCGGCAGCGCGCCCTTGTTGCTGATGAGTGGTGGTGCGGCGGCCAAGCTGGCGTCCATCGTCGAGCTGCCTTTCGAGACGGTCGAAACCCTCATTTTCGAAGGCCTGCTGGCGCTGCAATCGCAGCGCGCGGCTTGAGCCTCAGTTCGCCCTGACCTTGATCAGGGCGTGCTCGTTGATGCCCATCGCGCTGAAGAACAGCGCCACCAGCCGATGCGCGTCGACGAAGTTGATCTCGCGGTTTTCAGCGCACCGCGCCAGCACCCAGTTGAGCAGGTCGCCGGCGGCGATGAAGTCAACGCGGATCAGGTTCAGGCACGACACGCGTATCACCGACGCAGCGCCGGCCTGAGTGTTGATGTTGTCCAGCAAACCGCTGATGTCGCCCACCAGCTGGCCGGACAGGTCGATGCCCCAGACCTGGCCGCTGCCTTCTTCTTCGGTGATGCGCGATTCGACGAAGCTGGTCGACACGCCGCTGACCACCGAGCCGGCTTCGGACCAGTTGCTGCCACCCGACCCGTCCAGACGCACGCGGCACGACACCGCATCCCATGAGGGCGGTGAGATCTCGTAGGTGATGCAGTAATCGATGGCCGCCTCGTCGAACTGATCGGGGCGATTGACCATGCGCAGCACGTCCAGGCGCAGCTTCCAGAAGATCGGGTCTGCATCGCGCGCGCCAGTGGGAGCAAACTCTTGCAGGCATTGCAGCAGGCGATCGCCGTGCAGCCAACGCATTTCCAGCCTTTGCGGCATCCAGATGCTCAGCAACGCGATGAGGTTGGCCGCGGCGTCGGCGTCGATGCGCTTGACCGCGCTCCAGTCCAGCACCCACGGCAAAGGCATTTGCAGCGTGTGCGAGCGCAACGAGGCCACTTCATCGATCGTGATCCACTCGGGGCTGACCCAGCCGACCTGGCCTTCGACGCGCGCATGCGCCGGCAGGTTCTCGCGTGATGACTCGGCCAATTGCTGAGGCATCGAATACCACTGCGGCGAAGAGCGGCCGAATTGCTGCGCATAAACCAGCGCCAGCCGGTCGAACTTGGCTGCATCGCCAGTGGCTCGGTGCAGGTCAAACAGCGCCAGCCAGGTCTCGGAATGCCTGGATCGCGAGCCGCTGGGCTGGGTGAGTTGGCCGAGCGACCGCTCGCACTGGGCAAACTCGGCATTTGCAAACGCGATCACCGCCTCGTCCAGCTCGGGATCATGGACCATCGCGGGCAACGCGGCGGGCACCGTCTCGGCGGCTTCGAGATCGAGCTTCGAGTGGGTCTCGATGGCATTGAAGGTCAGGCCCAGCTTGCTGGGGCTGCCGCCGGCCTGGGTTGCGGCAGGTGTCAACGTCGACCCATGGACGGGCGTGGCGGCAGGCGGCAGTGAGAGGCCTTCCAGCGCTCGCAAGGGCATGCGTTCGGTCGGTGCCGAACTGATGTCGGCCGGCCGGCTCACTCTGCCCGCGCCTGCCGTGCTGCCCACGGTACCCACGGTGCTGTTGCCCACCATCTGGCGTTCGATGGCGTCTATCTTGGCCTTCATGCTGGTGCCGGGCGCTGGCGGTTTTTCCTGCAGGCGGATTTCGGAATCTCCCATCGGAGACAGGTCACCCAGCGCAGCCAGCTGGTCGGGTGAGAGCCCCTCGCGGCGCACCTTGCGCAACATGTCGAATTCGCGCTTGCGCACGAAGTCGTTGCGGCGCTTGCGCTCGATCAGGGCCTTGAGTTCGGCCTTGTCGATGTCGATCTCGGCGGGGTCACGCGGGCCTTGCGAGAGTTCGCCCCACTCGAGAGTCGGGTTGGCAACGAACTTGACGACCTTGCGGAAGAAGCCGCCCGAGTCTTTGGGATCCGTCATGGGATGGGCCGGCCGCTTGTGCTCAGTCGCCGAACATCTTTTGTTTGAGTTCGCGGCGCTGCTGGGCCTCGAGTGACAGGGTGGCTGTGGGTCGGGCGATCAGGCGACCGAGCCCGATCGGCTCGCCCGTCTCGTCGCAAAAGCCGTATTCGCCGCTCTCGATGCGGCCGAGAGACTGCGCGATCTTCTTGAGCAGCTTGCGTTCGCGGTCGCGGGTGCGCAGCTCCAGGGCGTGTTCTTCTTCAATGGTGGCGCGGTCGGCCGGGTCGGGAACGATCGAGGTGTCCTCGCGCAGGTGCTCGGTGGTTTCGCCGGCATTGCTCAGCAGGTCATCCCGCAGCTTTTTCAGCGTGGCACGAAAGAAGTCGAGCTGCTTGTCGCCCATGTATTGGCTTTCGGGCATGGCGAGCACCTCAGCCTCGCTCAGCTCGATGCCGGCCTTGGTTTTCCAGGCGTTGGCCAGCTTGGGGTCGGCCTTTACGGCGATGCGCGGCGCGTCGTCCTCGAGATTTTTCATCTGCCGCGTTGGCGGACGTGGTGGAGCGAAGCGGTCGGCAAAGCGGGAGGTGGGCGGGGGCAGCGGCGCCGGAGGCATCGGCGCGCCGTATCGCGACTTGGCTGACGACTTGCGCGTGGACCTGACGAGGGGCGCCAGCGCTGTGGTTGGCGCTTCGGGCGCTGCCACGACTTCGGGCTCGTCGTCGTTCTGGGTGTTCGAAGGGGTGTTCAACATGGAATTCGGGGCAGGTTTCCTGACGGCTGGCGCTTTGGCGGCCACAGCCTTTGGTTTGGCGACTGGCGCTTTGGCGACCACAGCCTTTGGTTTGGCGACTGGCGCCTTGGCCGGCGTTTTGGGCGGTACTTTGACCGGCGCTTTGGGCGCCGGAGCTGGGGGTGTGGTGGGCTTGGATTTCACCGGCACCTTGGCAGACGCCTTGGAGCCCGCTCGAGGGGCTGGTTCAGTCGGAGTCTTGTTCGGGGATCGAGCCACAGGAGTCTCCTCGCAGCGGGGGGGATTTACGGCACCACAACGTGCGGCGGGAGTGGCCTTTTCACTTCGAAGGGCCGACCCGATCGGGGCATGGCGCGGGGCGGATTGTAGCCACCGACCCGCGTCAAGACAGGCACTGTTCGAGACCTTGCAAAAATATGTCCTTCGGCAGGTCGATGCCGATGAAAACCATCTTGCTGTTCTTTTTCTCGCCGGGCGCCCAAGCGGGCCCCAGATCGCTGCCCATGAGCTGGTGCACGCCTTGAAAAATCACCTTGCGAGCACTGCTTTTCATGTAAAGCACGCCCTTGTAGCGCAGCAGATTCGGCCCGTAGACCTGCACGATCGAGCTCAGAAAGTCTTCGAGCTTGGTCGGGTTGAATGCCTTGTCCGAGCGAAATACGAAAGACTTGACGTCGTCGTCATGCGCATGATGGTGGCCGTGGCTGGGGTGGTCGCAGTGCTCGTCATGCTCGTGGTCGTGGTGATCGTGACCGTGCGCCTCGGGGTTGAGGAAGTTCGGGTCGATGTCGAGCTTGGCATTGAGGTTGAAGCCGCGCAGGTCAAACACGCTGGCCAGCGGCACCTCGCCGAAGTGCACCCGGCTTTGCGGCGCGCGCGGGTTCATGTTGCGAATGCGTGCGGCCAATGCGTCGACGGCGTCCTTGTCGACCAGATCGGTCTTGCTGATGAAGATCTGGTCGGCAAAGCCGATCTGCATGCGCGCTTCCTGGCGGTCGTCGAGTTGCTGGTTGCCGTGCACGGCGTCCACCAGCGTGAGGATCGAGTCGAGCAGGTAGTTCTCGGCGATCTCGTCGTCCATGAAAAACGTCTGTGCCACCGGGCCGGGGTCGGCCAGGCCGGTGGTCTCGATCACCACGCGGTCGAAGTGCAGCTCGCCCTCGCGCTTCTTGTCGGCCAGATCGCTCAGCGTGGTGCGCAGGTCTTCGCGGATCGAGCAGCACACGCAGCCGTTGTTGAGCTGGATGATCTGCTCGCCGCTTTCGCGCACCAGGATTTCGTTGTCGATGTTCTCGTCGCCGAACTCGTTTTCGATGACGGCGATTTTCTGGCCATGGGCCTCGGTCAGCACGCGCTTGAGCAAGGTGGTCTTGCCCGAGCCCAGAAAGCCGGTGACGATGGTGGCGGGAATGAGAGCCATGGCGGTAGGTCCTGAAAAATCGTGATCGTCAAGTTCAAAGTGCGTGCGTGACGCAGCCATCGAAACTAGCACATCTGTCAAGGTGGCTTCGAGTAAGCTGCGGTGGTGTCCCACTTTTCGCCCCGGCGCGATGTCTGAACCTCATCCGGTGCGCTCTGCTGCTGCAGTTCGCACCCAAAACCCGTCGCGACCGCCGTTGCACATCGGCGACCACCGCAATCTTTTTCAGCGCCTGATCGAGTTCCTGTCACCCGGGGTCGACTCGCGCGACGAACTGATCGAAGCCCTGGCGCAGGCCGAACATCGAGAGCTGATTGCTCCCGAGTCGCGTATGATGCTCGAGGGCGTCATCCGCATGGCCGACATGTCTGCCGGCGACGTGATGGTGGCAGCACCGCACATGGACCTGCTCGACATCGACGCGCCCTATGACGTCTTGCTGCAGATCGTCATCAGCACCGCGCACTCGCGTTTTCCGGTCCACGAGGGCCAGCGCGACAACATCATCGGCATCCTGATGGCCAAGGACCTGCTCAAGCTGCAGCGCTCCCCCCATCTGAACTTGCGCACCCTGCTGCGACCGGCGGTGTTTGTGCCCGAGTCGAAAGGCCTCAACGAGTTGCTGCGCGATTTCCGCTCCAACCGCAACCACCTGGCCATCGTGATCGACGAGTTCGGCAGCACCGCCGGGCTGATCACCATTGAAGACGTGCTCGAGGAAATCGTCGGCGAGATCGAAGACGAGTTCGACGACGAGGACGGCGAGTCCGGCATCTACACGCTGGCCGATGGCAGCCACCGGGTGGCCGGTGACGCCAGCATCAACGCGGTCAACGAAGCCCTGGGCTCGCTGCTTGCGAGCGACGATGTCGACTCCATCGGCGGGTTGATCGCGCAGCAGGTGGGTCGGGTGCCACGCCGCGGCGAGGTGGTCTCGGTGGGCGGGCTGGTCTTCAGTGTGATGCTCACCCGAGGTGGCGCAGTGCGCTGGTTCAAGGTCACCCCCGCACCTGAAGAGGCGCTCGCCTCCGACGGCGCCTGATGCGCCGTTCGGCACCGGGCGCGGTCGAGCTTTCCTCTGGCCGCGAGCCGCCGCGTGCGGGTTGGCTGGCCAGTGCGCTTGCGGTGCTGCTGGCCGGGGTGGCGCAGGCGCTGTCGTTTGCGCCCTTTGAGCTGTGGTGGCTGCAGCTGATCGCCTTGGCGGTGCTGGCCCATGCCACCGCCCGCGCGTCGATGCGGCGCGCCGCGCTGATGGGCTGGCTGTTTGCGCTGGGCTGGCTGATCGCCGGCTTCTGGTGGCTGTACATCAGCATGCATCAATTCGGTGGGCTCAGTCCGCCGCTGGCTGGCGCGGCCGTGGTGATGCTTGCGGCGCTGCTGGGGCTGTACTACGGCGCGGCCATGGCACTGTGGGCGCGCTGGCGCACCGGCCGAGCGGCGTGGGACGTGGCCCTGTGGGCCGCGTGCTGGCTGCTCGCCGAGCTGGCGCGCGGTGTCATCTTCACCGGATTTCCCTGGATCGCTTCGGGCTATGCCCACACGGTGGGGCCGCTGGCCGCGTGGATTCCCTGGATCGGCGTGTACGGCCTGTGCGCGCTCGTCGCGGTGCTGGCCAGCACGGCAGCGCTGTGGCTGCGCGTGCTGCCCCTGCGTTCACGTGCTGCCACCACGCTGGCGGTGGCGGTGTTGGCCCTGGCGCCACACGCGCTGAACGGTGAATTCACGCGGTCCACTGGCGTGCTCGACGTCAGCTTGCTGCAGCCCAATGTGGCGCAAAACATCAAGTTCGATCCGGCGCGGCTCGAATCCCAGCTGGTCGGCTTGACCGAGCAACTCGCGGCTGCCCGCGGCACGCTGGTGGTGACGCCGGAGTCGGTGGTGCCGCTCACCCGTGCTGAGCTCGGCAAGGGTTACTGGAACGAACTGCGTGCCCAGCTCAAGCCGCTGCCCGGCCAGCCCGATGCGCCGCGCGCCGCGCTGGTCGGCATCTTCGTGGGGGATGCCGAGTCGGGGTATGTGAACTCGGTGGTGGGGCTGCCTTCGCTCACCTTCGATGAGCACAGCGCTGCGACGCTGGCCGCGTACACCTACGGCAAGCGCCACCTGCTGCCATTTGGCGAAATCATCCCGCCGGGCTTTCACTGGTTCGTCACGCTGATGCGCATTCCGCTGGCCGACCAGGCGCGCGGACAGACCACCGCGAGCCTGAGCTTTGCCGGCCAGAGGCTGCGGCCGCTGGTTTGCTACGAAGACCTGTTTGGCGAGGAAATCGCCTCCAGCATGGTGGGTGATCAGGCCGCCACGGTGTTTGTGAACGTCAGCAATCTGGCGTGGTTCGGCCAGCTGCTGGTGCAAGACCAGCACCTGCAGTTTTCGCAGATGCGCGCGCTCGAGTTTCAGCGGCCTTTCATACGCTCGACCAACACCGGCGCCACCGCGGTCATCGACCACCACGGCCAGGTCACCGCACGGCTGCCCATGCTGACCCCGGGCATCCTTGAAGCCCGCGTCGAAGGCCGCATCGGCCAGACGCCTTACGCGAGCTGGCTGGCTGCATGGGGGCTGTGGCCGCTGCTGGTGGCCGCGCTGGCCGTGCTCGGTGGTGCGATGTTGCTGGGCCGACGCGAAGGCTTAGCCGCACCCCCCCGCCCGTAAACTCGGTGCTTCAAGGCGCGGCCTCGGCGTGTTCAGCGCCGCACCCGCGAGCCGTTTCTTCCAACCAGATACCCGAGACATGCTGACCTTCCAGCAAATCATCCTGCGTTTGCAGCAGTACTGGGACGCTCAGGGCTGCGCCCTGCTGCAGCCCTACGACATGGAAGTTGGCGCGGGCACCAGCCACACCGCCACCTTCTTGCGCGCCCTCGGCCCCGAGCCCTGGAAGGCCGCCTACGTGCAACCCAGCCGCCGTCCCAAGGATGGCCGCTACGGCAACAACCCGAATCGGCTGCAGCACTACTACCAGTTCCAGGTGGTGCTCAAGCCGGCGCCGGCCGACATTCTCGAGCTGTACCTGGGCTCGCTCGAGGCGCTGGGCTTTGACCTCAAGGTCAATGACGTGCGCTTCGTCGAAGACGACTGGGAGAACCCGACGCTGGGCGCCTGGGGTCTGGGCTGGGAGGTCTGGCTCAACGGCATGGAAGTCACGCAGTTCACCTACTTCCAGCAAGTCGGCGGCATCGACTGCCGGCCGATCACCGGCGAGATCACCTACGGTCTGGAGCGTCTGGCGATGTACCTGCAGGGTGTGGACAACGTCTACGACCTGACCTGGACCATAGACGCGAGCGGCCGGCGCATCAGCTATGGCGACGTCTACCTGCAAAACGAGCAGGAGCAAAGCGCCTACAACTTCGAGCACAGCGATGTCGACTTTCTGCTGGGCGCCTTTGGCAGCCACGAGAAGCAGGCGCAGCACCTCATCGAGATCCAGCTGGCCTTGCCGGCCTACGAGCAGGTGCTCAAGGCAGCACACACCTTCAACCTGCTCGATGCGCGTGGCGCCATCAGCGTGACCGAGCGCGCTGCCTACATCGGCCGCATCCGCAACCTGGCGCGCGCGGTCGCCGCGAGCTATCTGCACAGCCGCGAGCGCCTGGGCTTTCCGATGGCGCCGCGCGACTGGGCCGACGAAGTCAGCGCGCAGCTGGCCCAGCAACGTGCCAAGAAAGCCGCCTGAACCATGAGCAACGCCAATTTGCTGGTCGAGTTGTTCGTCGAGGAGCTGCCGCCCAAGGCGCTCAAGAAGCTGGGCGAGTCGTTTGCGCAATTGCTCGCCGATGGCCTCAAGGCGCAGGGGCTGACCACCGGCGTGTCGGCCGTCAGCCCGTTTGCTTCGCCACGCCGGCTGGCCGCGCACATCAGCGCGGTGCGCTCGGTGGCCGCCGATCAGTCGGTGTCGCAAAAGCTCATGCCCGTGGCCGTGGGCCTCACCGCCGACGGTGCGCCAACGCCCGCGCTGCTCAAGAAACTGGCCGCGCTGGGCGCTGACGCATCGGTCGTGCCGCAACTCAAGCGGCAGCCCGACGGCAAGGCCGAAGCCCTGTTCTTCGACAGCGTCGTGCCGGGCGTGATGCTGGCCGCCGGCTTGCAAAAGGCGCTCGACGATGCCATCGCGAAGCTGCCCATTCCCAAGCTCATGAGCTATCAGCTCGAGTCCGGCGAACAAGCCGGCTGGCGCAGCGTGCACTTCGTGCGTCCGGTGCACGGTCTGGTGGCGTTGCATGGTGCCGACGTGGTGCCGCTCGCCGCGCTGGGGCTGGCATCGGGGCGCAACACCCGCGGTCACCGGTTCGAAGCGCTGATGGATCCGGTGGTGCTGCAGCACGCCGACCGCTATGCCGAGCAGCTCGCCGAACAAGGCGCGGTGATCGCCGGCTTTGCCGATCGCCACGGCGAGATCGCACGGCAGCTGCAGCACGCTGCGGCGCTCGAAGGCCTCACGCCCATCGACGACGCGGCGCTGCTCGACGAGGTGACCGCTCTGGTCGAGCGGCCGAATGTGCTGCTGGGTCGGTTCGAGGCGAGCTTTCTCGAGGTGCCTCAGGAATGCCTGATCCTCACCATGAAGGCCAACCAGAAGTATTTCCCGCTGCTCGACGCCGCAGGCAAGCTCACCGACCGCTTTCTCATCGTCAGCAACATCAGCCCGGCCGATGCGAGCGCGGTGATCGGCGGCAACGAGCGCGTGGTGCGCCCGCGTCTGGCCGATGCGAAATTCTTCTTCGATCAGGACCGCAAGAAGACGCTGGCCTCGCGTGTCGAGGGCTTGGGCCGGGTGGTCTATCACAACAAGCTGGGCAGCCAGGGCGAGCGAGTCCAGCGCGTCGAGGCGATCGCCGGTGCGATCGGCGAGCAGCTCGGTGGCCCGTCGCTGGCGGCTCGCGCCATGCAAGCGGCCCGGCTTGCCAAGGCCGATCTGCTGACCGACATGGTGGGCGAATTCCCCGAGCTGCAAGGCACCATGGGCCGCTATTACGCGCTGCATGACGGCCTGGCCGATGACATCGCCTACGCCATCGAAGACCACTACCGGCCGCGCTTTGCCGGTGACGAGTTGCCGCGCAACGAGGTGGGCGTGGTGGTGGCGCTGGCCGACAAGCTCGAGACGCTGGTGGGCCTGTTCGGCATCGGCCAGTTGCCCACGGGTGACAAGGACCCCTTCGCCTTGCGCCGTCATGCGCTGGGCGTGATCCGCATGCTCAGCGAAAAGTCGCTGCCACTCGATGTCGACGCCTTGCTGCGGCTGACGCTGCCGGCCTTTGGCACCTTGATCGTCGATGCGTCGGTGGCGCTGTCCGAGTTCATCTTCGATCGCCTGTCGGGCAGCCTGCGCGAGCAGGGCTACAGCGCGCAGGAAGTCGACGCCGTGATGGCGCTGCGCCCGCAGCGGCTGGGCGAGGTGGCCCAGCGGCTGGCGGCGGTGCGCGCATTCGCGGCGCTGCCCGAGGCCCCGGCGCTGGCCGCCGCCAACAAGCGCGTGTCCAACATCCTGAAGAAAGTCGACGGGGTGGTCGAAGCCCGCGTCGACGCCGCGCTGCTGTGCGAGAGCGCTGAGCTTGCGCTGGCGCAGGGCCTGGCGGCGGTTCAGCCGCAAGCCGATGCGGCTTTCGCGCGTGGCGACCTCACGGCCTCGCTGCAGGCGCTGGCCGCGCTGAAGGCGCCGGTCGATGCGTTTTTCGAATCGGTGATGGTCAACGCCGACGATGCGGCACTGCGCGCCAACCGGCTGGGGCTGCTCGCGCAACTGCACGCCGCGATGAACCGCGTGGCCGATCTGTCGAAACTGGCGAGCTGACATGGCCCCGCTCAAGCTCATCATCCTCGACCGTGACGGCACGATCAATGCCGACAGCGACTACTTTGTGAAGTCACCCGAGGAGTGGGAGCCGCTGCCCGGCGCGCTGGAAGCGGTGGCGCGGCTCAACCACGCCGGCTGGCGCACGGTGCTGGCCACCAACCAGTCGGGGCTGGGGCGCGGCATGTTCGAGATGGCCTCGCTCAACGCCATCCACATCAAGATGAATCAGGCACTGGCCAAGCACGGCGGGCGCATCGATGCGGTGTTTTTCTGCCCGCATGCGCCCGACGAGGGTTGCGACTGCCGCAAGCCCATGCCCGGGCTGATCCAGTTGATCGGCGAGCGCTACGGCGTGTCGCTGAAAAACGTGCCGGTGGTGGGCGACACCCTGCGCGACATCCAGGCCGGCGCGGCCGCGGGCTGCCCGACCCATCTGGTCAAGACCGGCAAGAGCGCCGGGCTGGCCGGCCAGGCGCTGGTCGATCTGCTCGGCCTGGTGCCCGGCGCCCGCGCCCATGAGGATCTGGCCGCCTTCGCCGAATGGTGGATACGCAACGAGCGCAGCCAGCGCGGTGACGTCGAATCCGATCAGAACGCCAAGCCTGCGCCTGCCAGCGGGGGCACCCACTGATGCACCGCTTGCTGTGCGTGCTGCGGTCGCTGGCGTTCTTCGTGTGGATGCTGATCAGCGTCGTGCCCTGGGCCTCGGCGGTGGTGCTGGTGTCCATCTTCATTCGCGGCGAGCGCGTCTACTGGATGTGTGCCGGCTGGCTCACCATGTCGATCTCCGCCGCGCGCGTGATCTGCGGCGTGCGTCACCGCATGCACGGGCTCGACAACCTGGCCGCGGCCAACGTGGCGCCGCTGGTCATCGTGCTGCCCAAGCACCAGTCGACCTGGGAAACCTTTGCTTTCCCCGGCCTGATGCCGCATCCGCTGGCCTATGTGTTCAAGCGCGAGCTGCTCTACATCCCGTTTTTCGGCTGGGCCATGGCGCGAATGGACATGATCCACATCGACCGCGCGCGGCGATCTGAAGCCTGGCGGCGCGTGGCCGAGCAGGGTGCGCGGCACATGGCCAATGGTTCGTGGGTCATCATGTTTCCCGAAGGCACGCGCGCTGAGCGCGGCTCGCAGGAAGAGTACAAAACCGGCGGCACCCGCCTGGCCGTGACCACCGGTGCGGCGGTGCTGCCCATCGCCGTCAGCTCGGCGCGCTGCTGGCCGCGCAAGTCTTTCGTGCTGCAGCCTGGCGTGATCGATGTGTCGATTGGCCCGCTGATCCCGTCAGCCGGCCGCCGCCCCGACGAGCTGATGCGCGAGGTCGAAATATGGATCGAGGCCGAAATGCGCCGCCTCGATCCCGAGGCCTACCCGGCAGCCGTGCTGGCAACCGCCGTCGAGCCCACGCCCACGCCCTAGAAGCTCATGGCCCGGCTGCCGCTTCGACCCGACCCCGCGCAGTTGTCGCTGTTCGTGTCGGCAGAGCCGACAGCATGCAGCGCACCGCCCGTGGAGCCCGCGGGTCTGGCACGGTCCCCGCGCCTCGAGCCGACAACCGACGGCGCGATGGAGCCTGCCGTGCCGCAAGCTGCCGAGCCCGCCGCCGCAGCCTTGCCGCCCGCGGTGTTTCGCCATCCGCAGGCCGTGCACGACATCGCGCTCGCCGGCCACACCGTGGGCTACGCGCTGCGCCGCTCGCGGCGTCGCAGCATCGGCTTCGTGGTCGGCGTCGATGGCCTGAGCGTCAACGCGCCCACTTGGCTGGGCGTGCGCGACATCGAAGTCGCACTGCGCCAGAAGTCCAGCTGGATCCTGGTCAAGCTGCGCGAGCAGCAAGAACGCGCGCGCCGGCTGCAGTCGGCGCGTGTCGACTGGTGCGATGGCGCGACGATTCCCTTCCTGGGCCAGCCGGTGATGGTGGTGCTCGATGCGCGAGCCGGCATCACGTCGTCGGGCGCCGTGCTCGATGCGTCGCCGGCCTACGACACCGCACCACGCCGCCTGCACATCGGCCTGCCCGCCCACGCCACGCCAGAGCAGATTCGCGATGCGGTGCAAAGCTGGCTGCAGCGCCAAGCGCGTCGCGTGTTTGCCGAGCGCTGCGAACACTTTGCCGCGCAACTCGGCGTGCGCTACCAGCGGCTGAGCCTGTCGTCGGCGCAAACCCGCTGGGGCAGCGCCAGCGCTGACGGCTCGATCCGATTGAGCTGGCGGCTGATCCACTTTCGTCTGAGCACCATTGATTACGTGGTCGCCCACGAACTGGCCCACCTGCGCGAAATGAACCACAGCGCGCGCTTTTGGGATGTGGTGCGCTCGGTGGTGCCCGACTTCGAGAGCACCCGCCTGGCGCTCAAGACCGACGTGCTGCCGGTCTTCAACTGATCGACGACCGCGCTCAGGCCGGCGAAAAGCGCCAGACGCCGTTCGCGTCGGGCCGCCGCACCAACTGGCCTTGGTACCACAGCGCATTCAGGTGCGCGATGGCCTCGCCCAGCGCGAAGGTGGTCTGGTGCACATCGAGCGGCCGCTTGAACAGCACCGGCAGCAAGTCGGCCGCGCTGTGCGGGGTCTGGCGGCAGGCGGCCATCACCTCGGCCAGGCGATCGGCATGGTGCGCAAACAGCTGGTCGATGCGCGCATGCAGGCCCTGAAACGGCTTGCCGTGCGATGGCAGCACCAGCGTGTCGGCTGGCAATTCGCGCAGGCGATCGAGCGACGCGAGAAACATCGCCAGCGGATCGGCCTCAGGCTCGTGGTGGCTGACGCTGATGTTGGTGGAAATGCGCGGCAGCAGCATGTCGCCCGAGATCAGCAAGCCCAGCGTTGGGTTGTAAAGCGCGATGTGTTCGGGCGCGTGGCCGTAGCCGGCGATGCAGCGCCACGGGTGGCGGCCCGCTGCTGTCGCGGTGCTGCCTGCGGGCACCAGGTCTGCGTCCATCAGCCGGCGGTAGGCCACTGGCATGCGCGGCACCATGCTGGCAAAAAAGCCGGCGCGCTCTCGAATCTGCGCGATCGCATCGACGTCTTGCAGCCCGTGCCGGGCCGCGAAGTCAGCCGCCGCATCGCCACCCATCGAGCTGTCGGCGCGGCTGCCCAGCACGGCGACCGCATAGTCGGTGGCGCTCATCCACAGTCGGCAGTCAAAGCCGGAATCCGCAGCCTCGGCCGCACGGCTCCAGCGTGTGGTCAGCCAGTGCGCCAAGCCGATGTGGTCGGGGTGCATGTGGGTGGCGATCACCCGCAGCACCGGCAGGCCGTCGAGTTGGGTGTTGAAGATCTCGTCCCACAGGGCTCGCGTGGCGGCGTCGGCGATGCCGCAGTCCACGATGGTCCAGCCCTGCACGGTGCCGTCGACGCCGCTCAGCTCATCGCGCAGCAGCCACAAGTTGATGTGATTCAGCGCAAACGGCAGCGGCATGCGAAGCCAGCGCACGCCGCTCGCCACCTGGATGCTGCCGCCCGCGGCTGGCAGCGCATCGGCGTGGGGGTAGTGCGGTTCTTGCTGCACGGTGTTCACAAGGGTGTCGAAATGTCGAGAAGACCGGGCTCGTCGCCGGCAAACTTTTAAACTCAGTCGACTCTACCTGTGGCGACCCATGACCAGTGAACTGAAAGAACTCTTCGAGAGCAACGTGATGTGGGCGCGCGCCACCGAGGCGCGCACCCCGGGTTTTTTCACCGGCCTGCTCAAGCAGCAATCGCCGCAATACCTGTGGATCGGCTGCGCCGACAGCCGCGTGCCGGCCAACGACCTGGTCGGGCTGCTGCCCGGCGAGTTGTTTGTGCACCGCAACGTGGCCAATGTGGTGGCGCACTCCGACCTGAACTGTCTGTCGGTCATTCAGTACGCCACCGACCAGCTCCAGGTGCAGCACATCATCGTGGTCGGTCACTCGGGCTGCGGTGGGGTGGCAGCCGCCCTGCACAACCGGCGCGTGGGCATTGCCGACAACTGGCTGCGCCATGTGCAAGACGTGCGAGAGCAGCATCAGGAGTGGCTCGACAGCCTCGAGCCCGGCCAGCGCGTGGATGCGCTGTGCGAGCTCAACGTGATCGAGCAGGCGCGCAATGTGTGCCTCACCACCGTGGTTCAGGATGCCTGGGCACGGGGCCAGTCGCTGGTGGTCCACGGCTGGTTCTACGGTTTGCGCAATGGTTTGCTGGAGGACATGAAGATGACCGTATCGAGCCTTGACGAAGTTCGCGTCGTCTACCGGGGCGCTTTGGCTGCGCTGCGTGAACGTCTTGCTGCTGCCAATGCTGGCGAGGCCCAACCATGACGAACGGCAATGGCTTTCCAGCAGCGCTCAACGACGCGCGTGCCTATGACATCGCGATGGCGATGCTCGACGGCTTCAACCGTCACTACCGGTTGTTTCGCGAGACCAGCGCGGCGGCCAAGCAGCGCTTCGAGGCGGCCGACTGGCACGGCCAGCGCCGCGCGCAGCGTGAGCGCATTGAGTTCTACGACCAGCGTGTGGACGAGGCCGCCAACCGGCTGCAAGCCGAATTCAAGGCTGGCGAGATCAGCGCCGGGGTGTGGCAGCAGGTCAAGCTGCACTACATCGGTCTGCTTACCAACCACCACCAGCCCGAACTCGCCGAGACCTTCTTCAATTCGGTGACCACCAAGATCCTGCACCGAAGCTACTTCAACAACGACTTCATCTTCGTGCGCCCGGCGGTGTCGACCGAGTACATCGAAGACGACGACCCCACCTCGACGCCCACCTACCGCGCCTACTACCCCACGCGCGAAACCCTGCGCGAGGTGTGCCAGCGCATCATCGACAACCTCAAGCTGCAGCGGCCGTTTCAGGACCTCGATCGCGACATCGGCTGCATGGTCGCGGCCATCGAAGCGCAGATCGCCGACCGCCCGCCGCGCATCAATTTCCAGATCCAGGTGCTGACGTCGCTGTTCTTTCGCAACAAGGGTGCTTATGTGGTGGGCAAGGTGATCAACGGCTACCGCGAGACGCCGTTCATGCTGCCCATCTTGCACGCGGTGCCCGGCACGCTGGCCATCGACGCGATGCTGTTCGGCGACGACGAACTGCAACTGCTGTTCAGCTTTGCGCGCGCTTACTTCATGGTCGACATGGAAGTGCCGTCGGCCTATGTGCAGTTCCTGCGCACGCTGATGCCGCGCAAGCCGCGCAGCGAGATCTACAGCGCCATCGGTCTGCAAAAGCAGGGTAAGAACCTGTTCTACCGCGACTTCCTCGCGCACCTGCGGCACTCGAGCGACCAGTTCCGCATTGCGCCCGGCATCAAGGGCATGGTGATGCTGGTGTTCGATCTGCCGTCGTTTCCGTATGTGTTCAAGGTCATCAAGGACTACTACCCGCCGCAAAAGGACACCACGCGCGAGCAGATCAAGAGCAAGTACCTGCTGGTCAAGCAGCACGACCGCGTGGGCCGCATGGCCGACACGCTCGAGTACAGCAAGGTGGCCTTTCCGCGCTCGCGCTTTGATGACGAGCTGGTCGAAGAGCTGCGCAAGTTCTGTCCCAGCTTGCTCGAAGAAGACGGCAAGGACCTGGTGATCCGCCATGTCTACATCGAGCGGCGCATGGTTCCGCTGAACATCTACATTCAGGAAGCCGAGCCCGAGCAGGTGGCTCACGCGGTGATCGAGTACGGCAACGCCATCAAGGACCTGGTGGCCGCCAACATCTTTCCCGGCGACATGCTGTGGAAAAACTTTGGCGTGATGCGCCACGGCAAGGTGGTGTTCTACGACTACGACGAGATTGAATACATCACCGACTGCAATTTCCGCAAGGTGCCCGAGCCGCGCAACGAAGAAGAAGAAATGTCTGGCGAGATCTGGTACCACGTGGGCCCGAAAGACGTGTTCCCCGAGACCTTCGCGCCTTTCCTGCTCGGCAATCTGCAAGTCAGAGAGGTGTTCATGAAGTACCACGCCGATCTGCTCGACCCGGTGTTCTGGCAGCAGCACAAGGACCGCATCGTCGCCGGCCATGTGCACGACGTGTTCCCCTACGACGCGTCCAAGCGATTCAAGAACCAGCGTCCGAAGCTTGACGCTGGAGTGGCTGCGGCCTGACGTGACTCAGCCACCGACCCGATGAAGCCCACGCCTTCAGCAGAACTGGTCACGGTGGCCGAGACCGTATCGCGCAAGGAGCGTCTTTCGCGCCAGGACATCATCGATTTCGCCCGGCTCAGCGGTGACGCCAACCCGCTGCACCTCGATGAGATGGTCGCGGCACGGGCGCGCTTTGGCGAGATCATCGCCAGCGGACAGCACACTTCGGCCTTGCTGATGGGGCTGCTGGCCACGCACTTCTCGCGCGACGATGGCCTGATCAAGCGAGAGATGCTGTGCCTGAACGTGAACCTGGCCTTCAAGCGCCCTGTGTTTGCCGAGCAGGACATCACGCTGCGCTGGCAGGTGTCGAGCTTCGAGCGCAACGACAAGCTGGGCGGTCTGGTGGCCCAGCTCGAAGGCAGCGCCGGGGTGGGCGCGAAGCCGGCGGTGGTGGCGCGTGCCACCATCCTCGTCAAGGAAGCCGCGCCATGAAAGCCCGGCATGCCCTCGGCTTGCGCCTTGCGTTCGGTGCCGCTTGAGCCGTCGGCCGATCGACCGCCAACTCGCTGCCTGGCTGCGCTCGGACGGCTCGCTCAGCCGCCGACTGGCGCGCGCCTTTGGTGGCTTTCAGGTGCAGGTGCTGTCGCAAGGCACCGCCCCCGCCACGGCCGATGAACTGCGCGTTTTGCGCGGTGCGGGCGGTCGGCGCCGCGTGCAGCGCTGCCATGTGCGCGAAGTGATCCTGTGGGGCGATGGCCAGCCGCTGGTGCATGCGCGCTCGGTGCTGCCTGCGGTGAGCTCGCGACTCACCTGGCGCGCGCTGCGCGGGCTGGGCAGTCGCCCGCTGGCCGATTTGCTGTTTGGTGAGCACGCGGCGCGTTGCGTGCGCCTGGGCCACGCCCCGATGCAGCCCTGGCGGGCGCGCCGTCTCGCGCAGCGTCTGGCCAGTGCCATCGGCTCCGCGTGGTGCGCCGGGCCGCTGTGGTCGCGGCGCTCGGTGTTCTTTCGGCGCGGCGTACCCTTGCTGGTCACCGAATGGTTTTCTCCGGCCGTGCGGCAGCGCTCGCCGGGCGACTCGGCATAACCTTTTTGCTGGAGCATCCCCCCCATGAACGACACACCCCGCGCCATCGACCTCTACGTCGACTTCTCGTCGCCTTACGGCTACCTCGCCACCGAGTGGATCGAGACCGTGGCGGCGCGGCACGGCCGCAGCGTCAGTTACCACGCGGTGCTGCTGGGGGTCATCTTTCAGTCGGCCGAGCTGCGCCCGCTGGTGGGCTACCCCATCAAGGGCGAGTATTCAGTGCTCGACTTCAAGCGCTCGGCTCGCTTCGATGGCACGCCGTTCAACATGCCGGCGCGTTTTCCCATCGCCACGCACAACGCGGCTCGCGTGTTCTGGTGGCTCAAAGAGCGCGATGCGGCCGAATCCACCCGCTGGTTGCACCACGCCATGCGCGCCCATTTCGTTGACGGCATCGACCTGAGCGACGTGGCCGCGCTGCGCGGTGTGGTGGCAGGCTTCGGGCTGGGTGCCGATGAGGCCGAGGCGGTCTGGAGTGATCCGCTCTGGAAGGCGCGCCTCAAGCAGGCCAACGACGACGCGCTGGCCGCCGGCGTGTTCGGCGCGCCATTTTTCATCGTCGATGGCGAGCCCTTCTGGGGCAACGACCGCCAGTTGCAAATCGAGCGCTGGCTGGCGCACGGGCCGTTCTGATGTGGCCCTCACACGTCACCCTGGTCGAGGTCGGTCCGCGCGACGGCCTGCAAAACGAGCCGCAGCCCGTGGCCACCGCCGACAAGATAGCGCTGGTGCAAATGCTGCAGCACGCCGGCCTGAGCCACATCGAAGTCACCAGCTTCGTCAGCCCCAAGTGGGTGCCGCAAATGGCCGATGCCGCCGCGGTGCTGGCCGGCGTGCGTGCGGCGGCTGTGCGCGATGCGTGCGTGCGCCATTCGGCACTGGTGCCCAACCTCAAGGGGCTCGAAGCCGCACTGGCCGGCCCGCGCGAGAGCTGGCCCGACGAGATCGTGGTCTTTACCGCGGCCAGCGAATCGTTCTGCCAGCGCAACACCAACTGCAGCATTGAAGAAAGCCTGGAACGCTTCGCGCCAGTGGTGGCCCGCGCTCGCGCCGAAGGCGTGGGCGTGCGCGGCTCCATCTCGTGCGCGCTGGGTTGCCCCTATGAGGGCGAGGTTTCGCCCGAGGCGGTTTCGCGCGTGGCCGCCGGCTTGAAGGCGCTGGGGGCCGAGCATTGCGGCGTGTCCGACACCATCGGCGTGGGCACCGCGCAGCGGGTGCAATCCGCCATGGAGGCCGCGCTGCGCCACTTCGATCTGGACGCCGTCAGCGGCCACTTCCACGACACCTACGGCCAGGCGCTGGTCAACATCCACGCCTGCCTGCAAATGGGCGTGCACACCTTCGACGCCAGCGTGGCCGGTCTGGGCGGCTGCCCCTACGCCCGCGGCGCCGCCGGCAACGTGGCCACCGAAGAAGTGCTCTACCTGCTGCTCGGCCTGGGCATCGACACCGGGGTGGATCTGGACCGCCTGGTCGACGCCGCCGCGTTCATCTCGGGCCGCCTCGGCCGAGCCGTGCCCTCGCGCGCAGGACGAGCGCTGCTGGCGGCGCGCTGACGCGCTGACCCTCACCCCAGCCCTCTCCCGCTCGCGGGAGAGGGAGCCATGCAAGTGCCCTCTCCCGCTGGGCGGG
>JBBAPK010000019.1:0-17909 GCA_040400875.1 Burkholderiaceae bacterium | reverse complement strand
TCTCCCTGAGGGAGATGGCAAACCAGGTTCCCTCTCCCTGAGGGAGAGGAAAAATCAAGTCCCCTCTCCCTGTGGGAGAGGGCTAGGGTGAGGGTTGCATTCCCGCGCCGGACGGCCAGGGCGGCGGCCGACGGTTTCAAGTTCGGTAACAAGATCGGTCTGGATGTGGCGATGGAAGCCCTGCGAGATGCCTGGGCGAGCCAGCGGGCCAGCATGGATGAACTCTGGCGTTGCGCCACGCTATGCCGTGTGGCCAACGTGATGCGCCCCCGCATGAAAATCCAATGTGCCAAATCGTATTCGATCGAATACAATTAGGCATGTTCACTGTCAAGCGCCTGCCGGAATTTGATGCCTGGATGGCCAGCCTGCGTGATGGCATGACAAAGCGCCGTCTGGCGGTTCGTCTGCGCAAGGCGCAGCTGAGCAATCTGGGCGACGGCGTTTATGAGATGCGCGAGTTCTTCGGCCCGGGTTGGCGGATGTACTACGCGCAGCGCGGATCGTGATGCTGGGTGGCGGTGACAAGAGCTCGCAAGCCACAGACATTGCCACCGCCATCCGTTTGGCCAATCAACTCGAGGAGTGACCCCGCCATGCCCAAGAAAATCAAGGTCGCCGACCTGCCGGAGTTCGACGTTACCCAGTATCTGGACGATGACGAAGCCGTGGCTCAGTACCTGACCGTGGTGCTTGAAGACGGCGACGCATCGCTGCTGGCCGCCGCTCTGGGCGACATCGCCAAGGCACGCGGCATGACCCAGATCGCCAAAGACGCCGGCATCGGCCGCGAGAGCCTTTACAAGGCGCTGCGCGCCGATGCCCAACCGCGCTTCGACACCATCGCCAAGGTGTGTGCCGCACTGGGCGTGAAGCTGGTGGCGCAGGTCGTCTGAGCGTCATCCCACATTCAAGTCCCATCTCCCTGAGGGCGATGGCAAATCAAGTTCCCTCTCCCACACGTGGGAGAGGGCCAGGGTGAGGGTAAGGACCCCTTGGCGGCCGCGATGCTGGCGTAGGATTCAATCCCTTTCAAGCCGAATCCGTGAGGCCCTTCATGCGCTCGACCCAGCAGTTCAGCATCACCTTGCCCCATGAGATGGCCGACGCTGTGCGCGCCAAGGTGGCCGCCGGCGAGTACGCCACCGAAAGCGAGGTGATCCGCGACGGCTTGCGCGTCCTGCTCGCGCGGGACCGCGCCGTCGAGGACTGGCTGCGCCATGACGTGGCCGCGGCCTACGACGCGCTCAAGTCCGACCCGTCACGCGCGGTGGGTGCCGATGCCGTCAAGGCCCGGCTGGCTGCCGCGCATGAAAAGGCGTCGGCCAAGGCCTGATGTCGTATCGCGTCGTCTTCGCGCCCGAGGCTGGCGACCAACTCGAAGCGCTGTTCACCGGCATCGCCAGCGGTCGCGCGGCGCTACGCCGATGCCGTGATCGCCACCTGCGAGGGCCTGGCGCTGTTCCCGCTGCGGGGCGTGGCACGTGAAGACATCCGTCCCGGCCTTCGGCTCACCCACCACAAAGGCCGCACCGTGATTGCCTATGCCGTGGATGAGGTCGAGCAAACGGTCTCCATCGTCGGGGTGTTTTACGGTGGACAGGACCACGAAGGGGCGCTGACCGTGTCCGCCTGAGCGTGAACCTCGTCAGCCATCAGCTTGGGTGGCTCGAAGACCCTCACCCCAGCCCTCTCCCGCGAGCGGGAGAGGGAGCCATGCAAGTGCTCTTTCCTGCGGGCGGAGGGGGCCAATCTGAATGGGCCCTCACCCCAGCCCTCTCCCGCGAGCGGGAGAGGGAGCCAAGACACCAGCGCCCGCTTGGCGGGCGATGGCAAATCAAGTTCCCTCTGCCGCTTGGCGGGCGATGGCAAATCAAGTTCCCTCTCCCTCTGGGAGAGGGTCAGGGTGAGGGTGCTGACAGCCAGCCCATGCCTGCGCGTATCCTCCCCACCATGAACCCGAAACCAGCCTCAGCCGTGCCCAGCCCCTGCGTGGGCATTTGCCGCATGCACGGCCTCACCGGCTGGTGCGAGGGCTGCTTGCGCACCATCGACGAGATCGCGATGTGGTCCCAGATGATGGATCGCGACAGGCTTGCGGTGTGGAAGCTGCTGCCCCAGCGGCGCATCGAGCTGTATCCGCCCGTCGCCTGAGTCGCCGGGCGATTGCCGCGCCGTTGTCGGCGGTCATCGGGTGAAGGCGGATCGGTTCAGCGGGGACGAGCATGACGGTGACAGCGAAAAAAACCAAATCGGTGACGGCCGGCGCAAGGCCGATGACTCGAGAGCAGAAGAAGGTCATCCTCGCTTCGAGCGTGGGCACGGTATTCGAGTGGTACGACTTCTACCTCTACGGCTCGCTGGCCGTCATCATCGGCAAGCAGTTCTTCTCGGCGCTCGACCCCGGTGCCGCGTTCATCTTTGCGTTGCTGGCCTTTGCGGCGGGCTTCATCGTTCGCCCGTTCGGCGCCTTGGTGTTCGGTCGCCTCGGCGACATGGTCGGCCGCAAATACACCTTCATGATCACCATCGTGATCATGGGTGTGTCGACCTTTGCCGTCGGCGTGCTTCCCAGCTTCGCCACCATCGGTTGGGCCGCTCCGGTCATCCTGATCTTGCTTCGCATGCTGCAAGGCCTGGCGCTCGGCGGTGAGTACGGCGGCGCAGCCACCTACGTGGCCGAGCACGCGCCTGCCGGCAAGCGCGGCGCCTACACCTCGTGGATCCAGACCACCGCCACGCTGGGCCTGTTTCTCAGTCTGATGGTGATCCTGGGCACGCGCTTCGTGCTGGGCGGCGGGGCGTTCAACAAGGAAGGCGAAGACGCTTTTGCAGCCTGGGGCTGGCGCGTGCCGTTCCTCTTGTCGATCGCCTTGCTGGCTGTCAGCGTGTGGATCCGCCTGAACATGAACGAGTCGCCTGCCTTCCAGCAGATAGAGCAAGCCGGCAAGACTTCGAAGGCGCCGCTGGCCGAGTCGTTCGGCCAGTGGAAGAACATGAAGATCGTGATCCTGGCCCTCGTCGGCCTGACCGCCGGTCAGGCCGTGGTCTGGTACACCGGACAGTTCTATGCACTGTTCTTCCTGACCCAGGCGCTCAAGGTCGACGGCCCCACCGCCAACATCCTGGTGGCCATCTCGCTGCTGATTGGCACGCCGTTCTTTCTGGTGTTCGGCACGCTGTCTGACAGGATCGGCCGCAAGCCCATCATCATGGCCGGCTGCCTGATTGCCGCGCTGACCTACTTCCCGCTGTTCAACGCGCTCACCTCGGCAGCCAACCCCGATCTGGCCAAGGCTCAAAAGGAAGTGCCCGTCACGGTGGTGGTCGACCCGACCGAGTGTTCGTTCCAGGGCAGTCCGATCGCTCGTGAGGTCAACTTTCGCACCTCTTGCGACATCGCCAAGCGAACCCTGGCGCAAGCTGCGGTGAACTACGCGATTGTCGAAGCGCCCGCCGGCACGGTGGCAAGCATCAAGGTCGGCGGCGCCGAGATCGTTTCGCTGAACGCCAAGCTGACGGCGGACGGCAACTCGTTTGAGGACGACAGCAAGGCCTCGATCGCCGCCTTCAAAAAGAGCGTTGCCGAGGCCACCAAGGCCGCCGGTTATCCGCCCAAGGCCGACCCTGACAAGATCAACAAGCCGTTGGTGGTGGGCATCCTGACGCTGCTGGTGATCTACGTGACCATGGTCTACGGCCCGATTGCCGCCATGCTGGTCGAGTTGTTCCCCACCCGCATTCGCTACAGCTCGATGAGCCTGCCGTACCACGTCGGCAACGGCTGGTTCGGCGGTCTGCTGCCGACCATCGCCTTTGGCATGGTGGCGCAGTCGGGCAACATCTTCAACGGCCTGTGGTACCCGGTGATCATCGCCAGCATCACCTTCGTGATCGGCATGCTGTTCGTGCCAGAGACCAAGGACCGCGACATCTACGCGGCCGACTGACCCCGGTCTTCCACTCAGGCCTGGAACAGCGCGCGGTGCTGTTCGCGCAACAGCGCTTTTTGCACCTTGCCCATGGCGTTGCGCGGCAGCTGATCGACCACGATGACCCGCTTGGGCACCTTGAATCCGGCAATGCGCTGCTTGAGCGCGTCGATGCACTCCGTCGCATCGACGCTGGCGCCGGCTTGGGCCACCAGCACCGCCACCACCGCCTCGCCAAAGTCGGGGTGCGGCACGCCGATCACCGCGCTCTCGTCGACGCCGGACAGCTCGTTGAGGTAGCCCTCGATCTCGGCCGGGTAGACGTTGTAGCCGCCGGTGATGATGAGGTCTTTGCTGCGCCCGATCAGCGTCAAGCGCCCAAAGGCATCGAGCTGGCCGACGTCGCCCGTCTTGAACCAGCCGTCGGCGGTGAACTCCTCGGCGGTCTTCTCGGGCATGCGCCAGTAGCCCTGAAAGATGCTCGGCCCGCGCACCTCGACCGCGCCGATCTCGCCCGGAGCACAGGCCACGCCGCCTTCGCCGCGGATGCGCACACCCACCCCCGGCAGGGCAAAGCCCACCGTGCCGGCCTGGCGCTTGAGCGGCGACGCGGTCGTCGATTCGGCATAGGGGTTGGAGGTGAGCATCAACGTCTCACTCATGCCGTAACGCTCGAGGATGGTGTGACCGCAGCGCTCGAGGAACTGCCGGTGCGTGTCGGCCAGCAGCGGCGCCGAGCCACTGATGAAAAGCCGCATGTTGCGGCAGGCCTCGGCATTGAACGCCGGCTCTGCCAGCAGCCGCACATAGAGCGTGGGCACGCCCATGAACACCGTGGCCTCGCCCAGGCGCGCCGTCACGGCGCGCGCATCGAACTTCGAGAACCAGATCGTCTTGCTGCCATTGAGCAGCGCACCGTGCACCGCCACGAAAAGGCCGTGCACATGGAACAGCGGCAGCGCGTGGATCAGCACATCGCCGCCTTCGGATGCCGAGCGCCAACCCCACAGCGCCTGCAGCACCCGTGCGTTCGACAGCAGATTGCCGTGGCTGAGCATCGCGCCCTTGCTGCGTCCGGTGGTGCCGCTGGTGTAGATGATGGTGGCCAGATCGTCGGCAGCACGTTCTGCCGGTGTTTGCTGGTCGCTGTGATGCGCCGCGCGCTGCAGCAGGCTGCCCGTGCGGTCATCGTCCAGCGTGTACACATGCCGCGTGCCGTGCCGGAAGGCGATCTTCGAGACCCAGCCGAAATGCTTTGAGGCGCACACCACCACGCTGGGCTCGGCATCGCCGATGAAGTACTCGAGCTCGCTGGCCTGATAAGCGTTGTTCAGCGGCACATAGACCAGCCCGGCGCGCAGCACCGCCAGATAGAGCATCAGCGCTTCGACCGACTTTTCGGTTTGCACCAGCACGCGCGCGTTGGCTGGCAGCTCGAGCGACTGCAGCAGGTTGGCCAGCATCGCGGTGCCGCGCTCCAGGTCGTGCCAGCTGTAGTGCAGCGTCGCTCCGTCGGCCGTCTCGATCGCGGTCTGGCTCAGGTCTTTGGGGAAGGCGCCGCGCAAGGCGACGAACAGGTTGTCGTTCATGGCAATGTCACAGGGGCTGCGGGCGAAAGCGCGGTGCGCGCTTGTCGATGAAGGCGGTCACGCCTTCGCGGTGTTCGGCGCTGTCGGCGTAGGCGAAGTGGGCATCACGCTGGTCCGGCGTCAGGCCGCCCGCAACCAGTTGGCGCAAGGTGCGCTTGTTGAGCCGCGCGGCCTGCGGTGACAGCGTGGCAGCGATACGCTCGCAGCGTGCGCTCACTTGCGCGGCTACCGCGTCGTCGGCCACCACCTCGTGGACCAGCCCGCAGCGCCACGCTGCAGCGGCGTCATACACGTGGGCTTCGAGCAGCATCTCGCGCAGCACCGCTTCGCTAAACACCTGCCGCAGCAGCGCCACCTCAGAGTGCGCCATCGGAAAGCCCAGCTTGGCGATGGGCGCGCCGAAGCGGCTGGCTTCGCCGCAGATGCGCACGTCGCAGCACGCCGCGATCTCCAGCCCGCCACCCATGCAGATGCCGTCGATCTGCGCGTAGATCGGCACGTCGCACTCGAGCATGGCCTGCAGTGCCGGCGCCACGATGTCTTCGTGGAAGTGCCGCAGCCGAACCGGGTCAAACCGAAAGCCCGCAAATTCGGCAATGTCGCCGCCGGCCGCGAAGTGCCCGTCCCCCCCGCAGATCACCACCACCGCCGGTGCCTGTTCGGCCGGCATCGCCTGCAGGTCGGTGAAAACCCGGCGCAGCTCATGCCACATGGCGATGTCGATCGCGTTGAGCTTGCCGGCGTTGTGCAGCGTCACGCGGGTGACGCCAGTGGAGTGGGAGACAGCGACGGAGCCGGGCATCGGGAGAAATCCTTGAGACGGGGCAGGGCACCCCGCGCGAAGGCGCGATTTTGGCCGATGGGGCCGCGGCTTGGTGGAGGTGTCAGCCCGTGGTGTTTCTAAAATCGCCCTCGATGACAAACACCCCCATGCTTCCCGATGGCTTTTCGATCGGGCCCATGCGCGCCGCCGAGGTGCCCCTGCTCGACGACATGGCCGCTGCCGAGGGCTGGAACCCGGGGCTGGCCGATATCGGCATCGCCTGGGACATCGACCCCGACGCCTTCATCGCCTTGCGACGAGGCGACGAACTGGTCGGCGGCGGCACTATCTTTTCCTACGAGGGGCGCTTCGGATTCATGGGCCTGTTCATCGTGCGAGCCGAATTTCGCGGCGCCGGTCTGGGCACCGTGCTGTGGCATCACCGGCTCGATCGCTTGCGTCAGCGCCTGAACCCCGGCGCGTCCATCGGCATGGACGGCGTGTTGGCGATGGTGCCGTTCTACGAGCGAGGCGGCTTCAAGCTGGCGTGGCGCGACCTGCGCTTTGAGGGGCTGGCGCAAGGGGCCCGTGACCCGGCCGTGCTCACGCTCGGGCAAATCGACTTCGACGAACTCGACCGCTACGACCAGCGCCATGTGCCCACGCCTCGCACGCGGTTTCTCGAGCGCTGGGTCATCCAGCCGGGCGCTGGCGTCGCGGCGCTGCGCGAGGGCGGGGCGCTGGTGGGCTATGGCGTGATTCGGCCCTGCCGCGTGGGGCACAAGATCGGCCCGCTGTTTGCCGATCGGCCTGATCTGGCCGAGACGATCGTGCGCAGCCTGATGGCCACGGTCGAGGGCCAGCGGGTGCAACTCGACGTGCCGCAGGCCAATGCGGCGGCGGTCGACATGGCGCAGCGGCTCGGGCTGGTTGAGGCGTTCGGCTGCGCCCGTCTTTTACACGGGCCTCAGCCGCGGCTGCCGGTGGACGCGATCTTTGGCGTTACGTCGTTCGAGTTCGGCTGAAGGCGATCGGTCTGGGTTGAGCGAAGCGCCGGGCAGCCGCCACCTTCGTCCCTAGAATGGCCGGTTCTCCTCAGCCGCAGACCTTCCAGAGCCACCGATGTCCCACGGCTTGATCCGCATCCGCGGCGCGCGGCAGCACAACCTCAAGAACCTCGACCTCGACATCCGCACCGGCGAGATGACGGTGGTCACGGGCCCCAGCGGCTCGGGCAAGTCGAGCCTGGTGTTTGACACGCTGTACGCCGAAGGTCAGCGCCGCTACGTCGAGACTTTCAGCGCCTACGCGCGGCAGTTCCTTGATCGCATGGACCGCCCGGCGGTCGACCGCGTCGACGGCGTGCCGCCGGCGATTGCCATCGACCAGACCAACCCGGTGCGCACCAGTCGCAGCACGGTCGGCACGATGACCGAGCTGAACGACCACCTCAAGCTGCTTTTCGCTCGCGCCGCTGACTTGTTCGATGCGACCACCGCGCAGCGCGTGCGCCACGACACGCCCGAGACCATCTACGCCGAGCTGCTTGATCGCAGCCGCGAGACCGATCCGCGGCTGGTGCTGACGTTTCCGGTTGAGCTGCCCGCAGTGAGCACCGCCGACGAGGTCGCGCAGTGGCTGTCAGCCAGCGGCTTCACCCGGGTGCAGGCCGAACGCGAGGTGGCCAGCCCCAGCGGGCCGCGCAAGGTGCTCGATGTGGTGGCCGATCGCTTTCGCATCCAGGGCATCGAGAAGGTGCGCGCGATTGAGGCCATCGAGACCGCGCTCAAGCGCGGCGGCGGCCGCGTCGACGTGCATGTGCTGGGCGATGAAGGCACGGCGGCGATCTGGCGCTTTTCGACCGGGCTGCACTGCCCCGAAAGCGATGCGCGCTACACCGATCCGCAGCCCTCGCTGTTCAGCTTCAACTCGGCGATGGGCGCGTGCGAGACCTGCCGCGGCTTTGGCCGCGTGATCGGCGTCGACTACGACCTGGTCATCCCCGACCACCGCAAGACGCTGCGCTCGGGCGCCATCAAGACCTTGCAGACGCCGGCCTGGAAGGACACCCAAGACGACCTGCTCAAGTACACCGGGGATGCCGGCATTCCGCGCGACACGCCGTGGTCGCAGCTCACGCAGGCGCAGCGCGACTTCGTTATCAACGGCTCGCCCGAGTGGCGCGGCAACTGGAACAAGCAGTGGTACGGCGTCAAGCGCTTTTTCGAGTACCTCGAGAGCAAGGCCTACAAGATGCACATCCGCGTGCTCTTGTCGAAGTACCGCAGCTACACGCCGTGCGGCAGTTGCGGCGGCGCGCGTCTGAAGACCGAATCGCTGCTGTGGCGGCTGGGCACGCAAGCCGATGCCGATGCGGTGATGGCACCGGCTGCGCGCTTCATGCCGGCCGGTGCGGCCTGGTCGCGCGCGCAGCTCGAGGCGCTGCCCGGCCTCACGGTGCACGACCTGATGCTGCTGCCGATCGATCGCATCCGGCGATTCTTTGACGGCCTGAGCCTGCCCAGCACGCTGCTCGACGACGCACTCAAGCTGCTGGTCGATGAGATTCGCACCCGGCTGCGCTACCTGTGCGAAGTGGGGCTGGGCTACCTCACGCTCGACCGGCAAAGCCGCACGTTGAGCGGCGGCGAGGTGCAGCGCATCAACCTCACGACCGCACTGGGCACCTCGCTGGTCAACACCATGTTCGTGCTCGACGAGCCCAGCATCGGGCTGCACCCGCGCGACATGAACCGCATCATCGAAGCCATGCACCGGCTGCGCGATGCGGGCAACACGCTGGTGGTGGTGGAACACGACCCCGCGGTGATGCTGGCGGCCGACCGCCTGATCGACATGGGCCCTGGCCCCGGCGAGCGCGGCGGGCAGATCGTGTTCGACGGCACGCCCGAGTCCATCCGCAGCGCCGACACGCTGACCGGCGCTTACCTGGGCGGGCGCAAGCACATCGGCGCGGGCTTCAACCGGCTGGTGAGCGACGCCACGCCGCGGCTCATTCTTGAAGGCGCGCGCGACCACAACCTGCGCAACGTCACCGTTGAATTTCCGCTGCAGCGGCTGGTCACCGTCACCGGCGTGTCGGGCTCGGGCAAGTCGACGCTGATCCAGGACGTGCTCTACCCCGCGCTGGCGCGCCACTTCGGCAAGACCAGCGACGCGCCCGGCGCGCACGACCGGCTGCTGGGCGCCGATTGGCTGAGCGACGCGGTGTTCGTTGATCAGTCGCCGATCGGCAAGACGGCGCGTTCCAACCCGGCAAGTTACGTCGGCGCGTTCGACGAGATCCGCAAGCTGTTTGCCGCCGCACCACTGGCGCAGCAGCGCGGCTATGGCGCGGGCATGTTCAGCTTCAACGCGGGCGACGGGCGCTGCGCCACCTGCGGCGGCTCGGGCTTCGAGCACGTCGAGATGCAGTTCCTGAGCGACGTGTACCTGCGCTGCCCCGATTGCGACGGCCGGCGCTTTCGGCGTGAGCTGCTTGAAGTGACCATCGAGCGTCGCCTGCCCGGAGAGGTGGCCGGCGAGCTGTCGGTGGCCGATGTGCTCGAGCTCACCGTGAGCGAGGCGGTACAGCGCTTTGCCGGCGACCGCGAGGTGCTGCGCGTGCTGCAGCCTATCGTCGACGTCGGGCTCGAATACGTGAAGCTCGGCCAGCCGGTGCCCACGCTCAGCGGCGGCGAGGCGCAGCGGCTCAAGCTCGCAGGCTTTCTGGCCGAGTCGGCCAACAAGTCGACGGCGAGCCGCCAGTCGGTGGCGCGCAAGGGCACGCTGTTCATGTTCGACGAGCCGACCACCGGGCTGCACTTCGACGACATCGCCAAGCTGATGCGCTCGTTTCGCAAGCTGCTCGACGCCGGCCACTCGCTGATCGTCATCGAGCACAACCTGGATGTGATCGGCGCTTCAGACTGGCTGATCGATCTCGGGCCCGAAGGCGGCGAGGGCGGTGGCCTGATGGTGTGCGAGGGCACGCCGGCCGATGTGAAGCAGCACCCTAGCTCGCACACCGGCCGCGCGCTGGCCGACTACGACCGCGCCATGGGACTGGGCGTGTGCGCGGTCGAAGAAGGTGTGCCGCTGCAGTCGCTGCTGCGTGCCGCACGCGCCGAGCGGGTGGCGGCCGACGAGTTCATCCGCATCGTCAATGCCCGCGAGCACAACCTGAAGTCGCTCGACGTGAACATCCCGCGTGGCAAGTTCACCGTGGTCACGGGCGTGTCGGGTTCGGGCAAGAGCACGCTGGCGTTCGACATTCTCTTTAACGAAGGCCAGCGCCGCTACCTCGAGAGCCTCAACGCCTACGCGCGCAGCATCGTGCAGCCGGCCGGCCGGCCCGAGGTCGATGCGGTCTATGGCATCCCGCCCACGGTGGCGATCGAGCAGCGCCTGAGCCGCGGCGGGCGCAAGAGCACCGTGGCCACCACCACCGAGGTGTGGCATTTCCTGCGGCTGCTCTACGTCAAGCTGGGCATCCAGCACTGCGTGAAGGACGGCGCGGCAGTGCGCCCGCAGTCGGCCGAGAGCATCGCCGCGCAACTGCTGCGCGAGCACCGTGGTCAGCATGTTGGCCTGCTCGCGCCGCTGGTGGTCTCGCGCAAGGGCGTGTACACCGATCTGGCCAAATGGGCCAAGGCGCGCGGTCACACGCACCTGCGCGTCGATGGCGAGTTCGTGCCGGTCGACCCGTGGCCGCGGCTCGACCGCTTCAAGGAACACACGCTCGAGCTGCCGGTGGCCGATCTGGTCGTGAGCGCCGACAACGAAGGTGCGCTGCGCGCCGCGCTGGCCCAAGCACTCGACGTCGGCAAGGGCGTGATGCACCTGCTGACGGGGATCGACGGGCTGGCCGAGGCGATGCGTGTCAACAGCGACACCGCCACAGCCGCAGCCACCGACGCGCCACTCGGCAAGGGTGGCGGCATCGGCCGCGTCACCGTGTTTTCCACCGAGCGCGCCTGCCCGGTGTGCGCCACCAGCTACCCCGAGCTCGACCCGCGCATGTTCAGCTACAACAGCAAGCACGGCTGGTGCCGCACCTGTGTGGGCACCGGGCTGGCGCTCACCCGCGAGCAGCGCAAGGTCTACGACGACTCGGTGCGGGCCGACGACAACCGCGGCCAGGAACAGAGCTTCCCGTCCGAGGAAAGCGAGGCCGAAGGGCTGGTCGACGAGCCGTGTCCCGACTGCGGCGGCGCGCGGCTGAACCCGGCGTCGCGGCGGGTCACCTTCGAAGGCCATTCGATCGCCGGCATCGCGCAGTGGTCGGTGGCTGACGCGCACCGCTGGGTGGGCGCGCTCGCGCTGGTCGGCCGCGATGCCGACATCGCCCGCGACGTGATCACCGAGATCGGCGGGCGGCTCGAGTTTCTGGAAGAAGTCGGCCTGGGCTACCTCACGCTCGACCGCGCCGCGCCCACGCTGAGCGGCGGCGAGGCGCAGCGCATCCGGCTGGCCGCACAGCTGGGCAGCAACCTGCAGGGCGTTTGCTACGTGCTCGACGAGCCCACCATCGGCTTGCACCCGCGCGACAACCAGATCCTGCTCAAGGCGCTGAAGACGCTCAGCGACAAGGGCAACACGCTGGTCGTGGTCGAGCACGATGAAGACACCATCCGCCGCGCCGATCACCTGATCGACATCGGCCCGGGTGCCGGCCAGCGTGGCGGGCGCCTGGTGGCCCAGGGCTCGGTGGCCGATCTGGCCGCCAACCCCGAGTCGCAGACCGGCCGGCTGCTGGCTCATCCGCTGATCCACCCCTTGCAGGCTCGCCGCCTGATGACGGTGGCCGACCCGGCCGCACCGCGCGAGGGCGAGTCGAACCGACGCCTGACGGTGCGTTGCGCCACGCTGCACAACCTGCAGCAGGTGACGATCGATGTGCCGCTCAAGCGGCTGGTGGCGATCACCGGCGTCAGCGGCTCGGGCAAGTCAACGCTGGCGCGTGACGTGCTGCTGGCCAATTTGCAGTTCATCAACGTGCGCGGCGGCACGCCGCTGTGGCGCGGCTGCCAGCAGATCGACGGCTGGGGCTTCATCGACCGCGTGCTCGAAGTCGATCAAACGCCGATTGGCAAGACGCCGCGCAGCTGCCCGGCCACCTACATCGGCTTTTGGGACACCATCCGCAAGCTGTTTGCCGACACGCTCGAATCGCGCGCCCGCGGCTACGCGCCCAACCGGTTCAGCTTCAACACCGGCGACGGCCGCTGCCCGGGCTGCGAAGGCCAAGGCATGCGCACCATCGAGATGAGCTTTTTGCCCGACGTGAAGGTGCTGTGCGACCAGTGCCGCGGCCAGCGCTTCAACCCCGAGACGCTGGCGGTGACCTGGCGCGGCAAGAACATCGGCGACGTGCTGCGCATGGAGATCGACGAGGCGGTGGGCTTCTTCGCCACCATGCCCACGGTGAGCCACCCGCTGCAGTTGCTCAAGGACATGGGCCTGGGCTACCTCACGCTGGGCCAGCCGTCACCCACGCTCAGCGGTGGCGAGGCGCAGCGCATGAAGCTGGTGACCGAACTCACCAAGGTGCGCGACGACGTCGGCAAGCGCGGCAACAAGGCACCGCACACGCTGTACGTGCTCGACGAGCCCACGGTCGGCCTGCACATGGCCGATGTCGAAAAGCTCATCCGCGTGCTGCACCGCCTGGTCGACGCCGGCCACAGCGTGCTGGTCATCGAGCACGACCTGGACGTGATCGCCGAAGCCGACTGGGTCATCGACCTCGGCCCCGAAGGCGGCACCCAAGGCGGCCAGGTGGTGGCCACCGGCACACCCGAGCAGGTGGTGGCCAGCGGTTCGCACACCGGGGTGGCGTTGCGGGGGGTGTTGGCGCGGTGAGCGCCGGTGCCCGTGTGCTTTACGTTAGATTCGACTTGGCGGCCGTGATCAAGGGCGCATCGGGAGATTCATCATGGAACACATGATTCAGCTGCACATCGAGAAACTGCCCGAGGGTGTGTACCTCGCCACCAGCGATGAAGTGCAAGGCTTGGTGGCACAAGGGCGCACGATCCACGAAACCATCGAGATCGCGCGCGACATCGCCGAGAAATTGATCAAGGTTCAGGCCGGTTCGGGTGAACCGCGAATCCCGCGCGCGCGGCGTCCCATGGGCGATGTACTGTGCAAGTTCGCGAAGTTTTCGCCAGACTTCATGGATTCGGGCCGGCTCTCAGAGGAGGACTGACATGACCCACCCCCTTTTTGATCGCATCACCATTGAACCGGAAAAGTGCGGCGGGCGGCCGTGTCTGCGTGGATTGCGAATTCGGGTGAAGGACGTGCTCGATCTCCTCAGCCATGGCGCCAGCCACGCCGAGATCATCGAGGACCATCTCGAGCTCGAAGAAGATGACATTCGGGCGGCTCTGGCCTGGGCCGCCGCGCAAGCCGGCCATCGGGTTCTCATCGCGGCATGAGTCGGTCGGGCGAGGCCATCGTCGAATGCGGGACTGATCGGTTCTGAAAAGCACAAAGCCGGCATCGCCGGCTTTGTGCTTTCTGGCTGGCGGCCGTAGCCGCCCTGATCTCAGGCCGTCGCTGCCTCAGCCACCTTCGGTGCTGCAGCCGCCGGGGCGGATGAGCGGATCAGGTGATCGAACGCACCCAGTGCGGCCTTGGCACCGTCGCCGGTGGCGATGATGATCTGCTTGAACGGCACCGTGGTCACATCGCCGGCGGCAAACACGCCGGGCAGCGAGGTCTGGCCGCGGCTGTCAACCACGATCTCGCCGTGGCGCGACAGCTCCAGCGTGCCCTTGAGCCACTCGGAGTTGGGCACCAGGCCGATCTGCACGAACACGCCTTCGAGCTCGATGTGGTGCGATGTGCCCGATGGCCGATCGGTGTAGCTCAGCCCGTTGACGCGGCTGCCGTCGCCGGTGATCTCGGTGGTCTGTGCCTGGGTGTGGATGGTCACGTTGGCCAGGCTCTTGAGCTTGTTGACCAGCACCGCGTCGGCGCGCAACTTGTCGCCGAATTCGATCAGCGTGACCGCGCCCACGACGCCGGCCAGATCGATGGCGGCCTCAACGCCCGAATTGCCGCCGCCGATCACCGCCACGCGCTTGCCCTTGAACAGCGGGCCGTCGCAGTGCGGGCAATAGGCCACGCCGTGATTGCGGTATTCCGCCTCACCGGGCACGTTGACCTCGCGCCAGCGCGCGCCGGTCGACAGGATCACCGTCTTGCTCTTGAGCGAGCCGCCGTTGGCCAGTTGCACTTCGACCAGATCATTGCCCTCAGACGCCGGGATGAGCTTTTCAGCACGCTGCAGGTTCATGATCTCGACGCCATATTGCTTGGCGTGCTGCTCGAGCGCCATCGCGAACTTGGGGCCGTCGGTCTCGAGCACCGAGATGAAGTTCTCGATGCCCAGCGTGTCGAGCGTTTGTCCGCCAAAGCGCTCGGCGACCACGCCGGTGCGGATGCCCTTGCGTGCCGCATACACCGCGGCGGCTGCGCCGGCCGGCCCGCCACCCACGATGAGCACGTCGTACGGGTCCTTGGCGTTGAGCTTTTCGGCATCGCGCTGGGCGGCACCGGTGTCGATCTTGGCCATGATCTCTTCAACGCCCATGCGGCCCTGGCCGAAGTGTTCGCCGTTCAAAAAGATCATCGGCACGGCCAGGATGTCGCGCTCGGCCACTTCAGCCTGATACAGCGCGCCATCGATGATGGTCGAGTGCACATTCGGGTTCAGCACCGCCATCAGGTTGATGGCCTGAACCACGTCGGGGCAGTTATGGCAGCCCAGCGACATGAACACCTCGAAGCGGAACTCGCCCTTGAGGTTGCGAACGTTTTGCGCCAGCTCGGCCTCGAGCTTGGGCGGGTGGCCGCCCACTTGCAGCAGCGCCAGCACCAGCGATGTGAATTCATGGCCCATCGGGGTCGCGGCAAATCGAATGCGCGGCGCCTCGCCGATGCGGCTCAGGGTGAAAGAAGGGCGGCGCGCGTCGCTGCCATCGGTCTTCAGGGTGATCTTGTCGCACGACTCGACGATGTTGCCGAGCAGGCTGAGCATTTCTTGCGATGCTTCGGTGGTGTCGACCGAAGCCACGATCTCGAAGGGGATCGTGACGCGTTCAAGGTAGCCCTTGAGTTGTGATTTGAGGTTGTCGTCAAGCATGGTGTCTCTCCTGGGTCAGGTGCAGCTTTGTAGCTTGCGCCCGCCGCACACCTTGTGGGCGCACGACGGGCAGTTTCAGTCAGAAATCAGATCTTGCCGACGAGGTCGATCGAAGGCGTCATGCTCTTGGAGCCTTCCTTCCAGGCGGCTGGGCAAACTTCGCCTGGGTGCGACTCAACGTACTGAGCAGCCTTGATCTTGCGCAGCAGTTCTTGTGCGTCACGGCCGATGCCCAGGTCGAGCACTTCCAGAACCTTGATGTGGCCGGCTGGGTTGATCACGAAGGTGCCGCGCAGTGCGAGGCCGGCATCTTCGATCATCACGCCGAAGTTGCGCGTCAGGGTGCCGGTAGGGTCGCCCACCAGTGGGTACTTGACCTTCTTGATGGCAGGCGATGCGTCAGCCCAGCCCTTGTGCACGAAGTGGGTGTCGGTCGACACGGCGTAGATCTCGACGCCGATCTTCTGGAAGTGGGCGTAGTTGTCGGCCAGGTCTTCCAGCTCGGTTGGGCACACGAAGGTGAAGTCAGCTGGGTAGAAAACGATGGCAGACCACTTGCCCATCAGGTTCTGCTCAGAGATGTCGACGAACTTGCCGTCGTGGTATGCGGTGGCCTTGAAAGGCTTGATTTGCGTGTTGATCAAAGACATGGATATCTCCTGTTGAAGTTGTGGTTGGTGGTTAAGGCACCGAGACGGATGCTACGGAGGCATGCCGGTGTTGGGGATGAATAGAAAAAATGGGGCTCATTGGCAAGGGCTATCGAACGGCTTCGCGTGGCCCCGCGCTTGCTACCGCGTAAAGACCGCAATATCGATGTGGGAAACTTGATGCAACAGCCGACGCCCCGGCCCACACAAAAATCCGCCGAAAAAAGAACCCCCCATGAAGATCGCGATAGCAGGTACCGGATACGTTGGTTTGTCGAATGGAATTTTGCTGTCGCAGCACCATGAGGTGGTGGCATTGGACATCGTGGCCGAGAAGGTGGCCATGCTCAACCGCAAGCAATCGCCCATCATTGACGAAGAGCTTGAGGACTACCTGAAGAACAAGCCGCTCAACTTTCGCGCCACGCTCGACAAACACGACGCCTACGCAGGGGCCGATTACGTGATCGTGGCCACCCCCACCGACTACGACCCCGAAACCAACTACTTCAACACCAAGAGCATTGAGGCCGTCATCCGCGATGTGATGGCCATCAATCCCACGGCTGTGATGGTGATCAAGTCGACCATTCCGGTGGGCTACACCGTCAAGACCCGCCTGGCGCTGGGCACCGACAACCTGATTTTCTCGCCCGAGTTCTTGCGCGAAGGCCGCGCCCTGCACGACAACCTGCACCCCTCACGCATCGTAGTGGGCGAGCGCTCAAAGCGTGCCGAAGTGTTTGCGGGGCTGCTGAAAGAAGGCGCCATCAAGCAGAACATTCCTGTCTTGCTGACCGACTCCACCGAAGCCGAAGCCATCAAGCTGTTTGCCAACACCTATCTGGCCATGCGCGTGTCGTACTTCAACGAGCTTGACACCTATGCCGCCACCCACGGGCTCGACAGCCGGCAGATCATCGACGGCGTGGGGCTGGACCCACGCATCGGCACCCACTACAACAACCCGTCATTCGGCTACGGCGGCTACTGCCTGCCCAAAGACACCAAGCAGCTGCTGGCCAACTACAGCGACGTGCCGCAAAACCTCATCAACGCCATCGTTGAATCCAACACCACCCGCAAAGACTTCATCGCCAGCGACATCCTCAAGCGCAAGCCCAAGGTCGTGGGCATCTACCGCCTGATCATGAAAAGCGGCTCTGACAATTTCCGCAGCTCGAGCATTCAGGGCATCATGAAACGCATCAAGGCCAAGGGCATCGAGGTCATCATTTATGAGCCCGCCTTGAAAGACGCCGAATTCTTCAATTCGCGCGTCGTGGCTGATTTGGCTGAGTTCAAGAAGCAGTCCGACGTGATCATCAGCAACCGCATGTCGGATGTTTTGGCTGATGTGGCGGACAAGGTTTACACGAGGGATTTGTTTGGGAGTGATTGAGTACTCACGCGCCTGTGCGCCCCGTTTGAATGAATCTTTTTAAGGGATGAGATGCGCGTTTCAAACAGAAAAAGAGTGATGGTGACCGGTGGCGCGGGCTTTTTGGGCTCGCACCTGTGCGAGCGATTGCTCAAGGAAGGCTGTGACGTTCTGTGCGTCGACAACTTCTACAGCGGCACCAAGGACAACGTGGCGCAGCTGATGGACAACCCCCACTTTGAGTTGATGCGTCACGATGTGACGTTTCCGCTGTATGTCGAAGTGGACGAGATCTACAACCTTGCTTGCCCGGCAAGCCCTGTACGCTACCAACATGATCCGGTTCAAACAACCAAAACAAGCGTACAAGGTGCTATTAATATGCTGGGCTTGGCCAAGCGCTTGAATGCCCGCATATTTCAAGCTTCCACCAGCGA
>JBBAPK010000018.1:2685-48521 GCA_040400875.1 Burkholderiaceae bacterium | reverse complement strand
ACTTCACCGAGCAGTGCGTCCGGCAGCGCAAAGGCGCTGCACACGGCAGCGCCTGGCAACTGCGCGACAGCCTGCTCGACTTCAGCGGCGAACACGTTTTCTCCACCGACGTTGATCATGTCCTTGACTCGGCCCGCCACGTGCAGTCGCCCGTCGCCCGTGAGGTAGCCGAGGTCACCGGATCTGAGGAATCCGTCGGGCAGGAAGGCGCTGCGATCCAACTCATCTAAGCCCGCACGCTGATATCCAGCCGTCACCGTCGGCCCGCGTATCACGATCTCACCGACCTGGCTGGTTCTCGCGCTTTCGCCGGTTTCCGTGATCACCCGGACCTCAAGTCCCGGCAGCGTTTTGAGCCCCACCTCGCTGCCTTCACGCGTTTGATTCTTGAAGCCGATGTGGCAGGTCGCTTCGGTCATTCCGTATCCCTGCAGCACGTCGCACCCGAGTGCCGCTGCAGCCCGCACGGCAACACCCGAATCCAGCTTTTCGCCACCGGTCAGTACCCATTGCAAAGTGGGGAAAGTCATCCCCACCAGCGCGTTCGACTCGGTGATCAGCGCCAGCATTGATGGCGCCAGTTTCGTGATGGTGACCCCTTCGGAGACCATCGTCGCCACGGTCAGGCCCAGCTGCAACTGGTTTTCGATGAACACGTGCCGTGCACCGATCAGCAGGCCGATCCAAACGAACGCAACATCCCCGACATGAAACATCGGCCCACAGTGCGCCCAGCAATGCTCATCACTTGCCGAGAGCCCGAGTGTTGTCATCGTGGCGGCCGCATGAGTCAGCACCGCCACATCGGTGTGCGGCACCATCTTCACCGCCCCCGCCGACCCCGATGTCGCGAACACCTCGACGACGCACGGACCAGCGCGCGGGGCTGTTGCGACCGCCCCTTCCACTCCGACGGGCAGACCATCCAGCCAACGCACGTCAAGGCTGCAGTCCGGCGCCGTCTCGGCTTGGCACAGCGTTCTACCCCCATTCGAGCGACACCAAGCCAGTGACTCACACTTCGACAACCAGCCAGCCGAAGTGACGAGTAATTCGGCTGCACTGCGTCCAAGGACGTCGTCGATTTCGCTCGGCGTGAGCCGGTGATTGACTGGCAGAAGCGCGAAATTCCCTAGCGCTGCGGCATAGAAGAGTTCCATCAACAGCGGTGAGTTGTGCAGCAGTGCGGCGACGACCGGAGTGCCACTGAGGGTGGTTTGCTGCGGAAAGGCACCAAGTAATTGAGCGGCAAGGCGCCCAACCCGAAGCGCGCATTCAGCCCAGGTGATCCATTCCCCATCGATCCGGTACGCCGGCCGCTCGGCAAAGCGTGAGCACGCTGACAGAAACACCACAGCCATGGGCGATGGCGGGAACTTCACCGTTTCCGCGGGAAGCATGGCCGAGCGCAGTGGCTCGAAGGTGCGTTCCAAGCCTTCGGCGGACAACCGATCTGGATCAAGGCCGAGTTCATGGCTGATAGTAGCCATCAGCATCAAAGCTTCGTCTGTGTGAACCACCGACATGAGTTCGAATCTACCGATGGAAAACTGAGCGTTAAGGGGTGTCGCTGATGCTAGGCGGGCCGGAGCTTGTCCAGCAGCGCCTGGGCAGCAGGCTCGGACGAGGCCGGGTTTTGGCCGGTGATCACAAGGCCATCGACCACGACATGGGGCTGCCAGTCAGCCGCCCTGGAAAACTGGCCGCCATGTTCCTTAAGCATGTCCTCGACCAGGGACGGCACGATCTGGGTCAGCCCGACAGCTTCTTCTTCGGTGTTGGTGAAGCCGGTCACGTTCTTGCCCTTGACCAGCGGATGTCCGCCGGGCGCGCGCGCATGTCGAAGCACACCTGGCGCGTGGCACACCGCCGCGACCGGTTTGTCGGCAGCGATCATCGCGTCGATCAGGGCGATCGACGCAGCGTCTTCGGCCAGGTCCCACAACGGACCATGGCCACCGGGATAGAACACCGCGTCGAAGTCGCTCGCCTTCAGCGCCCCAAGCTTCTGCGTGGAGGCCAGCGCCGACAGCGCAGCGCTATCGGACTTGAAGCGGCGCGTGGCATCGGTTTGCGACGCCGCGTCGTCACTCTTGGGGTCGAGCGGCGGCTGTCCGCCCAACGGCGAGGCCAAGGTGAGCTTGGCACCCGCGTCCTTGAACACGTAGTACGGCGCTGCGAACTCTTCGAGCCAGAAGCCGGTCTTGTGGCCGGTGTTGCCGAGTTGGTCGTGCGAGGTGAGGACCATCAGGATGTTCATGGGATTGCGCCTGTGTGAGGTGGTCAAGGGCGATGAAGCCCTGCTGCGAACAGGAGAACTTGCAGGGAATCTGCGCGGGAATGGAGTAGCTCCGACCAGGGCACCCCAGGGTTTGTCCCGTCGAGGAACTCCCGCTTGCGCGTTCGCTACGTCGTCAGTTTCAGTCCCCGGTCGGCTTGCCTTATAGATCCGATCACGCTACCGCTTCAGCACCCGACAAGTAAATTCGGGGGGGGGCTTTTACATACCCTCCCTCAGTTTTTTCAGGACCTGACTTATTACAGATCACTATTGCATTTTTGTTATAGGGCTGCCTGATTTAATGAGTGCATCAAGCAATGACATTGCATCTTCGGCTGAGGCTGAGTAAGGATCAAACTCTGGATGTGCCATCTGTACCATTGGGTCATCTTTGTCTAAATGCACAAGCGCCATGGACCATTGGCCAAATTGTCTGTGCGTAATTTCTTTCATCGACAACATTTCAATGTCTTGGTGCTGTCGGTCTGCCATGATCCTTGAGTAAAGCTTGTTCACTTGGCTTCTTTCGCCCTCTAATGCCTGCAGCCATAAGCCTGAGCCTTGACACAAAATACCAGTAATGTTCGCATTTTTGTTATTGGTATGCGATTTTTCTAAAATCGACGCAGTGACCGTAGTAGTAACAGGGCCCACTGGCCGGCTGACATATAAAAGGCGTACGAGCATGAGTGACATCCTTTAGAAGTTGGCAAAGCAATCTTCGGCGGTTTTTTCTAATTTTGTTTTCAACAACATCTTACTTGCACTTTTTGGGCGCAAGGGGTGTGGCCGCCGATCTCTGAATCTGACCCACCGGCTGCGTGCGCCCGGCTCGGTACTCCCAGGCGTGTCGGCCCCGACGCAGGCCGCACCGACCACAAGCTCCAGACGGTGATCGCGCAGCCCAACGAGACTCGCGAACAAGCTCTGTGCAGGGTTGGCATTGAAGGCGATGCCAAGGACGTGCTGGTGGTGGCGTTCGCGCAGTGGTACGTGCCGCACAAAGCGAAAGCCGGCCACCGAGGTGGTTTCGCTGCGTCGGTAAACCGGGGCTTTTTTGGGCGAAAAAAAACCCCCGGGGGGGGGTTGGAGGAGGCGAAGGGATTCGAACCCTTGATGGAGTTTTAAGCCCCATACTCCCTTAGCAGGGGAGCACCTTCGGCCACTCGGTCACGCCTCCAAGCCAGCCCGGATTATGCCGCAGTGGCCGCGAGCGGGGCATCCAATCCGAATGCCTTGTGCAGCGATCGCACGGCCAATTCCATGTATTTCTCGTCGATCACCACGCTGGTCTTGATCTCGCTGGTGGTGATCATCTGGATGTTGATGCCTTCGTCGCTCAGGGTGCCGAACATCTTGCTGGCCACGCCCACGTGCGATCGCATGCCGATGCCCACGATGCTGACCTTGCAGATCTTGGGATCGCCCGCCACCGTGGCCGCGCCCACCTGGGGCAGCACCACGTTTTGCAGCAGTTCGATGGTGCGGGCGTATTCGTTGCGGTGCACGGTGAACGAGAAGTCGGTCTTGCCGTCGTGCGACATGTTCTGGATGATCACGTCGACATCGATGTTGGCCTCGGCCACCGGCCCGAGGATTTGAAAGGCGATGCCCGGCTTGTCTGGCACGCCAATCAGGCTGACCTTGGCTTCGTCGCGATTGAAGGCGATGCCCGAAACGACGGCTTGTTCCATTTTTACGTCCTCTTCGAAAGTGATCAGCGTGCCCGAACGGGCCTCTTCTGTGATGTCGATGTCCCACGGCGTGAAGCTCGACAGCACGCGCAGCGGCACGCGGTACTTGCCGGCAAACTCGACCGAGCGGATCTGCAAGACCTTGGAGCCGAGGCTGGCCATCTCGAGCATTTCCTCGAAGCTGATGGTGTGCAGGCGACGGGCCTCGGGAACGATGCGCGGGTCGGTGGTGTACACGCCATCGACGTCGGTGTAGATCAGGCACTCATTGGCCTTCAGGGCTGCAGCCACAGCCACCGCCGAGGTGTCCGAGCCACCACGGCCGAGCGTGGTGATGTTCTGATGCTCGTCCACGCCCTGAAAGCCGGTGATCACGACCACCTTGCCGGCGGCCAGATCGGCACGCACGCGCTGGTCGTCAATGCTCTGGATGCGCGCCTTGGTGAAGGACGAATCGGTCTTGATGGGCACTTGCCAGCCCGAGTAGCTCACCGCCTGAAGTCCTTCGGCCTGCAAGGCGATGGCCAGCAAGCCAACCGACACCTGCTCGCCGGTGCAGGCGATCGTGTCGAGTTCGCGCAGCAACTCGGGCGAGCTGCCGCTGGGTGAGAGTTCTTTGGCCAAGCCGAGCAGGCGATTGGTTTCGCCGCTCATCGCCGACGGCACGACAACCATCTGGTGACCGGCACGCGACCACTTGGCCACGCGCTTGGCGACGTTGCGGATGCGCTCGGTCGAGCCCATCGAGGTGCCGCCGTATTTGTGAACTGTGAGAGCCATAGGGGTGGAGTGTTTGAGGCAGCCCACGATTTTAGGGCTGCGCAGGCTCCCAAGCCAGCACCACCTGCGCCTGACCGGGCAAGCCGATGACACGCGCGTCGATGCCCAGACCGGGCACGAACACGAGCTGCCCGCCGCTGTAGATGAGCGGGCCGTGACGCTGCCAGGCCGGCAGATCGGCGGCCTGAAACTGCTTTTTCAGGCTGCGCGCCGGACGCCCGAGGCCGGCTTGAAACTGCTCGCCTCCTGAGCGTTCGCGCAGTTCAATCTGGGCCAGCCAGGCCAGCGGCACACCGCCGTGCTTCACGCGCGTCACCCGCAGCACCCCGCCCCACCCTGCCAGGCGATAGCTGCCGGCGCGGCGCAGCTGCAAGGTGGTCTCGCGCTCATGAACCATGGGCAACGCAGCGCTTGCCTTGGCCACGAAAGTCAGGCGCCCTCGACGGCGATGCAAGGTGGCGCCGTTCATCGGCCATGACGCGGTGCCGCTGGATTGCAACTCGTGGCCCAGCCGCTCGATGAGCGAGGCTGGCGCCGGTGCACCGCTTTGCTGCCGCAGCCACGCGCGCAAGGCATTCACGCGGCGCGCTGGCGACAGCTCAAAAAGCCCGTCGATGCGCAAGCCTGCGGAATCGATGCGTGTGGCCAGATCGGCAGCGGCCAGCTCATCAAGACAGTCTTGCGCCTGCTGCGCCCAGGTGGCAGCGACGGCCAGTGCCGGCTCGGCATCGGCAAAGGCCTCTTCAAGCGCAGGCCACACGCGCTGGCGCAGCCGGTTGCGCGCATAGCGGTCATCGCTGTTGCTGTCGTCGTCGACATAGGCAATGCGGTGTTGCTGCACATAGGCCTCGATGGCGCTGCGGGGCCATTCGAGCCAAGGACGCATCCACACCAGGCCATCGCGCTCGATCTGGCGCGGCATGCCTGCCAGACCCGCCACGCCCGCCGAGCGCAAGGCTTGCAGCAGCAAGGTCTCGGCCTGATCACGTCGGTGATGGGCCAGCAGCACCACGGTGGCCCCATGCGCGATGGCCATGGTGCGCAGCGCCGCATAGCGCTCTCGCCGCGCCCACGCCTCGATGCTGTCGCCGGTCTGGGGTTGGGTGCTCAAGCGCGACGAAGCAAACCGCACCGCAAGACCCTGCGCAGCCCATGAGGCGCACTGGTCAGCGCAAAAACGCTCCCACTGGTCGGCATGCGTACTGAGCCCATGGTTCACGTGCAGCGCCACCACCTGCCAGCCCGACGTCTGGGCCGACATCAATGTGGCATGCAACAAGGCCGCTGAATCACGGCCGCCGCTGTAGGCCACAGCCACCACCTGGTTCGCATCCTTGGCATTCACAGCAGCTTGCATCGGCAGTTTTCGTGATCGCTCATCTGGGTCTGAGATAGGGACTCGGCGCTTTTGGGAAAAACGGCTCACTACACTCCCGATCGCGCCAACTGGAGATTCACATTGGCGCTCAACCCAACCACCGGAGTCCATTCATGCGTTCTTCCCCCAAGCCGATTCTCTGCGCTGCCGCCTTGCTGGCCGTGGCCGCCACCTTCGCTCAGTCCGCATGGGCCACCAGCGCCATGGACAAGCAGATCGATGAAAAATTCGCAGCCGCTGACGTGAACCACGACGGCAAGCTCACGCTCGAGGAAGCCAAGGCCGGCATGCCACGCGTGGCGAAAAACTTCGACAAGATCGATGCCGACAAGAAGGGCTACGTCACCGCCGACCAGATCAAGGCCATGGCCGACAAGATGTAAGCCAGACCGTGCAAGCGATACCCCGAGCCTGACCGCCGCTCAATCGGCGGCAGGCTTGGCGGGCGGTGTGCCGCGTGATCGAAACCCCTCGACCACCACATAGAACACCGGCACGAAAGACACCGCCAGCAGCGTCGACGCCAGCATGCCGCTGAAGACAGTCAGCCCGATCGAATGGCGTGCCGCAGCACCCGCGCCTTCGGCCAGCACCAGCGGCAGCACGCCGAGGATGAAGGCGAACGAGGTCATCAAGATGGGCCTGAATCGCCGCCGTGATCCTTCAATCGCCGACGCGACCAGATCACCACCCTTGTGGCGCAGTTCTTCGGCCGCTTCCACGATCAGAATGGCGTTCTTGGCCGACAGCGCGATCAGCAGCACCAGCCCGATCTGAACGTAGATGTTGTTGGGCAGTCCGGTGATGGTCAGCGCCAGCGCGGTGCCCACCAGCGACAAGGGCACCGCCATCAGCACCGGCACCGGCAGCGACCACGATTCGTACTGACCGGCCAGCACCAGATACACCAGCAACAGCGCCAGACCAAACACCATGCCCAGCGTGCCACCGACCAGCCGCTGCTGGTACGACAGCCCCGTCCACTCGTAACGCACGCCCGCAGGCAGCACCTTGGCGGCCAGTTCTTCCATGGCATCGAGTGCCTCGCCCGAGCTGAAACCGGGGGCCGCAGCGCCGATGACCGGTGCAGTTGGCATGAGGTTGTACTGAGCCGCAATCGCGGGGCCAGTGGTGTCTGAAATGTCGATGAAGCTGCTGATGGGCACCATCACTTTGGAGCGGCTGAGCACCGAGATGTCGCCCACTTTCAAGACGTCGGCGCGGTACTTCGGATCGGCCTGCACATAAACGGTGAAGTTCTGGCCGTACAGAGAAAACAGGTTGACGTAGGTGGAGCCGAGGTAGCTCTGGATCGCGCTGTAGGCGTCTCCCACCGACACACCCACGCTTTCGGCGCGCGCGCGGTTGAGCCGGATCTCGATTTGCGGCACGCCGGCTCGCAACGAGGTGAAGGCGTACTCGATGCGCGGGTCGGCCTGGGCGGCCTTGATCATGAGGTCAGCCGCCTCGCCGAGCTTCTTGAAGTCGCCACTGCCGTCGACCAGCTCGAGCTGCATCTGGAAACCGCTTGAGATGCCCAGCCCGTTGATGGCCGGCGGGATCAGCACGCGACCGCCCGCCTCGGGCCACTGCTTCAACATCTGGGTGAGTTGGGCCTGGATGCTGGCCAGATCTTCTGCGTCGCCACGATCTTTCCAGTCCTTGAGCATCACGTAGACCAGACCGCCGTTGGACAAGGTCGCATTGCTCGACAACATCGAGTCGCCGTCGAATGGCGACACGCCGCCGAAGCTGATCGCGTGCAACACGCCCGGCACCTTGAGGGTGGCATCGACCACCTCCTTGAGCACCTGCTGCGTGCGCTCGAAGGCCGCGGCGTCGGGCAACTGCACGGCCACCACCACATAGCCTTGGTCTTCGACCGGCAGGAAATCGGTGGGCACACGGCTAAAGCCGTAACTGGCCACAGCGATCAAAACGATGCCCAGCGCCGTGGCACTCAGCCGCCTGCGCAGCAGCGCGCCTATCAAGCGCAGATAAGCCGCCTCGGTCTGGGCAAATACGCGGTTGAATCCGCGCGAGAACGCGTTGGGCTGGCGGCTGGCGTCTTGCGCGCGCAGGTACTGTGCCGACTGCGTGGGCTTGAGCGTGATCGCGTTGATGCCTGAGAGCAGCGCGGTGGCGGCGATGACCAGCGCGAACTGGCGATACATCTGCCCGGTGATGCCCGAGATGAAGGCCGCGGGCAGAAACACCGAGATCAGCACCAGCGTGATGCCGATGATGGGGCCCATCAACTCGCCCATCGCGTCGATGGCCGCCTGTCTGGGGCTTTGTCCTTGCTCGATGTGCTGGGCCACGCTCTCGACGACCACGATGGCGTCATCGACCACGATGCCGATGCACAGCACCAGCGCAAACAGCGTCAGGAAATTCACGCTGAACCCGAGCATGGCCATCGCCGCGAAGGAGCCGATGATGGTGATGGGCACGGTGGTGGCCGGCACCATGGTGGCGCGCCAGTTCTGCAAAAACACCAGGATGACGATGAGCACCAGCACGCCGGCTTCAATCAGCGTTTGGTAGATCCCGTGAATCGACGACTTGACGAACACCGTGGTGTCGAAAGGCACGTCGTAGGCCATGCCCTGCGGGAAGTCCTTGGCCGCCTGATCGAGCACGTCACGCACGGCCTTGGAGGTGTCCAGCGCATTGGCCGACGGCAGCTGATAAATGGTGATGCCGGCCGACGGCTTGTTGTCGAAGTGGAAGTCCTGGTTGTAGTCCACGCTGCCCAACTCCAGCCGCGCCACGTCTTTCAGCCGCGTGATGCTGCCGTCGGAGGCGGTGAGCAAGATCAGCTTGCCGAAGTCTTCGGGGCTGGTCATAGGGCTGTCCACGGTGACCGTGAGTTGCTGCTGCTGGCCGGCCGGCGTGGGCGGCATGCCGATCTGGCCGGCACTGATGCTCTGGTTTTGCTGGCTGATGATGTTGACGACGCTGGCTGGATCGAGCCCGCGCTGGCGCATCTGCGCGGTATCGAGCCATACGCGCATCGAATAGTCGCCCACCCCAAACACCTTGACGTCGGCCACGCCGGGCAGCCGGGCCAGCCGGTCACGCAACTGCAAGCTGGCGTAGTTGCTCAGAAACAGCGAGTCGTGCTGCTTTTGCGACGACGTCAGCGTGATGATCTGCAAGATGGCGGTGGACTTCTTGAGCGTGGCCACGCCTTGCTGCTGCACCGCATCGGGCAGCGTCGGCATGGCGATGTTGACGCGGTTTTGCACGGCCACTTGCGCCTGATCGGCATTGGTGCCCACCGCAAAACTCACGGTCAGCGAGTAGTCGCCGCTGTTGGAGGCATACGACTGCACGTACAGCATGCCTTCGACGCCATTGACCTGCTGCTCGATGACGCGCGCGACCTGCTGCTGCACCGCTGCGGCGCTGGCCCCCGGATAGCTGGTGGTGACCTGGATGGTGGGCGGCGTCAGCGCGGGGTACTGCTCCACCGGCAGGTTGATCACCGCCACGGCGCCCAGCACCAGCATCAGGATGGCGCCCACATTGGCCAGCACCGGCCGCTCGATGAAAAACTTGGCGATCAACTCGATGCTCCCTGTTGGTCTGCCGGCTCAGTCAGCGCGATGCCGGCATCGGGCACCGCACCTCGCCGTACCTGCAGCCAGCATTGAAGTTTTCCGATGAGCACAAAAAACACCGGCACGAAGGCCACCGCCAGCACCGTCGAAGCGAGCATCCCCGAAAACACCGTGACGCCGATCGACTTGCGCGCCGACGCACCGGCACCGCTGGCAGCGATCAAGGGCACCACGCCGAGGATGAAGGCAAACGAGGTCATCAAAATGGGGCGGAACCTGCGCCGCGTGCCCTCGAGCGCCGCGTTTTCCAGGCTCATGCCGCTGGATCGGAACAGCTCATTGGCCACCTCGACGATGAGGATGGCGTTCTTGGCCGACATCGCGATCAGCAACACCAGACCGATCTGCACATAGATGTTGTTGGCCAGGCCGACCGCGAGCAGCAAAGCCACCGTGCCGACCAGCGACAAGGGCACGGCCAGCAACACCGGCACCGGCGTCAGCCACGACTCGTACTGCCCGGCGAGCACCAGATAGACGAGCAGCAGCGCCAGCGCGAACACCAGACCCACCGCACCACCGACCAGCTTTTCCTGATACGACATGCCGGCCCACTCGTAACCCACGCCAGGCGGCAGCAGCCGCCCAGCCAGCTCTTCAAGCAAAGCCAAGGCTTCGCCTGAGCTGTGGCCGTTGGCCGCAGCGCCGTTGATCACGGCCGTGGGCATTAGGTTGAATTGCTGGGCAACCGCCGGCCCGGTGACGGGCGTGAAGTCCATGAAGGCGCTGAGCGGAACCATCACGCCCGAACTGCTGCGCACCGTCAAGCGACCCACGGCGTCCAGATCGCGCCGGAACTTGTCATCGGCTTGCAGGTAGACCGCAAAGTTCTGCCCGAACTTGGGGAACTGGTTGACGTAGGACGCGCCCAGGTAGCTTTCGATGGCGCTGTACGCGGCCCCCACGGACACACCGAGCGTCTCGGCACGCGCCGCGTTGAGCGACAGCCGCACCTGAGGCACAGACACCCGCAACGAGGTGAACGCCAGCATGATGCGTTCGTCGGCGCTCGCCGCATCAACCACGGCCTGGGTGGCCCGCTCGAGCTTGCGGTAGTCGTTGCTGCCATCGGTCAGCTGAACCTGCATCTGGAACCCGCCCGACAAGCCCAGCCCCGGAATCGGCGGCGGCACCAGCACCTTGGCGCTGACACCGGGGATGTCGTTCATCGCCTTGCTGAGGTTTTCGTACAGGCTGAGCAAGTCCTGACCGGGTCCGCGCTTGGACCAATCCACCAGCGTCAGGTAGACCAGCCCAGCGCTGGACACGCTGGCGTTGGCATCGAGCGGCGAGACACCGCCAATGGTCAGGGCATGCTCGACGCCGGGCACAGCGCGGCTCTTGTCAGCGATCTCTCGCAACACCTCATCAGTGCGCTGCAAAGAGGCAGCGTCGGGCAATTGCACCGCGATCAGCATGTAGCCCTGATCCTCGGTGGGGATGAAGCCGGTGGGCACCCGCATGAAGCCGAAGATCGCCCCGCCGATCAAGACAAACGCGATGAAGGCGCTGAGCCAGCAGTGCCGGATCATGCGCGCGGCCAGGCGAATGTAGGCGTCCTCGAAGCGAGCGAGAAGGCGGTTGAACACGCGTGAGAACCAGCCCGGCTTGTGATGGGGATCGGGCGCGCGCAGATACCTGGCCGACTGCGTGGGCTTCAAGGTGATGGCGTTGATGCCCGAGAGGATGGCGGTGGCGGCGATGACCAGCGCGAACTGGCGGTACATCTGCCCGGTGATGCCGGGAATGAACGCCGCCGGCAGAAACACCGAAGCCAGCACCAGCGTGATGCCGATGATCGGGCCGATCAGCTCGCGCATGGCCTCGATCGCGGCCTCTTTGCCCGACTTGCCGCGCTCGAGGTGCTGGGCTACGCCTTCGACCACGACGATCGCATCGTCGACCACGATGCCGATGCACAGCACCAGGGCGAACAGCGTGAGCAGGTTGATGGAAAAGCCCAGTGCGGCCATCGCCGCGAAAGCCCCGATGATGGTGATCGGCACAGTCGTGGCCGGCACCATCATGGCCCGCCAGTTCTGCAAGAACACCAGGATCACGACCAGCACGAGCGCGCCGGCCTCGAACAGCGTGTGATAGACCTCATTGATGGACGCGGTGACGAACTTCGTGGTGTCGAGCGGGATCGTGTAGCCCACCCCCGGCGGAAAGTCGGCTGCCAGGCGCTCCATCTCCTCGCGCACGGCGTTCGCTGTGTCCAGCGCATTGGCGTCGGGCAGCTGATAGATCGCGATGCCCGCTGCCGGGCGGTTGTCGAGATGGAAGGTCTGGCTGTAGCTGGAGCTGCCCAGCTCGATGCGCGCCACATCACGCAGCCGCGTGGTGCTGCCGTCCGATGCGGTGGCCACGATCAGATCGCCGAAGTCTTGCGGATTCGTCAGCGAGCCGTCGACATTGATCGTGAGTTGCTGCTGCTGACCGGCGGGTGCCGGCGGCATGCCGGTCTGCCCCGCGGTGACTGTCTGGTTCTGCTGGCTGATGACGTTGGAGATGTCAGATGGGTTTAAGCCGCGCTGGCTCATCTGCGCGGCGTCAAGCCACACGCGCATGCCGTACTGACCGATGCCGAACACGGTGACATCGGACACGCCGGGCAGTCGCGCCAGACGGTCGTGCAGGTGCAAGGTGGTGTAGTTGCTGAGGAACAGCCCGTCGAACTTCGGGTTGGTCGACGTCAGCGTCACGATCTGCAAGATGGCGGTCGACTTCTTCTTGGTCACCACGCCTTGCTGCTGCACCGACGACGGCAGCTTGGGCGTGGCGATCGCCACCCTGTTTTGCACCGCCACTTGCGCCTGATCGGTGTTGGTTCCCACCGCAAAGGTCACGGTCAGCGAATAGCGACCGTCATTGGATGAGTTGGACTGCATGTAGATCATGCCCTCCACCCCATTGACCTGCTGCTCGATCGTGCGCGCCACCTGCTGCTGCACCGTCAGCGCATTAGCCCCCGGGTAGCTGGTGGTGACCTGGATGGTCGGTGGCGTGAACTGCGGGTACTGAGCGACCGGCAGGTTGACCAGCGACACCGCGCCCAGCAGCAGCATCAGCAGCGCCAGCACGTTGGCGAGGATGGGCCGATCGATGAAAAAGCGGGCGATCATCGACGCGCTCCGGCTCCCTGCGGGAACCCTGTCCGACTCATCCGGGTTGACCTGGGTCGACGACCTCAACGGCTTGGCCATCGGTCAGCCGGTTGGCGCCCTTGTCGACCACCCGCTCGCCGGCAGCCAGACCGCTGGTCACTTCCTTTTGCTCGCCGGGCAGCAAGACGGTGGTGACGTTCTTGCGGTGCGCACGCCCGTCAGTGCCGACCACAAAGACGTACTCGCCTTGCTGGTCGGACAGGACCAGCTCACGCGGCAGCAACAGCGCATCACGCTCGGTGCCCTTTTCGATGGTCAGCTTCGAATAAAAGCCTGGGACCAGATGCACATCGCGGTTGTCGAATCGGCCGCGAACCTGCACCGTGCCGCTGGTCTGATTCACCTGGTGGTCGATGAAATCGAGCACGCCTGGCTCGCCGTCGCCGCTTTCGCCTTGCAGCCGCGCGAAGACCTTCGCAAAGGAACCATCGGCACCTTGCGTGGGAGCGCCACCGCGACGCATGCGAATCGCCTCGCGCTCACCGATCGAGGCGTAGACATAGGCCGGCGAGACTTTCATCAGCGTGGCCAGCAAGGTGCCGCCCTGGGTGGCACCGACGTAGTTGCCGGCGTCGACCTGGGTGCGGCTGATGATGCCGTCGAACGGCGCCCTGACCTCGGTGTAGTCGAGGTTGATCTGCGCCAGCTGCACGCTGGCCACCGCCTGCTTCAGGTTGGCCAGCGAGGTCTCGACATTGGCCTGCGAATTGGCGTTTTCCGCCAGCAGCTCGGTCTGGCGCTTGTAGTCGGCCTGGCACTTGTCGAGGTTGGCCTGGCTGCTCAGCAGATTCGCCTTGTACTGGCCTTGATCAATGAGAAACAGCAACTGGCCGGCCTTGACGCGCTCACCGTCGCGAAAGCCGATCTTTTGCAGCGTGCCGGCGACCACGGCCACCAGGTTCACCGTCTTCGATGCCGAGACCGACCCATCGAGTTCGACCACATCGCGGATGCGTTGGGCTTGCAGCGTGCGCACCGTCACCGGCATCACCGCCGGAGGCCCTTCCATGATGGGGCCCGGCTTGCCGCAACCCGCCAGCGAAACAAGCACGGCCACGGCCATGACCGCTGCGGCGAGCGGTCTGATATTTGGAGATTTCATTGCGTTACTCCCTTGCTGTCGGGGCGCGGGATGACAGGCTCCCAGCCCCCACCGATCGCAACGAACAGGTTGATGTAGGCCTGAAGCACCCCGCCCTGAGCCTGAACCAGAGAGTCGGAGGTGTTGGCACGGGTCTGCTCGGCAGAGCTGACGGTGGTGTAGTCGACCTGGCCGGCGCGGTACTGGTCCATCGCCAGCCGGGTCGCGCGCTGTGCCGCAGCATCGGCCAGGGTGAGGTGCTCGACCTGGCCCTTTTGACCGACCACGGAGGACAGCCCGTCCTCGACACCCTGCTGCGCGGTCAGCACCAGATTCTGGTAATTCAGGACTGCCTGGCGAAACAGGCTGTCTTGAATCTGCACCTGGCTTTTGAGCACACCCCGATCAAAGATCGGCAGACTCAGGCCAGCGCCGTACTGCAGCGAGCGGCTGTCCCAGTTGAACATGTTGCCTGTGGCGGTGTAGCCCAGCGAGCCGGTGAGCGTGAAGGTGGGATAAAGAGCGGCCTCAACCACCCCAATGCGCTGCGACTGCGATACCGCGGTGTACTCGGCTTGCAGCAGATCCGGGCGACGCCTGAGCAGATCGCGCGGCGCACCGATGGGCAGGGCCGCCGGCACCGACGGCAAACCGGTCAGCGCAGGCTTGTTGCGCGCGAAGTAATCCGGCGTTTCGCCCACCAGCACGCTGAGCGAATGCTGGTACTGCTCGAGCGACTGACGCAAGGCCGGCAGCTGAGAGAGGGTCTGTTCGTACTGCGACTGTGCCTGCTGGTAGTCCAGTTCCGACGTGGCGCCAAGCCGCCACTTGACCTCGGCGATGCGCTTGTTTTCCTTTTGCTGCGCCAGATTCTTCTCGGCAACCTCGATGCGACGCTCCATCATGCGCACATTGCAGTAGGCGCCGACCACGCTGGCCTCCAGAGAAATGCGCGCTGCGGCAAAACCGGCCTTGCTGCTTTGCAAGGCGGCCAGGTCGCTGGCCGTCGTGCGACGCAAGCGGCCCCAGAAGTCGAGCTCCCATGACGCCTGAGCTGCGAGCTGCTTGGTGGTGATGGTGCTGGTGGCGCCTTGGTTGGCCCCCTCGTAGTAGCTTTCCTTGTTGCGGTTGCTGCCCGAACTCAGCGTGACAGATGGCAGTTGATTGCCCTGGTCGGCTCGCAGCTGGCTTTGCGCCTGGGTGACGGTTTCGAGCGTGCTGCGCAAGGTGGGGCTGTTGAGCCTGGCCTGCGCGATGAGTTCGACCAGCACCGGATCTCCAAAGCGGGACCAGAACGCGTCAGAGCTCACGTCCTCGGTGGGTGCTGGCACCACGCTGAGCGCCTGGATCCAGTCGGACTGCACCTGGCTCGGGGGCTGCACGAAATCAGGGCCGACCATGGCGCAGCCGCCAAGACAGGCCGCAAGCGCCAACGCACAGATGCGACTCATCGGTCTGACTGCCAGACGCGAGGCATCAGGCCTGTTCAAAAAACCCGCCCCCTTCGGCACGACTCGCACCTCAACGGTCGGTGGTGTCGGTAAAGCGGCCGTAGCTTTGCAAGCGCTCGTAGCGGCGGTTGAGCAGCTCCTTGGTGCTCAGGTCGCTGACCTGACGCAGTGCGTCGCTGAGCGCGCGCTTGAGTTGCGCGGCCATCTGCTTGATGTCGCGGTGCCCGCCGCCGACCGGCTCGTTGACGATCTTGTCAACCAGCCCCAGGGCCTTGAGCCGCAGCGCGGTGATGCCCAGGGCTTCAGCGGCATCCGATGCCCGCTCTGAGGTTTTCCACAGAATCGATGCGCAACCCTCGGGAGAAATCACCGAGTAGATCGAGTACTGCAGCATCAGCAACTGGTCGCCCACGCTGATGGCCAAGGCACCGCCCGAGCCGCCCTCGCCGATGATGGTGACGATGATGGGCACTTCGAGTTGGGCCATCTCGAAGATGTTGCGACCGATGGCTTCGGACTGGCCGCGCTCTTCGGCGCCGATGCCGGGATACGCACCTGGCGTGTCAACGAAGGTGAAGATCGGCAGGTCAAACTTTTCGGCCAGCTTCATCAGCCGCAGCGCCTTGCGGTAGCCCTCGGGACGCGACATGCCGAAGTTGCGCTGCCCACGTTCGCGGGTGTCGCGGCCTTTTTGGTGGCCCAGCACCATGCAGGCCTGGCCGTTGAAGCGGGCCAGCCCGCCCACGATGGACTGGTCATCGGCGAAATGCCGATCGCCGTGCAGTTCCTGAAATTCGGTGAATATCTCGTTGACGTAGTCGAGCGTGTAGGGCCGCTGCGGATGCCGCGCGATCTGCGTGACCTGCCAGGGCGTCAGGCTCGAGTAGATGTCCTTGGTGAGCTGCAGGCTCTTCTTGCTGAGTCGCTCAATTTCGTCGGAGATGTCGACGGCAGACTCGCTTTGCACGTACCTCAGCTCTTCAATCTTCGTCTCGAGTTCGGCCACCGGTTGCTCGAAATCAAGAAAGTGTTTTTTGTTCATGTGTGTGTCACGCGTCCTTGGGTGCGGCCGTGCAGCCGCCTTGGGGAACTGTCTTCAGTAGTCTACGGGCACGGGATCGAGGCTGCGCCAGATGAACCAGGTGGCCACGGTTCGATAAGGCGACCACGCATCTGCCACCTCGCGTGCTTCTGCACGAGACACTGGTTCGCCGCTGAAGTAGTTGACGCTGATGCCCTTGATCAGACCCAAATCATCGAGTGGCAGCACATCGGGGCGCATCAGGTGAAAGATCAGAAACATCTCGGCAGTCCAGCGGCCGATGCCACGAATTTCGACCAGTTGCCTGACAACGGACTCATCGTCCAACACAGACCAATCGGCTTCACGCACACTGCCTGCGGCAAAGTGGCGCGCCAGTTCCTGGAGGTACTCGACCTTGCGCACGGACAAACCCGCCGAACGCATCTCGCTGGTCGGCAACCGCATCAGCCCCTCGGGACTCAGCGGCTTCGAGCCCTCAGGCATCAACAGCATGAATCGGTCCCAGACCGTCTGCGCAGCCTTGACTGAAATCTGCTGCCCAATGATGGAACGCACCAGCGTGGTGAAGGCATCCCCTCGACACTGCAGCCGACTTGCACCGCAACTCGGAATCAGCTTGCGCATGACCCGATCTCGTTTGGCCAAATGGCCGCAGGCCTGGTCCCAGAAATCGGGAGCGGATGCGACCAGATCGGTCATGCCTTGACCCAGGTCGTGCCTTGGGCGGAGTCCTGAAGCAGGACCGACTGCGCGGCCAGTTCCTTGCGGATCTGGTCGGCGAGTGCGAAATCGCGTGCCGCCTTGGCCGCGTTGCGCTGCGCGATGAGCTCTTCGATTCGTGATTCGTCCAGCCCGCTGCCTGACTGCAGGTAAGCGCGTGCGCTGTGCTGCAGCAGCCCCAGCGTCGCACCCAGCGACTTGAGCAGGACAGCAGCTTGCGTGGAATGGGTGCGGTTGACCTCGCCGGCCAGATCGAACAACACGGCCACCGCGCCCGGCGTGTTGAAGTCCTCGTTCATTTCGCTTCGGAATTGCGCAGCCTGAGCTTGGGTCCAGTCGATGTCCTGAGGCGCCTCGTCGGCCCACTCGACGCTGGCCAGCGCGGTGTAGATGCGCCGCAAGGACTGACGCGCATCGTCAAGGTTGGCATCGCTGAAATTGAAGGGGCTGCGGTAGTGGGTGCGCAGCATGAAAAAGCGAACCGTCTCGCCGTCATAGCGCTTGAGCACATCGCGAATGGTGAAAAAGTTGCCCAGCGACTTCGACATCTTCTCGTTGTCGACGTTGAGAAAGCCGTTGTGCATCCAGGTGTTGACGAAGGGCCGCCCTGTCGCGCCTTCGGTTTGCGCGATCTCGTTTTCATGGTGCGGAAACTGAAGGTCAAGACCGCCGCCATGGATGTCGAAATGTTCGCCAAGCAAGGCGCAGCCCATGGCCGAGCACTCGATGTGCCAACCCGGGCGACCGCGGCCAAACTCGCTGTCCCATTTGGCGTCATCGGGCTCGCTGGGCTTGGCAGACTTCCACAGCACGAAGTCCAGCGGATCTTCCTTGCCATCGTCAACCGCAACCCGCTCGCCGGCGCGCAACTGATCGAGCGACTTGCCGGACAGCCGGCCATAAGCCGGGAACTTGCGCACCGCGTAGTTGACATCGCCATTGACCGCGCGATAGGCCAGCCCTTTGGACTCGAGCTTGGCAATCATGGCCAGCATCTCGCCGACGTATTCGGTGGCGCGCGGCTCGTGGGTTGGCGGCAAGATGCCCAGCGCGGCCACGTCTTCGTGCATCGTGCGGGTCATCTCTTCGGTGAGCTGGCGTATGGAGATGTTGCGCTCGACGGCACGCTTGATGATCTTGTCGTCGATGTCGGTGATGTTGCGCACATAGGTCACCTCGTAACCCAGCACGCGCAGCCAGCGGCACACCACATCAAAAGCCATCATGAAGCGCGCGTGGCCCACGTGGCAAAGGTCGTAGATCGTCATGCCGCACACATACATGCGCACCTTGCTTGAATCGATCGGGGTGAAGATTTCGACTTCGCGGGTCAGCGAATTGAAGATGCGCAGAGTCATGAACGGGGTCTGGTGGGAGCCGCCCCGAAAGGACTGGCACACGGTATTCGAGGAGGAGACTGAGGGCGTTCGCGAGTCGATCGGCCACCGGCTCAAAAGCCAGCAGCACCAATGACCGGACCGCGGGGCAGCGAATGTCGCACACCTACAATCCTGAGCAAATTCAGTATAGCGGCGGGTTCACCCAGACCATCAAGCCGGCATCCAACACACCAGCACGACGCACCCTCACGAAATTCTCCATGCCTGCTTGCCGCCTTGCGATCGCTGCGTTTTTGTTGACACTTCTCACGTGGGGTGCGGCCTTGCCGGCGCGAGCCAGTGAGGCATCAGACATCAATCAGATGTTCCGCGCGGGACAGCAAAAAGAGGCCCTCGCCCGGCTCGACGTGTTGCTGGCCGACCCCAAAGCCACGCCGGATCTGCGCTTTCTCAGGGGCTTGTTGCTGGTTGAATTGCGTCGCACCAGCGAAGCCATCACCGTCTTTCAGAATCTCACCGAAGAGTACCCGGAGCTTCCTGAGCCTTACAACAACCTGGCGGTGCTCTACGCCGCATCGGGCGAGTTCGACAAAGCGCGCGCGGCGCTCGAAGGCGCCATCCGCGCCAACCCCAGCATGGCGGTGGCCTATCAAAATCTCGGTGATGTCTATGCACAGTTGGCGCGGCAGTCTTACCAAAAGGCACTCAAGCTCGACCCAGGAAGCGCGGGCGTCCCGGCACGGTTGTCGGTGCTGCGTGAACTGACCGAATCGCTCAACCGCAAGCCTGCGCCCTGATCCGCGCACGATCTGCATCAGAACCTACGGAGTCACAGCCATGCACCTTCAATCCATCGCACGCATCGTCGCCGTCACGGTGACCCTCACGGGCGCCTCGTGCGCCGCGTTTGCACAAAAAGTGGCCATGTCCACCAGCATGGGCGACATCGTGATCGAACTCGATGCCGCCAAGGCGCCCAAGACGGTGGAGAACTTCGTTCAGTACGTCAACGCCGGCCAGTACAACGGAACCGTGTTTCACCGCGTGATCGAAAACTTCATGATTCAAGGCGGTGGTTTCACGCCGGACATGAAAGAAAAGGCCACGCGCGCGCCCATCGGTCTGGAAAGCAAGAACGGCCTGAACAATGTGCGCGGCTCTTTGGCCATGGCCCGCACCATGGACCCGAACTCGGCCACGGGCCAGTTCTTTATCAACGTGAAGGACAACAGTTTTCTCAACGCGGCCAATGCGCCTGACGGCAATGGCTACGCGGTGTTTGGCAAGGTGGTCTCGGGCATGGATGTGGTCGACAAGATCCGCATGGTCAAGACCGGAAACAAAGGCATGCTTCAGGACGTGCCCGTGGATCCGGTGCTGATCACCAAGGCCGTCATCGTCAAGCCTTGAAGCCGAGCGCTTCGTTATCCACACCCTTCTTTCATCACCCATCCCACAAGATTCATCATGAGCAAAAACGTTGAACTGCACACCTCCCACGGTCTGGTCCTGGTCGAGCTTGACGACGTCAAAGCGCCGTTGAGCACCGCCAACTTTCTGTCTTATGTGGCCAGCGGCCATTACGACGGCACCGTGTTTCACCGTGTCATCAAGGGATTCATGATTCAGTGCGGCGGATTTGAAGTCGGCATGAAGCAAAAGCCGACACAAGAGCCCATCGCGAACGAGGCCGGCAACGGCTTGAAGAACCAGCGCTACACGCTGGCCATGGCCCGCACCTCAGATCCACATTCAGCCACGGCGCAGTTTTTCATCAACGCCAATGACAACGAGTTTCTGAACTTCAAGGGCGAGACGCAAAGCGGCTGGGGCTACGCCGTGTTTGGCAAGGTCATTGGTGGCACCGAGGTGGTCGATGCCATCGAAGGCGTGAAGACCGGCCGCAAGGGCTTCCATGACGACGTTCCCAACGACGACGTCGTGATCATCAAGGTCGTGGCGGTTTGAGGCGATGGTCGCCGAGAGCCTGACCGCCCTGCCCACCTTCTGGGAGGTCGAGGCATCCGCCGAGTGGACCACGATCGAATTCATCAGCGATCTGCATCTTGATGAAAGCACGCCCAAGACGTTCGATGCGCTTGAGCGCTATCTGAAAAACACCCAGGCAGATGCGGTCTACATCCTGGGTGATCTCTTCGAAGTCTGGGTGGGAGACGACTCGCGACACGAGGGTTTCGAGGCCCGCTGCGCCGATTTGCTGAGCGAGGCCGCCTCGCGCTTCAAGATGGGCTTCATGGCGGGCAATCGCGATTTTCTGGTCGGCGTTGAGATGCTGAAGTCCTGCGGCCTGATGGCGCTGTCGGATCCAACGGTCATGATCGCCTTTGACCAGCGGGTGATGCTGACCCACGGAGATGCACTTTGCATCTCCGATGTCGACTATCAAAGGTTTCGCGCGCAGGTGCGCAACCCCGCTTGGCGCGAGAACTTTCTGGCCCGACCGCTGGCCGAGCGCCGCAAGGCGGCTCGCCATATCCGGGAAGAAAGCGAACGCCGAAAGCGCGAGCAGTCAGCCGACGAGTATTTCGACATCGACACGGCGACGGCGGTGCAATGGATGCACGAGGCCGGCACGGCTGTGATGATTCATGGCCACACCCACATGCCTGGCACCAATCAACTGGCTCCGGGATTCACTCGGCACGTGCTCAGCGACTGGGATGCCGACCATGCCACGCCACCACGGCTGCAAGTGCTGCGCTGGCAGCGTGATGGCCTGACAAGAATCACCCCCAAATGAACTGTGGCCGCAAGCTGAAACAGCTTGCGGCCACAGTCTCACGCACTCCCCAGCAAATCACACCGTCGTTGCGGGCTCCGCCTTGGGCTTGTCGCTGCGCTTGGACGGCTGGATGTCCAAAAGCGTCTTGCCTTCTGCATCAACGCCTACCGTCAGGCGACCACCGTCGACCAGTCGGCCGAACAAGAGCTCATCGGCAAGCGCGCGCCGGATGGTGTCCTGAATGAGACGCTGCATCGGACGAGCGCCCATCAGCGGATCAAAACCGGTCTTCGCCAGATGCTTGCGCAGCTCGTCGGTGAAGGCGACCTCGACCTTCTTCTCGGCCAACTGGGCCTCGAGCTGCAACAAGAACTTGTCAACGACACGCAAGATGACGTCCTCGTCAAGCGCACGGAAGCTCACCACCGCATCGAGCCGGTTGCGGAATTCAGGAGTGAACATCCGCTTGACGTCGGCCATCTCGTCACCCTGCTCGCGGGCCGTGGTGAAGCCGATCGTCGACTTGTTCATCGTCTCGGCACCGGCATTGGTGGTCATGACGATGATCACGTTGCGGAAGTCAGCCTTCCTGCCGTTGTTGTCGGTCAAGGTGCCGTGATCCATGACTTGCAACAGCACGTTGAAGACATCGGGATGCGCTTTTTCGATCTCATCGAGCAGCAACACGCAGTGCGGCTTCTTGGTGACCGCCTCGGTCAGCAGGCCGCCTTGATCGAAGCCAACATAACCCGGGGGCGCACCGATCAAACGGCTGACCGCGTGGCGCTCCATGTACTCACTCATGTCGAAGCGGATCAACTCGATGCCCAGCACATAGGCCAGTTGCTTGGCCACTTCGGTCTTGCCCACGCCCGTAGGCCCGGAAAACAGGAATGAGCCGATCGGCTTGTCGGGCCTGCCCAAACCCGATCGCGCCATCTTGATCGCCGCAGACAGCGCCTCAATCGAGGGGTCCTGGCCAAACACCACGCTTTTGAGGTCACGGTCCAGGGTCTTGAGCTTGGAGCGGTCATCGTTGGACACACTGGCTGGCGGGATGCGGGCGATCTTCGCGACGATCTCTTCGACCTCATTGCGGGTGATGGTCTTTTTTTGCTTGCTCTTGGGCAGGATTCGCTGGGCAGCGCCGGCCTCGTCGATCACGTCGATCGCCTTGTCGGGCAGGTGGCGGTCGTTGATGAATTTCGCCGAGAGTTCTGCCGCAGCCTGCAAAGCCCCCAGCGCGTACTTGACGCTGTGGTGCTCTTCAAAGCGAGACTTCAGGCCCTTGAGAATTTCCACCGTCTGCTCGACCGAAGGCTCTGCCACATCGATCTTCTGGAAGCGGCGCGACAACGCGGCATCTTTTTCGAAGATTCCGCGGTACTCGGTGAACGTCGTCGCGCCGATGCACTTCATCGCTCCAGAACTGAGTGCAGGCTTGAGCAAGTTGCTCGCGTCAAGCGTCCCGCCCGACGCCGCGCCGGCGCCGATCAGGGTGTGGATTTCGTCGATGAACAGCACGGCATGGGGCTGCTCCTTGAGCGTCTTCAAAACGCTCTTGAGACGCTGCTCGAAATCGCCGCGGTACTTGGTACCGGCCAGCAACGCGCCCATGTCTAACGAATAAACAGTCGCATCGGCGAGCACTTCGGGCACGTCGCCTTCGGTGATGCGCCACGCCAGTCCTTCGGCGATCGCGGTCTTGCCAACGCCAGCCTCGCCCACGAGCAAGGGGTTGTTCTTGCGTCGCCGGCACAGGATCTGAATGACACGCTCGACCTCGAGTTCTCGACCGATCAGCGGATCGATTTTTCCATCGCGAGCAAGCTGGTTCAGGTTTTGCGTGAACTGGTCGAGCGCATTGCCCTTGCCATCGGACTCGTCCTTGTCGCCTTCCGAGCTGGAGGCAGCGCCCTCAGCGGGTTTGGCGGCTTCGGGCGGCTCCGACTTCTTGATGCCGTGAGCAATGAAATTGACGACATCCAGCCTCGTCACGCCTTGCTGGTGGAGGTAGTAAACAGCGTGCGAATCTTTCTCGCCAAAGATCGCCACGAGCACATTGGCGCCTGTGACCTCTTTCTTGCCGCTGCCGGTGGATTGCACGTGCATGATGGCGCGCTGAATCACCCGCTGGAAGCCCAGGGTGGGTTGGGTATCCACCTCGTCCACACCGCCCACCGTGGGGGTGTTTTCCTTGATGAACTGCGCGAGACTCTTGCGCAAATCATCGCTGTTGGCAGAACAGGCTCGCAAAACTTCCGCGGCTGAGGGGTTGTCCAGCAATGCCATGAGCAGGTGCTCGACAGTGATGAATTCATGGCGCTGCTGGCGCGCCTCGACAAACGCCATGTGCAGACTGACTTCAAGTTCCTGCGCGATCATGCGGCCTCCATAATGCATTGCAACGGGTGGCCACCGCGCCTTGCGGCGGCCAGAACCAACTCAACTTTGGTGGCGGCGACGTCCTTGGAGAACACGCCGCATACCCCTCGCCCATCATGATGAATCCTCAACATGATCTGGGTCGCGCTCTCAATGTCGCGATTGAAATATTCCTGCAAAACCATCACCACAAACTCCATGGGCGTGTAGTCGTCGTTGAGCAGGATCACTTGGTACATGCGTGGCGGATCGACCTTCACCACTTGGCGGTCGACCACAGCCACGCCCGGATTTACCTCTGTGGGAGTCCCCGGGACGGACGGAATCGGTACAGGTTTTTCAGTAGGCATAGTTCATTCTATCGACATGAAAGACCTCGCGAGAGCAAGTTCGATCTGTGTCACTGGCCAGCAAATCAGCCAGCGCAACCGAGTGGCTCGCCAGACGCCTTTTTTCTCACGTTTAACGCTGTTTATGGCGCCGAACCCACACACGAACGGGTATCGCACACTTGACACTCGATCTGCAGCGGCAAGAAAATCACTTATGGAATTTACGTTGGAAGGGTCGGATCGTGGCTAAAGGCACTGTCAAGTGGTTCAACGACGCCAAAGGGTTCGGATTCATCGAGCCCGAAGGTGGCGGAATGGATGTTTTCGCGCACTTCTCGGCGATCCAGATGGAGGGCTTCAAGACACTGAAGCAAGGCAGCGAGGTCACCTATGAATTGGTGCAAGGCCCCAAGGGGCAACTCGCTCAGGAGATCGTCGCGGTTGACTTGAAAGTGCCCGAACAGACGACTGCCGAAGTTCGAGTGTGAATCCCGCCATGTGAAGGTCTGTGTTTCGAGACCCTCAGAAAAAACCCGCCACATAGCGGGTTTTTTTTCTGTTGAACCCTCTGCTTGTTGGCAAAGACGTTAAGCCCGTTGCGTTCAGGGCACGCCAAACCGGGTGATTGATGACTGCCTGGTGCCGGCGCTGAACGTCGACCGAGCCGTGGCACTCAGCCTCGCCTGACGGTCATGCCCAGACGGCCCAGGCCATCCGTCACGGTGTAGGTAATGTTTTGCGCGAAGTTGCGGATGAGCAGCACGGGCAGATCGTCCTGGTGATCACCGGCTTCCAGGACGTTGCCGGCGGCCGCTGCCGCGATAAACGTCAGTTCGACGTCGCCACTTTTCTCGAAGTAGTCAATATCTATGTTAATCGCGCCATTGGCGAGCGACGGCAAATGCAACGCCACAAGTTCCTCGACGAGCAAGAGCAGGTTGTGCCGTGTCTCGCGCGGCAGGATGTGCTTCTCGCAGAAGACCTCGATTTCGGCATTCATGGCGTAGGAGTCGAACTCAGCCGACTCGATGCGGTAAGTGAAGCTGCGGATGCGGTTGATGAAAGCGCGTGTTCGCGCTTTCTCGGGATGGCTGAAGATCTGCTCCGGAGTGCCCTCTTCGTAGATCAGGCCTTCATCCATGTAGAACACGCGGTTGGAAACATCTCGCGCGAAGTCCATCTCGTGGGTGACGATGGCCATGGTCAGACCCTCTTTCGCCAGGCGTCGAATGACCGACAAGACCTCGCTGACCATGGTCGGGTCAAGCGCGGATGTGGGTTCGTCAAACAAGATGATCTCTGGCTCCATCGCCAGGCAGCGGGCAATGGCCACACGCTGTTTTTGCCCCCCCGAGAGTTCGTCCGGAAAGGCGCTGGCCTTGCCGAACAGTCCCACCAGCTTGAGCACGTCGCGTGCTTTCGCCTGCGCGCTCGCACGCCCAAGACCCTTGAGTTTCATGGGTGCCAGCGTCAGGTTGTCGATCACGTTCAAGTGGTCGAACAAATTGAACGACTGGAAAACCATGTTCATTTTTTGACGCACTCGCGGCACGTCGGTCTTCGGGTCGAGGACGTTGACATCGTCGATGTGGATGCTGCCACTCGTGGGTGATTCGAGCAGGTTCAGGCAGCGCAGGAAGGTGCTTTTGCCGGTCCCCGACGGACCGATGATGGAAATGACCTCACCCTTGCGGATTTCGGCGCTGATGTCCTTGAGGACGACATGACTGCCGTAGCTCTTTGACAGGTGTTCGACGCGGATCATGATGGCTCTCCGGTTCGACGCTTGCGTTTCGGATCGGTCACGCGTTCCAGGTATTCCAAGCCCTGCATGAGCAGCCAGGAAATGGCGAAGTACAGCACCGCCACCACCAACAGCGGAAAGAATGCGTCGAACGTGCGGCTGCGAATGATGTCGCTGGCCTTGGTGAGGTCCTCTATGGCGATGTAGCCGACGATGGATGTCATCTTCACCAGACTCAGGAACTCGCCCTTGTAGACGGGCAAGATGCGCTGCACGGTCTGCGGCAGCACGATGTTCGTGAAGGTGCCGAACCGGCTGAAGCCCATGGCGATGCCGGCTTCAGTTTGGCCCTTGTCGATGCTCTGGATGCCAACGCGAAAGATTTCTGCGGCATAGGCAGCGAAATGCATGGCGAAGGCAACCACCGCCACGAACACCGCCGAGATGTTCACCGAGGCGAACACCACATAGAAGATCAGCATCAACAGCACCAGCACCGGCGTGCCGCGCATGAGGGCGATATAGATGCCCGCAGGCACGTTCAACCAGGCCTTCGGTGACATTCGCATGAAGCACACCAACGCCCCCAGCAAGGTGCCCCAAACCGTGGCGAAGATGGAGACGACCACCGTGGTCTGCAGTCCGTTCAGGATGAGCAGATAGCGCTTTTCCTGAACGATGTTGCTGTGGAAGCTCTCATTGACGCGCTCGAGCAGACCTGCGGTCGCAGGGCCTGGCGTGGCGCTGTCGGCTGCGACGCCCGGCTGATCGGCATCGTAGGCGGCGATATGACTCTTCAGGGCATAGGCTTTCACGGCCGCATGCTCATAGGGTTGCGAAAAGTCAATGCGCAAGAGCCGTTCCGGCGTCACGAAGATGCCGCCGATGATCATGTCGACCTTGCCGCTTGAGACCGCAGAGATCAGGGCACCAAAGTCCATGTTCACGAGCTGCACCTCACGCCCGCTGAAGACGCCAAATCGTTTGACGATCTCGACATCAACCCCCACGATTTCGTTGTCCTGGATGAAATCGAAGGGCGCACCACCGGTTCCGGCGATGCCCACACGCAGCACCTTGCCGCCTTGGGGGATCGCAATGTCGGGCATCTTCCAGTCACGTTGGATGACCCAGCGGTCGAGGATGTCCTTGAGCGTCCCATCGGCTTTGAGTTGGGCCAGGAAGGCATTGAACTGCTCGGTCAGCGCGCGGTCCGCCTTGTTGAAACCGACGCCAATCGGGAAAGAGAACAAGGACTCCGGGAGCATGGCCAAACTGGGATCGTCACGGATGATTTCCATGAGCCCGCCTTCATCGGCAAGTGCCACATCTGCCTTGCCAGACTTGAGGGCCAAGGTGACGTCGGCGCCAGAAACAAAGCGCAGCACGGTGGCCTCGGGGTAAGTCTGGGTGACAAACACCTCCATCGCCGAGCCCTGAAGAACCGCGATGCGTTGCCCGATCAGGTCGGCTCCCGATGTCAGCTTGCGTGCACCGCCAGACGAGTCCGCGATGTCAGCCACGGCTGGCGCTCGCGACGCCGCAGCAGCCTGAACCGTGACCGCAGGCGTTGCCGTTCTCACAGGCGGGGCGGCGGCAATGTGGGTGACCAGCGCGAAGGCCTTGGTGCCCGTCTGGTAGTACGGGTCACTGAAATCAACCTTCTTTTTGCGCTCGTCGGTCACAGAAATGGAGGACATGACAAAGTCCACCTTGCCACTGGCCACAGCGGCAATCAGGGCGCTGAATTCCACGCTCAGGAACTGCGGCTTTTTTCCCTGACTCGCTGCGAATCGCTCGGCCAGCTCGACTTCAAACCCGACGAGTTGATTGTCCTGGACGAAGATGAAAGGCTCGCCAGTCACGGCAACCCCTATCGTCAGAATGCCGTTGGGTGCCTTCGCGCCGACCTCATGTTTTCGCGTGTCGCCACCATCCACCCAGCGCCTGATCAGGTCGTCATAGGTGCCGTCTTGGCGGCTGGTGGTCAGAAACTGGTTGAACTGCTCGCGCAGCGCGCGCTGTTCCTTGTTGAAAGCGGCGCCCACCGGAAATGCGAACAAATCCTCGCCGACAGCACCGAGTGTGGCGTCATTTTTCAGTGTCCTGAGAAGCGACTCGTTGTCGTCCAGGCCCGCATCCGCCTTGCCGGTTTTGACCGCCAGAACCACATCGGCTACGTTCTCGAATTGGAGGATCGTCGCGTCGGGGTAGGTCTTGGTGGCGTAGGTTTCGTGTGCCGACCCGAGGAGCACGGCGATTTTTCGGCCATTCAGGTCGGCGCCCGTGGTCATCTTCGCCTGAAGTGCCGTCCTACTCGCTGTCGGGTTGGCTGCAGCAGGCTTGCGCGTGAGCATCACCATTGGTATCTCGAAATAGGAGGCCGAGAAATCGACCCGCTGACGGCGTTCCTCGGTGGCAGTCATGCCGTTGATGATCGCGTCGAGCTTTCCGGACTGCAGCGCAGGCAGCAAGGCCATGAAGGGCATGTCGTGAAACTCGATCGGCCGACCGAGTTTCATGCCCAGCAATCGGGCGATGTCCGCTTCGTGCCCGGTGGTCCGGCCGTTGGCGTCAATGAAGATCATGGGCTCGCGCGTGGCAGTCACACCCACGCGCAGCGGGACGCCCGCGGTCGCCACGGGGATGTCGATTTCGTCATAGGGCTCGAGGCCTGTCTTGAACCAGCGGCGATGGGCGGACTGCAACGTGCCGTCCTTCTTGAATTCGTCGATGGCGCGATTGATCTGCGCAAGGAGTACTGCGTCGCCCTTGCGCACGGCTACCGCGGTGTCATCCGACCTGAGTGGCTCGGGGAAAACCTGCAGTGCCGGGTTTTTCTTGGCCACCAGGTTGGCGGTCGGGAAAGCGGTGACGACCACGTCAAGTTTCCCGGCATTCAGGGCCGCCACAGCGTCCATCACGTCTTGGAAAGTGTGGAGGTCGGCCTGCGGAAAGCGTTGTCTGGCGACTGCTTCGCCCGTCGTGCCGGACATCACGCCGATCCTGGCGTGCGCAGCATCGTCGATGGCCCGGATGTCCGTGGAAGGCTTTTCGCAGCCGGGCAGGATCAATGTCGCGCCCATCAGGACGGCGAGCAGCCATGCCTTGTATGCCATCCGAGATTCCTTGAGTTCAGCCGGCCCCTCGCTTGCGGGGGCGCCGATCAATCAATGAACTGTGAAACGCTACCCGACGCCGGGTCGAACCAGGCTGATTTGCAGTTCAGGTCAAACGAGCCAATTCGTGACTCGACTGCGCAAGTGTGGACTTCGGAACGTTTGCGCGACGAACAAACAAAAAACCCCAGGCCGTCCACCGACCCGGGGTCTTTCGTGAGCCGTCACGAGACGGCCTGAAGCGACGTCACATGTGGTCGATCATCACCTGACCAAACCCTGAGCAAGACACTTGAGTGGCTCCGTCCATCAATCGCGCGAAGTCATAGGTGACCTTCTTCGACAAGATGGATTTCTTCATGGAACTGATGATCAGGTCGGCGGCCTCAGTCCAGCCCATGTGTCGCAGCATCATCTCGGCCGACAGGATTTCAGAGCCGGGGTTGACGTAGTCCTTGCCAGCATATTTCGGCGCGGTGCCATGGGTGGCTTCGAACATGGCGACCGAGTCGCTCAAATTGGCGCCCGGTGCGATGCCGATGCCACCGACCTGAGCGGCCAGTGCGTCTGACACGTAATCGCCGTTGAGGTTGAGCGTCGCAATGACCGAATATTCGGCCGGACGCAAGAGGATCTGCTGCAAGAACGCATCGGCGATCACGTCCTTGATGACGATGTCATTGCCCGACTTCGGGCTCTTGAACTTGCACCATGGGCCGCCATCGATGAGCTGTGCGCCAAACTCCGCTTGCGCGAGGTTGTAGCCCCAGTCACGAAATCCTCCTTCGGTGTACTTCATGATGTTGCCCTTGTGCACCAGGGTGACCGAGGACTTGTCGTTGTCGATGGCGTACTGGATCGCCTTGCGAACCAGGCGCTCTGTGCCTTCCCTAGACACCGGCTTGATGCCGATGCCCGAGGTGTCGGGGAAACGTATTTTCTTGACGCCGAAGTCGTCCTGAAGGATCTTGATCAGGCGCTTGGCCTTCTCGCTTTGCGCCTCGAACTCGATACCGGCATAGATGTCTTCAGAGTTCTCGCGGAAGATCACCATATTGGTCTTGTGCGGCTCCTTAACCGGTGAAGGCACACCCGTGAAGTACTGAATCGGGCGCAAGCACACGTAGAGGTCGAGTTCCTGACGCAACGCCACGTTGAGTGAGCGAATGCCGCCGCCCACAGGCGTCGTGAGCGGTCCCTTGATCGACACCACATAGTCCTTGAGCACTTCCAGGGTCTCGGCAGGCAGCCACACGTCCGGGCCGTAGATGCGGGTCGACTTCTCGCCGGCATAGATCTCCATCCAGCGGATTTGCTTTTTGCCTGCATAGGCCTTGGCCACCGCCGCATCAACCACCTTGATCATCACGGGAGTGATGTCGAACCCCGTTCCGTCGCCTTCGATGTAGGGAATGATCGGGTGATCTGGAACATTTAAGGAGAAATCAGCATTGACAGTGATCTTCTCGCCGTTTTGGGGTACTTCGATGTGTTGATACATGGGCTTTGGGCTCCAGAAACATTGAGGCGGATGCCTGACAAAGGCAGCTTGACTACCGGGGTCATTCTAGTTCAGCGATATGCCACGAACGCATCGTCAGATCCCCCTACGATGTGACGAATCCCACCCCCAAAAGCCCTCTTCAAGCTGCCCGAACCCGACATGCGAATCATGGCCATCCGAAACCCCAAACCGCTTCTGTGGTTCGTCATCGCGCTCGCATCCATGGGCTGCGAGGCGCAGCCCCAACCCCACGATCTGCCCCGCATCACCCTGAACGCGGGCATCCACAACATCAGCGCCGAAGTCGCTCAGTCACCGCAAGAGCGCGCCACCGGACTGATGTTTCGGCGGAGCATGCCGTCCAATCAGGGCATGCTGTTCGTGTTCGAGCAAGCCGAGCAGCAATGCTTCTGGATGAAAAACACCCTCATCCCACTGGATATCGCCTTCGTGGCTGACGACGGCACCATCGTCAACATAGACCACATGAAGCCGCTCAGCCTCGACAACCACTGCGCAGCCAAGCCCGTGCGCCTGGTTCTGGAGATGAACGATGGGTGGTTTGCCAAGCGCGGCGTTACTGCGGGGTTCAGACTCAAGGGCGCGCCATTCGAGCCGTGACAGCAGCGAAGGAGGGCCACCCTGAATCGCAGCGAACGCCACCCGGGGCTGCGCATCGAAGTGTCCCAAAGTTAAGCAGGCGCTATAGTTTTCGGTCATCAATCAATCCGAAAGGTAAGCAATGGGCGCGATTCTTCAATCGTTGGGACGCACGGTCGCCGCGGGCGTGGTGCTGCTAATCCTGATCGTCGCTGCGCTGGGCAATGTCGAATTCAGCCATGCCTGGGGCGCGTTCTTCATCCGCTGGCTGCACGTGATGTGCGGCGTGATGTGGATTGGGCTGCTGTGGTATTTCAACTTCGTGCAGATCCCTTCGATGCCGAAGATCCCAGACGAACACAAGCCAGCGATCAGTAAAGTGATCGCGCCAGCGGCGCTGTTTTGGTTTCGCTACGCTGCGCTGGCCACGGTCGTCACAGGTCTGTTGCTGGCGGCGGTCAGCGGCTACATCGTTCAGGCACTGACGATGCAAGCGCCCTTCATCGCGATTGGGCTGGGGATGTGGATTGCATTGGTCATGGCCTTCAACGTTTGGTTCATCATCTGGCCAAACCAGAAAAAGGCCCTCGGTATGGTGACCGTCACGCCAGAGGAAAAAGCCAAGGCCGGCCGCGTGGCCATGCTGACCTCGAGGGCCAACACGCTGCTGTCGATCGCCATGCTGTACCTGATGGTCGCGCAACAAAACGCTGGGCTCTGACGGGTCTTCTGCAACACAGCAGGCGCTGGTCGGCGGCAGTTCGTGGGATGCCGCCGAAGCAGCTTCAAGAAACCGGGCCCCGCGCCCGGTTTTTTTATGGTGGCAGGACGCGCTCTACGCGCAGACCGACTGTTCCGTGCGCCAGCGTGACCTTAAGGTCCTGTCCGGCCTTCAGTTGCTTCGGATCCACCACGACTGCTGCAGCCTGGGTCTGAATGAGTGCGTAGCCACGCCTGAGCACGCCCTCGGGGTCCAGACCGCACAGCCGCTCGCCAAGCCGATCAAGCCGGCGCCCCGCCACCTGAAGCGAATGCTGGTTGGCGCGCTGCAGCCCGACGGCGCGGCCTTGAAGGTTCTGGCGCGCTGCCGTCAGCACGCGCTGCGCGGCCGCTGCCAGCCGGTGCGCGTGCATGTCGAGCACAGCGGTCTGCCTGCGCAGGGCCTCGGCCGGACGAAGTAACTTCACGGCCACCCGGTCGGCGCGTTGCGCCTGGGTGTCGATCGACTGGTGCATGCGCCTGCGCATCGCCACCGCAGCGCGGGCCAGATCGCCTTGGGCGTCTCGCGTGGAGCGGGCGCAGAGTTCAGCGGCCGCCGTCGGTGTGGGCGCGCGCAGATCGGCAGCAAAGTCCACCAGCGTCACGTCGGTCTCGTGCCCAACCCCGCTGATCACGGCAATGGGCGAAGCCACCACCGCGCGCACGACACGCTCGTCGTTGAAGGCCCAGAGGTCTTGCATCGATCCGCCGCCTCGGCAGATCAACAGCGTGTCCACCTCGCGCCGCAGGCCCGCTCTTGCGATGGCCGCCACCAGCGCCTCGGGCGCCTGGTCGCCTTGAACAAGCGACGCATAGATGATCAAATCTACATGGGGCACCCGGCGCGCGAACGTCGACACCACATCGTGCAAGGCAGCCGCATCCAGCGAAGTGACCACACCGACTCGCCGAGGCCAAAGCGTGATCGGGCGTTTGCGGTCGCTGTCGAAAAGCCCCTGAAGCTCAAGCCTGTGCTTGAGTTTCAGGAACTGCTCGTAAAGCGCGCCCTCGCCGCTCAGTTGCATGGACTCGACGATGAACTGCAACTCGCCTCGGGGCTCGTAGACCGCGAGTCGGCCGCGCAACTGGACCTGTTGGCCGTCGGCGGGAAGAAACTGCAGCAAGCTGCCAGCACGCTTGAACATCGCGCAGCGCAGCGACGCCGACTCGCCATCAGCGTCCTTGAGCGTGAAATAACTGTGGCCGCTCGTAGCACGCGAAAAGCCCGAAAGCTCTCCCGCCACCGTGCAAGCCGAAAAGCGCGCACTGAGCGCATCGCTGACCGCATGAACCAGGCCTGCGACGCTCCAGATCACACGCTGCGGCGGGGCCTCCAGACGATCAATCAAGCGCCAGCCCAGCATCCATGCGGCTCGACAACTCCACAGCCGCGTCAGACAACGCGCAACGCCGAGCACGCGGCGTCATAAATTTGACAAAAACGTTCAAGCTGTTGATTTGCATGGTCTTATTGCTGCCACCAGATTGGGCAATGTGTTGTGAGCCCTTTGAAATCAGCCCTTCGGGGCCATCACGATGGCCTTGCCCACAAAGTTATCAACAGAAACTGTGCATATCTGAACGGGCATGAAGTCCATGGTTCGCATGATTTGAAGCGAGCCATAATCGTCGAGAGAGCAGACCCCACAGACAACGCCACGGCACGGAAAATCACCACGTGTTTTCGATCATACAAGCCGCTGGCTGGCCGATCTGGCCCTTGATTTTTTGCTCGGTGGCGGCCCTCACGCTGATCATCGAACGCCTGTCCAGCCTGCGAACATCGAAGGTGGCCCCGCCCCAGTTGCTCGACGAGGTGGTGTCGGTGACCCGGGCGCTATTGCCGTCTGCCGATGTGGTCAACAAGCTGGCCGACAACTCGGTGCTCGGATCGGTGCTGGCCAGCGGGCTGCGCGCGGTGATCGCCGAGCCGCACATCAGTGAAGCCGCACTTCGCGACGTGTTCGAGTCGTCCGGGCGCGCTGCGGTTCATCGGCTTGAGCGCTACCTCAACGCGCTGGGCACCATCGCCTCGACCGCGCCGCTGCTCGGCCTGCTGGGCACGGTGATCGGGATGATCGAGATCTTCGGCTCGCAAGCGCCATCGGGTGGCAGCAACCCGGCGCTGCTGGCGCATGGCATCTCGATGGCGCTGTACAACACTGCCTTCGGCTTGATGGTGGCCATCCCGTCGCTGATGATCTACAGGCACTTCAGGGGGCGCGTTGATGGCTACACGCTCGACATGGAGCAAGCGTGCGATCGCCTCACACCCCACCTGATGCGCTTTGCAGCACCCCGCTCGGCCAGTTGAACTTCCGATGGCGATGAACTTTCGCAAGGCTCGCCCTGAAGAGCCCGAGATCAACCTGATCCCGTTCATCGACGTGCTGCTGGTGGTGCTGATTTTCCTGATGCTGTCGACCACCTACGCGAAGTTCACGGAACTGCAGGTGACACTGCCGACCGCCGACGCCGAGCCCAGCCGTGAGCGTGCGAGAGAGATCACGGTTACTGTGTCCGCCGACGGTCGCTATTCGGTCAATGGAGATGCCGTCGATGGCCGCAGCGTGGAGTTGCTCACCTTAGCGCTGAGTCGGCAGGCCGAGGGCCGAAACGACATGCCCGTCATCGTGTCAGCCGACGCCACCTCGGCTCATCAAAGCGTAATCAACGTGATGGATGCGGCCCGACGGGCCGGTTTGGTGCGCATCACCTTCGCGGCTCAGCGCACAGCGCCCGGTGGCGCTCGGTGATCCGGCAGCCTGATCGGCCAACGGCGGCGTCTCCAGCGGGGCAAGACACCGCGACCCGCAGCAACACCAGGTGCTGACGCCCCGCGGCATGCGACCCGACATCGAAGACCAGCTGCAACGGGCCTGGCTCGGTCGCGGCCCCTTGGCCATTGCCTTGTGGTCACTGGCCTGCGTGTTCGCAGCGATCACCGGTGTGCGACGGCTGCTGTACCGCCTTCAATGGCTCAAGCCGCAGTCCTTGCCGGTACCGGTTGTCGTGGTGGGTAACCTGATCGCAGGCGGTGCCGGCAAGACACCCACGGTGATGGCGGTGGCGCGTTGGCTGCAGACCGAGGGCTGGACGCCGGCCATCATTTCGCGCGGCTATGGCAGGTCTGAACAGGTCCCCAGCCCCATGGAGGTCCAGCCAGACAGCACCGCAGCTCAGGCAGGCGACGAGCCGCTGCTGCTGCGCCTGCGCACGGGTCTGCCGGTGTTTGTCGGAGCCAAGCGGGTGGCGGTGGCCAGGAAGGCGCTGGCCGCTCATGCGCAGACCAACATCCTCATCAGCGACGACGGCTTGCAGCATCTGCAATTGCCGCGCACCGCGCAGGTCATCGTGTTCGACGAGCGCGGCGTGGGCAACGGTTGGTTGCTGCCGGCCGGCCCGCTGCGCGAGACGCTTTCCGAGCATCCCCCGGCGCGCAGCGTCGTGCTCTACAACGCGCCGGCTGCCTCCACGCCGTGGCCGGGTCACCTTGCCGGGCGCCACCTGACCGGCCTGGTCGATCTGGCGAGTTGGTGGGCAGGACGCAGCGCGACGATGGGCACCCTGCACGCGCTGGCCGCCAGCGGTGCGACGCTGACGGCCGCTGCCGGCCTGGCGCACCCGCAACGTTTTTTCGACATGCTGAGCGCCGCCGGGCTGCGCTTCACGCCACTGGCGCTGCCCGACCACCACGGCTACCCGACGCCACCCTGGCCCGATCAAACCGAGCACGTCATCGTCACCGAGAAGGACGCCGTCAAGCTCAGGCCAGAACTCTGGGCACAGGCCGGCAGCAAGACCCGGATCTGGGTGGCCCCGCTAGACTTTGAATGCGACGCCGCCTTCCTTGGCGAACTGCGCGCGCTGCTTCCCCCTTCCCCTTCGATCAGGACTGCCGATGGATACCCGACTGCTTAACCTGCTGGTGTGCCCCGTGTGCAAGGGGCCGCTCGAGCATTGGCGCCCGCCGGCGCAAGAACACCACGAACTGGTCTGCCACGCCGACCGGCTGGCCTTTCCCGTGCGCGACGGCATTCCCTTGATGCTCGAGAGTGAGGCTCGCGCCATCACCGACGATGTGCCCGCGCAACCGGCCTTCAGCGATTTGCGGCAAGGCGATCCCGCCGATCGCGCGTGAGCTTCTCGGTCCTGATCCCGGCGCGGCTGGCCTCAAGCCGGTTGCCACGCAAGCCGCTGGCCGACATCGCTGGCTTGCCCATGGTGGTTCGGGTGGCCCGTCAGGCGCAGTTGTCGCTGGCCAGGCAGGTGGTGGTGGCTGCGGATGACGCCGAAATCGTGCAGGCCTGCACAGCCCATGGTGTGGCTGCCGTGCTCACCCGGGTCGATCACGCCACCGGCAGCGACCGCCTGGCCGAAGCCTGTGAACGACTGGGACTCGACGGCGACGATGTGGTAGTCAATGTGCAAGGCGATGAGCCGCTGATCGAACCCGCGCTGATCAACGCGGTCGCTGCGATGCTGATCGCGCGCGCCGACTGCGTGATGGCCACGGCCGCGCACGCGGTGTCCGACCCGGCCGAACTGGCCAACCCGAATGTGGTCAAGGTGGTGTGTGATCGCGAAGACCGGGCGCTTTATTTTTCGCGCGCGCCCATCCCCTGGTGGCGCGATGGCAGCACGGCCGGCTCGCCCGGCATCGGCAGCGTCGCACCGCTGCGGCACATCGGCATCTATGCATTCCGGGCGGGCTTCCTGAGGCGCTTTCCGCAGCTTGAGGCCAGCCCGCTGGAGACGGTTGAATCGCTCGAGCAGTTGCGCGTGCTGTGGCACGGCGAGCGCATCGCGGTGCATCGCAGTGAAACACCTTCGGGCATCGGTGTGGACACCGCCGAAGACCTGGCGCGAGTGCGTCAGATGCTGGTTTAGGAGCCTCGCTTTGCCCTGGGGGGGCCATGCTATTCTGGCCAACCACTCGCGGAGAGCAATCCGCATATCAACAACGAGACACAGAAAGACACCGATGAGACTGATCCTGTTGGGAGCACCTGGCGCGGGCAAAGGCACCCAAGCCTCATTCATCTGCCAGAAGTTCGGCATTCCCCAGATTTCCACCGGCGACATGCTGCGCGCTGCGGTCAAGGCTGGAACCCCGCTGGGCATCGCGGCCAAGAAGGTGATGGACTCGGGCGGCCTGGTCGGCGACGACATCATCATCGGGCTGGTCAAAGAGCGTCTGGCCCAACCCGATTGCGCCAACGGCTTCTTGTTCGACGGCTTCCCACGCACCATCGTGCAGGCCGATGCCATGAAGACTGCAGGCGTCAATCTCGACATCGTGCTCGAGATCGATGTGCCCGACGAGGCCATCATCGAGCGCATGAGCGGACGCCGCGCGCACATGGCCTCGGGTCGCACCTATCACGTCAAGTTCAATCCGCCCAAGGTCGAAGGTATTGACGATGCAACGGGCGAAGCCCTGGTGCAGCGCGATGACGACAAGGAAGACACCGTGCGCAAGCGTCTGGATGTCTACCAGAAGCAGACCCGTCCGCTGGTGGCCTACTACTCGGACTGGTCGTCGTCAGGCGATCCGATCGCCCCTCGCTATCGCATGATCGTCGGCACTGGCAGCGTCGACGAGATCACCACTCGCGCGCTTCAAGCGCTGGCTTGACAGCCGTTCAAGCGCTCGGCTGATTCGTCTCTGGCGCCTCGCTGGTGCCAGAGCGATCACAGCCCGCCCGGCCTAAGCAATACAGCATGTCCTGATCTCAGGAACCAAACCGCTCGTTGCCCGCCATCCCGAGTTGGGTCACGCCCAAGCGTTGCGCCGCAGCCAGCACTCGGGCCACCGCGCCGTAGGGCGCTGCGCCATCGGGCCTGAGTTGCAGCTCGGGTGGGTTCGCCTCAGTGGCCGCCTGCCTGAGCTTGGCCTCAAGCGTCTCCTGATCGCTCACCACCACGTCGTTCCACAGCACGCTGCCATCGGCGCCGATGGTCACAGTCACCACCACCGGTGGCTGCTCGGGCGGCGGCGCCTTGCCTTGCGGCAGGTTCAGGTTGACCGCGTGCAGCTGCACCGGGATCGTGATGATCAGCATGATGATCAGCACCAGCATCACGTCGATCAGTGGGGTGGTGTTGATGTCCATCATCAACTCGGGTTCGCGCTCGCCGCCAGCGCCCGGATTCATCGCCATGGGTGTCAGTTCCTGGCCGGTGGCTGCGTGACGAAGCTGACCTTGTGGATGCCTGCTTGCTGACAAGCCAGCACCACTCGACCCACTGCCTCGTAGCGCGTCGTTTCGTCGCCGCGCACATGCACTTCAGGCTGCGGCTGGCGCTCACCGAGTTTCGCCAGCCGAGCCGCCAAGGTGGCGGCATCGGCCAGCCGCTGCGCGTTCCAGTAGACGACACCCTCGCGGTCGACCGAAATCTCGATGTTGTCCGGGCGGGTCTGCCGCGGCCGGTTGACCTCTTTGGGCAGCGACACCGCCACCGTCTGCGTGACCACCGGGATGGTGATCAGAAAGATGATCAACAGCACCAGCATCACATCCACCAGCGGCGTGGTGTTGATGCTGGAGATGACGCCCGCGTCGTCATCAGGCGAAGGAAACTCGATGGGCATGGGGCTCGCTGCGCTCAGCGCGCTTCCTTGCTCGAGAGCACGGCGTGAATGGCCGCACCGAAGCTGCGCACCGTCTCCATCGTGACCTTGTTGTGTCGCGCCAGCGCGTTGTAGCCCAGCACGGCAGGCACCGCCACCGCCAGGCCGATGGCCGTCATGATGAGGGCCTCACCGACCGGGCCGGCCACCTTGTCGATGCTCGCCTGACCGGCGATGCCAATCGCGGTGAGCGCGTGATAGATGCCCCACACCGTGCCGAACAGCCCGATGAAGGGCGCGGTGGACCCCACGGTGGCCAGCAGCGCCAGACCTTCGTTCAGTTGGGACTGCACCTGCTCGACGCTGCGCTGCACGCTCATGGTCAGCCAGTCGCCGCGGTCGACGCTGGCCATCAGCGTGCCGGCCTGTCGCTCGCTCGCGTGCAGGCCGGCCTCAGCGACGAAGCGAAACGCGCTGCCTTCGCGCAGGCCCTGAGCCAGCTGATGCACGGTCACCGCACCGGCAAACATTGCCTGTGCCTGCCGCGCATCGGCGCGCAGCCGCACACTCGCGCGCAGCCGGGTGACCAGGATGTACCAGCTGCCCATGCTCATCAGCACCAGGATGATCAGCGTGGAGCGGGCCACAAAGTCGCCCTGCTCCCACAGGGCACCCAGCCCATAGGGGTTGGCCACCTCGGGGGGCGGCACCGGGGCGATGGTCACGTCAGTGCCCGGCACGGCCACCGCTTCAACGGCTGCCGCGTGCGCCTGCTGTGCGGGTGACGCCAGCAGGCCGACGAGCAAGGCCATGGTCAGCATCAGCGTGATGCGCGCTATGCGCCATGCAACGGTATCGATCATCTTGAACATGGGGCTCCAGGTCTGGCTGAGGTCATCGAATATCAAAGTAGAACTCCTGTCGGATCTGCAGGTCATCACCGGCGCACACATAGCCTTCTTTCATCGTCGTCTCGATGGACTGCACGAAGGCGCGCAACACGCGCCGGTCGGACACGCCCTTGAGCGTGTTGCGCTCCACCTCCACCTGCACCACCCGCCCTGCCCTGACGGTGCCAATCACAAAGACGCTGCCGCGCACCTCGGTCGACACGCTGGGCGCCAGCGGCGGCGGCGTGCGGCTGCAGGCGATGCCAGCGGCCACCGGCCCGACCGGCTTGGGTGCTTCGACGACGGCTGGCGTCGACTCTCGAGTCGTTGCACCCGCCACCGCGGGCGCAGTATCCGCTGGCGCCACCTGCGCCGTGGGTGTGGCGGCTGGCCTCGCGGGCGACGGCAGCGGTGGCGCGGTCTCGGACTTCTTCGGGGTTGCAGCGACGGCACGCGGTGCCTCGACACGTTTGGCCTTGAGGGGTTCGGGCTGGGGCGGTGGCGGCTTGGGCGGTGGCTCGGGCGGCTTGACCTCTTCGATGAGACGGGTCTCGACCAGAACGCCCACTTCTTGGACCACCTTGCGCGCCAGGCCCGTCACCAGCGCCCAGCCGAGCAGCAGGTGAAACAGCAGCACCACCGACAGACCCATCCAGCGGCGGCGCGTGTGATCTTGCCCCGTTGAAAAATCCATCCAATCCAAGCCCGTGGGTCACCAAGCCAAAGAGGCTAACAAAAAGCGGTGCGGCTCAGAAGCGATAGATCAGATTGACGTAGAAGGTGCGCCCGCGCGGGTCGTAGTAGCGGTCGTCGTAGCCCACCTGAAAGCCCTGATTGGCGCCCCCCACAGCGATCGAGCGCGGCGGGTCGGTGTCAAAGACGTTGAGCACGCCGATGTTCAGATCAAAGCTGCCCAGCAACTGCCAGCGGCTTTGCCAGTCGACGCTGACGTAGTCGATCACGCTGCGCTGCAGCGAGTCCACGGCGTCGCCGATCGAGCCATCGGCATTGACGATGTTGATGTCGGCCAGCCCGGCGGCCGCCACGTCAAAGTCCTGATAGCCCGACTTGTAGTTCAACGCCACGGTGTGCTGCCACGCGCCCATGGCCAGCGTGTTGACCCAGCGCGCCTGCCAGCGGAAGGTGACCGCGCCGTTGTCGCCCACGCGCCCCAGGCTCGATGAATACGCGCCGTCCTCGATGGTCTGATAGCTGTCGCGCAGCATCCAGGTGGCATTGAGTTGCGATGACAGTTGCACACCAGCGGCCACGCGGGTGCGCCCGGTCACATCGAAGTCGATGCCGGTGCGCCACTCCTTGCCCTGGTTCACATTGGGTTGATACAGCGCGAGCAGCGTCTGCCCGGTGGCCGAACTCACCGTGGTGGTAAAGCTGCTGGCGTAGCGGGTGTAGTCGCCGAGGACGGCGTTCTGGTCGATCTGGCCGATGGCATCGCGGACGCCCACCGTCCACCAATCGGCACCGAAGGAAAACTGCGCCGTCGGCTCGAGCCGCACACCGAGCGTGGCCTGCGTCGAGCGCTCGGGCTTCAGATCGGCGTTGCCCGAGGCGATCACATTGAGCTGCCCGTTGAAGCACTGCGCACCCAATGAGCTGGCCACCTGATCGAGCGTGACACCGCTCGCATCCGGCGCAGCGCAATCGATGCTGCCGCCGCTGACGCCATAGTTCTGGCGCTGCGCCTTCACCTGAAACACCGACGGCGCCTTGTAGCCGGTGCCCACCGAGCCGCGCACCAGCACGCCAGGCTGGGGCTGCCAGCGGCCCGACAGCTTGGCGTTGGTGGTACCACCAAAGTCCGAATAGTGGTCATGTCGCAGCCCGGCGGTGAGCTCGAAGCCCTTGGCAATCGGCGCCACCAGCTCGATGAAGGCACCGTAGATCTGCCGTGATGCGTCCAGCGGCACTTCATTGGCGTCAGCACCGAAAAGGCTGTCGCCGCCCAGACCTTGCGCCAGGTCGCTGGGCTGGTAGTTGTAGTGCTCGTTGAACGCGCTCACGCCGCTGCCCAGTTGCAACGGGCCGTGCGCCAGCGGCATCAGCTCGGTGCTGACGCGCGCTTCCAGACCATCAAGCGTCGACTTGCCGCCGTTCCAGTAGCCGCTGTACTCGGCACCGGCAATGGCCGCTTGCGCCGCAGGCGTTTGCTGCCCCGGCAGCGCGAACGGGTTGACCACCGTGTTGAGCGCGTTGAGCACCCGGCTGTTGTAGCCATAGCCAGCGTCAAGGTTGCCGCGCACCACGCTTTGCGAGTGGGTGTAGGCCACGTTGTAGTCCCACGCTGCAAGGGTGCCTTCGACGCCCAGCACCGTGTGCAGTGCCTCGGCGCGGTCGCCGTTGCTGCGCTGGCCCAGGTCGGTGAAGCGGTAGCTGGCCAGCACACCCAGATCACCCAGCGCGGGATCGATGTTGCTGTAGCCGCCGGCGGCCACGGCTTGCGCGAAGTACGGCGAACCCGGCGCGATCACCAGTTCGCTCGGCGTTTGTGAAATGGTCGAGACCGATCGGCTGCGCGAGAAGACCACATCGCCAAACAACTTCGCGTGGCCATCGAGCTGGCGGTCGAACGAGAGCGTGAGGCCTTGGCGCTGCCGCTCGGGGTAGATCTCGACGGTGCTCGCGTAGTCGTAGGTGCACGCCGTGCCGTCGACAAAGTGGCTCGCGGGGCAACTGCCGTTGGCCTGCAAATAGGGGTTGTAGGCGTTGCCGGCTTCGTCGTAGACGTTGGCCGGAATGCTGCGGTACGAGGCGGTCTGAAATCGATACTTTTGCCCACCTTCGGTGAAATAGAACTGCCCGCTGCGCGCGAACTTGCGCTCGGTGGCCGCCAGCGAGGTGCGCCGATCGGCACTGGCCGAGATCACCACGCTGTAGTCGTCAGGCTCGCCAAACCCCTTGGTCACGCTGACGTGGCTCTCGCGCGCACCGCCCCGCGGAAACGACACCCCCGCGCTCGCCTCGCCTTGTGTGCCGCTGCGGCGGGTGATGAAGTTGATCACGCCGGCAATCGCATCCGAGCCGTACAGCGCCGAGGCGCCATCGGTGAGCAGCTCGATGCGCTCAATGGCGGCAATCGGGATGCTGTTGAGGTCGATGGCGTTGTTGGACCCGGTGAGCGACTGGCCGCCGAAGGCCGACATACGCCGGCCGTTGAGCAGCACCAGCGTGCGCGTCTCACCCACGTTGTGGATGGAAGCACCGGCAAAGCCGAAGCTCTCCAGCCCCACCGCGGTCGACTCGCCGGTGCCACCCATCACGGCCGGCAGGTTTCTCACCAGATCGACGGTGGAGGTGTAGCCGCTGCGCTCGATCGCCTCACGCCGGATGATCTGCACCGGCAGTGCCGACTCGGCGTCGATGCGGCGCACCGACGAGCCGGTGATCTCGACGCGCTCGAGCGTTTGCTGTGCCCATGCCGGCCAGCACGCGGCCACACCGATCAAAACCCCACCCCAGGGGCGCGCCACGGAGAAGTGAAACGATCTGGACATGGCGCCTCCTGGGTCGGTTGGGGTTCGCTTACATCAGTTGCGGCACCGCTGCCAGCAGATCACGGGTGTAGCGCTCTTGGGGATGGGCCAGCAGTTCGCCGGTCGCGGCCGACTCGACGATGCGACCGCGGTGCATCACGGCCACGCGGTCGGCGATGTAGGACACCACGCCGAGGTGGTGGGTGATGAACAGATACGACAGCCCCAGCTCGGACTGCAGCTCGAGCAGCAGGTTGAGGATTTGCGCCTGCACCGACACATCGAGCGCCGAGGTCGGCTCGTCGCACACGATCAGCCGGGGCTCGACCGCCAGCGCGCGCGCAATCGCGATGCGCTGGCGCTGCCCACCCGAAAACTCATGCGGGTGACGCTGCAGCGCATCGGCACGCAGACCCACGCGCTCGATCAGTGCTTCGAGCCGCACTCGACGCGCTGGGGCATCGAGTTCGGGGCGCAGCGTGAGCAACCCTTCTTCCAGCACGTCGTACACCCGCATGCGCGGATTGAGCGACGCATACGGATCCTGAAAAATCATCTGCACCGAGCGCCGGGCCAGCCGCAGCGGCTCGCCTTGCAGCTTGAAAAGATCGCGGCCATCAAGCATCGCGCTGCCTTCAATCACCGCCGTGCCGCGCAGCAACTGCACGATGGCCTTGCCCAGCGTGGTCTTGCCGCAGCCCGACTCGCCCACCAGCGCCAGCGTGCTGCCGCGCGGGATGCTGATGGACACATCGGACACCGCCACCGAATGTGCTTTCACGCGCTGCAACAAACCGCTGCGAACGGGGAACTTGACGCTCAGCGACTGCACATCGAGCAGCAGCGTGTCCTGGTCGGCTCGCACCTCGCGCGGGCTGGCCGGCGATGCAGCGAGCGACGCCGACTGCTGCGGCACCGCCGCATCGACAACCGCGCCGGTGGACGGCACGTGCAACCAGCAACGCACCTCGCGCAGCGCACCGCCGCCATCAGCGGCCAGAGGCAACAGCGTGGGCGCCTCAGCGCGGCAGCGATCGAACGCGCGGTCGCAGCGCGGCGCGAAGCGGCAGCCTGTAAAGCGCTGCGCCATCGAAGGCACGGTGCCGGTGATCGCAGCCAGCGGCAGACCGCGCTTTTCATAGGTGGGCAGCGACTGCAGCAGCAGCCGTGCGTAGGGGTGTGCGGGCTCGGCAAAGAATTCGGCGGCCGAGGCCACCTCGACGATTTGCCCCGCGTACATCAGCGCCACGCGCTGCGCCATGCCCGAGACCACCGCCAGATCGTGGGTGATCAGCAGCATGCCCATGCCCTGCTCGCGCTGCAGGTCTTTGAGCAAATCGAGGATCTGCGCCTGGATCGCCACATCGAGCGCGGTGGTCGGCTCGTCGGCCACCAGAAAGTCGGGCTCGGCGGCCAGCGCGATGGCGATCATCACCCGCTGCTTCTGACCGCCACTCAGGCGAAACGGGTAGTCGTCGACGCGCCGCTCGGGCTCGGGGATGCCCACCCTGCCCAGCCACTCGATGGCCTTGGCGCGGGCGCGCGCACCGCGAAGTGGGGTGTGCGCCTCGATGGCCTCGACGATCTGCGCGCCGATGCGCATCACCGGGTTCAGGCTGGTGGCCGGCTCCTGAAAGATCATGCCCACCTTGCCGCCGCGCAAACGGCGCATGGCCGACTCGGGCAGCGCCAGCGTGTCGTTCCCATCGATGTCGATGCGCCCGGCGCTCACGCGGCCGGCGTCGGGCAGCAAGCGCATCAAGGCCAGTGCCGTCATGCTCTTGCCGCAACCCGACTCGCCCACCAGCGCGAAGGTCTCGCCGCGCTCAATGGCCAGCGACAGGCCGTCGATCGCGCGCACCAGACCCGCGTCGGTGTCAAACACCACTTCGAGTTTGTCGATCTTCAGCATGTCGATTTCAGTCCACGCTCGCGGCTGCGGCTGCCGGGCGGCGGGCACGGAACACCCGGGCGCGCGGGTCGAACGCATCGCGCACGCCATCGGCAAAGAAATTGGCCGCCAGCACCAGCGTGACCATGAAGCCGAACGCCGCCGCAAACGACCACCACACCACTGGGTCGCGGCTCATCTCGCTGCGCGCCAGATTGATCATGCCGCCAAAGCTGTTCATCGACGGATCGACGCCCACGCCCACGTACGACAGCACCGCCTCGTAGAGGATCAGCCCCGAGAACTCGAGCACCGTGGTGATCAGCACCAGGTGCATCACGTTGGGCACGAGGTGGCGCCAGATGATGCGCCACGGCCCCACGCCAAAGGCCACCGCCGCCTGCACGAACTCGAGCTCGCGCAGCTTGAGCGCCTCGGCGCGCAGCAGCCGGCACAGCCCCGCCCAGCCGGTCAGCCCGAGGATGGCGCACAGCAAGAACAGCTTCAGGTCGGCTCGTTCGGCGCCGGTCTCGAACAGTTCGGGGTGCTTGTCGAGGTAGACCTGAACCATCAGCACGCACGCGGCGATCAGCAGCACATTGGGCACCGACGACAGCACCGTGTAGAAGTACTGGATCGCCTCGTCGACCCAGCCCTTGAAGTAGCCGGCCATCAAGCCCAGCGCCATCGCCAGCGGCAGCGTGGCCAGCGTGGCCAGCGTGCCGATCACGAAGGCGGTGCGGATGCTCTTGAGCGCCTGATAGAACACATCGTTGCCGGTGCGGTCGGTGCCCAGCAGGTGGTAGTCGTTCATCAGCATCGCTGCGGGGCCGGCCAGCAGGCACAGCGCGAACAGCGTGAACAAGCCGGCGCGCCAGCGCAGCACGGTCTCGTCGCGCCACACCTGTGCGGCCGCCTCGCGCCAGCTCAACTTGTGACGTCGCGCCAAAGCGAACACCACGGCCGCCCACAACAGCGCGCCGGCCAGCGCACCCATCAGCAAGCCCAGCACCACGCGCTGGGTGATGTCGGCGGTCCATTCGGCGGCCGGATCCTTCAGGTGCACGCCGGCATGGAGCAGGCGCGGCGGCGCGCGGCGCATCTCGCCATCGATGCTCAGCGACTGCAAGGTGAAGCTTTGATACGCCAGCGGTCGCGAATAGGTCGCCTCGCGCGATTCGATCAGGCCAACCAGCAGCGCATCAAGCACCGATTGCGTGCGCGTGTCGTAGGCCACCGCC
>JBBAPK010000018.1:0-2585 GCA_040400875.1 Burkholderiaceae bacterium | reverse complement strand
GTGTAGGCGATGTCGATCGCGATGTAGCTCAGCACATAAAGCAGCGAGCCCAGAAACACCATCGTGCGAACCACCGCAAAGTCCTGGTTCGAGATGGCGTCGATCACATAGGCGCCGAGCCCCGGCAGCCCGAAGAAGCTCTCGAACACCAGGCTGCCCAGAAACACGTACGGCAGGTAGCCGCCAGCACTCGTCACGATGGGGATCAGCGCGTTGCGCATCACGTGGCCGAACAGCACGCGCGGCTCGCCCAGGCCCTTGGCGCGGGCGGTGCGCACATAGTCGCGGCCCATTTCTTCCAGGAACATCGCGCGATACAGCCGCGCTTCGCCGCCCAGCCGCGCGAGCAGCGACAGCGCAATCGGCAGCACCAGAAACTTCACCGCGTCGAGCCCGCTCGCGTAGCCGGAAATCGGCGCCAGACCCAGCACGCGCGAGAAAAAGTACTGCCCGACGATGATGTAGAACAGGCTCGAGATCGACAGCATCACCACGCACAGCACCACGCCCCAGGCGTCAAAGCGGGTGTGTCTGAACATCACCAGCAGCAGCGCGAACGCGGTGCTCGCGATCACCTGCAAGATGAACAGCGGCAGCGCGAGCTGCAGGCTGACCGCCATGCGCTCGCGCACCTGGTAGCCGATGTCGCCCGCGCTTTCCGAGTCGGAGCGCCCGAAGTTGAGTGTGAACAGCGACACCGAGCGGTCCCAGAAGATGGTGTCGGTGTAGCGCTCGCTGCCCTCGCGCGCTTCGTTGACGTACAGCGGCTTGTCGTAGCCGCGCTCGGCCTTCCACTTGACGATCTGCGCTTGCGTCACGCGCTTGCCGCCGATGTTCAGCCGCGCCATGTCGTCCGGCGTGTTGACGGTGAAAAACAGGAAGAAGGTTGCCAGGTTGACGCCGATGAGGATCAGCACGCCATAGCCCAGACGCCGCACGATGGTGCTCAGCATGGTGTGGTCCGCCTCATGGAATCACCCGCCCGTGCGCGTCGATGCGCTCGCGCCGACGCAAGCTGCGCACCGCCAGCCACACCACGCCACCCACCGCGCCAAACCCCAGCAGCAGCGGCCACCAGATCGGCCGGTTCCACTCGGCCTGCCGTGCCACCCGCGTGGCCGAATCGATGCGGTAGTAACGCGCCATGTCGCGTACCAGCACGGCCGGCTTGGCGTTGTGCACCCACGACTGGAACGCCCCCGACGAATACGGGAAATAGCCGAATGACCACGGCGCATCTCGCTGGGCGATGGCGGTCATCTTGTCGATCAGCGCTTGCTTGTCAGGGCCGTCTTCCACGTCCTTCAATCGGGCAAACAGGCTGTCGTACTCGTCGTCGGCGTAGTTCGAGGTGTTCTCGCCGTCAGAGGTCGATTTCGCATTCGGCCCGTACAGCAAGAACATGAAGTTCTCGGCGTCGGGGTAATCGGCCAGCCAGCCAGCCGAGTAGATCTGATGCTTGCCCTGGCGCACCTTTTCCTGAAACTGGTTGTTGTCTGAGGCGCGCACTTCAAGCTGCACATCGATCTTGGCGAACTGCTTGACCATCCAGTCGATCTGCGAACGCGACTCGGGCGTAGGCGCGCTGGACACGTCGTAGTTCAGCAGCAGCGGACGGCCACTGCCCAGATCGCGGCCATCGGGGTAGCCGGCTTCGACCATCAGCTGCTTGGCTTCGGCAATCGAGCGGCGCTGCGGCTTGCCCGATTGCAGCGTGTGGGTGACCGGGTTGAGGCCTTCGGGCTGGCCGTGACGCGAGCCGAACAAGCCTGCAGGCAGCGGGCTCATCGCGACCTCGCCCGCGTTCTTGGGGAAGATGCGGCTGTACTCCTCCCAGTCGACGGCAATCGAGATGGCCTGGCGCAGCTTGCGGTTGCGCATCTGCTGCTCGGGCGTGGCCGCGCGCCCGACGGTGGGGTCGAGCATGTTGAAGCCCAGGTAGTTCACGCTGACGTCGGCGAACTTGGGCAGCTGAAAACCACGCGCGATGTAGTCGCGGCGCACGTCGGGCGAGTCGTCCATCTCGACCAGGAATTCCATGCCGTCGTCAAACCGCTCGATGCGTGGAATGTCGTAGTAGCCCTGACGGAACTTGGCGCGCAGCGGCACGCCTTCTTTTTCGATGGTCGACACCAGCGAGTCGATGAAGGGCATGGTCTTGCCGCAGTCGTCGAGCAAGCCGGCTTCCTTGTCGCCTGGCATGCCTTCGCACGGATAGGGCTCGCCGCGGTAATTGGGGTTGCGCTTCATGACCAGGCGGCGGTCCTGCACGTACTCGGCCATCATGTACGGGCCCGTGCCCACCGGCCAGCGGTCGAGCGACAGGCCATGAAACGCCATGCCCGGCTGCGCGTAGAACGCGTCGGCCTCCCAGGGCAGCGGCGACAAAAAGGTCATCGCCATCCAGTAGTTCCACTGCGGGTACTTGCCCTTGATGCGGATGCGCAGCAGGTGTTTTTCGGGCGCCGTGGCCCCGGCCAACGGCCAGCGCCGGAAGTCGAGAAAGGGCTTGTCGAGCGAGGCCGGGCTCAAGCCCGCGCGCAGTTTGGCGTCCTCGGACTTGATGGTGTCGCCGTATTCCTTCA
>JBBAPK010000017.1:0-48608 GCA_040400875.1 Burkholderiaceae bacterium | reverse complement strand
CATACGCCACGCCGGCCACGCCATTGGCGTTGTTGGTGACCGCAGCGATGGTGCCGGCCACATGGGTGCCGTGCCAAGAACTGCTGGTGGCCCTTGACAGGGGCCCGCACTGGCCGGCGGTGTTCCAGTCACCCGGGTCGAGCGCGTCGCTGTCGCGGCCGTCACCGTCATTCGACACCAAGGTGTCGATGATCATGTCGTACCCGGGCACGATGTTGGCTGCAAGATCCACATGCGGCCGGTACCCGGTGTCGATCACCGCGACCACCACGCCCGAGCCGGTGCTCAGGTCCCATGCGGCGGGAGCATTGATGCCGCCGGCGGCCTCAAAGTAGTGCCACTGAAGGGGGTAGTAGGAGTCGTTCGGCGTTGCCAGTATGTGCATGCGCCGGTCGGGCTCGGCATATTCCACGTCGGGGTGGGCGGCGATCAAGCGCGCCAGCGCGGCCACCGCTGGCGCCTTGAACTGGCGGTCAAGCTTCATCACGTTCGCGCCGAAGGCATTACCGCGCAGGCGCCGCATCTGCACGCCGGCTCGCCTGAGCCTGTCGTGCGCGTCGGCCATGGTCTGCACATCGGGCCGATCTCGCGCTGCCGAGCCTGCCCGGTATTTGATAATCAGTTGGTCGGTCTGGTCGTCGTCATCGACGGGCGCGGGCAGTTGCACGCCACCGGCGAGCGCCGCACCGCCAAACAGCAGCGCACCGAGCAGCGCGGCTTGGCACAGGATCCAGCGGTGTTTCAGGCTCAGGGCAGACAAGCGACGATTCCGGCAGCAAGCGAACCTTCCCGCCGATGCGAGAAGTGGCCCGCAAAGGTAATGCCCTCGCGTGACACCTCAGCGTCATGCGCGCCGACCGGTTCAGCGCGTCGTCAGAACAACTTGCCCAGCGCCAGCGCCACCAGGCTGAGCAGCACGCTGCTGGCAATCGGCACGAAGAACTCGCGGCCGAACAGCTTGAAGCGAAAGTCGCCAGGCAGGCGGCCCAGGCCGAGTTTTTCGAGCCAGCGGTGCAGCCCGGTGAAGATCATCAGCACCAGCAATATCGCGATCAGCCAGCGGATCATGGGCAGTGACGCATCACAGCGTGTGCGTTCGATCGCCGTGGGCAAAGCCCAGCGGTGCGGTGGTGAAGGCCGGATCGCAGCCCCGGGCAAAACCGATCACCTTGAACAGCTCGCCCATCTCGTGCTCGGTGAGCAGCTTTTGCGCGTGGGCCACGGTGCGCAGATCGGCCTGCTCCAGCAAATCGAGCAAACCGCAGTTCATCAGAAATCGCGCCTGGCTGGTGTAGCCCAGCACCTCGAGGCCAGCTTCTTGCGCGGCCAGCGCGATGCCGGTGAAGTTAACGTGCGCGGTGATGTCCTTGGCGCCCACGTCGGCCAGCGGGTCGGTGTCGGCCAAATGAGCGCGGTGGCACATCAGCGTGCCGCCGGTGCGCTGCGGGTGGTAGTACTCGGCCAGCGGAAATCCGTAGTCGATGAAAAACGCCGCGCCGCGCTGCAGCCGCTCGGCCAGCGTGGCGATGAAGGCCTCGGCCTGCGGGTGGATCTCGGTGACGGTGCCGGGCGCGAACAGCTCGCCGTCATCGACCGGCACTCGCAGCTCGGTGGGGCGATCGGCCCAGACCCAAGGCGCGGCGCCCGGCCCTTGGGCCGATGCATCACCGGCCACCACACCGCGCTCGAGCCAGCGCTCGCCGTCAAAGTGCAGCAACTGCACCGGCATGGCGTCGAGCACCTCGTTGCCAATGACCACGCCTTGCATCTCATCGGGCAGCTCATCGGCCCAGCGCACGCAGCCGGCGTGTGCGGCCAGCACCTCGCGCTGCCGCTCGCGCAGTCGGCCCGACAAATCGACGATGGTGTAGCGGCGCACGCGCGGGCCCAGTGCTTCGAGCAGTTGCAGCGCCAGCGCGCCCGAGCCGGCACCAAATTCCCAGATCTCGTGGGTGGCGCTGCCCTCGAGTGCCTGCGCCACCTGACGGGCCAGCGCCCGGCCGAACAAAGGCGACAGCTCGGGCGCGGTGACAAAGTCGCTGCCCGACGAAGGCAGCACGCCGAACTGGCGATTGCCACGGGCGTAATAGCCCAGACCCGGCGCGTAAAGGGCCAGCGCCATGAAGCGGTCAAACGGCAGCCAGCCACCCTGACGCTCAATGGCCTGACGGATCAACGCGGCAATGGCTTGCGAGGGGGTGGCCGATACACTTGCCGGCTGTGGGTTGGGCATAGCCCCGATTCTAGAAACCATGTCCGAACCCCTGCCCTCCACCCCCCGATCTGCACCCAATACCACCCGACGGGTGGTGCTGGTGACCGGCGCTGCGCGGCGCATCGGCCGCGAGATCGCGCTGGATCTGGCCGGGCACGGCTTCGACGTGGCGGTGCACTACCGCAGCAACGCCGCCGAAGCGCAAGCCACCGTGGCCGAGTTGGTGTCTCGCGGTGCAGCAGCCCACGCGTTTGCGGCCGACTTGTCGATCGAATCCGCGTGCCGCGAACTGCTGCCGCAAGTGGCGGCGTACTTCGGCCGCGTGGATGCGGTGGTCAACAACGCGTCGCTGTTCGAATACGACACGCCGGCGAGCTTCAGCCACGCCTCGATGGAATCGCACTGGCGTGCCAACACCGCGCCGGCGGTGATCCTGGCGCAAGCACTTCATGCGCTGCACGGCGGTGGCAGCAGCGGTGGGGGTGAGTCGGCCTGCGTGGTCAACCTGCTCGACCAGAAGCTGTGGAACCCCAACCCCGACTACTTCTCGTACACGCTATCCAAGGCGGCGCTTCAGGCAGCCACGGTGATGCTGGCGCAGGCGCTGGCGCCGCGCGTGCGGGTGTGCGGTGTGGCGCCCGGCGTCACCCTGGTGTCGGGGCCGATGAGCGAGGGCGAATTTTCGAAGGCGCACACACTCACGCCCTTGCAACGCTCATCGACGCCGGCCGACATCGCCCGCAGCGTGCGCTTTTTGATCGACAGTCCGGCCATCACCGGCACCACCTTGATCGTTGATGGCGGCCAGCACCTGCTGGGCCAGCCACGCGATGTGATGTTTTTGGCCCAAGGAACTCCATGACCCTGCTGACGAGCGACCCCCGCCTGAGCGACTGCCGCCGGCTGTTTCTGCGCGAGCACGCCATCGATGTGCACATCGGCGTGCACGACTTCGAGAAGACAGCACCCCAGCGGGTCATCTTCAACGTGGAGCTGTACGTGCCGCTGGCGCTGTCGACGCCGAAGGACGACTGCCTTGACGAGGTGGTCGACTACGATTTCATCCGCACCGCGATCACCCAACGCGTGGCTCGCGGCCACATCGAACTGCAAGAAACGCTGTGCGACGACCTGCTGGCCATCATGCTGGCCCACCCGCGGGTGCGGGCGGCGCTGGTGTCGACCGAAAAGCCCAACGTCTACGCCGACTGCGCCTCGGTGGGCTGCCAGGTGTTCGGTGTGCGCACCGACCTGGGCTGAACGAAGGACAACGCATGAGCGCCGTGCTGACTGACATCAACCCAACCGACACGGCGGCCAGCCCCGTCGAGCCGCGCCAAAGCGTCGAGATCAACAAGCTCAGCAAGCGGCTGCACCGGCTGACCGGCCAGGCCATCGTCGACTTCAACATGATCGAAGAAGGCGACAAGGTCATGGTGTGCGTGTCGGGCGGCAAGGACAGCTATGCGCTGCTCGACATCTTGATCAACCTGCAAAAGCGCGCGCCCATCCACTTCGATCTGGTGGCCGTCAACCTTGACCAGAAGCAGCCGGGCTTTCCCGAGCACGTGCTGCCCGAGTACCTGTCGCGCATCGGCGTGCCGTTTCACATCGAGAACCAGGACACCTACTCGATCGTCAAGCGCGTGATCCCCGAGGGCAAGACGACGTGCGGGCTGTGCTCTCGGCTGCGCCGCGGCATTTTGTACCGCGTGGCGGGCGAACTGGGCGCGACCAAGATCGCGCTGGGCCACCACCGCGACGACATCGTGCAAACGCTGTTCATGAACATGTTCTTCGGCGCCAAGATGAAGGGCATGCCACCCAAGCTGGTCAGCGACGACGGCAAGAACGTGGTCATCCGCCCGCTGGCCTATGTGGCCGAGACCGACCTCGAGCGCTGGTCGGCGCACCGGCAGTTTCCGATCATCCCGTGCTCGCTGTGCGGCAGCCAGGACAACCTGCAACGCGTGCAGATCAAGCAGATGCTGCGCGACTGGGACAAGCGCTTTCCGGGCCGCGTCGAGAACCTCTTAAACGCGATGGGCAACATCGTGCCGTCGCACATGATGGACCGCGATCTGTTCGGCTTCACCGAACTGAAAGCCACCGGCGTGGTCGATGCGGCCGGCGACCGCGCCTTTGATGACGACGAGAGCTGCGCCACGCCGAGCGGCACCGCCGGAGCTGCGGGCGCGGGCGCCCCGATCACCTGGACGCTGCGGCCCGAGGCGTGAGCCGCAGCGTTACTTGGCCTGCGCGGCCAGCACGCGGGCGTCTTCTTCCCATCCACTCAAGCGCTTGACTGCGGCGGCGCGCTGCTTGGGCGTGGTCAGGTTGTGCACCTGTGCCGCAAAGCCGCAGTTGAAGCGGATCAGCCGCAGCTGATAGGCCCGGTACTCATCGTCGGGCGAACGGCGCACCCGCTGCACCAACACCTTCAAGGCGGCCTCGGCCTGCGTGAGGCTGGCCCGCTCGAGGCTGAGTCGTCGCAGGGTCTGCAAGGTGTCTTGCTGGCGCGAACGTCGCTCGGCCAGCCAGCGCTCGGGGTCGAACGGCGTGTCGAGCGCGAGCTGCGCGATGCGTTCGAGCTGCGCTTCGTCGAGGCTGCCGTAGAGCATCTCGATGCGGTCGACCGCACGCTCGAGCTGCGCCTTGCGCCGCGCCTCGGGCTTGCGCTGCAAGAAGCGATCGGCCAGGTCTTCGTTGGTCTGGGCGAACTTGTGCTCGAGGTGGGCCAGCTGCGACGGATCGAGGCTGCGCACCGCCTCGGCCATCACGGGCATGGCCTGGTCAATGGCGGCATCGGCACGCGCGTTGACCTCGTTGAACCAGCCGCAGGCCTGCTCGGTGGTGACGGGCCCGACCACCTGCTCGCGCGCGCGGGCCAGCAAATCGGCGTACTGCGGCAACTCGCTGCGGCGGTGCCAGCGGAACCAGCCGTCCAGCCCCTGACGCAAGGCCACCGACTGGCCGTGATCGAAGTCCACGTAGTCGTCGAGCCACCAGTAGGCCACCTCGGTGCCCTGGTTGTAGGCGATGCGAACCGCGCTGCAGCCGGTCATGCCGAGCGCCACCGCCAGCAGCAGCGTCAAGCGCCGCAGCACGGCGCCCACACCCGATGCCCGGCCTGGGGCCACGCCGATAATCGTGCGACCAGCTCGCGGCACAGGGGAACAGGACATGGCGTTGGACATCGTGATCATGGCGGCGGGCAAAGGCACGCGGATGAAGTCGGATCGCCCGAAGGTGCTGCATCCGCTGGCGGGGCTCAGCTTACTGCAGCATGTGCTCAAGCCGGTGGGCGAACTCAACGCGGCGCGCGTCATCGTGGTGACCGGTCACGGCGCCGATCAGGTCGAGGCCTCGCTGCCCGACCCCAAGCCATCGTTCGTGCGCCAGATGCCGCAACTGGGCACCGGCCACGCGGTGCAGCAGGCCGCGCCGCTGCTGCACGACGACGGCATCACGCTGATCCTCAACGGCGACACGCCGCTGATCGAAGCGGCCACGCTGCGCGCGCTGGTCGAGGCCTGCGGCGGCACGAATCTGGCACTGCTGACGGTGACCCTGATTGATGCCAGCGGCTACGGGCGCATCGTGCGCACATCAGCCACGGCAGGGCTGCCATCGACCATCACCGCCATCGTCGAGCACAAGGACGCCACGCCCAAGCAGCGCGCGATCCACGAGGTCTACACCGGCGCCATGGCCGCGCCGACCGCGCAGCTCAAGCAGTGGCTGGCGCGGCTGGACAAGCGCAACGCCCAGGGCGAGTACTACCTGACCGACGTGGTGGCCCATGCGGTGGCCGATGGCGTGACTGTGGTGGCCGCGCAGCCGCGCCGCGCCACCGAGGTGCTGGGCATCAACAGCCCGCAGCAGCTCGCCACGCTCGAGCGCTTGCTGCAGCGCGACCGCGCCGACGCGCTGATGGACGCCGGCGTGCGGCTGGCCGATCCGGCGCGGCTCGATGTGCGCGGTGAACTGCAATGCGGCACCGACGTGGCCATCGACGTCAACTGCGTCTTCGAAGGCACGGTGCGCCTGGGCGACCGGGTGACCATCGGCGCCCACTGCGTGATCCGCAATTGCGTGATCGACCACGACGCGGTGATCCACCCGTTCACCCACATCGACGGCGACGCCTTGGGCGTGAGCGTCGGGCCGGGTTCGCTGATCGGCCCGTTTGCCCGCTTGCGACCCGGTGCCGTGCTGGGTGCCGAGGTGCACATCGGCAACTTCGTCGAGGTGAAGAACTCAACTCTGGCCGACGGCGCCAAGGCCAATCACCTGGCGTATCTGGGCGATGCCACGGTGGGACAGCGCGTCAACTTCGGCGCCGGCAGCATCACCGCCAACTACGACGGCGCCAACAAGCACCGCACCGAAATTGGTGACGACGTGCACGTGGGCAGCAACTGCGTGCTGGTCGCACCGATCACGCTGGGCGCGGGGGCGACCATCGGCGGCGGCTCGACGGTGACGCGCGATGCGCCGGCCGGTCAGCTCACCGTGACGCGCGCACGCCAGATGTCGCTGTCAACCTGGAAGCGCCCGATCAAGTCGCGCTGACGATGAACAGCGGCCGGGCTGCGGGTGCGGCGCTGCTTGCATCGGCATCGAGCCGGCACACCAGCGTGGCGGTGGGCGGCCCGCTGGCTGACCTGGCCTCGGCCTGGCTGTCGATCTGGCAGGCGATGTCGTGCAGCGTGCGCGGCGGCGCCACGTCCAGCGGCAGCGGTGGCGCCATCCAGTCGCTGCGCGGCACCACCTGCCAGATCGGCCGATCGGCATCGGCGAGTTCGCCCAGCCTGTCGCGCTCGATCCAGTCGCCGCGCAGGTGATCTGTCGCCACACCCGGCGTGGCCGGAACGTCGTCACCCCATCGATAGAACAAACGCCCGCGGGTGCAGGCCGCCGGCATCCAGGGCTCGGCGTCCCAGGGCGCAGGCGGCGTGTGGCGCAGCTGGCGGCCGAACATCTTGTTCAGCTTGGTGGCCAGGGTGTCGATGCGGTCCGGGCCGATGAAGTCGGCGGGCGTGGCCTGTGCGCCGCGGGCGGTGCACAGGTAGAACTTGACCGCCAGCTCCCACTGCCAGCGCTGGCCCTGAGCGTCTTGCAGCAGAAAGTCGATCTCGCCTGTGGTCGTGCGCAGCCCCTGCGGCGACACCTCGCGCAGCGCCACATTGGCGGCCAGCAGCCGATGGACGGGGCCGTGGCGCAGGAAGTACTCCATCAGCCGCTCGGCGCGCCGCCCCAGCCGCGGTGACGGGGCACGCCAGCGCGCCGCGTCGACACCGGCCGGCGCACCGGGATGCACAAAGCGCCACAGCGGCTCGGGGTCGCGGTCGACTTCGGCCAGCCACTGCGCAATCGCCTGCCGCTCGGCCGGGGTGAACTGCTGAATCGCAGCGGGGTGGGCGCCTGACGCGGTGTCGAGCAGCGGCGGCGACAGCAGCAGCCAGCGCAGTTCGCGCGCGGCGTGCGCCGCACGGGCGGCGTTCAGTGCGGGTGTGTCGGCGCCGACAGCCTCGGGCGCGGCATCAATCACGAACGGCAGGCGATGCGGCGTCGGCTGCCGCCAGGGTGTCGAGCGCCAGGCACAGGTCGTCCCACGCCTTGGCCTTTTCGGTCGGCTGGCGCAACAGGTAGGCCGGGTGGTAGGTCACGATCAGCGGCACGCCTTGGTAACTGTGCACGCGGCCGCGCAACTGGCCGATGGGTGCGCTGCTGCGCAGCAGGCTTTGCACCGCGAAGCTGCCCATGGCCAGGATGATCTTCGGGCGCACCAGCTCGATCTGGCGAATCAGAAAACCCTCGCAGCGCGCCAGTTCCTCGGGCTGCGGATTGCGGTTGCCGGGCGGGCGGCACTTGAGGGTGTTGGCGATGAAGACCTGGGTGGCCGCATCGGGCGCATCACCGCCGTCGCGCCCCAGACCGATGGCGCGCAGCATGTTGTCGAGCAGCTGGCCCGAGCGGCCGACAAAAGGCTCGCCGCTCAGGTCCTCGGCCTCGCCGGGGGCCTCGCCGACGATCATCCAGTGCGCCTGGGGGTGACCGGTGCCGAAAACCGTTTGCGTGCGGCTTTGGGCGAGCGGGCAGGCGGTGCATGAGGCCACCGCCTCGCGCAGCGCGGGCCAGTCCAGCCCGGCGGCGTCGACGGCCTTGGTCGCCACAGGTGGCGCCGCAGGCGCGCGCTCGCGCAAAGGCGCTCGCGGTGCCGCCACTCGAACGGCCTCGACCGGCGCAGCTTCATCCACAGCGGCTGCGGGCGCCTCAGACACTTGCTGTCCTTCAGCCTCGGGCGGGCTCCACACCCGCAGCCCCATCACCTCGAGCATCGCGCGCTGGCGTTCAGACCACGTCACGGCGCCGGCTCCACGGCCAAGGTCATCACCCGTGCGTCTTCGCGCTGTCCTTGGGCCGCCGGGTAATAGCCGCGGCGCACGCCCACTTCGCGAAAGCCATAGCGCTCGTAGAGCGCCTTCGCCTTCGGGTTGCTCTGCCGCACCTCAAGCCACAGTTGCTGCGCATCACAGCCGCGGCACAGTTCCACCAGCGCGTCGAGCATCCAGCGCCCGAGACCGCGGCCCTGCTCCGCGGGCGTCACCGAGATGTTGAGCAGATGCACCTCGTCGACACCCTCCATCGCGACGAAGTAGCCAATGATTCGAGCGCCCCTCGCGTCATCGACCAGCACCCGCGCCGGGTAGCCAGCGACCAGCGAATCGGTGAAGTTGCCCCGAGTCCACGGGAAGGGATAGGCCAGGTTCTCGATGGCACTCACCGCATCGACATCGGCCAGCGTCATCACCCGCAATCGATGCGCGGGGCGCAGCACGGCGTTCATGGCGTGGCGTCCAGAGCCGGCTCGCCGGCGGCAGCAGCACCCGCCAGCTTGATCGCGGCGCGCTCGGCCATGGTCTGCGCCACCTTGTCGCGCAAATACACCGGCAGCGCCAGCGCCGCATCGACCGCGCCGCCGCGATCCCACAGGGCTGCGGCCAGCGGCAGCATCGCCGTGGCACGCGGCAACGCATCAGGCAGCACCTGCGCCTGGCCACAGGGCAGCGCCGGGCCGAACGCCGACAACGCGCTGCCAGCCACCACCGCAGGCGGCCGCTCGCGCCAGCGTTCGATCAGATGCTGCGGCGTGCACAGCATGGGCGCGGTGAGCCACTGCCAGCTGCCGTCACCAAACAGCGCATGCGCCGCATAGATCTCGCCCATGCGCGCGTCCATCGCCACCCACACGTCATCGATGGGCGGCGCGCCGCGCATGCGGCGTGCGTCCTCGGCCACGGCGAGCAAGGTGTCGATGGGCAGCACCGGCAGATCGGCGCCCAAGGCCAGCCCCTGCGCCACCGAGCAGGCGGTGCGCAGGCCGGTGAACGCACCCGGTCCGCGTCCGAAGGCAATCGCATCGAGATCGCGCAGGGCCACCTGGGCCTGAGCCAGCAGATCAAGGATGGCGGGGATCAGCGTGGCCGAGGCCTGCGCGCCGCCCGGCCCCTCGTGCGACCAGACGCGGCCATGCACCTGAAGGGCAATGCTCAGGTGCTCGGTGGCCGTGTCGAAAGCCAGGCAGGACGTCAGCGGTGGGGGCACGCGACGAGTCTATCTGCGCGGCCGGCCGCCTCGGCGCAAGCCCCTTGCGGGCGAGTTGCCCATGCGATCATCGATCATGGTTTTCAGCCCCTTCCAAGCTGCGTTGCGGCACGTCTGCGCAGGCGTGCTGATCGGCCTGACGGCTGTGGCTGCGCAGGCCCAGTCACGCACCAGCCTGCCCGCCGAGGTGGGCGCCGCGCTCGATCGGGCCAAGGTGCCGCGCGAAGCGATTTCGGTGGTCGTGCAAGACCTCGCAGACCGTGGCGCGCCCAAGCTCGCATGGCAGGCGCAGGCTGCGGTCAACCCCGCATCGCTGATGAAGCTCGTGACCACCAGCGCCGCACTCGATGTGCTGGGGCCGGCCTACACGTGGACCACGCCGGTGTGGCTGCAAGGCAGCCGCCGTGCCGGCAACAGCGGCGTGTTCGACGGCAACCTGGTCATCAAGGGCAGCGGTGACCCCAAGCTGGTGTTCGAGCGACTGTGGCTGCTGCTGCGCCGGGTGCAGCAGCTCGGCGTGCGCGACATCCACGGCGACATCGTGCTCGACCGCAGCGCGTTCGAGGTGAGCGCGCAAAACCCGGGCGACTTCGACGGCGAGGCGCTGCGCCCGTACAACGTGGGTGCCGATGCGCTGCTGCTGAACTACAAATCGGTGACCTTCATCTTCACGCCCGATGCGCAGCGCGGTCTGGCGGTGGTGAGCTTCGAGCCACCGCTCGAAGGCGTACAGGTCGACGCTCGCGTGCCGCTGGCCGCAGGCGCTGGTGCGGCAGTTTGCAACGATTGGCGCGAGGCGCTGGAGGCGGATTTTTCAGATCCACGCAGGCTGCGCTTCAAGGGCATCTACTCGCCGGCCTGTGGCGAAAAGAGCTGGCCGGTGGCCTATCCCGAGCCGGCGGCCTACAACGAGTGCGTGCTCGCCGGCTTGTGGGCCGAGATGGGCGGTCAGCTCGCCGGCCGAGTGCGCGATGGTCAGGCACCCGACACGCCACCGACCTTCCTGGTGACGTCGCCCACGCTGCTGGAGGTGACCCGCGACATCAACAAGTTCAGCAACAACGTGATGGCGCAGCAGCTGTTCCTCACGCTCGGCCTCACGCAGCGGGGTCTGGGCACGCCCGACAACGCGCGCGAGGTGCTGCGCCAGTGGCTGACCGCGCGCTTTGGCGAAGCTGCGCGCGCCGCAGTGGTCGACAACGGCTCGGGGCTGTCTCGCGACGGCCGCGTCAGTGCCCAGTTGCTGGCCCGGCTGCTGCAGGAATCAGCCTCCGGCACGCAGATGTCAGAGCTGATGAGCTCACTACCGGTCAATGGCGTGGACGGCACCATGAAACGATCGAAAGCCCCGCCCGGCCGCGCCCACCTGAAGACGGGTTCGCTGCGCGATGTGTCGGGCGTGGCCGGCTATGTGCTGGGCGCGAGCGGGCGGCGTTATGTGCTGGTGGGCATCATCAACCACCCCAACGCAGGGGCGGCGAGAGCAGCGCTCGATGCGCTGATCGAATGGACCGCCCGCGACACATCAACCGACGTGCAGGCGCTGAAATGACCCGGTGCCGCAGCACCAGAAAGGCACACCGATGACCGGCATCTCGTGGATGGACCTGCTGGGCTATGCCGCCGCCACGCTCACCACCGCCTCGTTCATACCGCAAGCGTGGCTGACGTTTCGCACGGGCAATGTGCGCGGCATTTCGCTGGCCATGTACTCCACCTTCACCGTGGGCGTGGCGCTGTGGCTGGGCTACGGCCTGATGCTGGGTGCCTGGCCCATCATCGCGGCCAACGCCATCACGCTGCTGCTGGCGCTGGCCATCCTGACCATGAAACTTCGCGGCGGGCGCCAGCGCCCTTGAGCCGGCGCGATCAGAACGGGTTGTTCTCTGCCAAAAAGCGCGCGCGTTCGCCCAGCAGCAAATGCGGCTGGGGTCCGAAGTGGATCTGGTCAGCCCACAGGTAATAGCTGTCGCCGTAGGCAACGCCTGGGTTGACCAAGGTGGTGGAGTTGCACTCATCGTCGGGCTCGGCCGGGTTGTAGGCCGGCCGGTTGGCTGGAAGACAACCCGCGTTGGTCACGTTATAGATGCCGTTGTTGTTGGCGTAGTTGTCGGTGTTGTTGGTGAGGTTGAAGAACAGGTTGTAGCCATCGACCAGGCCCAGACTGCGTCCGTTGTTGGCGATGTTGTTTCGCAGACCCAGATTGAACCCTTCATAGTTGTCACCCACGCCGAAAGTCATGCGGCTGAGCAAGGCACCACCGTCGGCTTGGCTCAGGCCATACGGGGTTTTGCCCACGTCGGGAATGACCACGTACAAGGCCCGCGCCTTGCTGTTGCTGCTGTTGGTGATGACGTTGGTGAACAGCGCCGCCAAAGCCTTGCCCCGGTTCAAAGCCGCTGTCACAGCAGCATTTTGGGCGTCCAGGGTCTGTTGATCTGTGGGCAGCAGCTTGTAGGCCTCGTAAAGCTCGATGATGTCGTTTTGCCCCACCATCACCGTGACCAGATCGGTCGAGCCAAAACTGTTGCCTTGACTGAGCCAGACATTGACCTGGCCCGCCGCATCGGCCACCTTCGCGCCGGCCGTTGCATAGTTGAAGGCAGTCACCGGCGCGCCGGTGTAGTTGCACTCTGCGAACACAAAGTTGTAGTTGGTGGCCAGCCACTGAACCCACAGCAGGTTGATGCCGCAATCAAGCGTCGAATAAGCCGGTGTGGTGCTGGGCGTGAATCCGTTGATGGTGTACTTCTTGCCATCGCGCGCCGTCGCCGAGGAACCGCGTGTCAGCAGGCTGGCTTCATCCCCGAACACGAGCAAGCGCTTGGGAGCAAATTCATGGGTCGACGAAGCGCCACCGCACGAACCCAGCAACACGCTGCCCACCACCGCAACGGCCACGAGGCTGCTGCGCAGCGCCGCAGCGCTCCATTGATCGATTCTGAAATTCATGCGGGCTCCGAAGGAAAGATGGTGTTCGCTGACTCAGGCAGCTGCGGCACGGACGAGACGGTCTCTGACACCGTCCCACTCGGGGTCTGGGGGCGGTGTCTCGACCCAGATCAGGCCGACGCCTTGCCCGTCGAAATGGCGCAGCACGCTGAACAACTCATGGGCCGCCGCAGCCGCGTCGACAGGCATCGCCTGAAAAATTACCGCAGCGCAGTCTGAAAAAGGGTGGCGCGAATATACCGCCACCATGGGCGGCGCCCCGGATGGGGCAGCCGCACCGGCACGGCCCAGCACGTCAAGGCCATCGCGCAACTCGTCTTGCGACATCAGCCGGACGCGAGCGCGCGGCGCGTAATGCGACTCGAGCGTGCCAGGCGCGTGCGGCGCGGCCGCATCGCGATCGCCCACAGACTCGCCCAGTACCGCTTCGATCGCCTGGCGCGTGAGGCGGCCCGGGCGCAGCAACACGGGCTGGCCCCTCGAGCAGTCGACGATGGTCGATTCGATCCCCACCTCGCAAGCACCGCCATCAAGCACGCGCAAGCCGAACTCGTCACCGAGTTCGGCCAGCACATGCGCCACTTGCGTCGGGCTCAGGCGGCCAAACCGGTTGGCGCTGGGTGCCGCCACACCGGTCACCCCGAGCGCAGCCGCAGCGCGCAGCAAAGCCTGCGCCACCGGGTGGTCCGGGCAGCGCAAGGCGATGTTCGGCTGCCCACCGGCGCATGCCGTGGCCACGCCTGGCCGACGCGCCACGATGACCGTCAGCGGCCCGGGCCAAAACGCCTTCGTCAGGCGCTGCGCGAGTTCGGGCCAGTCGGCACAAAACACCCGGGCAGCCGCCGCATGGGCCACATGCACGATCAAGGGGTGATCGGCAGGCCGGCCCTTGGCGCGGTAGATGTGGGCAACGGCGCGGTCGTCGTCGGCACGCGCGCCCAGCCCGTAGACCGTCTCGGTGGGAAACGCGACCAGCTCGCCCGCAGCCAAGGCGGCAGCAGCCTCGGCGATCACCGCCGGGTCGTGTCCATCGAGCACAGCGCCATTCACGCGAGAAGCCGCATCAAAACGCCGGCAAGCCCAGCACCGCGGCCGCCTGCAGCGCGACGTGTCGCGCCTGCGAAGCGCTCGCCGCTGTGACCGTGAGGTGCCCCATCTTTCGAGCGGGCCGTGGCGCTGTCTTGCCGTACAGATGCAGATGCACGCCGGGCAAGGCCAGCACTTGCGCCCAGTCGGGCTCGCGGGCGGTGGCGGGCGCGCCGGCGGCAGCGTCGGCAAACCACAGATCACCCAGCAAGTTGAGCATCACCGCAGGCGAATGCAGCCGGGGCGCCGGCATGGGCGCGCCCGTCATCGCACGCACCTGCAGCTCGAATTGCGACGGGTCACACGCATCGATGCTGTAGTGACCCGAGTTGTGCGGGCGCGGCGCCATTTCATTGGCCACCAGCCGGCCGTCTTGCAGCACGAAGAATTCAATGCACAGCACGCCCACGTAATCGAGCGATTCGGCCACGCGCCGCGCGGCATCGATCGCCTGCTGCTGCAAAGCCGGCGACACATCGGGCGCAGGCACCTGCGTGACGGCCAGGATGCCGTCGCGGTGCAGGTTTTGCTGCAGCGGGAAGTGGACCAGCTCGCCGCCCGCGCTGCGCGCCACGATCACACTCACCTCGTGGGCGAGCGACAGCTGCTGCTCAAGCACCGCCGACACGCCGCCCAGCGCCGTCCAGGCCGCAGCCAGATCAGCGCGCGTGGCCACTCGCGCCTGGCCCTTGCCGTCGTAGCCCATGCGCGTGGTTTTCAGGATGCCGGGCAACAGGTGATCGGGCGCCGCGTCGAGTTGCGCGGCCGTTTCGATCACGGCGTGCGGCGCGCATGGCACCCCGCAATTCGCGAAGTGGCGCTTCTCGGCAGCGCGGTCCTGACACACCGCCACCGCCGCCGCACTGGGCGACACCGGCCGCAGCGCAGCCAAGTTGGTCAGGGCGGCCGCGGGCACGTTTTCGAACTCGGTCGTGATGGCCGCGCTGCACCCCGCAAGCTGACCGAGGCCGTGCTCATCAAGGTAGGAGGTCTGGATGTGATGGTGCGCCACCAGCCCGGCGGGGCTGGCCGCATCGCTGTCAAGCACTGCGGTGAAGTAGCCCATCTGCTGCGCCGCGTGCACGAACATGCGGCCGAGTTGCCCACCGCCCATGACGCCCAAGGTGGCGCCGGGCGCGATGAAACCGGTCATGTGAGCTGCGAGGTCATCGCGCGGGCCGCCTCGGTCTGTCGCGCGCGGTAGGCCTCGAGCCGCAAGCGCAGCGGTTCATCAAACACCGCCAGCATCGCCACCGCAAACAGCGCCGCGTTGGCCGCGCCTGCAGTGCCGATGGCAAAGGTCGCCACCGGGATGCCCTTGGGCATTTGCACGATGGAGTGCAGCGAATCGACCCCCTGGAGATGGCGGCTGGCCACCGGCACGCCAAGCACCGGAACCGTGGTCTTGGCTGCGAGCATGCCGGGCAGGTGGGCCGCGCCACCGGCACCGGCAATGATGGCCTTGAGGCCCCGCGCACCGGCCGACTCGGCATACGCAAACATCTCGTCGGGCATGCGGTGGGCCGAGACCACGCGGGCCTCGAAGGCGATGTCAAACTCGGCGAGAATTTCAGCGGCTGTCTTGAGGGTTTCCCAGTCGCTGCTGGAACCCATCACCACACCCACCACGACAGGCGCGTTCATGGCCTCGCTCCGTCATCCGTAAAGCCGAGAATTGTAGGCGTCGCCATCATCCCTTTCGGCGCACGCGCCGCCCCACTCACGCACCCGACACCACACCATGATCGACATTTCCATCAATAACCTGCAGGCCGATGTGATCCAGGCCTCGCTCGAGCGGCCGGTGCTGCTTGACATCTGGGCGCCGTGGTGCGCTCCGTGCAAATCGCTGGGCCCGGTGCTTGAAAAGCTCGAAGTGGCCTATGCGGGACGCTTCACGCTGGCCAAGCTTGATTCGGACGCCGAGCCCGACATCGCCGGCCAGCTCTCGCAGATGTTTGGCGTGCGCAGCATCCCGTTTTGCGTAATGTTCAAAGACGGTCAGCCGGTCGATGGTTTCGTTGGCGCGCTGCCCGAAGCCGAGATCCGCGAGTTCCTTGACAAGCACGTGCCTTCGCCCGAAGAGCTGGCGGCCGAAGAAAACGTGGAAGCCGCCGAGGCGCTGCTCGCTGATGGCCACACCGAAGACGCGATTGCCTTGCTGATGGACGCGGTGGCCGCCAATCCGGGCAACGACACAGCGCGCTTCGACTGCCTTCGTGCGCTGTTGCTGGCCGGCCGCATCGACGAAGCGCGCGTGGTCTTCAACCCGGTGGCCGCAGCGGTGCTGCCTGATGCGCGGCTGGCGGCCTGTGGCCACTGGCTGGCGGCTTGCGAGTCGGCCGTGATCTCGCGCTCGCCCGATGTGCTGACGGCAGCCATCGGTGCCAACCGTCGCGACTTCGAGGCACGATTCGAGATGGCTCAGATTCACTTCGCCGCGCAGCGCTTCACCGAAGCGATGGACGAACTGCTCGAGATCGTCATGCGCGACAAGGCCTGGAATGGCGAGCTCGCGCGCAAGACCTATGTCGCCGTCCTCGAGGTGATGAGCAAGCCGCCCGCCACCAAGGCCGAGCCCGCCGCACCCAAGGGCACGCTCGAGATCGCCGGCAAGGTCAACACCACACCGGCAGATCCGGTGGTCGACCAGTACCGCCGCAAATTGAGCATGGCGCTGTTCTGACCTGGCGCGCCCGCAGGCGCTGTGTCATCAGGCGGCTGTCGGGGTCAGGGCGCGGTCAAGCAGCGCTATCACCGAGCGCTGCATCGCGTGTTCTTGTGCCCAGTGGTCCTTGGCCAGCGAGCGGTAATGCGCAGCGGCGACGTCATCGGCCAGCGCTTCGTAGACCTGGGCCAGACGCCCGCAAGCCACCGCCGCATCTTCAACGTACATGCCGGGGATGATCAGCGCGGCCGCCGCTGCAGCATCAAGCCGCGCGCCGTCCACATCGCCCACATGAAAGCGGCACCAGGCCTGGTCGGCCACATAGGCCGCGCGCATGTGTTCGAGGCCTTGGGCGCAGGCCTCGTCAAGGTAGGCGGCGTACTGGGCCTGCGCCTTGGCATGCTCGTGCTGCGCGGAAAACACCTGGGCGCGAAACATCTCCATGAAGGCGGTCTGAGACACCGTGCCCACCCAGCGGTCGAAATTCACCGACGCATCGATCCAGGCCTGCGTGCGGCGAGCCTCCTCGGTGTCCTGATCGCCCAGGATGGACGCATGAAAGACATGGTTGCTGCGGTGCCCAGCCATGGTGAAGGTGATGACGCCCATGGTCGCGTCGTCGGTCTCGGCCATGGCGTGCTCGCGCGCGCGGGCGTACCAGGGCTGCGCCAGATCGAGCCGGTTGGCCCAGTGATAGGCGCTGGCCGCCACCAGCGAGGCACGCGCGCGGGCCGTGTGGTGATCGGGCTCGGCCAACTGCAGCGCCTGAACCAGATGGCGGGCCATGTCTTCCATGTCGTCCTGGCTGAAGCACACATGCGCCAGCCACGCGGCGCTGAGCGCCTGCATGGGCCGCAAGCCGGCCGCCGCGGCCAGCGCGTGCGCGCGCAGCATCTTGTCGCGACCGGCCGTGACCCGGCCGCTGTAATGCTCGACCCAGGCCTCGACCACGCACACCCACACGGTGACCAGCGCCACCGGCCGCTGGGCGAACTCGCTGCGCAGGCTGGTCAATGTCTGCCTGGCCTCGTCGAGGATGCCCTGCCGGGCCTGAAATCCGGCCAGCTTGGCACGGGCGCAAGCCCTGTCGACCGGGTGCGCCGCAGCCGCCAGCTCGGCTTCAAGCCGCGCGAGCATGGGCGACGGTGGCAGCGTCATGCCGTCAAACGATCAAGGGCCTCGCGATAGCGCTCGGCGGTGTAGGCCACCACGGCATCGGGCAGCGCGGGCGATGGCGCCTTCTTGTTCCACGGCGCGCCATCGACCTGCGCCAGTTCCAGCCAGTCACGCACGAACTGCTTGTCGTAGCTCGGTGGATTGCGGCCTTCAGCGAAGGCGGCTTGATAGTCTTCCTGGGGCCAAAAGCGCGATGAGTCGGGTGTGAGCACCTCGTCCATCAACGTCAGTGTGCCGTGCTCATCGAGGCCGAATTCGAACTTGGTGTCGGCAATGATGATGCCCTTGGTGAGCGCAAATTCGGCCGCCGTGCGGTACAGCTCGATGGCCACATCACGCACCTGCACGGCCAGTGGCTCGCCAATGATCTCGACCATGCGATCTAACGAAATGTTCTCGTCGTGGTCGCCCATGTCGGCCTTGGTGGCAGGCGTGAAGATGGGGTGGGAGAGCTTGGCCGCATTGGTCAGGCCTTCGGGCAAAGCCACGCCGCACACCGTGCGGTCGTGCTGGTATTCCTTCCAGCCGCTGCCCGCCAGATAGCCGCGCACCACCGCCTCGACGGGCAGCGGCTTGAGCCGCTTGACCAGCATCGAGCGGCCGGTCACCTGAGCGCGCTCGCCGGGTGCCACCACGCTTTCGGGCGACTCACCCGTGAGGTGATTGGGCACGATGGATTTCAGGCGCTCGAACCAGAACAGCGCCATCTCGGTGAGCAGCCGGCCCTTGCCCGGAATGGGCTCGCCCATCACCACATCGAAGGCGCTCAGGCGGTCGCTGGCGATCATCAGCAGCCGGTCATCGCCCACGGCGTAGTTGTCGCGAACCTTGCCGCGCGCCAGCAGCGGCAGCGAATGCAGTCGGCTTTCGAGCAGGGAAGATGTCATCACGCGCCGTCTTGGTGGATGGCCATCAGACCACGGTCTGCGCGAGCTCGCCCAGCGCATAGCGCTCGGCCACGGCCGACAGCGGCTGCGGCTTGATCTTGGCGGCCTGACCTTCGCAGTTGAACTCGACATAGCGCTGCTTGCAGATCTGCTTGGCTGCCTCGCGAGCCGGCTTGAGGTAGTCGCGCGGGTCGAACTTGTCGGGGTTTTGAAACATGAACTTGCGGATGGCCGCGGTCATGGCCAGGCGCACGTCGGTGTCGATGTTGATCTTGCGCACACCGAACTTGATGGCTTCTTGGATCTCGCTCACCGGCACGCCATAGGTCTCGCGCATGTCGCCGCCGAATTCGCGGATGGTGGCCAGCAGGTCCTGCGGCACGCTGGAGCTGCCGTGCATCACCAGGTGCGTGTTGGGGATGCGCTTGTTGATTTCCTTGATGCGGCCGATGGCCAGGATGTCGCCGGTGGGCTTGCGGGTGAACTTGTAGGCGCCATGGCTGGTGCCAATCGCGATGGCCAGCGCATCGAGCTGGGTGCGCTTGACGAAGTCAGCGGCCTGCTCGGGATCGGTGAGCAACTGCTCCATGGTCATGGTCGCGTCGGTGCCGTGGCCGTCTTCCTTGTCGCCCTTCATGGTCTCGAGCGAGCCAAGACAGCCGAGTTCGCCCTCGACCGTGATGCCCAGCGCGTGGGCCATGTCGACCACCTTGCTGGTGACCTCGACGTTGTAGTCGTAGCTGGCGATGGTCTTGCCATCGGCTTGCAGCGAGCCGTCCATCATCACCGAGCTGAAGCCCAGATGGATAGCGCCCTGGCAGACGTCGGGGCTTTGGCCATGGTCCTGGTGCATCACCAAGGGGATGTCGGGCCAGCTCTCGAGCGCCGCCTGGATCAGGTGCTTGATGAAGGGCTCACCGGCGTACTTGCGCGCACCGGCGCTGGCTTGCAAGATCACAGGCGCGCCGACCTCAGCGGCCGCCGACATCACCGCTTGCACCTGCTCGAGGTTGTTCACGTTGAAGGCTGGAATGCCATAGGCATGTTCGGCAGCATGGTCGAGCAGCTGGCGCATCGAAACGAGTGGCATGGTCTGTCCAAAAAGTGAGTAAGGGGGCGGCTGCCGGGCATCAAGCCACGCGGCAGATCTTCAGCATGTTGGTGCCGCCGGGGTGGCCCATGGGCTCGCCCACGGTGATCGCATAGGTGTCGCCCGACTTGAGCACGCCGCGATCCACCAGCAGCGACTCGGCCTTGGCCAAGGCCTGATCGCGATCCGTGAAACTGGGGATCAACAGCGGGCGCACGTTGCGGTACAGCGCCATCTTGCGCTGGCTGTTGACCTGCGAAGTGAGGCCGTAGATGGGCACATGAATGCGGTGACGGCTCATCCACAGCGCGGTCGAGCCGGACTCGGTCAGCGCCAGGATCGCCTTGCAGCCAAGGTGGTGGGCGGCAAACAGCGCGGCCATGGCAATCGACTGATCGATGCGGTCGAAGCGTTTGTTGGTGAAGTCCGCGTCGAGCGAGACCTCTTCGGCACGCTCGGCCTCGACGCAGATGGTGGACATCATCTCGACGGTTTCCACCGGGTACTTGCCGGCCGCCGTCTCGGCGCTCAGCATCACCGCATCGGTACCGTCGAGCACCGCATTGGCCACGTCGCTGACCTCGGCGCGCGTGGGCACCGGATTGACGATCATCGACTCCATCATCTGGGTGGCGGTGATGACGATGCGGTCGAGCTCACGCGCCATCTTGATCATCTTCTTTTGCAGCGCCGGTACGGTGGCGTTGCCAACTTCCACCGCGAGGTCACCGCGCGCGACCATGATGCCGTCGCTGGCGCGCAGGATGCTCTCGAGCACGGGGATGGCTTCACTGCGCTCGATCTTGGCAATCAGTGCTGCCCGATGCTTGGTAGGTTCGCCGGCCACATTGGCCAGCTGGCGCGCCATTTCCATGTCGGTGGCGTTCTTCGGAAAGCTCACCGCAAGGTACTCGCACTGGAAGCTCATCGCGGTCTTGATGTCTTCCATGTCCTTGGCGGTCAACGCCGGCGCCGTCAGGCCGCCACCGGCCTTGTTGATGCCCTTGTTATTGGACAACTCGCCGCCCACCACCACGGTGGTGTGGATCTCGGCGCCGCGCACCGCATCGACGGTGAGCTTGAGCAGACCGTCATTGAGCAGCAAGGTGTCGCCCGGGCGCAGATCGCGCGGCAGTTCCTTGTAGTCCAGGCCGACACGCTCATTGGTGCCCAGCTCGGTGGTCGCACCGTCGAGGATGAACGATTGCCCGGGCTCGAGCATGGTCTTGCCGCCTTCGAACTTGCCCACGCGGATCTTCGGGCCTTGCAGGTCGGCCATGATGGCGACCTCCTTGCCCACGCGGCGGGCCACTTCGCGCACCAGGGTGGCGCGGTCGATGTGGTCTTGCGCCGTGCCGTGCGAGAAATTGAGCCGAACCACATCGACGCCGGCGCGGATCAAGTGTTCGAGGACCTCGGGCGAACTCGATGCCGGGCCGAGGGTGGCGACGATCTTGGTGGCACGGGTCATGGACGAAATCTCCGGTGGGTCTGTCAGGTCAGAAAGTGGGGCAGCAGACTCGGCCGCACGGCGGTCAGTTCACCGTTTCCATGGCTCGACGCTCGAGCACATCAATGGCAGGCAGCACGCGCCCTTCGAGCATTTCAAGGAAGGCACCGCCACCGGTACAGATGTAGCTCACGCCGGACTCGACACCGAATTTGGCGATCGCGGCCAGCGTGTCGCCGCCCCCGGCGATGCTGAAGGCGTCCGATGTGGCGATGGCGTGGGCGATGGCTTCGGTGCCATGGGAAAACGCTTCGAACTCGAACACACCCACCGGCCCGTTCCACACGATGGTGCCGGCCGACTTGAGTTGCTGCGCGAGCAAAGCGGCGGTCTGCGGGCCGATGTCGAGAATCAGGTCGTCGGCCGCCACGTCGGTGGCAGCCTTGGTGGTCGCCGGCGCATCGGCCGCAAACGATTTGGCGGTGACCACATCCACGGGAATGGGCACCTCGGCACCGCGCGCCTTCATTGCGGTGATCACCGCACGGGCCTTGTCCACCAGATCGGCTTCAGCCAGCGATTTGCCGATCGGCAACCCCGCGGCCAGCATGAAGGTGTTGGCAATGCCGCCGCCCACGATGAGCCGATCGACCCTGGACGACAGCGAATCAAGAATCGTGAGCTTGGTGCTGACCTTGCTGCCCCCGACGATGGCCACCAGCGGACGCCGCGGATGGGCCATCGCACGCGTGATGGCATCGACCTCGGCAGCCAGCAGCGGGCCGGCACAAGCCATGGGCGCAAACCGTGCCACGCCATGCGTGGACGCCTGAGCGCGATGCGCCGCGCCGAAGGCATCGTTGACGAAGATGTCGCACAACGCAGCCATCTTGCGACTGAGCGCTTCGTCGTTCTTGCTTTCGCCCACGTTCAGACGGCAGTTCTCGAGCATGACCAGATCGCCTGCGGCAAGCGCGCGCCCATCGATGCGCACACCGTCAACCCAGTCACTGATCAGCGGCACCTTGCGGCCGAGCAGTTCGCCAAAGTGGCGTGCGATGGGCGCGAGCGAGTCTGCTGCCGTCATGCGGCCCTCAACGGGGCGGCCGAGGTGCGAAGTCACCATCACGGCGGCACCCGCCTTGAGCGCGGCCTCGATGCACGGCAATGAGGCCTGGATGCGCGTGTCCTCGGTGACACGCCCGTCGGCGTCTTGCGGCACGTTGAAATCGACGCGGATCAGCACGCGTTTGTCAGCGACTTGCTGACTGGCGATCAGATCGGTGAAAAGGATGGCGTTCATGCTGTGGGAAAGCTTGTCTAAGGGAAGTTTAAAGGGGCAAGGTTTCACCTTGAACACCGCGCCTCGAGACAGGCGCGGGCCATGCGAATCGGCTTGGACGACGTGACGCGACCGGGCCTTTCGGGCGGCCTGACAGACGCTCAGGGGGCCTTGGCGTCCTTGGTCGACTTGGTCGATTTGGTCGGCGCGGGCTCGGCATCGGCAGCCTCGGCATCGACGGCCTTCAAGCTGGCGCCCTGAGCGTTCAGCTGCGGCGGCACCGGTTCGATCTTGTTTTCGCGCATGTAGTCGTTCATGTCGCGCCAGCCGGCAAACACGGCTGCCTTGTCTGCCTTCTTGTTCAGCGCGTAGCAGTCCTCTATGGCCCGACCGGCATGGCGGCAGGCGCTGCCAATCGCGTTGCCCTCGGCCAAACGCGCAGCAGCCACCTTTTCAGGCGACTCGATACCCAACTGATCGCAACCGGCGAGCAGCGAGGCCGCTGCGACGAGCAAGCCCAGGGTCGAGCGCTTTGCGGCAGATCTGAATGAAGATTCGATGGGCATGGGACAAGGACCTTTTTCGTTTCTTCGACCACGGACGTGACAACTTAAATCGGGGCGGTTCACGCGCTCATCCTTCCGGCGGCGGCGGCCCGAACCGCTCGCCGACCCGCACAGCGCATCCCTGCAGAAAGCGCGCTGCGCTCAAACGCTTGCCGCCGGCGCGCTGCAGTTCGCCAACCACCACCGCCCCCGTGCCGCAGGCCACGATGATGCCGTCTGGCGATGCGTCGATCACCGTACCCGGCGGCGCACGGTCTATCGGCAGCGGCGCGGCCATGGCCAGCCACAGCTTGACCGATTCACCGTGCAGCCACGACATCGCACCCGGCGCCGGGTTGAAGGCGCGAATGCGGCAAGCCACGAGGGTTGCATCCTGAGCCCAATCGATGACAGCCTCGGCCTTGTCAACCTTGTGCGCGTAGTTCACGCCTTCGGCAGGCTGTGGCGTGGCCGTCAAGCTGCCACGGCCAGCCCGTTGCAGCGCATCGACGATGAGCTTGCCGCCCAACTCGGCCAGACGGTCATGCAGCGTGCCTGTGGTGTCATTCGGCGCGATGTCCAGCGACTCGGCAAGCAGCATCGGCCCGGTGTCGAGCCCTGCTTCCATCTGCATCACGGTGATGCCGGTTCGCTCATCACCCGCTTCGATGGCCCGATGGATGGGCGCAGCCCCACGCCAGCGCGGCAGCAAAGACCCGTGAATGTTCAAACATCCCAGAGGGGGCAGCTCCAGAGCCCATTGCGGCAGGATCAGGCCGTAGGCCGCCACCACCATGACGTCGATGCGAGCGGCTTTCAGGCTCAGGCACGCCTGCTGGGCGTCGGCTGCATGGCGCCCGTCGAGCCGCAAGCCCTGCGGCTGAATCACGGGGATCGCATGGTCAACAGCCCACGCCTTCACGGCTGAAGCCTGCAGCTGCTGGCCTCTGCCCGCAGGACGATCGGGCTGGGTCAGCACCAGCACCACCTCGATGCCCGAATGATGCAAGGCCGCCAGGGCTACACGCGCGAACTCAGGCGTTCCAGCAAAGGCAATTCTCACCCGCGGTGACCCGAAAAAATCATGTCAGCGACCATCGTCTTGAATGTGCTTGAGCATCTTGGTCTTGATGCGGGTGCGTTTGAGCAAGCTCAGATAGTCAACGAACACCTTGCCGCGCAAGTGGTCCATTTCATGCTGAATGCATTTGGACAACAGATCGGCGGCGTCGAATTCAATCGCCTGACCCTCGCGGTCCAGCGCACGCACCCGGATGCGTGCAGCGCGCGTGACCTTGCCGTAGACCGTGGGCACAGACAGGCAGCCCTCTTCACCGATCACTTGCTCGTCGCTGACTGTGACCAACTCCGGGTTGATGAGAACGAGCGGCTCGTCGCGGGTTTTGGAGGTGTCCAGCACGATCACTTGCTCGTGAACGTTGACCTGGGTCGCTGCCAGCCCCACGCCGTCGCAGGCGTACATGGTCTCGATCATGTCGTCGATCAAAGCGGCGATGCGATCGTCGAACTGGGCCACCGGCTTGGCGACGGTTGTCAGCCTGGGGTCGGGGTAGCAAAGAATCGTCAGCTTGGTCATGGTGGCAGTCGCGGCGGCTTCATCTGGGCTCGTGATGTGCATCAGCGGCCGATGAGCCATCACGAGCGAAAGACAATCGGGCTGCGGATTTGATGCCGAGCCAGAGGTTCGGGGCAAAATTCTCCGAATCACTTGGAGATTTTCGCTGAATTTCCAATCGCTCAGGCCGATACCGAGGTGTGAGCATTCGTTACCCCTGCTCAGGCCAAACCATGGCGCGGCGCTCTTGCCGGCCCGTTGGGAGATTCACTGCATGATGCGTTTTGCTCCTCGTCTCCATCTTGGCCAACTGTCATTCGCTGCGCTGGCCATCCCCTTGCTGATCGCCTGCGCTGCGGTGGCTGCGTCGGGCTCAGCGTTCGCGTTTGAGCTCACCGAGCAGCAACGCAGCGCCGCACAGAAAGTCGCCGAAGCCGGCTTGCCCTTGTCAGAGCTCTCGGCCAACGCACCGGACTCCTACACCGTCAAGTCAGGCGACACGCTGTGGGGGGTCTCGGGCCTGTTTCTGACGCGCCCTTGGCGCTGGCCCGAGTTGTGGGGAATGAACCTCGAGCAAATTCGCAACCCTCACTTGATCTATCCCGGCCAAATCCTGTATCTGGACAAGTCCGATGGCCGCGCGCGTTTGCGCATGGGCAGCGCGGTCGGTGGCGGCACGGTCAAGCTATCGCCCGAGGTGCGCTCTTCGAAGCTCGCCAGTGCGGCCATCGCGTCGATTCCATTCCATCTCATCGACCCTTTCCTCAATGAAGCCGTGATCTTTGACGGCGACTTCCTCAAGGACGCCCCACGCATCGTCGCCGCCAAGGAAGGGCGTGTGATGTTGTCGCGGGGCGAGACGGCCTATGTGCTGGGTGTCAACAGCCCGAACACGGTTTTTCGCATGTTTCGAAATGCCAAGCCACTGAAGGACCCGACCACGCGCGAACTGCTCGGGTACGAGGCGGCCTATGTGGGAACAGCCGAACTGGTGCAAAAAGGCGGCGAGCACATATCGCCCAAGGGCAAGCCTGAAGTGGTCCCGGACACCTTCATCGTGACCAGCGTTCGTCTGGAAGGCATGATCGGTGATCGGCTGGCCCCCGTGAAAGCGCGGGACTACCAGAACTACTTGCCGCACGCTCCGGAAGGCGATATTTCAGGGCAGATCGTGTCGATGTACGGCGATGCCATCACCGGTGGCCAAAATCAGATCGTGGTGCTGAATCGGGGCGCAGGTGACGGGCTTGAGCGCGGCCACGTGCTGGCCCTTTGGCACGATGGCCGCGTCGCCGTCGACCCGACCGACGAGCACAAGCCCTTGATGAAGCTGCCTGATGAGCGGCATGGCGAATTGTTTGTCTTCCAGGTCTTCTCCCGAATGTCATATGCGTTGATCCTGTCGGTCAAAGAGCCGGTCAACGTGGGCGATCGCTTCACCAAGCCGTGAAGCCACCTGAGGGCTCGTGACGTGATCGACCGTCTGGAAGTGGCGGCCTGGTTGAGGTTGCTCGAAACCCCAGGCGTGGGACGCGACTCGGCGCGCCGGCTTCTGGCGGCGTTCGGCTCGCCTCAAGCGGCGATAAGCGCGTCGGTAGCAGCGCGCAGCGAAGTGGTGGGGCCCAAGCTGGCCCAAGCACTGTGCGCCACACCGGCTGGGCTGGACTCGCTGATCGACCTGACTGTCGCCTGGCTGCAAGACGGAAAAGACGCGGCAAGGGCGTTCATCCCGCTCGGTGATCCGCGCTATCCACGCCCATTGCTCGACACTTGCGATCCGCCGCTGGTGCTTTACGCCCAGGGCTGCCTGGAGTTGCTCGAGCAAGACCAGGCGATCGCCATCGTCGGCAGCCGCAATCCCACGCCGCAGGGCGAGCAAACCGCACGCCAGTTTGCGAAGAGCCTCGCACAGGCTGGTTGGGTGGTGGTGTCAGGGCTGGCGCTGGGTATCGATGCTGCAGCCCACGAAGGGGCGCTGGACTGTGGATCCCCCACGATTGCGGTGGTTGGCACGGGGCTTGACCGGGTGTATCCCAAGCGGCATCTGGAACTCGCGCATCGCATTGCCTCACAGGGCCTGTTGCTGAGCGAGTTCGCGCTGGGCACACCTGCATTGGCCGCTCATTTCCCCTTGCGAAACCGGATCATCGCGGGCGCCACGAAAGGCACGCTGGTGGTCGAGGCAGCGCTGCAGTCGGGGTCGTTGATCACCGCACGTCTGGCCACTGAGGCGGGTCGCGATGTGTTCGCGATACCCGGATCGATTCACTCGCCGCAGTCGCGCGGATGCCACCTGCTGATCAAGCAAGGTGCCAAGCTGGTCGAAACCGCACAGGAAATTCTGGAAGAACTTCAACCCCTGACGACGCCAAGGCTCGCCGCGCCGGAAGCCACCGTGCACAGCCCCCTGAAAGACCCTTTACTTGAGGCCATGGGGCACGAGTTGGTGTCGATGGATGCGCTGGTCGCACGCACCGGATGGTCGACGCAAGAGATCAACATCAAGCTGCTAGCCCTCGAACTGGAGGGGCAGGTGGTAAGGCGGCCTGGTCAACTTTTTCAACAAATTGCGGTGGTCTGAAAAAGGGCGCTGCAGGCGGCTTTCGCGGGCAAACTCCTCGGGTATAGTGTTTTCATGTTCGATGTGCTTGTGTACCTGTACGAGAACTACTGGCGTCCGGATGCCTGTCCTGACCAAGTCAGACTGACACGAAAACTCACGTCAGTAGGGTTCGAGTCAGATGAGATTCAAGAGGCCTTGTTCTGGCTGGAAGGCCTTGCAAGCGCGGCTGAGTCCTATGTGGGTGAGCAAGGTGAGTTGAGCCTGAGGGTTTACTCACCTGCCGAGCAGGATCACTTTGGCGAAGGCTCCATCGGCTTCATCAGCTTCCTCGAATCCGCAGGTGTACTGCCCCCGCCGATGCGCGAAATGGTGATTGACCGGGCCAGCGCCATCTCCGGCAGCCCGATCGATCTGGAAGACCTGAAGATCATCGTCTTGATGGTGTTCTGGAGCTTGGGCGAGGAACCCGACGCCTTGATCCTGGATGAGCTTTTCGTTGATGAGGAAGATCGCCTGATCCACTGATCTGCGAACGGCTGTCTACTCGATCAGGCAGCCTGGATTGGCTTCGATTTGGGCCAGTGCACTGCGAGTGGCCCGTGTCGTGAGCGGCTCCTCCTCGACAGGCACCAGCAAGCCGGCCTGCAAGAAGGCAGCCAAACGATGTTGCTGAAACAAGATGCAGCGTCCCGGCGGCGACACGAACAGGATCAACTGGCGGCGCATCCCGTGCCACGCCAGCTGGACCGAATCCTTGCGATTGCGGTAGTCAAGACTGAACCAACTGCCGACCTGAAATTCGCTGGCCCAGACAAACATCTCCGGACTGGCCTCCAAGCCCCCGGAGGTCACCACCTCAAAGTCACTGGTTTCGTGCAGTGACAGATCAAACACCAGCGACTCATCGATCTCCAGATCGTCAGCGTCGGGCAAGAGCTCTTCCAGTGTCTCCAGGCGCGCCAGCAATTGATCGAGGCGGTCCTTGGAAATGACTGCCGTTCGAGCCGTGAACGCACTGGCCAGCGACTGGTTGAGACTTTGAATGTGGCCGTCCTGCACCGTCGCACTCAGACCGGCCGCGCTCATGCCTTGTCGCAAGAGCCTTAGCAGCGGCGGCAGGCGACGAATCACCTCGGCGCGCTCTTCCTGAGAAACCTTGGCGCTTGCCGACCAGATCAAGTCTGAAGCTGCCCGCTTCATGACCTTGATGTCTTCCCCGTGCAGCCCGGATTTCACTGAAGTCATGGCCAGCACATCAGCCCAGATCCTGAACAGGAAGTCGCGCACCCCCTCGTGCACAGGCACCTCGTTGAGCATCTTGCGCAACTCGATGGTGAACTGGATGGCCAGCGTCTCCCGCTGTTCGACTTGCTCAGCCAGCGACACACCCACCTGCGACGCTTCGTTCTCGCTCTTGAAATAGTTGTCAAGGAAACGGCTGAATTCAGACAGGACCATCTGAAAAACCCGGCTGCCGGTGTCGGGATAGGCTTCCACGATCTGCACCACCCGTTTGATTTCTCGCTCGATGGCGGCTCCGGTGAGTTGCATGTTCTTGGCGTCAAAGCCCATCACGCACGCGCCCATGGAGTCGATGAGTCTCTTGGCCGGGTGATCGCTGGTCGCAAAAAAATCGGGCTCGGCGATTGCCACGCGCAATACCGGCATCTGCAAACGTGCAAACCACACCCGCACGGCACTCGGAATGCGGTCTTCGGTCAGGATGCTTTGAAACAGCAAGGCGACCACCTCGATCGTGGCCCGCTCGTCGTTCGTTGTGGCCGCCGCCTTGAGCGTTTGCCTGTGCTGACGCAAACCAGCCAGCATGGTCGACAGCCCCTGCGGGCTCATCGCGTCGGCAGCTGGGTCGGCGCAGGACAGGTGCTCGGCCACATCCTTTTGGACGGCGGAGATCGCTGAGCCCAGATTCGGTGAAGCCTCGAGTGACTGCACGGGACGAAGCAGACCTTCGGGGGCCCTGCCCATCAGTCGATTCAAGCGCGCAAGCACGGCCTCGGCGTGGTTGGCGTCTTCGTGAAAAGTACCGCCAGCTCCTGACATCGGTCGCCCATCAGCGAATGCGTTGCCCCGGGGTTCTGTCAGAAACCCTGACTGCGGCATCAACGCCGTGCCACCCATGGACGGGGACAAGGAAGCCGCCTGCGAGACGCCGGAAACGGGGTCATGGGCACGGCGAATGAAGGGGCGAAGATCGATCTCCGGCAGCACGCCTTGCTGAATCAGTTGCCGGTTGACCTCGTGGTACGCCTCGCACACGACAAGAGAAAACTCCTCGTGCAGCACGCTTTGGGCGGTTCGCCAGACGTCATGGCCGAGACCGGCAGCGCGCCAAGATTTCACTGCCAGATGCGCCAACACTTCTGGCCGAAGGATTTCGTTGGATTCGAGCTCTTCACACCCGTCAAGAAAAATCATCCGCGAGCGCAGGTCGCCAAACTCCCAGCTCGCTTTTTCTTTGATCGCCAGACTCAGCCGCGAACTGAGGATCTCCGCTTCAATGGTTTCGTTGTCGACAAGGCTGAACTTGAGGCGCCCGGCGGACGGCAATGCCGCAGGCATAGAAGCGGACATCAAACCATCAGCGTAGGCTGCTTTCGCCACCGAAAGCATCGACTCCAACCACAGGCCTGAGGCCACACTCAATCCATCGAGGGCCTCTCGCCGGCGCAACATGATGGCGGGCAAGGCCACTTGATTTGCGAGTCGACGCACGCCCGACTCGAGTTGAGCCACAAAGCCCGGCAACCCATTGATGAGTCTGTCGGCGAACAGCCTGCGAGATTGCTTCGCCGGAGCTTGCTTGAGTGCGTCAGAAGCCATGGCTGAGCATTTGCCAAACCGGCAGACCTAGACGACCGCCCCAGCGTTCGGATCGTCAGGGTCCAGATCCTTGCCGGAAGTCTTGACGAGGTCTTCGCGCTTGACACCCAACCACATCGCGATTGCCGCCGCCACGAAAACGGATGAGTAGATGCCAAACAAAATGCCGATGGTTAACGCAACAGCAAAGTAGTGCAGCGTCGGGCCACCAAAAATCAGCATCGAAATGACCATCATCAGCGTGCAGCCATGGGTGATGATGGTGCGGCTGATGGTGCTCGTGATGGCGTGGTCAATCACCTCCACCGCTGTCAGCTTTCTGTACTTTCGGAAGGCTTCGCGAATACGGTCGAAGATAACCACCGACTCGTTGACCGAATAGCCAAGGACCGCCAGTACGGCCGCCAGCACCGACAGCGAAAACTCCCACTGAAAGAAGGCGAAAAAGCCCACGATGATGATCACATCGTGCAGGTTGGCAATGATGCCGGCTACCGAGAACTTCCACTCAAAACGCAGCGCCAGATAAATCATGATGCCGACGATGGTCACGGCAAGAGCCAATGCTCCGTCGCGCGCCAGTTCTGAGCCCACCGAGGGCCCGACAAACTCGCTGCGCTGCAGCCGAACGCGTTCTTCACCAACGTCCCCGCACACCTGAGCGCTGGTTTCAGCGCCCTTTTCAGACTTGACCTGCTGCGTGCTCACCTTGCTGCCCTCGGCCTTGCAAAGCTCGCTGAAGACACCGGCAACAACCTCTGCCTGTTTGACATCCCCACGCACCGGCAGGCGGATCAAAACATCACGTGAAGTGCCGAAATTCTGGACTTGCACCTCGCCAAAACCGAGTGACTCCACGGTAGCGCGCACGCGGTTGATATCGGCTGGCTGTGCGTAGGCCACCTCGATCACCGTCCCGCCTGTGAATTCGATGGAAAAGTGCAGCCCGCGTGTCGCAATGAAAAACACCGCCGCGAAGAAAGTCAACGCTGATATGGCATTGAGTACCAGCGCATTCCGCATGAACGGGATATCGCGCCGGATTCTGAAAAATTCCATGTGTGTTCCTAGTTTGGCGACGTCAGACTGCGATGCGAGGGGCCGGTCTCAGCCCCACAGACCTTCTCAGGCCACGGGCTTCCACACTTGCCCGATCGACACGCCCTTGAGTTTCTTTTGACGCCCATACCAAAGGTTGACCAAGCCGCGAGAAAACACCACCGCAGAGAACATTGAGGTCAATATTCCGAGGCAATGAACAACCGCAAAACCGCGAACGGGGCCAGAACCAAAAGCCAGCAGCGACAAACCGGCGATCAACGTTGTCACGTTGGAGTCCAGGATGGTCGTGAAAGCGCGCTCGTAGCCGTTGTGAATGGCCGCCTGCGGCGCGGCGCCGTTTCGCAGCTCCTCTCGCACACGCTCATTGATCAGCACATTCGCATCGATCGCCATGCCCAGAGTCAGCGCGATTGCCGCCATTCCCGGCAGCGTCAAGCTGGCCTGCAACATCGACAACACCGCCACCAGCAGCAGCAGGTTGAACCCAAGGGCAAGGGTCGAGATCGCTCCGAACAAAACGTAGTAAACACACATGAACAGCGCAATTGCGGCAAAGCCGTAGAGCACACTGTTAAAGCCCTTGGCGATGTTGTCGGCACCAAGACTCGGGCCGATCGTGCGCTCCTCAATGATCTCCATCGGCGCCGCCAACGAACCAGAACGCAAAAGCAAGGCTGTGTCTGCCGCTTCATTGGTGCTCATGCGGCCCGAAATCTGCACCCGACCACCACCGATCTCAGCCCGAATCACCGGGGCAGTTACGACTTCACCCTTGCCTTTTTCAAACAGGAGAATGGCCATGCGCTTGCCAATGTTGTCTCGGGTCACGTCTTTGAAAATTCGCGCGCCCTTCGCATCCAAAGTCAAGTTGACCGTTGGCTCTTGCGTCTGCGAGTCAAAGCCCGTTTTGGCATCGGTGAGGTTCTCTCCGGTCAAAACCACTTGTCGTTTGACGATCAGGGGCCGACTGCCACGCTCCATGTAGCGTTCACTTCCCAACGGAACGGGCCCGTTACCGCTGACAGCGGCTGATGCCTCAAGGCTTTCATCGACCATGCGAACTTCTAGTGTGGCCGTGCGGCCGATGATGTCTTTGGCCTTGGCCGTGTCTTGAACGCCTGGCAACTGGACCACCACGCGATCGGCGCCTTGCTGCTGAATCACCGGCTCTGACACGCCGAGTTCGTTGACGCGGTTGTGCAGGGTCGTGATGTTCTGCTTGACCGCGGCCTCCTGCACCCGCCGTGCAGCCTCAGGTTTGAGCGCGCCTGAAAGCTTGATTTCACCGCCCTCTTCAGTTTCAGACCAATTCAGATCCGGGAGTTCATTTTCGAGAAGCTTGCGAGCTGAAGACGACGTGTCGCGGTCCTTGAAGCGCACCGCCAAGGACTGACCGTCCCTGCTGATGCCAGCGTGGCGCAGGTTCTTGTCGCGCAAAAGGAGGCGCACGTCTCCGGCCAGGGACTCCGCTTTTTTGGTCAGTGCCGACTTCATGTCGACTTGCATCAAAAAATGAACCCCTCCACGCAGGTCCAGCCCCAGCGACATCGGAAGAGCATTCAAAGACGTCAGCCAGTGCGGCGAACGCGACAAAAGGTTGAGCGCGACGATATAGCTGGGATCGGTCGGATCCGGATCAAGCGCCTTTGAAATGGCATCCTTGGCCTTGATCTGGGCGTCGGTGTCGGAGAAACGTGCTTTGACAGAGCCAGCCTCAAACTGGACAAAGTCCGCCTTCAATCCAGCGGCAATCAGCACTTCTTTGACTCGAGTGGCAACAGTACTGTCCACCTTGACGGTAGATCGGCCGCTGCTGACCTGAACCGCTGGCGCTTCACCAAAAAGGTTTGGCAGCGTGTAAACCAATCCAACCAGCAACGCCACCAAAAGCAGGGCGTATTTCCAAACGGGGTAGCGATTCATGACGCGTGCCTGACCATCCAAGGAACTGAATCAATGCCAAGTGATCGGCAGTGGAAACCGACTGCCGCAGAAACGAACCGCGCCGCTCACTTGAAGGTGCCCTTGGGCAACACCAGAACAACCGACGAGCGCTGAACCTGAATTTCGACACCATTGGCGACCTCAACGCCCAGGTAGGTCTCGCCCATCTTGGATACTTTTCCGAGCAGCCCGCCTGCGATGATGACCTCGTCACCTTTTGCCAGCGAATCAACCATCGACTTGTGCTCCTTTTGGCGCTTCATTTGCGGACGGATCATGACAAAGTAAAGCACCACAAACATCAAGATCAGCGGAAGCATCGAAGTCAGGCTTCCGAACATGTCCGGCGTAGCACTTGGAGCGGGAGCAGCTTGGGCAAAGGCTTGAGATATAAACACGTTGAATCCTAATGAAAGTTTTTTTTTGAGAACCAAACCTGAAACCACAATTGTAATGTCGAGCAACGCGCAGCCGAGCACCGCCCAAAAACAACAAAGCCGGCATGAGCCGGCTATGATGCCAATAAGTGGTTGCGGGGGCAGGATTTGAACCTACGACCTTTGGGTTATGAGCCCAACGAGCTACCAGACTGCTCCACCCCGCGACAGAATGAATGATTTTAATGCCAAACTTAAGACCCAAGCCGGGGAAGCGCAACAAATAAACCCCGACCACCACGCAATTAATCTCCCGTTTCAGCCCCAGATGGCCGATCGGCTTCGGCGCGATCCACCAACTCCACGAATGCCATGGGGGCATTATCACCAACGCGAAAACCCATTTTCAAGATTCGCGTGTACCCACCAGGCCTTGCCTTGTATCGCGGGCCCAATTCGTTGAACAACTTCGAAACAATCTCTCGATCCCGAGTGCGGTCAAACGCTAAACGACGATTCGCCAGGGTCGGCTCTTTGGCGAGCGTGATGAGCGGTTCAACCACACGGCGCAACTCTTTCGCCTTTGGAACCGTCGTCTTGATCGCCTCGTGCCTCAACAACGAATTGCACATGTTGCGAAGCATGGCGAGCCTATGCTCAGAGGTACGATTTAACTTACGAAGACCGTGACGATGACGCATGGTGCATATCCTTTCTTTATATTAAAGCAGAAGCCGTATCAGGCACTTCTACGTGCACCGGTTCTGCCCTTCAGACAGACCCAAACCAGAATGGTCAGTCGACCACCCAAATACATTAACGTTTATCAAGCCCTTGAGGGGGCCAGTTTTCAAGCCGAGCACCGAGCGTCAACCCCCTCGAAGCCAACACTTCCTTAATTTCATTCAAAGACTTACGGCCAAGGTTGGGCGTTTTCAACAACTCAGTTTCTGTACGCTGAATCAAATCACCGATGTAATAGATGTTCTCGGCTTTTAGGCAGTTCGCAGACCTAACGGTCAACTCTAATTCATCAACTGGCCTGAGCAAGATTGGATCGAACTGGGTGTTTCGGTTTTGAGGCTCATTAAACGCGAGAATCTCGCTATTTTCAAGCTGTGCAAAGACCGCCAACTGCTCCACCAAGATCTTTGCCGAAGCTCGAATCGACTCCTCTGGGGATATTGCCCCATTGGTCTGGATCTCCATGACCAACTTATCCAAGTCCGTGCGCTGCTCAACGCGAGCGCTTTCGACCACATAGCTCACTCGCGACACCGGAGAGAACGACGCGTCCAAAACAATGCGGCCTATCGACTTTGAGGACTCTTCCCCAAAGCGGCGCATCGTACCTGGAACATATCCGCGGCCTTTCTCAACCTTGATCTGCATATCAAGCTTGCCACCGTGTGACAAGTTCGCAATCACGTGGGCGGGGTTCACGATCTCAACATCATGCGGAGCCTGTATGTCTGAGGCTTTCACGGGACCCTCGCCATCTTTGCGAAGAACCAAGGTGACTTCATCGCGACTGTGAAGGCGAAACACAACACCCTTCAAGTTAAGCATGATGTGGACCACGTCTTCTTGTACCCCATCGATAGCGGAATACTCATGCAAAACCCCAGCTATTGTCACCTCGGTGGGCGCGTAGCCAACCATAGACGAAAGCAACACGCGACGCAACGCGTTGCCCAGAGTGTGTCCATATCCTCGTTCAAAAGGTTCGAGTGTCACCTTCGCACGGTTGACACCTAGAGGCTCGACGTGGATAGCCTTGGGTTTTAGCAAAATAGTCTGCATGGAGTCTTTCTTTCAATACCCTCGGCTCATTACGCCGATAAGGCTGATGGATCCATCGGTGAAGTGAATTTCACAACCACCAATCTCAAAAGTAGCCAACCCTTACCAAAAACTGGAGGAAAGGGCAGACCGGAGATATCTGAAAACGCCTACCGCGAATAAAGCTCAACAATCAACGCTTCCTTGACATCGGCGGCAAACTCATCGCGATCAGGGGTCTTTTTAAACAATCCCTCCATCTTTGAACTGTCAACCTGAACCCAGGCGGGGAGTCCGATCGACTCGGCAAGCTTCAGGGAATCCGCAATGCGCAATTGATTTCTGGACTTCTCGCGAACCGAGACCGCATCACCCACTTTAACCATATAGGAAGCAATATTGACGACCGCTCCGTTGACAGTAATAGACTTGTGAGAAACCAACTGTCTTGCCTCTGCTCGGGTAGACCCAAATCCCATCCGGTAAACCACATTGTCAAGACGAGACTCAAGAAGCATCAACAAATTCGCACCTGTGTTACCTTTACGGCGTTCAGCTTCAGCGAAATAGCGCCTAAACTGGCGCTCGAGCACGCCATACATACGCTTCACCTTTTGCTTCTCACGCAACTGGAGCCCGAAGTCTGAAGTGCGGGTTCCAGAAGTCCTGCCGTGCTGACCCGGCTTACTGTCAAACTTCGCTTTGTCGCCGATAGGACGCCGAGCGCTCTTGAGGAAAAGATCTGTGCCTTCTCGCCGGGACAGTTTTGCTTTTGGACCTAGATAGCGTGCCACATGAACTCCTTGATGTTTAGGTAGCGCAAACCTATTACCTTGCGCTAGTCTGGCTTATCTTATTTTTTTCGCTCAGACCGGGGGCTTTTGCAAGTTATCGAACGTTAGCCTTTAACGTCGAAAAAATGCCTTGAAACCAACTTATAAAACTGCTAACTCAAGAAACTAAATTCGACGACGCTTCTGTGGCCGACATCCATTGTGCGGAACTGGCGTCACATCCGAAATCAGATTAATCCGAATCCCGAGAGAAGCGAGCGCACGAACCGAGGATTCACGACCTGGGCCTGGGCCCTTAATCCGGACATCAAGATTTTTGATACCTTGGTCTTGCGCCGCTCTCCCTGCCACTTCGGCGGCAACCTGTGCGGCAAATGGAGTGCTCTTTCGCGATCCCTTGAAGCCCTGACCACCACTAGACGCCCAAGCCAAAGCACCTCCTTGGCGGTCAGTGATCGTAATAATGGTGTTATTGAAAGAAGCGTGCACGTGGGCAATCCCATCCGCGACGTTTTTCCTGACCTTTTTTCGCACACGTTGTGCGGCTGTATTTGCTGCCTTAACCATATGATTTTTTCCTCAACCTGAGCGGTCACACGCCTTCGAAAGGCGTACTGAGCCTTACTTTTTCACCACCGCACCCGACTTGCGGGGGCCCTTGCGCGTCCGAGCGTTCGTCTTAGTTCGCTGCCCACGAACGGGAAGCCCGCGGCGGTGACGAAACCCACGATAACAACCTAAATCCATCAACCGTTTGATGTTGATTGACATTTCTCGGCGAAGATCACCCTCGATTGTCAGGCGCCCGATCTCATCTCTGAGACGCTCGAGATCGGTGTCTGTTAAGTCCTTAATCTTTCGATCGAGGGGCACGCCACTCTTCACACAGAGTTTCTGTGCGGTAGTCCTTCCAACGCCGTAGATCGACATCAGGCCGATCTCCGCATGCTTGTGTGGAGGTATATTAATGCCAGCAATACGGGCCATGATTTTCCTCTAAATAACTTCACTTACCGCAAAAATCAACCTTGCCGCTGCTTGTGTCGCGGATCGGTACAAATAACACGAACCACCCCTTTTCGACGGATGACCTTGCAGTTCCGACACATCTTTTTCACAGACGCAGCAACTTTCATCAAAATCTCCAAAGCCCACTGGGCAGCAACCACAACATAAAAAAACCTACTAACAATCAACCTACTTCGCTCTAAAAACAATTCTGGCCCTACTCAGATCATAGGGCGTCAACTCAACAGTCACCTTATCTCCAGGTAGAATACGGATGTAGTGCATCCGCATCTTCCCCGAGATATGCCCAAGAACCACATGACCGTTTTCGAGCTTTACTCGAAACGTTGCATTTGGAAGATTTTCAACAATCTCCCCCTGCATTTGAATAACGTCATCTTTCGACATGCAATCCGATTAAAAATACGACTGAATCAACTGTTCAGCACCACACACCTCAGCTTGGTCTGAAGTTCGATTTCTTGAGCAATGACTCGTACTGCTGGCTTTGAACATAGCTTTGAACCTGGGCCCAAAAATCCATCGTCACAACCACTATGATGAGCAGCGAGGTTCCGCCAAAGTAAAATGGAACATTGTACTTAAGCACCAAAAACTCAGGCAGAAGACAAACGCTCGTGATGTAGATAGCTCCAGCCAACGTCAGCCTGGATAGAATACGATCAATATGCCGCGACGTCTGATCTCCGGGTCTGATACCAGGAATAAACGCCCCGCTCTTTTTCAAATTATCTGCGGTCTCTCGACTATTAAAAACCAACGCTGTGTAAAAGAAACAGAAAAAAACGATAGCCGCAGCATACAACAAAACATAAATTGGCTGCCCTGGGGCAAGCAAATCAGCCAAGTCCTTCAACCACCTTAGGCCGTCACCGGTGGCGAACCAACTGACCACCGTGGCAGGCAAAAGAATTATTGAAGAAGCAAAAATCGGAGGAATTACCCCCGACATATTTAACTTCAGGGGAAGATGCGAAGATTGTCCGCCATATACCTTGTTCCCCACCTGCCTTTTTGCATAGTTAACCAAAATCTTCCGCTGGCCTCTCTCAACGAATACGACAAAAAATGTTACCAAAACCATAACAAGAATGATGAAAAGGCAAGCAACATAACTCATTGCGCCAGTTCGAACAAGTTCCAATAAGCCGCCTATGGCTCCAGGCAAGCCTGCAGCGATGCCCGAAAAAATCAGTATAGAAATTCCGTTACCCAAGCCACGCTCAGTAATTTGCTCACCTAACCACATCAAAAACATTGTCCCCGCAACGAGGCTTACCACCGCGGTGATCCGAAACTCGAAACCGGGTGAGATGACAAGCCCTTGGGATCCTTCAAGAGCCACAGCGATTCCGGCGGACTGAAACAACGCGAGCCCTAACGTACCGTACCTCGTAAACTGAGTGATCTTCCGGCGCCCGGATTCACCCTCCTTCTTGAGTGCCTCAAGCGAAGGAACCACGTAGGTCATCAGTTGCATGATGATCGATGCGGAAATATATGGCATTATACCGAGCGCAAATACTGAGAATCGCGATAAGGCTCCACCAGAAAACATATTAAAGAGACTTAATATGCTTCCTTGTTGACCTTTAAACAGTTCTGCCAGTTGATCTGGATTTATACCCGGCACAGGAACATGTGACCCAACCCTGTAAACGATTAAAGCCAGCAAAAGGAAAATGAGTCGGCGCCGAAGATCCCCGAACTTCGATCCTTTCGCAGCCTGTACAGAACTGGTAGCCACGTTGATGATCAGCCGATTGAAATTATCAAATCAGGATCAGGCTACCGAACCACCAACGGACTCGATAGACTGCCGAGCACCGGCAGTTGCCGAGATTCCCTTGAGAGAGACAGCGCGAGTTAACGTCCCAGTCTTGACAACCTTCACAAACTTAGACATTTCTCTTACGACCCCAGCTTGCTTCAACGTCAGCAAGTCAACTTCGGACGCTTCCATCCGCTCCAGATCCGTCAAGGTGATTTCGGCGTTGTACTTTAACGTAGTCGACTTGAACCCACGCTTAGGCAAGCGACGCTGAAGCGGCATTTGCCCGCCCTCAAAGCCAACCTTGTGATAGCCGCCTGCGCGAGACTTTTGCCCCTTGTGTCCGCGACCCGCGGTTTTTCCCAGGCCCGATCCTATTCCTCTCCCAACTCGCCTCCGGTTACGTTTAGCACCAGAGGCAGGCTTAATCGAATTGAGTTCCATGGCTAACTTTCAAATGGCAATCAAAGTACCTTGAGCAGGTAAGAAATCTTGTTGATCATTCCACGAATCGACGGAGTATCTTCGAGGGTCGACTCGCTATTCAACTTGTGCAAACCAAGACCACGCACGGTAGCGCGATGGGACTCTCTCGTGCCAGCAATACTACGAACCAGCTTGATTTTTACTGTGGGCTTTTCACTCATGATCGATTTTCCAGAAAGGGATCAATTGAAAATTTCTTCAACCGTCAAACCACGTTTCGCCGCCACCTCTGAAGGCGTACTTGTATGCTTCAAGGCATCAAGTGTTGCCCGTACCAAGTTGTAGGGGTTTGAGGATCCCAAACTCTTGCAAACAATGTCGGTAACACCCATGACTTCAAAGACTGCTCGCATGGGACCACCAGCGATAATTCCGGTTCCCGAAGGAGCAGGTGCCATCAAAACGTGCGAGGCGCCATGTTCTCCAACCACCTTGTGGTGAATGGAGCCGTTTCTCAATGAAATCTTGACCATATTGCGTCGAGCGGACTCCATGGCCTTTTGAACAGCCACAGGTACCTCTTTTGCTTTGCCCTTGCCCATACCAATTCGACCGTCTCCGTCACCAACTACGGTCAGTGCAGCAAAACTGAGCGTCCTACCACCCTTAACAACTTTAGTCACGCGGTTCACCGCGATCATTTTTTCTTTGAGACCGTCGTCATTACCCTCGGTCTGTGCTCGAGCCTGAAACTTTGCCATTTTTAAGATCCCCGCTTAGAACTGAAGACCAGCATCACGCGCAGCTTCGGCAAGGGCCTTGACGCGCCCGTGATACGCAAAACCGGCGCGATCAAAAGCAACTTTCTCTACTCCAGCCGCTTTGGCTTTTTCAGCAATTCGCTTTCCGACGATAGACGCTGCACCGACATTCCCACCATTCGCTGCATCCCCAAGCTGTTTTCGAATATCAGCCTCTAGCGTGGACGCGCTGGCCAGAACGCGAGATCCATCACCAGAAATGACGCTCGCGTAAATGTGTGAGTTGGTTCTGAAAACAGAAAGGCGAACCACCAGTTGTCGAGCAATTCGAGCCCGGGTTTGTCTTGAGCGGCGAACACGCTGATCTTTTTTATTCAACATGAAATTAACCTTTTACTTCTTCTTAGTTTCTTTGATCGTGATCTTCTCATTCGCATAGCGAATTCCCTTACCTTTGTAAGGCTCGGGAGGACGAATTGCTCTCACCTCAGCTGCGATTTGACCCACCACCTGCCGATCAGAACCCTTGATCACGATTTCTGTCTGTGTCGGACAATCCACCTTCACGCCAACCGGCATCTCCTTCGAGACTGGATGAGAAAAACCGATCTGTAGGTTTAATTTGCTTCCCGCCGCTTGGGCTCGGAAGCCAACACCCACCAGGTTCAATTTCTTTTCAAACCCTTTGCTGACGCCATTAACCATGTTGGACACAAGCGCGCGCATTGTTCCGGACATTGCATCTGCAGCGGTACTTCCATCAGCAGGCGTAAACTCAAGCTTATCTGCAGAACCATGAATCTTTACCAAAGGGTTTGCTGGGCGCACCAAAGCACCAAGCGTGCCTGTGACTTTAATTTCTTCCTGCGAAATTGCGACCTTTACCCCAGCAGGCAGGGTCAGCGGCATTTTTCCGACTCTTGACATCGTGATCTCCCCTTAGGCCACGTAGCAAAGAACTTCACCACCGATACCGACTTGGCGAGCCTTACGATCGGTCATCACGCCCTTGGGCGTCGTCACAATCGCCACGCCGAGTCCATTTTTGACATTTGGAATATCGTGGCGCCCTTTGTAGACACGAAGCCCAGGACGACTAACACGCTCGATATGCTCAATCACTGGCTTGCCCGCGTAGTACTTCAGTGAAATCTGCAACTGAGGCTTACCGTCAGCGGCTAAAACCATGAAACCATCGACATAGCCCTCGTCTTTTAACACCTGGGCAATAGCAACTTTCAACTTCGAGCATGGCATCGATACCGTAGGCTTCTCAACCATTTGGGCATTACGGATTCGAGTCAACATGTCGGCGATTGGATCGCTCATACTCATACGATATTCTCCTGATCTGCTCGCAGATTACCAGCTTGCCTTGATAACGCCTGGGATATCACCCTTGAACGCCAATTCTCGAATCTTATTTCGGCCCAAGCCAAATTTCCGGAAGGTACCGCGAGGCCGTCCGGTCAAGGCGCAACGATTTCGCTGACGAGTGGGGTAGGAATTTCGCGGCAGCTTTTGCAACTCAAGACGTGCGGCATATCGCTCTTCGTCCGTCTTCTTGGCGTCATTCGCAATTCCCTTGAATTCCGCATACTTTTTCGCATATTTAGCCGCAAGTTGCTCACGCTTGAGTTCACGCTGAATGAGTGATAGTTTCGCCACAGCCAACCTCAGTTCTTAAAGGGAAACTTAAACGCTGCAAGCAGCGCCTTGCACTCATCATCGCTTTTAGCGGTGGTCGTGATGCTGATATTTAGCCCTCGAAGAGCGTCCACTTTGTCGTAATCGACCTCAGGAAAAATGATCTGCTCTTTGACGCCAATATTGTAGTTTCCGCGGCCATCAAACGAGCGGCCAGAGATACCACGAAAGTCCCGAACGCGTGGCAATGCTACTGTGACAAAACGATCTAAAAACTCATACATATGAACGCCACGCAAAGTGACCATACAACCAATAGGTACACCATCGCGGATTTTGAATCCTGCAATTGCTTTCTTTGACTTGGTTACCACGGGCTTTTGCCCAGCGATTTTTGTTATGTCACTAACTGCGTACTCCATCACCTTTTTATCCGATACAGCCTCGCTGACACCCATGTTAAGGGTGATCTTGGTGATGCGTGGGACCTCCATTGGAGAATGATAACCAAACTTGGCCATCAACCCAGGAGCAACGGTATCTCGGTAGATAACCTGAAGACGAGCCAATTGTTGTTGTGCCATGTCAGACCTTTAAGCCTTAATTTCTTCACCAGTAGACCTGAAGATTCGCACCTTCTTGCCATCTGCCAAAAGTTTGATTCCCACGCGATCCCCACGGCCAGCAGCAGCATTAAAGATCGCAACATTTGACTGATGGATTGGCATCGTTTTTTCTACGATCCCACCAGTTACACCCTTCATCGGATTGGGCTTGACGTGCTTTTTTACGAGGTTCACACCCACAACTTCGAGGCGATCAACGTCAATCCTTGAGGCAACCAGTCCTCGCTTCCCCTTATCGCGACCGGTCAGAACAATGACCTCGTCACCCTTGCGAATTTTGTTCATTACCTGACCCCCTTTCGCTATTTAAAGTACTTCTGGAGCGAGCGAGACAATCTTCATGAAGCGCTCAGTGCGCAACTCACGAGTGACCGGCCCGAAAATTCGCGTGCCAATTGGCTCCAATTTGGCGTTCAAGAGCACAGCAGCGTTGCCATCAAACTTCACAAGGGAGCCGTCTTGCCGACGAACACCTTTTGCGGTGCGAACAACCACAGCACTGTAGACCTCGCCCTTTTTGACTCGCCCACGAGGAGCAGCTTCTTTAATGCTGACCTTGATCACGTCACCGATTCCGGCGTAACGCCTTCTGGAGCCGCCGAGCACTTTGATACACATCACCGACTTGGCGCCAGTGTTGTCAGCGACATCGAGCCGCGATTGCATTTGGATCATTTTTTTGTCCCAACTTGTGCAGATCAGGCGCTTATGTCAGCAAGCGCCACTCAGCTAGTCTTGGTCCCGTTACTTCAGGCATGACACCCGAAGTGGATTAGGTTGGAAGCACCGCTTGGCAGACCAAGGCAGCACAGGAAAGCTTTTGAGTGTACCGCTCTTTACGCAAGAAAACTAAAATTTTGTCTCTGGTGCCGCCGAATGCACAACTCATCGATTTCAATCGAAAAGTTACACCCCTTGACTGTCAGACCTCTCTGGCTTTTTTAACGAGCTTGGTCACCACCCAGGCCTTTGTCTTTGAGATCGGGCGGCTTTCGGATATCTCCACCAAATCACCGTTCTTGTACTCGTTGGACTCGTCATGTGCGTGGTACTTGCTGGTCTTCGCAACGATCTTTCCATACAGCTCGTGCTTGGTACGCCGCTCAATCAGAACGGTGATGGTCTTGCTGCGCTTGTCGCTGACCACCTTACCAACCAACGTCCGGACCGTCTTTTCTTTGGTGACAGTTTGAGCTTGGTTCATTTCGACGCTTCTTTCACTTCACGTTTCTTTTGCACCAAGATTGTCTTGGCTCGCGCTATATCTCGACGCGTGTTGCCCAACAGCGTGTGATTGGACAGCTGCTGCGTCGCCTTTTGCATACGCAAACCAAAGTGCAACTTCAGCAGTTCGCTAACCTCTTTCTTGAGGCCAACCACATCTTTTACGCGGAGTTCTGATGCTTTCACTTTTAGTTCTCCTGTAGACATCAAGCGCCGACTTGTCGCGCGACGAATGTGGTGCTTAGCGGAAGCTTTGCCGACGCTAGCCTGAAAGCTTCGCGGGCAAGCTCCTCAGGCACACCATTGATCTCGTAAAGAACCTTACCGGGCTGAATCTCAGCCACGTAATACTCAGGGTTGCCTTTACCGTTGCCCATGCGAACCTCGGCTGGCTTTTGCGAAATGGGCTTGTCCGGAAAGATCCGGATCCAGATTCGGCCGCCACGCTTAACGTGGCGAGAAATCGCGCGACGCGCTGCCTCGATCTGGCGAGCGGTCAATCGACCGCGCTCGGTCGCCTTCAATCCGAAATCACCAAAAGATACCTTGGCCCCCCGAGTCGCAACACCAGTATTACGTCCCTTTTGCTCCTTACGGAACTTTCTGCGAGCTGGTTGCAGCATCGTTATTCTCCTTTGACTTCGCCGGGCGTTGGTGGAACCGCCTTGCGAACCCGCTTCACGCCAGAAGGTTTCGCCTCGCCGCCGTCAACTGCAGTCGAGGTTGCCTCGTGCGGTTTTAATGCTGCACGCGGTCCACGCTCAGCACCAGGATTCTCGCCGGGGCGCCCCTTACCTGCAGGAGCTCCAGGGCGAGCGTTGCGACGTGGACGTCGATCATCGTCACCCTCTGGCTTTGCTACAACACCAGGGGTCTCGCCTTGCCCCAAACGATCACCACGATATACCCAGCACTTGACGCCGATAATTCCATATGTGGTCTTGGCTTCAGAAAAGCCATAGTCAATATCAGCCTTCAAAGTGTGGAGAGGCACACGCCCCTCCCGATACCATTCACAGCGAGCAATCTCAATTCCGTTTAATCGGCCTGACGACATCAGCTTGATACCTTGCGCACCAAGACGCATCGCGTTCTGCATGGCGCGCTTCATGGCTCGGCGAAACATGATTCGCTTTTCAAGTTGCTGCGTGATACTGTCAGCGATCAACTGTGCGTCAATCTCGGGCTTACGGACCTCCTCAATGTTGACTGCGACCGGCACACCGAGTCGCCGGGTCAACTCGGCCTTCAAACTTTCAATGTCCTCGCCTTTTTTCCCAATAACGACACCAGGCCGAGCGGAGAAGATCGTGATGCGCGCGTTCTTCGCAGGACGCTCAATAAGCACGCGCGAGACTGCTGCACTTTTCAACCGTACTTTGAGATATTCGCGAACTTTCAAGTCTTCCGCGAGCATCGTCGCGAAGTTTTGATTATTCGCGTACCAACGTGAAGCCCAATTTCTTGTGACCGGTAGCCTAAAGCCGACCGGATGAATCTTTTGTCCCATGATCTTCCTTGAGCCTCAGTTGCCGACGGTGATGTATATGTGCGCAGTCGGCTTGCTGATGCTATTTCCCCGCCCCTTGGCACGGGCGGAAAAACGCTTCAACGTGGCACCTTGCTCAACAAAGATCGTTTTGATCTTCAACTCATCGATGTCAGCGCCATCGTTGTGTTCTGCATTGGCGATAGCAGATTCCAGAGCCTTCTTAATGATGCCGGCGGCCTTCTTGGGCGTGAACGCCAAAATGTTGAGGGCCTGACCAACGGGACGGCCACGTACCAAATCGGCAACCAACCGACCCTTGTCTGCAGAAAGCCTGACGCCGCGAACGATTGAACGGGTTTCCATCTCGGTTCCTTATTTCCTCGCGGCCTTTTTGTCGGCCGGATGCCCCTTGAAGGTGCGGGTCAGCGCGAACTCACCCAACTTATGCCCCACCATCTGGTCGGTAACGTAGACAGGTATGTGCTGCTTACCGTTGTGGACTGCAATGGTCAACCCAATGAAATCCGGCAATATCGTTGAACGACGCGACCAGGTCTTGATGGGCTTTTTGTCCTTGATGGCTACCGCTTTGTCAACTTTTGACATCAGGTGATGATCAACGAAAGGGCCTTTTTTCAGCGAACGGGTCATCTTGCGGCCCCTTTACTTCTTGCGACGCGAAACGATGAACGTTTGTGTGCGCTTGTTGTTGCGGGTGCGGTAACCCTTGGTCATCGTGTTCCAAGGGGAAACAGGTACTTGCCCCTCTCCAGTACGGCCCTCGCCACCACCGTGAGGGTGATCAACTGGATTCATAGCCACCCCGCGAACGGTTGGGCGAATGCCCTTCCATCGAATCGCCCCTGCCTTGCCGTACTGACGGAGGCTGTGCTCTTCGTTAGAGACCTCGCCAATCGTCGCGCGGCAGTCAATGTGGATCCGCCGCACCTCACCAGAACGAAGACGGACCTGGGCGTACGTACCCTCCCGGGCGAGCAAGGTACATGCGGTTCCGGCTGAACGGGCAATCTGAGCACCCTTGCCTGGAAGAAGTTCGATGCAATGAATGACTGAGCCGACGGGAATATTTCGAATGGGCAACGTGTTTCCTGCCTTGATGGGTGCCTCAGCACCGCTCAGCAAGGTTTGTCCGATTTCCAGGCCACGCGGCGCGATCACATAGCGCCGCTCGCCGTCTGCATAGCAAACCAGCGCAATGTGCGCCGTACGATTTGGGTCATACTCAATTCGCTCTACCTTGGCCGGGATCCCGTCTTTATTACGCACGAAATCAACCACCCGGTAGTGGTGCTTATGCCCGCCGCCTTTGTGACGGATCGTGATGTGTCCATTGTTATTTCTGCCCGCATGCTGGAACTGAGCCTCAAGCAGGGACGCTTCCGGCTTGCCTTTGTGCAAATGGGAGTGAACCACCTTCACGACAGCCCGACGCCCAGGAGATGTCGGCTTTACTTTGACGACGGCCATTACGCGCCCCCCCCAGAAATATTGAGTTCCTGTCCTGCCCGCAAGCAAACATACGCCTTCTTGACATGATCACGGCGACCGACTGAACGACCGAAGCGTTTGACCTTGCCTTTTTGAAGCACAGTCTGAACCGACTCAACTTCAACCTTGAACATCAGTTCGACGGCAGCTTTTATCTCTGGCTTGGTCGCGTCACGTAACACCTGAAACAGCACCTGGTTGTGCTTGTCTGAAATCATCGTGGACTTTTCGCTGACGATTGGGGCCACCAAAATCTGCGCCAGTCGATCCTCTGCAAACTTGGCTGCGGTCATGCCAGCATCTCCTTGAGTTGCTCAATCGCGGCCTTGGTGACCAAGACCCTTTTGAAGTGAATCAAAGACAGCGGATCAGCATGACGTGGTTCAACCACCAACACGTTGATCAGATTCCTGGACGCGAGCAACAGGTTTTCGTCAACCTGCTCAGAAATCACCAGAACCGAGTCCAATCCCATAGCCTTGAGCTTGGCGGCAAAAAGCTTTGTTTTCGGGGAGTCGGCCCCGATAGAGTCAACAACCGAAATTCGCCCCTCCCGAGCCAGCTGGGAAAAGATAGACGCCATCCCGGCCCGGTACATCTTCTTGTTCACCTTCTGGGTAAAATTTTCATCCGGCCTGTTTGGGAAAATTCGACCGCCGCCTCGCCATATAGGCGAAGAAGACATACCGGCGCGAGCCCGACCGGTGCCCTTTTGATTCCAAGGCTTCTTGGTCGAGTGACTAACCTCAGCACGGTCCATTTGAGCGCGCGTCCCCTGACGGGCGTTCGCCTGAAACGCAACAACAATTTGGTGCACCAATGCTTGGTTGTAATCACGCCCGAACAAAGTGTCCGGTGCGTCAACCTTTGACGTGGCCTGACCTTGGGCGTTGAGAAGCTCGAGTTGCATCAGTTACCCCCCTTCTTGGCTTTCACCTTGACGGCGGGGCTGACGACGATGTGTCCATTCTTTGAGCCCGGAACAGCGCCGCGCACAAGCAACAGCTGCCGCGCCTCGTCTATACGGACGATGTCCAAGTTCTGCGTGGTCTTGGTCATATCGCCACGATGGCCGCACATTTTCTTGCCCGGAAACACGCGACCAGGGTCCTGAGCCATCGAGATCGAGCCCGGGACGTTGTGCGAACGGCTGTTACCGTGGGACGCGCGCTGCGACTTGAAATTGTGGCGCTTGATGGTTCCAGTGAAACCCTTGCCGATGGAGGTGCCCTGCACATCGACTTTTTGACCCACCGCAAAGACACCGGCCACCACGACTTCTGAGCCCGGCTTGTAGCCAGCGGCTACGTCAGCCTCGACACGGAACTCTCTGAGAATTTGACCGGCCTCTACGCCAGCCTTGGCGAGGTGACCAGCGGCAGGTTTGTTTACTCGAGACGCTTTGCGCTCTCCGAACGCGACTTGGATCGCGCTGTAGCCGTCCGTCTCTGCGGTTTTGATCTGCGTCACACGGTTGTTAGACACATCGAGCACTGTCACTGGAACGGCATCACCGTCGTCCGTGAAAATGCGCATCATGCCCACCTTGCGACCCAGCAATCCTAGGCGATTGCTTAGACTCATGATGATTCTCCGGCCTCGCAAAACGAGGCCTTTGTTGTACACGCCCGACATCGATTGGCCGGGCTGATTTATGAAAATGAAACCGAAGTTACACCATCAAATTGGTCTTTGAGTGTAGCACCTTTGAAGTGCCGCACAAGCTAAACGCTGATTTTTTTAAGTCACTGCAACTTGATTTCGACGTCCACACCAGCTGGCAGATCAAGCTTCATCAAGGCATCGACGGTCTTGTCGGTCGGATCTACGATGTCCATGAGACGCTGGTGTGTACGAATCTCGAACTGATCTCGTGAGGTTTTATTCACGTGCGGCGAACGCAAGATGTCGAAACGTTGCATACGCGTTGGCAAAGGCACTGGACCCTTCACGATCGCACCAGTTCTCTTGGCTGTGTCGACTATTTCGAGGGCCGACTGGTCGATCAATTTGTAGTCAAACGCCTTCAGGCGAATACGGATTCTTTGCTTTTGCATGACGATTCCTTAAAGAGCGGACGATTGGCTTGCGCCAGTCAGTAATTCACGTTGATTCGCGATGGCCGGCACAGGCCGCGGGAGGCCCAGGCCGGTCGTCAGGCATTTCTACTCGATGATCTTCGCCACCACGCCTGCGCCCACGGTGCGGCCACCCTCGCGAAT